>NZ_AUNE01000018.1 GCF_000447755.1 Bacteriovorax sp. BSW11_IV | reverse complement strand
AATCTAACCCAATTCTTGTAGCGGAAGAACTAAACTCATTCCTACTACCAAAAGATAGATTAGACTGGAAAAATGCAACTGCATAATCAAGAGGATTAACAAATGGCACTTAATAAACAAAAAGCTCCAGAACCTGAAGAAAGTGGCGATGGTTGGCTCGTAAGTTATGCCGACATGATGACGCTGATTGCATGTTTCTTCATTCTTATGATGGCCTTTGCAAACTATGACCCTGCCGGCTTTTCAAAAAAAGCTGAAGAGCTTTCGAAGTCATTCAATAAAGATCAATACAAAAGCTCTGATATCAAGCTCAATGAACTTTCTGATGAAGTTGCCAAACACCCTGATATAGAAAAGAAGGCAAAGATCACTGTTAAAGACTCAGAGCTTGCTATCACATTTTCAGGAAGTGTTCTATTTGGTGAGAAGTCCCCCGATATTGATTCAGAAGCTCTTCCAGCTTTGGATACACTCATTGATATTATTCGTTCACGTGATCCAAATTACAAAATCATTATTGAGGGTCACAGTGATCCGTATGAATTTAGATCAATGCCAGGTATTGGAAGTGCATGGGAACTTGGAGCTCTTCGTTCAGCAAAAGTTCTAGCTCGTTTTGAATATCTTGGATTCAATCCACAAAAACTTGTTGCCGTAACAAAAGGTGATACAGAACCAGTTGCTGAGAACGTAGATGAGAAAGGACAACCTATTCTTGAAAATCTACCTCTTAACAGAAGAGTAATCATTAAGGTTATTGAACCAATTGGTGAAGCACAGAAAATTAAGTTTGGTCTTGGAGTTTATTTTAATGAACAAACAAACCCTTAATAAAATAAATTCTTTTTTAAGTATTATTGGAATTACAGGTCTTCTTCTGTATGGGTATTTTAAGTTTCATACAACTCAAAGTGAGAAGGCCTTAATTCTTTATAGTGATGATGCTCTAAAAATGACTTGCCCCAACTCTCCTCAACCAACACGCTACCAAGAATGTTTTCGTTCTCAAATTGGTAAAATTTTAGGAGAAGCAACTCCCACTGACTTAATTTCAATTATTGAAACGATCAATGATTTGAAAGAAAAAGATCTTTTCTTATCAGACTCTGATGAGGAAAAATTTCTTGCAGAGCTTTTCTATTATGAAAATTGGTCTATCGTTCTCGATTACTCTAAAACAGTAAATCTAAAGCGAGATAGCATTACTTTTTTAGACATTTTCTTTATTCCTGTTGTTAAAAAGAAAATGGCCCAAGACTTCTTCGAACTTCAAGATTCTTTTGAAGTATTTAAAAAGAGAATGCCTGCTTCAATTTCAGATGCTTACAAAACTAGAGTTAACTTAGTTAACAAAAAGTTAGGAAAAACAAAAAAATAAGGCAATTTTGGGAATTATTTCGGTTCCTAAAATTGCCGCATCTACATTAAAAAAACACTTTTTTTTCTCAATAAAGTTTCAAAAACATTAGTGTTTTCCTTGTCACACCAACAATTTCAAGATTTTCCATGGATTTTCTCAACAGGCCTGGCATAATTTAGGCAAAGGAAAATAATTATGGAAAAAGCTGAACTTCTAGAGCAGGTGTTAAAAGTTCGTCCCAAGGCCATTGTGAAATTCCTCAATGGAGATGGTACTCACTTAAGTAATATGATTGCGCTCGTTGATGATTTAAAATCCTTTGTTGAGACAAATGACATTAAGGATATTTGCCAAATTGTCACAGAGCTCAATGGTGAAATTATTGATATCAATCCAAAAGATATCATTAAAGATCTCATCACTAATTACAAAAATAGTATCAATGATCTTCGAATTCTTAAGCAACATACGATTACTTATAAAAGACGTATGAATTATCGCAATCATGATGAGATTGGTCTATCGACCCTTCCTTATTTTAGCGCGATTATTGATTTCAACTTTAAAAGCTCTCCTAACCCACTCAATCTTAGAGAGCTTGTCTTAGTTCAACACTTTCTTCATGCCCTCGACTCAGGAGTCCTCGCGGCCCTTAGCAACTATCTAGAAGAATAGGCCAAATCCTTTTGGCCTAAACTTGCGAGGATATCCTCTAAGGGGAATATAATTTGTTCCCCTATATTTGAATCTCTTGGAACAATCCACTTAAAGTTTTTTCCCTCTTCGTAATCTACAAGGGCCACGCAAACGGGTTCAATTTCACCACGTATATTAAAACGTCCTAGACTACAACAATCATCTAATTTACGAAAGGGAATCACTCCGGCCAGTGACCAAAAGAGAATGAGAACAGGAAGCTCTAAATTTCTGAAATCATCGACTCCCAATTCAAGTAGTCTCTCATCATCAAAACAAAGAACATATCTGCGATGGGGAACTTCCACCTGCAAACTTCTTGTTAAAAAAATTACTTTTTCTTTTAAAAGTTTTCCTCTTTTGCCAAGGCCAATTATTTCTAGTCCTGGAATTCCTTTAGTTGTGTAACCAAAAAGGTCGATAAAACATTTCTTTCCAAGACTAGGGACTAAAGACTTTAGGTATGTTTGCATATTGCCTCCTCGCATAAGCAGAGTTTGCATACATGAAACATTTCTAAATTTTCTAGATGATTAAAATTAAAGGGCCTTTAGGGCATCGATAGACAAATCTTTTTCGGCATTATTTAAATAAGTGCAGGTAAGGATTTTTTTATCCAAACTCGAATCAATAAGATCAAGTCCGACAGCAAAAACATCTTTTAGCTTTAGACATGAATCTTCTTTTTTATCACATAGTTTTTCATCTCTTCCCACACATTCAACTTTCACTCGCAGCGTATCAGCGAATTCACATAAAACATTCTTCGAGATTTTATCGACCTTTCCTCTGAGTAGGCCCTTTGCATACTTTGAAGTGCAAAACTTTGTAATATTCGCACGACGAGACATACAATCAAGCTCAGCACTTCCGAGCGGATTTATCATCAGATTATTTTTGAAACCAAAGTGTTCACAGACTTCACTAAAAGAATGAAATTTTCGTGAAAGATTAGAGGGTTCGAAAGAAATAACTTTCGACCATGAATTAAAAGAAATAAGTAGGCAAAAAAAAGGGAGATACATGATCTCCCTTTTATATTTTTTGATTAAGATGGGAAAAGTCCTCTTAGTCTCATTGCTCTTTCAAGGCGTCTGAATGCTCTAATGAAAGCAGCTTTTTTCATATCAACTTTGTACTCAAGTGAACATTCGTAAACGTTATCAAAAGCATCTTTAAGAATTGAATGAAGTTTCGCATTGATTTCATCAAGACCCCAGAAGAAGTTTTGAAGCCCTTGTACCCACTCGAAGTAAGAAACGATAACCCCACCAGCATTACAAAGAATATCTGGAATTAGGAATGAACCCTTAGCTGTGATGATATCAATTGCATCTTTAGTAAGTGGACCGTTGGCGCCTTCAGCGATGATCTTAGCTTTTACATTGTCTGCATTTTTCTTAGTAAGAACACCGTCAATTGCAGCAGGAATTAGAACATCAACATCAAGAGCAAGTAGGTCTTCGTTAGAAATAAGTTCTACACCTGGAAGATCTTTTAAGAATTTTCTTTGGTTAACCCATTCAACAGCTTTATCAACGTCGATTCCATCTTTGCTGTAAATAGCACCTGAAACGTCAGATACCGCAACGATTGTACAACCTTGGTCACGAAGATCTTGAGCAGCAGGAATACCTACTTTACCAAAACCGTGAATGGCAACAGTCATTCCTTTACCAACTTTCATACCTAGCTTTTCAGCAGCGAAGTTTACACAGTATGCAACTCCTTTACCTGTAGCTTCAGCACGACCAAGTGATCCACCGATTGTAATTGGCTTACCAGTTACAACACCTGGAACAGTGTATCCTTTTAGCTGTGAATATGTGTCCATGAACCATGCCATAGTTTGTCCATCAGTTCCAATATCTGGAGCTGGGATATCAATACTTGGACCAACGATCATGTTAATTTCTGTAGTGTAACGACGAGTAAGTGATTGAAGCTCCTGACGAGATAGTTCGTTTGGATCAACACAGATTCCCCCCTTAGCTCCACCAAGTGGAAGACCAACAAGGGCACACTTAAAAGTCATAAGCATTGCAAGAGCAGCTGTTTCAGAAAGGTCAACTTTTGGGTGGAAACGAATCCCACCTTTACCAGGTCCAAGAGTCATGTTGTGTTGCACTCTGTAACCTTGGAAAGTTTTAACAGTACCATCATCTAATCTAATAGGCACAGCAACTTGAAGTGCTCTTTTTGGATACTTTAATCTTTCAAGAATGTTTGGATCTAGCCCCATTACAGAACCAGCGTCCTCTAATAATTTAAGTGAATCTTTGTATAACGGACTTTCGAAAAGACTCATAGGTCGCTCCCTTAATCGTAAAAATATATGCGTAATAATCTACTCCAACTATTTGGTCATGAACAGAGAAGAAATCACAAAGTTGGGTTTATTCGAGGTAAGAGCGGTGCACAAAAATGGCGGATATTCTCCGCCTTTGAATTAAAAGGGTTGGTTGAAGAGAAGTTCGAATTTCGTATCAGATTCCCCAGAAGAATTAAGGGGTTGTGTTGAAGATAAACGAGCACGAGTATTGTCCGATAAAATCTTATCTACATAGGCTTCCCAATTAGAATCATTTACATTCAAAATTGTCTTGGCCTCTATGCCTTCATTTTTAAAATTCTTGCCCACTTCCATCGTCACTTTACCGTTTAATGAGACAGTTGTCTTATTGTCTAGGTAAGGATTATCGAGAAGCATAAAGGCCTTACCTTGAAGTACGCGGGCCTTAAATTTCAATCTAAAATTTTGAGCAATTGATACATCTGTTTGTGGCTTTAGAGTCTGTTGAATCTCTCCGACTCGAGCTAGAGCACTGCCCTTTTCAGCTCTTTTAACTTCACCTGAAACTCGCTTGTCGAGATATTTCAAAATGTGGCGGTTAACAAACTTTGTTCGATCATCTTGATCTTTGATCTCATACATTCCAGTAGTGTCAAGATTCCAATTTTTTGCGTATTCTTCAGTGTTTTGCCAATCTTGAAGGGTATCTCTCATATCATTTAGAACGCCTGCCTGATCTTCTACAAAAACATATTCAAGCCATGACTTTTCTCTATCTGGCCTAACTTGAACTTCTACATTTGGAGCATATGAACCTGGAAGTCTTGTTTGAACTTTATATTGAGGATTAAAAGAACGAAGAAGTTGTTCATTAGAATACTCTTCGCATTTTGCGTGTAGAGAAACGACCACTAATGCACAAGTGGCTAGCCCTTTAACAACCTGTCTTAACTTTAAACAGTCTGTAAATTTTATTGGCCTTGTAGTTCTCATATAACTCCCCTATTTACGGTCCCTTTTCTTTCTCTCACGTAAATAGAGTGCAAGGCAGATGCCAAAACGCGTCATACCCCGGACACAATTGTCCTTACTAAAATGATAACAATTTCAAGGGGTTTACTGTATATGGGCAAAAAATGAGGTAGAGGTGCCGCCATCTTTAGAGAGCGACACCTAGTTTTATGGATTTTTGACTACATATCGACGATTTCTTTAGTCTCTTGAACTAACGCCTTCAGTAGCTTCTGAGTTTCTTTATCGAGATTCATATCTTTTTGCTTGGCCTGCATCGCTTTTAAGAAAGCTGCTGCAGAAAGACCTTTTGGAAGAGCGGCCTTAGTCACCTTCTTCTTAGTCCCTGTTTTAACAACCCCAGAGCTTAGCGAGCGCTTAAGTTGTGATCTCTTTGTTACATCCCCTGCAAGAATTTTCTTTTCAAGTTGTGTTTTGAAATCGGACTTATCAAGAACATCAAACTCTAAAAGAACATACTTCTCAATATTATATTTCTTCGCAGCTTCTTTAATTTTTTTGTCCATTTTCGCAATTAGAAGTGATCTGTGAACTTCGGACTTTGAAATACCAAGAGCTGCTTGAATTTTTCTTTCTGATGCTTTCGTAGCAATTTGATAGTTTAAAATACCATCAGCTTTATCAATATAGTGTAGAGCTTCACGGGCCGAGTTTTCAGAGAATTGAATGGCCATCAATTCTTCTTCAGTCTTATCCTCTAGAATGAAACATGGACACTTTTCCATATTGATAGAGCTCATCGCTCTAAAACGTCTCTCACCACAAATAAGAGTGTATTTACCTAGTTTCTTATCAAGGTGAAGAACAAGAGGTTGAATAAGACCATTCACTTTAATGTTGGCCGCAAGTTCTTTGATTGAGTCATCATTGAACTTAGTTCTGACCTGTTCTTTTACATTGATATCTTTTAATAGAATCTCATCTAGACGAGCGCCCTTTAGGAGCTTCTCGTCTGAGATTTTGAATAGATCGCGCGACAGGCGATCTGACATATCTATAACTCTTCTATCACTTTTAGCTACACGAGCAGCAAATTTTTTTGCCATATTTCTCTCCACTTCCTTGTGCGAAAATATTTTTCAAACTTGTTAACAATCCCTGTCCAACTTATAAACCGAGAGAACTCCAAAGATTTACATAATCTTGGTGCCCACGGCTCTTTTTCCCCATAGCGCAGATTGCTCTTTTCATTGAAATTGACTCTTGCATTTGCACTAGGTTTCTAATTGGTGGCGTGATGTTAAATGATTGAGCTAGCTCTTCCATGCGCTGTCTTTCAATCTTTCTTCTTGGGTTAACCATAGAAGGAATGATTGCAAACTCAAGTCCTGGGTTCTCAGTTTCTTTGATGATTTCAAATGTATCCATCAACTCTTCTAGACCGTCGATTGAGTAGTCTTGTGCTTGAGTTGGGATAAGGATTTTATTTGATGCCACTAAAGACATAATAAGCTCATCACCAAGCATTGGAGGAGTATCGATTACAACGTAATCAAACATACCTTGAGCGTGTACTAATCTCTTTCTAAGAAGACGCTCTTTTCTTCCTGCTTCTTTTCTAATCTCACCCTCTGAAAGGATAAGAAGTTTAGAAAGGTTGGCCATATGTCTTGAAGATGGAATTAATGTAATATTCTTATGAAATTTTTCGCTTCCTTCAGAAGGAACCATAACTTCTTCAATAGCTACATCACCGATCAACCACTCAGGAATGAGTGTTCTGTGAATGTGTACATTGAATGTAGATGATAGGTTTGCCTGTGAATCGAGATCGATAACTAGGACTTTGTTCCCCTTGTTAGCAAGGTGACAAGCTAGTTGATAGCACTGCATTGTTTTACCAACACCGCCTTTATTATTGGCAACTGTGATAACTTCCATGAATCACTCCTTAATATAGATCGTCCGAGATCTAGTATGCGATATAAAAAGTGTAGGACCATTTCGCACGGTTCGTCAAAATTTTCCCTTAAAAATTTTTGTCTTTTTAACAAGTTGGCCCAGTGCAGGACCTTGATCATGGTCAAACTCTCCTGGCCGGTCCGATGATATACTTATTCTCAAGTTTAACGCATCTCGACGAGCCTAGACATAACCCAAAAAAAAGTATTAATTAGGCCCTACGATACAAATATTTAAAGAGGTTACGAATGATCAATTCAATGGACGTACTCGAACTTAAAGAAAAAATGGATAAAGGTGAAACAGTTGTTCTTATCGATTGTCGCGAACAAGACGAATGGGATGCTGGACATATTCCAGGAGCAAAGTTTGTTCCTCTGAGCCGCTTTCAAGAACTTTACTCATCAGAACTTCCTGCTGATAAAAATGCACAAATCATTATGCAATGTCGTTCTGGAAAAAGAAGTTTGAATGCTTGTATGTTTCTTCAAGGTGAAGGTTACGAAGATCTTATCAACCTTGAAGGTGGAATTCTTGCTTGGCAAGAAAATGGTTTTCCCATCGAAGAATAAGGATATAAAAATATGTTAGATCTTTTTAATGAAAAAGATGATCACCTTCCTTTAATTTCAAAAGAAGAACTTTCTGATGAACAAGTTCTAGTAGAACTAAGAGCATTAAAAGAAGAATTAAAAGATAAGGTTGTGGTGCTTGGTCACCACTACCAACAAGACGACGTTATTGAGTTTGCTGACGTTACTGGGGATTCATTAAAGCTTGCCCAAGACGCTGCGAAACTTGATAAGCCTTATATCGTATTTTGCGGTGTTCACTTCATGGCCGAGACTGCTGACATGCTTACAACTCATGAGCAAAAAGTTATTCTGCCAGATATGAAGGCCGGCTGTTCAATGGCCGACATGGCCAATCGTACAGAGATCGACAAGGCATGGACTTTTCTTACGAAATCAACAAAAGAAAAGATTGTTCCCATTACATACATTAACTGTGCTGCAACTTTAAAGGCCTTTGTTGGTGATAATGGCGGGTCAATCTGTACTTCTTCAAATGCACGTCAAATAATTGAATGGGCCTTCAGTGAAGGTGAAAAACTTCTATTTTTTCCAGACCAACACTTAGGGCGCAATACATGTTTTGACATGGGAATTCCCCTTGAAGACATGGTTGTTTACAATCCAAATATGCTTAATGGTGGATTAACTTCTGAGCAAGTTGATAAAGCAAAAGTTATTCTTTGGTATGGCTATTGTTCAGTACACCAAGGTTTTTCAGCTGCTCAAGTAAAGCAAATCAAAAAAGATTCACCAGAGACAACTGTTATTGTTCACCCAGAGTGTTCATTTGATGTTGTTCAAGCTGCTGATGATAACGGTTCAACTGCTTATATCATCAACAAGATCAAAGCTGCGCCAGCAGGTTCAAAATTTGCTGTCGGTACAGAGATCAATCTTGTGAATAGACTTGCCAAGGAATTTCCAGACAAAGAAATTTCATCACTATCTCCTTACCAGTGTCTATGTACGACAATGTATCGCGTGAGACCGAGATGGCTTCTTGCCAGTTTCCGCGCAATAAAGGAAGATAAACCTATAAATGTTATTAATGTAGATGAGAAGACAACGAAGTCTTCACTCATTGCACTTAATAAGATGTTGGAACTAAGTCGATAGAAAAGAGAGAGAGAGGGACTATGATTTACGCCGACTACAATGGAAGTGCTCCAATTTGCACAGATGTGAAGGATTACCTAATTGAACGTCTTAAAAAAGACGGACCTTACTCAAATCCAAACGCTATTCATTACTTGGGAAATAAAGTTCTTATGGGAATGGAGAACGCGAGAAGTATTTGCGCAAAGGTTTTAGGTGCAGATTACAATCAAATTATTTTTAATTCTGGGGCGACAGAAGGAATCAGTACGGCATTCCATTCTTGCCTTGATGGAGCTCTTGAAAAAGGGAAAAAGGCCATCATCATTTCTGGAATTGAACACTCAGCAGTTGTGAATACTGGGAAGTATTGGGTAGAAAAAGGATTTGAAATGAAGATCCTTCCAACACTATCTAACGGTGTTGTCGATGTTAACGCTCTTGAGTCTTGGCTAGCAGACTTTGGTGACAAGCTTGCTCTTGTTGCTATTATGGCCGCTAACAACGAAACAGGTGTTATTCAACCCTACGAGAAGATTTCTGAACTTTGTAACAAACACAACGTTCCTTATCTTTGCGATACAACTCAATTTGTAGGAAAAACACTTTTTAACTTCAAAAAAAGTGGTGCAGATTTCGCTCTACTTTCTGGTCATAAGATTGGTGCCCTGACAGGGACAGGAATTTTAATGGCAAAAAATCCTTGTTCTGTGAAACCCCTAATTATTGGTGGTGGACAGGAAAAAGGACATAGAGGTGGAACTCAAAACTATATTGGTAATGAGACACTAGCTGTTGCCCTTAAAAACTTTGAAAAGAATCTTGATAAGATTGAGGCCCTTAATAGCAAAAGAATTGAATTTGAGGCCGAAATTAAAAGAAGATTTCCTGATGTAGTTATTTTAGGAGAAGATGCTCCAAGACTAGCAAGCTCAACATATATTGCTTACCCTGGAATTCACGGTCAAGCAGTTCAAATTGAGTTAGAAAGTCAGGATATTTTCGTTACAACATCATCTGCATGCTCTGACAATGAGCCAGTAACTTCTAAAGTATTGAAAGCTATGGGAGTAACTGACAGCGTTGGTCGTGGAGTAGTTAGAATATCACTGGGACTTTGTTCCCCTCTTGAATATTATGATCAAATCTTAGAAGCTTTAAGTAAGTCATATGAAAAACTTGCTAAAATAAAAAGCTACTAATAAATGAAAATAACCAAATTGTTTTTTATAATGGCGCTCCTTTTTGGGAGCGCTTCTTGTTCTAGGGACAAATATTCGAATGAAACGTTTTCTTATCCTGATTGGAAAGAAAATGACCGCCCTGAATATGCCTTTAAGAAGCTCGTCTTTGCTTCGACCAATAGCTTTTTAGGAAAAAATGAAGGAGTCACCGAACTTGTGGCGAAATCACGCGTTCTAAGAATCGGTGGATTTGAAACTTTACAATTCTATGTGAATACTCTCAGAGAGAAGTACAGTTCAGAATTAATCTTGCTTGATGGTGGTTATCTTCTTGGCAAAGAGGACAAAGAAAAAACTCTAGAGAGTTATAAGTCTCTTGGTCACGATGCTATTCTTTATACAGAAAATGAATTAAGTGATTTTGATATCACCAATTCAATACCTCTTCCCTTTGTGGCCAGTAATATAATGGATATTGCGACAGGAAAGAATAAAGAGGGCGCAAACCTAGCTCCCTACAGAGTTATTGAAAAAAATGGCATTCGTGTTGGTATTATTGGAACAACGACATTTAAAAAAGGAATCCAATTTAACGGCATCTACTTTGAAGATCCTGTTCTCAGTTTTTTGAAAGCAAAGAAAGAGCTAAAAGAGCAGAAGGTGGACATTACGGTTCTCCTTGTCCATTCACAAACTGAATGCTCCCCACTTCCAAGTGATGAAGAACATCATATAGCTGGGGTCATAGAATGTGCTGATAGTAGTGCTGATTTAGAAAAAATTATCTCTCGTCTACCAACGGGTTCTGTTGATCTTATTATTGGAGGCGATGCCTTTAATTTAAATCAAAATATTAGTGGTATTCCAGTTCTTCAAAATCAAGGACAAGGAATGTATATCAGTCTTGCAAAAGTATATGTGGACGCCGTTAGTAAAAAGATTGTTCCTGAAAAAACAAAAATTTTGAATCCAGTGAAAACATGTTCACAGTTTTTTGCAAAAACATCCGATTGCCATATTTCTCATGATGCCTCTCGCCTTCATAAAATTAATGCCATTAAAGAAGACAAATTTAAAATGAAGTTGGCAAAGTTTTTAGGAAAAAGAATTCCTCTATAAACAAACGAGTATCTTATTTTCGTCACAATATGTTTTAAGGCCAGGCCTACAGTATCCCGCAGGGCTATCTGCAATACAAAGATCATCCCTATCAGTTCCAGTGAACTCAAATCCTCTTAGACAAGCTGGCTCTCCTTTGTCTCCACAATAGCTTGGAGCACAGAACTTCGTTCCGCCCTGCTTGCAATTGTAATCAACAACTTCATACCAACCATTAGGACATTTATCACACTCATTTGGGCCTGTATCCACGCAGCCTTTTGAAACTTTATGACAAAGAACTGACTTCTCATCGACATACTTTCCAGAGATATCTTTGAAGATTGTACGAGGATCTTTTCTAAAGGAAGCTCCTCGTAAAAAAGAACTTCTCGCCACATTGCCATAGCGTTTAAATTCACGGGCCCCTTTGATTTCGAGGAGAGGAACCGCTATTTTCATTTTTTGCTTATCTTTTTCATAGAGAAGATAAAACGTGAAAGCATCACCTGAACCAAGTGCAATATGACGATTTTCCACTTCTTTGAAGAAAATCATCACATCTTGTACATCTGTAAGCTTATGAATGAGCACTCCGTTAAAGTGATCACAGGCTCCACCACTTTGCCTCAATTCAATAGTTCCCAAATTATCGTAAGGGACTTTATAAGTTAGACAATATTTTTTATCTCCAACTTCAAAACGAGCAAGAGTTACCCATGTGTTTGGCGGTTTTACAATTGCCGAATGATTAAGAGAGTCAGTCAGTTCTGTGACAAATTTACTTGCAAGATAAATACGATTAAAAAGTACATCAGAAAAACTCGAGGCTTCTTTTGCAACAGTCATTTGAAAAGATAGAAGAAATAAAAAAAGGAGTGATAAGATTTTATTCATTTACTCTCCTCATACAACGAAATCCAACTTCAATATCGTTTTGATCGTCAATTTCATCTTTATATTTTCCAAAATCAAAGGCCTGAAAATCAAAGTGTTCCCCACTCCAAAATCCACGAATGCCAACTTCGTGAACGCGTGAGACAATACTGAAATACTTACTAGACAAAATTAAATTTTTTGTAGGATCGACTTTATTTTGAACATACTCAAAACTTCCTCCCATCACTTCAAACAGTCCAATCCATGAATTTGAAAGAGTTGAAGAATGCTTAAATGGTACGATTGCTTTACATTCTTTTGAATAGACTTTATCGCATTCCTCTTTCGTCATTTTAGAATCTTTTGACTTCCATTTTTTAAATATAAAATTCTGAAGATTACTTCTATTCCACGGGAATCGGCTTCTATTTAAAAAAGGCGAGCGTGGATTCTCATAATCACCAGGATGAAAGACGGCCGCATCGTAAACCATTGCACTAAGAACTTCTTTACCGTGATCAAAACAAAAATCATGCATTTGATTTTTATTTAAAAAAGTAGCTGCCTCGAAATCATCTTTTTTAGGAATCGAAATATTCTTTTTTAATAATTCATTCCATCTTCTCACCTCGCCAACATTGACGAGATGTCTATCAATGAAAATATGGCGATTGAAATTATCCCACTCCCAAACCTTTGACTGCTCTCTTGAGTTTAGGCCATAAAGTCTTTGAGGAAGATAAGTTTCTTTACAAGTATCAAGTAGGTACAATGACCTCTCAACGCTTAGACCTTGAAGTTCAACTAAAAAATTAAACTGATATTCAGTCCCGCCTTCACTATTGAGAGGATTTCGACTCAAGAGCATTTGATATTTCTTTGTAGATTTTCTAATTTTCACGCCGTTAAATTCACCTAAGTTTGAATTTTCTAACAAGCATGAAAAATAATCCGGGTTACACTGAAGAAAACTTTCGTGAAAAGATTTTCCTTCCCAAGATTTTTGACAAATTTTCTCGGCCTCAGATTTTGGAATAAGAGTTCTCCCCTCGCTCCACATTGTTTGGGCCTTTTTTGAGAAATCGATGAACGCTCTCGAAGTGTCTGCACTCCATTTTTCATTGATAGTGGGGACATTTTGCCTCCAGTTTTTGAGGAATAAAACGCCCATAAGCACTAATGACATTGTAATAATGACAATTATCTTAGTTCTTCTGTCTGTTACCCAGATTTTTTTCCCCATAAACCCCTTTTAGTATTAGAATTATATATAGATATTGCCCCTTTGTAACGGGGCAAATGCCTTTTGATTTTCTGAGGAGAACAATCTATGGACTGGATTGAAAAAGCTGAAAATATTCAGGGGCCGCATGGCCAAACTCTCTCTTTTTACGACTACATGGAACTCTTTGAGAGAATGCCTCAAAAAGAATGTCGTCCTACATACGAATATCTACTTAATATGGTTGATCACTTTGGCAAAGATGATCAAGGCCATTACAAACTTTTCCAAAAAGAACATCCTGACTCTCCTGCAGTTTTCGGACAACTAAAAACGCAAGAGGCCATTGTAGATAACTTAAAAAATTTCAAAGAAGAAGGTTTCAATAACAAATTTATTCTTCTTGTTGGACCAAATGGATCAGCGAAAAGCTCCCTAGTACGAAAGCTCATGAAAGGTGCTGAAGAATATTCTCATACAGATGAAGGAGCACTCTATACTTTTAGTTGGGTCTTCCCAATTGATAATTACATAAAAGGTAATTTAGGTCTAACTCATCAACAAACAACAAAAGAGATGAAAACTTTTGCTTATCTTGAAGATAAAGACATTAGTGCAATTATAAGTTCAGAACTTAAAGATCATCCTCTTCTGCTTATTCCACGAGAGCATAGACAAGAAGTTTTCGAAGAAACTTTCAGAAATGATTCAAAACAACTAGATCTTGTGCAACGCTCATATCTTTTTAAGGGAGATCTTTCGAAGAGAAATCGTATGATCTACGATGCTCTTCTTAGAAATTACAAAGGCAAACATAGCGAAGTTTTAAAACATATTCGCGTTGAACGCTTTATGATTTCTAAGCGCTATTCGAGTGGAGCTGTTACAATTGAACCTCAACTCCACGTCGATGCCAGACTGCAACAAATCACTATGGATAAGAGACTTGGAATGCTTCCTCCAAGTCTTCAGTCTCTAAATTTGTATTCAATTCAGGGTGAAGTTGTATATGCAAATAGAGGTATTCTTGAATATTCAGATCTTCTAAAAAGACCTTTGGATACTTACAAATATCTTCTTCAAACAATGGAAACAAAAGATATTAATCTCGGAGGAATACTTACAGAGCTTGATATTTTCTTTGTGGGAACATCAAATGAAATCCACTTAGCTGCGTTTAAGCAGCACCCAGATTTCAATTCATTTAAAGGTCGCTTTAACTTTGTGCGTGTACCATATCTTCTAAACTATAAGCAAGAAATGGAAATTTACGAACATCAAGTGAAGGGGCTTATGGACAAGAGTAATTTCGAGCCATACGCTCTTAAGGCCCTATGTCTATTTGCGATTATGACTCGACTTCGCTCGCCAATGGGCAAACACTATAAAGATAATAAACTTACTGCTATTGTGACATCACTTAGCCCCCTTGAGAAAACTCATCTCTATTCAGATGGTAGACTCCCAAATAGACTTGATATTGAAAGTAAGCAAATTCTTAAACATGGAGTTGATGAACTTCAAAACGAGTTTGAATTTGAAAATCTTTACGAGGGAAAATTCGGGATATCGCCTCGTGATATTAAAAATGTAATTTATAGATTATCTAGTATTTATAATAATATTACATTTGTAGAAGTATTAGAGTATCTCGAAAGACTCATTCAGAAAAAGAATGATTATGATTTTTTGAATATGACTCCACATGGGGACTATCACAATCCGACAAAGTTTCTCGAACTGATTAAAACAGAAATGCTAGATATTTTTGACAGAGACTTAAGATCAAGTCTTGGCCTTGTTGATGACAGAAGCTACGAAGACTATTTAAAGCGCTACATTGAGAACGTTAATGCTCTTATTAAGGGCGAGAAAATCAAAAATACTATTACTGGCAAATTTGAGGAGTGTGACGAATATTTTATTCGTGAATTTGAATCTAATATCAATCTAAAAGAAAACGCAGATAACTTCAGATCATATTTAATTTCAAAGCTTGGGGCCTATTATCTGGATAACCCAGGGACTTCAATTGTCTACAAGACAGTTTTTCCTGACGTTGTGAACAGACTACAAGAATCATTTAGAAACGAGCAGAAAAAGGCGATCCAAGAGATCTCTAAGCACCTGGTTTTCTTTGAGGCTGAGCGCAGTGAGGCCAACACCCACAGTAGAGAGATGATTTCTGAAGATGCAAAAGAACAAATTAAGACTGTGCTACAGAACCTAACTGACAAATATGGATATTCACAAAACGGTGCACTTCAGCTAATAAAGTTCATTATTAAAGAACGTTATTAGATAGAGATCATGAGCATAGTAAAAAAGCATTTTGGGACAGAGGTCTATACGGCCACATATGAAGTCGAGGAAGAGCAGGAATCCATGCGCCTCGACCAATTTATGCAAATCTATCTGTCCTCTTGGTCTCGCCAAAACGTTAAAAAGAAAATCACAGATGGAAGTATCATAATCGAAGGTCGCCCTGGTAAGCAGAGGCCTTCGACTTTAGTTCACTATAAAGAGCATATTACTATCGTGATCAAAGATGATGGCCATGAAGATGAGTTTTGGGATGGCGAGAAATTAGAATTAGATAAAAGTCCGGAGATTGTATTTGAAGATGATGAACTTATCGTTATCTCAAAACCGCCGTACATGTCCACTCACCCAACGGGTAAACATCTTTTTAACTGTGCGACAGTTGTTTACGAAAACCGCGATGGCAAAACGATTCACTCTGTACACAGACTTGATCGTGAGACTTCGGGAATATTGGTTCTTGGAAAAAATCCTAAAATTTCAAATATCATGGGTGAACACTTTATCAATGATCGCGTGAGAAAGTGCTACTTCTTTATTGCTATCGCCAATGATGAATATAACGGAGATATGGAATTTGAATCGAATGAACGACTTGGATCATTTGAAAAACGTGGCCTAAAGCGCGTTCTCATTCTTCACTATCCTGAAGATTCAACAGAAGGTAAACACGCTCGCACTCTTTTTAAAGTTGTTCACAGAGAAGGTAAATACGTTATGGGACTTGCTTTTCCTCAAACGGGAAGACAGCACCAGATTCGCGTGCATGCCATGGTTAGAGGACTTCCACTTTTGGGAGACAAACTCTATCTTGGAAATTTTAAAATGTTTCAACGCTTTAAAGATTTGTTGGCGTCTACAGAAGATCACGAACTTATGCAGATTTCTCGTCACGCTCTTCACGCCATTTCAATTAAAATTCCATATAAAAATGGCGAGCGCATTTTTAAATCTCATATTCCTAAAGATTTAGAACATTGGCTTGTCACCCATACTTCAATTAGTATGGATGACCTTCACGAAAGATTATTTGCGGGAATTGATGATTACTTTAACAGAGATTCTAAGTGATTATAAACGCCTTGTGGCCCTGCGTTTTCTTCGCCTGTTAAAACTACTGATGGCTCATAATTTAATTTTTTAAGAACTTCTTTGATATTAGAAACCCCTACTGTGTGAGGCAGGTCTTTAAACATTGATTCATCATTCATGGAATCCCCAAAGAAAATCGTCTGCTCTAGCGAGTATTCTTTGTAGTATTTTTTCATAAACTCAGAAACTGATTTATATTTTGAAATCTCACCACACCAGAAATTTAAGTGAACATTAGACTGTGAATAGTTCACATTTTCTTTGTCCATAAATGTCTTAATATCTTTCATGCGATCGACATCGATCATAAGATCAGAAAGTTCAATTGCTCTATCAGTAAGTCTTCCTAAAGAGTCGGCCGATAGCTCAAGGCCTTTAAATTTTTTAAGAAGCGACTTTGTGAAATTTTGTAATCTCGTCACTTCTTTTTCATCGACATAGAGTTCTTTAGCAATAACCCCATCTTGTTTTCTCTTTACAAGAACACCGCCACCTTCACAGATTACGTGCTTTAGCTGGGGAAAGTGAGTCAAAAGAAAATGACCCCATGAAATTGATCTGCCCGTCACGATCACAAGAGGAATCTTGTGGTCTGATAGTAAGTTTAAAATTTCAAAGAATTTCACCGTTAAATCAGTATGAGAAGTTAGCGTGCCATCGAAATCAGAAAAAACAACTCTAGGAATCATATTGGCCTTGATAAAAAGGCCCAGGACTTTCCCCCGGGCCATTTTGAATTTAGTTCATTGGGAACGATACACCAAATACAAATGCAGTGTATGAATCTTTCAGATCAACCTGAACTTCTGCCATACCCATTAGGTGTTGGTAACCTTCAACAGGAATGTTTCCATTGATACCAAGGTTTGCAGAAAGAGTGCTTGAATAAGTCTTCTCGTCAGAGTTAAGACTTAAACCAACAGGTAGTGAAAGGTATGGAAATGCTTCCTTACCCCAGAAGTTGAAACCTTTTGAAACCATAGGTGCAACACTGAAGATATTTTTTCTTTCACCGAATTCTTTTGTGTTTTCGAATTGGGCCTTAACGCTTACACGTGGTTGATCCATGAAGTCTGGAAATAGTTCGTAGTCACTTGAAACGAAAATACGTCCATCTCTTTGACCACCACTTAGTCCAAGACCAGCATCAAGAGTCAACATCTGATTCATTTTATATGTATAGCGCACTTGTGCACCAACACCACCACCATCTGAAGTTACTCCTGTAGCTTCAGTAGAGATCAGTTTTTTGTCTGACATTAGAGGGAAACTTGAATACCCCATCCCCACACCAAAGGCCTGAGTAGCAGCAAGTAAGCAAGTCGCAATAGAAACAAGTTTTGTTTTCTTCATTTTTCCACCTTCCTTGGGACGACGAAGATTAATGTATAACACCCTATATTCTATATCTTTGACGCGGTAAACGTCAAAATATTCAGTAAAATTCGCCCCGCATCACCAACTTTTTCAACTTCTTAATTGACTCTCCCCCTAAAAGACCGTATAAATCTCCTTACGAAAATCAATGGTGGCTGTGGCGCAGTCGGTAGCGCAGTAGATTGTGATTCTATTGGTCGTGGGTTCGAGTCCCATCAGCCACCCCATTCAATTTTCATAATGATCTCTTCGGAGTGACTTATATTAAGGCTCAGTTAACCCACTGGGCCTTTTTTTTTGGAGGCAGCATCTGCAGGAGCAGATGATGCCGAACAACTTCGAGTGAAGCAGGATGCGAAACGAGAACTCCTCATCAACTAATACACCATTCATTTCTGAGCATAAAACTTCTCGCCGCCACCTTGTATGGAAATAGAAGCTCGATAAATGAGGTAACGTCCTGCTAAATTTCTCAAATAAGGCACTCTCAAAGCTTGCACCATTAACAACTCATATATACCTAGAGAGCGATTCTCTGTTGGGCCATTAACCCACAACATTTTAGCAGTGAGTGGTTCTGGAACAGTTGTCACTTTCAAAAAACTCAAGCGACAATCTTTTTTCATTTTTGTTTTTATCTTATTAAAAGCAATTAACTCTTCTGCCCAATCTTTTTCTAAAGGAAAAGACGCTTTCATAAATTCGCTATAAAGATTATCGCTATACCAAAAATCATGAGCGTGATGACAAAGGCCAATTTTATAGAAATCTTCATTCGCAAAACTTTTTTCAAATTCAACAATTTGAGGCATTAAGTTTAAAAGCCCCCATGCTGTCCCACTTACTCTAATTGCTCTTTCACTCTCTTTAGAGTTAAGCCAATCAATCATATTATTGGCCACTCGATAACCAATCATCGTCTCTGTAGAGTAAATCAACTCAGCAACTTTTAGATAATCTCTTTTCATTTGGTCATTATTTTCTGATTTCTCTAATTGCTTCTTGGCAACTTTAGACAAATGAATAATTTTAGATGAACTATTGAGTGAAGTTGAAAAGAATTCTGAACTATCCCAATAATCGAATCGATTAAGCTCGTTTAAAAAATCTTCTCTTATGAGCTTATTATTTTTATCAAACAAGCTGTTGATAAATATTGAGGCATTTTGACTTTCATGACTTCTTTTAAAATAATTTAAACTTAGGGCCTCATCTTTAAATTTTTTTTCAATTTTCTTATATTGGCCAATCTTCCAATTATTATATTTTTCAATTTGATTATGAATTGAAAAAATAGATAGAACGAAAACGATACATGAAAGACTTCCATAGAAAAGTAAATCACTTCTCAATTTTTTATACATGATGCTTTTATACATTAAATTGGATTCAACAGCTTCACCAAGGCGGGCGACGGCCATTTCTTCACTTAAACCTTCTTCGACCATCATGTCGTAAATATGATCGAAAATCTCTTTACGAATTCTATATCTGAAAAATGGTGACCATATCCCTTTTAATGACTCTCTTAGATATATCTTAGTTTTGACATGCATAAGAAATCCCACTAGCTACAAGTTGATCAACAAATTCTTTAAAAGCAGTCCACTCTTTCTTTTTGTCTTCGAGACGTTTCAAACCTGCTTTTGTAATTTTATAGTATTTTCTTTTTCTTCCGTTATCCGATTTCCTCTCACTTGACTTAATATACCCCTCAAACTCAAGGCCGTGCAAAAGTGGATAAAGAGTTCCCTCTTTCATTTTAAAAACACCATTAGAAGAATCATCTAAGGTTTTAATAATCTCATATCCATACATTTCTTTTTCACTCAATGTACTGAGGATAATTGTGATGAGATTCCCTTTAATTAGTTCTTTATTAAATTCCATATATACCTCGTATATCTATGTATCGGACATCTAGGTATATTCTAAAATCAATTTGAGATAATTCCAGTGATTGCAGATAGTTCCGCTTTCTCGATCGAGGTCATTTCCATATCACTCCCTTTATTCATGTCAGTATCTATGGCCCCAGGGTTAACTGAGAAAACAGCTATGCCCTTTTTTGAAAGTTCGATTAGTGCTGCTTGAGTGGCTGAATAAAGGGCCGCTTTAGAAGCAGAATAGCCAGCAATAAAAGGGAAATTTGAGTAGGCAGCGATTGAAACAATATTTACCATTGCTGATGATTGACTCTTCCGTCTTCAATTTCAAGATTGGAAGTTTTCGAGCGAGATGTTGCGTAAACTTTCTCCGCTCCTTTTCTAAAAGAGTACTTTAAAACATAGAACCACAGCTTGCGGTATTCGGACATCATCCCAATCTTTCAATAATTTCCGTTATGTTATAAACTAATTGAGAACTTTAAATGAGAAGAACAATGCCAAATGACTACACAATTTCCTTAGAAGAGCTCAGTGATAAATTTATCGATGAATATCTAAAACTCATCAACGACCAGAAAGTTTCTGAAACAACAGAACCTGGAGAAGAACTAGAACCATTTTCAAGAGAGAAAGCGCTCCAGTGGCTTCAATCTTTAAAAGATAAAAATGATAGGGCCGATTTTGCAATAATTAAGAATTCGACAAATGAATTTGTTGGCGAAGTTGTTATTAATGAAATCAAAAATAATATCGGCAATATTCGTATTGCAATTCTTCCAAAGTTTTTTGATCAAGGTTTTGGTACTCAAGCAATGAAACTTGCAATTGATCATGGGTTCAAAAACCTTGAACTAAAAGTAATTACATTAAGTGTTTATGAAATCAATCCTCGCGGGATAAAGGTTTACAAACGATTAGGTTTTAAAGAGTTACGTAGAGAATTAGATGACAAATATATGGAAATTTTCATGGAACTTCATAAAAAAGACTGGGACCGCTAAGAAGATTGGATATTCTTTATTTAATCAATGCAACTGAATAGCATTAAAATACCCATTAAGAAGATCACTAAGATATTTATGATTTGAACTATTTTCAGAAGTTTTTACACCGAGCTGATAAGATAATTTATCGCTGTTAAACAGATAATATAAGACATTTCCACTTTTAGATTCATAGGTTATTTTGCTGGCAACAAGTCCATTAGATGTATTAATTCTTTCAACCTTAGGATTAAGTACATTTTCTTTGGTAAGATCATCAAGAAGCTGCTTTACACCATCTTGCTCTTGTTGGTCTTTATTTCTCTTTTTTATGGTAAGGAAAATATGATCATCGAGTGATGATCTCATTTTAAACATGGCCACGAATTTATTTTGAAAACTAAACTCTCTTATATCAAATTCTTTTTCATTAATTGGCATTGAAATCTGGTATTTGGCATTGAAATACTTGGAGATTCCATTCTCCATAATGACTTCACTGCGATAAGGTAGAAATAGGAAAGAGCTTAGAAATAAGACAAACAGCAGTAGTAGCGTATGGATTTTGTTCGACCAGTCAAATTTCCAACTTCTACTTTCTTGCTTGGAAGATGTCTTAATAAAGCTTCGCACCCAAAAAATTGTGACAATAAGACTCAGTATTAATACAGCATAATGCATGAGCACTGTTGAGCTAAATCCATCTTTTCCTAAGCTCGATATTTGAATTACGTGATGAGTTGGCAAGGCCCTCGCAATGTATCCAACATAGTCATTTGTTGACGCAAGTATTTCAGGTAAAAAAAGTGTCAACATTAGAATTGTTCCAATACCACTTAGTGCGGCCACAGAAGGACAAATTAGTCCTACAACCATTCCAAATAAACAAATGATCAAGGCCCCAATAGGAACGGATAATAATGTATGAATAATCGATACTTCACTGAAGTGTAATGAGAAAATTAAAGCTAATGAAATTAAAATCGTTAATGAAAATGTCAAAAACAGCTTTCCAAATAATATCTCGTTGTAACTTGCTGGAGAAACTAATAATGCTTCAAGAGTTCTCTTGTCTTTTTCTTCAGTTACAATAAAAGAAGTCAAAGTAAATCCAATCATAACGAGCGACATAGAAAAGGTCATAACCCACAAAGGCCTTGAAATCGCAAATGACATAAATATATTAATTCCAACAGTAATCCCAACAATGATAAGAGTCTGAGGATTTCGGAAAGTTTCTTTTAAATCTCTCTTTATAATGGCGCGAAGAATATATGCTCTCATTTAAGCTCCCCTTGCCCATTTTTTACGAGGGACAAGAAGACATCCTTCATGGAAGCTTCTTTTGTATGCAGAGACACTACTTTTTTAGTTTTGTGAATATTTCCAATTTTTACAAATACATCACTATCATCCATAGGAAAAGTCTCGCAAATTTCTTTTCCCTCTTCATCGAAATAAGTTATTTCAATTTCATTTTTTCCAAACTCTTTCTTCAATTTTTTCGGAGACCCTGTTGCGACAATTTTTCCACCATTAATAAAAGCTATTTCATCACATAGTGAATCAACTTCCTCCATATCATGACTTGTCAGAAAAATTGTCGTCCCTAACTCTTTCATCTGGTTGATGAAATTATGAACCTCTAGGGCCGATTCAGGATCTATGCCACTAGTTGGTTCATCTAGAAAGAGCAATTGTGGTGCATGTAATATTGAACGAGCAAGAAGAACTCTTTGCTTTAATCCTTTAGACAAACTGGCCACTTTTGCATCACTCTTTTCATTAAGAGATAATGCATCAATAATCTCGTTCGTTTTACTTTTGTCGACATTATACAGCTGTCTGAAAAAATCAATATTTTCCCAAACGCTTAGATGCTCATATAAATTTTGGGCCTCTGCTACAACCCCAATTAATTGATGAATCTTTTTGATATCTTTACAGACATCAAGATTGAGAATAAAAATTTCTCCTTCTGAAAAAGATAGTCTTCCAGTCATGGCCTTAATAATTGTTGTTTTTCCCGCACCATTAGGTCCAAGAAGTCCAAAGACAGTGCCCCTTCTTACTGACAATTCAACATTGTTCACTGCTAGGAATGAATTAAAGGTCTTACTGAAGTTTTTAATCTCAATTACGTTATTCATTTCGTTGTTAAAAATCTATCCTTCCTAATGCAATCTCGCCCCGTTTGGAACTTCTTTATCCAGATTAAACAGAACAATATTATTATTTGTATCTGAAAATCCCATGACAAGAACTTCAGACATAAACTTCCCGATTTGTCTTGGAGGGAAGTTCACTACGGCCAAAACCTTTTTCCCAATCAGACTTTCTTTTGAATAATGGACTGTTATTTGTGCACTAGACTTTTTGACTCCAACACCTTTGCCAAAATCGATTTTCAATTTATAACTTGGATTTTTGGCCTCAGGAAAGTCGAGGGCTTCAATAACTTCACCGATTCTCATATCAACGTCTAAAAACTGATTAAAGCTAATCTCTGCTGCAGAACCACTTTCGGAACTAAAATCTATGTGCATAGCATACCCATCTTTCTTTTGTATGTAATTTAAGCGATTTCATTATCAGCTCTATTATTTTAGAGCTTCTTCTATTTCTATAAGCTTCGCCTGATACTTTTGAACTAGATCATTGTTCGATTGAAATTCAAGAAGCTTAATTTCATTTTCGAGTATAGAAATGGCCCGTTCTAATAATATGTTTCGTATTTCTTTAGTATTAAGATCATCATACTTATTGGAAAATTTGTAAATAAAATCTGAAACGACTAATGCCTTTGATAATGTATTTAGGTTTTTCTGATCTATAAAATCATTCAATAGTCCCTCGGCCCGATCAAAATCAGAGTTGGCAAACATAACTTCAATCAAAAAAAGCTTTTCATCAGCTGTAGCATCCTCAGAATTCCAAGAATCATATTGATTTAGAAAATCGTTATATACTTCTCTGTCCTCAAAAGTAGTTAGAACGACTTTTCGAACATTTTCAGCATTGGGAGACAAACCTTTAGGAATACCTCCATCGAATTTATATTCAACAGAGTTCTTTATTATTTTTTTGTTAGAATTATTCTGCTGAGACTGGGATGTGGTAGGAAGAGATATGTCATTATTAGAAACTAATAATTTCTCTATAGACGAGACTTTTGATAGACCTTGTGCCTCTTTAAAAGAGTTTCTTAAAAAGACAGCAAGGCCAGCAATAAGACAAAATATAAAAACAAATAAATTTTTCAATGACCTATTTTACCTTACCAATTTCCACATTCTGAACGCCCGCCTGTACAACTATTCCACTCGTAGCGTCCAGTAGATGAACAAGCAAATGAACCAATATATCTACCACCTGGTCTAATATTGGCTGCAGTACATGTTCTCCCACCATCTGTCTTTTGTATACAAGATTTCAAATATACTTCTTGGTTACATACATTACGATATACTAAATCTAATGAACTAGAGCGATGATTTCAATTAGCCAATTAACAAAAAAAGAATTGTAAAAAGAACATATAAAAATGATGAAGAATAAAATTTTCTTAATCTTAGAGCATCTTTCAGTCTTTGTAGATCAAGATTCCTTCATCTTGACTCATCAACAAATTAGGAGCAACCTCTAGAAGCAATAACTAAGGAATAACAATGATTGAAATGCTAGTAGGCCTTAACGTCACAAATGATGAAGACTATACAAACTACAGAAAAGAAATGACTCCCATCCTTAATTCTATTGGTGGTGGTTTTGGATATGATTTCAAAATAGCGGAAGTTCTTAAAACAGAATCGGAAAATAAAATTAACCGCGTTTTTACGATTTTCTTTCCGAGCGAAGAAGAAATGAATAATTTCTTCGCAGGTAAGAAGTATATTGAAATTAAAGAAAAGTATTTTGCTCATTCTGTTGCGGCCACGACAATTATGGCCACATACAATAGAGGTTAATCTTTTATTTAAGGCCCTCTAATTTTAGAAGGGCCTCTTTTATCTTCACTCCTCCGGCATATCCAGAGAGTTCCCCACTCTTACCGATAACTCTATGGCAAGGAACAACAATACTTAAAGGGTTTTTTCCATTTGCTGAGCCCACGGCCCTAACCGCTTTAGGTCTTTTAACTTTTATTGCAAGTTCTGAGTAATTAATCGTCTTGCCGTATGGAATATTACAAAGCTCACGCCACACTTCTTTTTGAAAAGTAGTTCCTTCATAAAAGATAGGAAGATCAAATTCTTTTCTTTTTCCCGCCAGATATTCATCAATTTGCTTCTTGGCCTTCTTTATTAGGATAGCTTCTTTAGTGCGAGAATCTAATGAGACAAATGAGACAGGGGCCTTAGTCCAAAATATTCTTGTAATATAGTCACTCGTTGCACTTATAAAGATTGTTCCAATAGTCGTTTCGCATTTCATTTGTACTTCATTCATTTAGATAACCTCTCTCCAAGATCGCGCCATATATGATGACATAAGTATGAGCGCACACCGTCCCATTCTCTTTGATTAACAAGTTTTCTATCAATGGCCCTTTTTATAAAGAGATCCGTATCAGCAAAGGCATTCACATCCCCCAGGCACCTCATGGCCATAAGTTCAGCACTCCACTTGCCGATACCTTTGATTTCAAGAAGTTTTTTCTTCGTTTGCTCAATATCCTTTAGATAGGAAAGCTCTATTTCTTTTTCTACAATTTTTTTAGATAAATCGCGAATGGCATGGGTCTTTACTTTAGTGACACCAATTTTTTCAATTTCAGCATTCATTAAAACGTCAGGGTATGGAAATAAAATCACTTCATCGTTATTAAGATTATTTTCAACTTTATTGCCAAATGCTCTTACCAGTTCTTCAAATTTCTTTTTTGCCTGCTTAGTTGAAACAAGCTGCCCTAGAATTATAGAGACTGCTATTTCATAAGAATCAAAATGTGAAACAACTCTTAGACTTCTTTCTTTCATTTTATTCGTTGGAATGAAACTAGGATTGTGATCAACATCCAAGAGTCTCTTAATGCGAGGAAGCTGTATCTTAACGTCTGTCAAAGCGAGGTTTGTCATCTCCAAAAGAATAACTTCTCTCTTAGAATCAAAACTCACAGCAATTAGACCAAGTTCACCTTCTTCATTTAAGAGGTAGCGAGAATAGGTGCCATCTTTTACGACCTCGACACCAAAACTAAGATGCTTATCTAAATAATGAATGACATAGTCCCAATCATAGGGCCTTCTAACATGCAGTTCAAATTTTAAATCATTGTCATTTCTCGAAAAACTTTTGTCTTCTTTTCTCATTGTTGAAGGGTTTATTTGATAAAGGTCTTTGAAGGCCTCATTAAATCTTCGCAATGAATTAAACCCAACAGCAAAAGCAATTTCAGTTATAGGACGATTGGTTTCAAGAAGAAACTTTTTAGCAAGATGCAGCCTTCTCGAATTAAGAACGTGTATTGGAGTTGCACCAAGATATTCTGTAAATAGCCTTCTAAGATGTCTTGAAGAAATATGCAGTAGATCAGAGAGCTCTTCTAGACTTGTATCTTCACCAGACTCTATATAATCAAGGGCCTTAGATACTAGCGCATATTTTTCATCAAAACTCTTCTGACCCGGATACATATCTGGGCGGCATCTCTTACAAGGTCTATAGTGATGACCTTCGGCTTCGGAATGACTTCTAAAAATGATGATATTTTCAGGTTTGGGTCTTGCTGGACAGACTGGGCGGCAATATATCTTGGTTGTTTTCACACCAAAATAAAAGCGCCCGTCATATCTGGGATCACGTCTCGCAATGATTTGTTTAAGTTCTTTATCACTAAGTTCTAACATAATCCCACTATAGAACACTTTTAGAGTTCAAACTAGCGATATTCGGACATTACTATTTTAACTCTTTTAAGATCACAGAGTTTTCAGTTCTTTCCTTATAATTTGTATGAACGTCAGCAAAAACGATTTTGCCATTTTTAACGATGAAAACACCAGGATGGGCAACAATATGGTGCTTTTCCCCAGAATCTCCCTCAACATCAATTTTGTAGGCAGATTTATACTTTTCAACAAGTTCATCATCTAGCTTATTTGCAATTTTAAATGCCATAAGTGAACTTGCTTTAGGATCACTTACAACTTCAAAACTATAATCTCTTTTCTTCTTCATTTTTTTGGCAACAGAATCCTTATCCACACTAATGGCAACAAGAGTCGTTTTCTTATCAAGCTTTGGCACAACCTCAGATTGAATAGAATCAAGTTGCTTCATACAGTATGGGCACCAAGAGCCTCTGTAGAATACTAGAACATAATTCTTTGTATTATCGACTAAGTTCAACTTCTTACCTGAAATGGTTTTCAATTCTTTAACTGGAGTATTGGCGCCAACCTTAACTCCTTCAATGTCGTTTCCGGCATAAGTAGAAATGCCAATTAAGGCAAATAATATCAATCCTATTTTTTTAAACATAATTCACTCCTTTTTAAGATTATATCCTTGAACTCATTTTTCTGTGTATTATCTTTTTGTAATTTTTTTGCTAAGAATTAAGATATGAAGAAAATTTTAGTCATCGGAACATCTGGTAGCGGGAAATCAACTTTTGCAAATAAGCTTTCAAAAAAGTTAAGTATCCCTCATTTCCAGTTAGATGCCCTGCAATTCAAAGACAATTGGGAAATTAAAGAAGATTCTGAATTCTTTAGCGCCATTGAAAACTCATTGAAAAATGATTCTTGGATTATTGATGGAAACTATGGGCGAACCCATCACCTCACATGGCCAAAGGCCGATACTGTGATATGGATCGACCTCCCATTGTGGTTGACTCTTTATCAAAATTTTTCAAGATCATTTAAAAGGGCGCTAACAAAAGAAATCATCTGGGAAGGCCTCAATAATAGAGAAAGCTTTAAGATGCTTTTCTCTAAAGAGTCCGTTACCCTTTGGGCATTAAAAACCTATAAAACGAATAGAGAACGTTACACTCACAGAATGAGTGACCCAAAACTTTCTCATATTAAATTTCATCACTTAAAATCCAGACGAGATATAAGAAACTTTCTTCAAAAAATTAATCGTGAAGCCCTTTGCCAGCAAGAATCATAGGTGTGCATTTTTCAACACGTGCTTCAATGGTTTTTGATTGTTTCGCCGAAGAAAAGTAAATATAGTAGGCCCTTTGTCTTCCTCGGGTGAGGGCATTAAAGGCCTTCTTCAAAGCAGCATTTTTGCTTGTGGCCTTTTTAAATTCTGATGGCATTTCAAATTTTGTTTTATCAACTTCTACTTTTAAACCGGCCTTTTCGTTTTTAATGGCCTCTTTAATATATTTTTTGATAATGCTTTTTCTCTTTGTAACTTCATCAACATTTTCAAAACGAATCTGGCGTCCAGATTCTGTATTTTCACCAGTTTTTACAAGAATATTATTTGAATCTTTTAAAAGTGCACCTTTAAAGAAAAGAAGTGCGCAGTATTTCTTAAAGGCCTGAATAACAACGACATTTCCACCTTCAAATGAATAACAGGGTTTTCCCCAACT
>NZ_AUNE01000017.1 GCF_000447755.1 Bacteriovorax sp. BSW11_IV | reverse complement strand
TAACGATCATCTTCGCCGTAAACAACTTTATCTGCATAGGCATTTGTTAAGAGACTTAAACCTAATAAACCTGCTCCAACCAACTTCAACATTATCCCCTCCCCAGAAGACCTTTCACAACATTTGCGAATGTGAAATTAATATCTACGAAAGACTGAATTTCGTCAGTTGAAGTTGTAATTATTTCATGGGCATGTAAGTAGATGTAAGAAAGAGATTTTTATTACATACAAAAAGGCCTCCCATAAGGGAGGCCTTCCGTTTTTTGAATTAAGACTTGTAAGTCTGATTACTCAACTGAGAAACCTTTTAGTTTGTCAGCTAGAGTAGCAGTCTTGATTGGCTCTTGTGAGAAAGAACCATTGTTAGCAGCAGAAGCAGCAGCTTTAATTGAAAGAGCAATTTTCTTAGCATCTTTATCAATTGAAATTACCATTGCTTTTACAGCGTCACCTTTTTTAACAACGTCTTCTGGCTTTTCAACTCTCTCTTCAGAAAGTTCAGAAATGTGAATTAGACCTTCAATTCCTGTTTCAAGCTCAACGAAAACACCGAAATCAGTAACACGTACAGCTTCAGCTTCAACTAGAGTTCCAACTGGAAGTCTTGTTTCAATTTTCTTCCATGGATCTTCTTGAAGTTGTTTAATACCAAGACAGAATTTAGCATTGTCTTTATCTACAGATAGAACCATTGCTTCTACTTCTTGTCCTTCTTTGTATTCTTCGTTGATGTTAACGTTTTTCTTCGTCCAAGAAAGGTCAGAAACGTGGATTAGAGCATCTACTTCCTCACCTAGGTCGATGAACATACCGAATTCAACGATAGACTTAACTTTACCTTTTGCTTTTGAACCTACTGGATACTTAGCTTCGATAGCTGTCCATGGGTTCGGTTGAAGTTGCTTAAGTCCAAGAGAAATTCTCTTGTTCTCAACATCAACGTCAAGTACTTGAGCTTCAATTGCTTCACCAGCGTTGAAGTGCTTAGCAGGGTTTTTGATTTTTCCTGTCCAAGACATTTCAGAAACGTGGATAAGACCTTCGATACCATCGTCAAGTTCGATGAATACACCGTAATCTTTAACAGAAACGATTTCACCTTTAACAAGTGTACCAGCAGTATATTTTTCTTTAGCCTTTTCCCATGGGTTTGGCTGAACTTGCTTAAGACCAAGAGAAACTCTTTCTTTATCAGAGTCAAACTTAAGGATCTTAACTTCAATTTCATCACCGATGTTAAGAAGGTTAGATGGGTGCTTAACGCGTCCCCATGACATATCTGTAATGTGAAGTAGACCGTCAATACCACCAAGATCGATGAATGCACCGTAATCTGTGATGTTTTTAACGATACCTTTAACGATCATACCTTCTTGGATTTGAGAAAGGATTTCGCCTCTTAGCTTACCTCTCTCTTCCTGAAGAATTGCTCTTCTAGAAAGAACGATGTTACCTCTTTTCTTATTGAACTTGATAACTTTGAATTCCATCTTTTTACCGATGTACTTATCAAGGTATCTTGTTGGTCTAAGATCGATTTGTGAACCTGGAAGGAAAGCCTTAACACCGATATCAACCGATAGACCACCTTTAACTTTAGCAACAACAGTACCGATAACTGGAGTTCCTTTCTCACAAGCTTCAGAAATTTTGTCCCAAGCTTTAAGAATTTCAGCCTTGTCTTTAGAAAGAACAAGGTTACCAAGACGTGATTCTAGTTTCTCTAGGTAAACTTCGATTTCTTCGCCTTCTTTGATTTTTAGAGTTCCATCAAAGTTTAGGAATTCCTTAACTGAAACAAGACCTTCTTGCTTATAACCGATGTCGATCATAACGAAATCTTGTCCAATAGTGATTACCTTACCTTTGAAAACTTCACCTTCAGTAAAGTTTCTGTCTGCTGTTTCCGCTAGTAGTTTCGAGAACTCTGTAGATTCTTGAGTTTCTACATCCTCTCCGATTACTACATCGTAACCTTGCATCCATTTTGGAGTCGTAAAAGTGTTTGCCATAAAATACCTCTGCGAAATTAAGGGAAGCCCTTAATTTCTAAATTTTCATTATACCCAGTAAAACCGGGTTCACTTATCCTCTACTGAAGCATCGTGATTTTTTTAACTTGCCGCGCAGAATACCGAAAAAAGGGAATTTCGTACAGCAAAAAATGTAATAATTTCAACTGCGTGGACCATACAAACGGGCCCTTTTATTCAGCGCGCGTTCGTATAGTTTAAGTAACTGATTTTTATAGGATACGACACCAAATGTTCGCTCAACTTGATCACTAACGTGGGTCAAGTTTTGCAGCATCATGTCTTCATCTCGAGTAACTTCTAAGCATCTATTCTTTAGTTCACGCGAATCACTTGCCTTATAAGTACGACCAACGTTGCCAAACTGGCGCAGAATTTCCATTGAAAATGGATTCCTTGGCGTAATTATGGGAACTTTATTTAGAAGAGCACATATAGTGTAATCTTCAATGGCCTCATGATTATTGAGAGATATCCACAAGTGGAGTTTTCGTTGAAAACTCTCCACATCGGAAACTTTTTCAAAAGAAACAAACTCCTCTATTGCATGCTCTTTGATATATTTGGCAAGCTCTGGATAGATTACAAATTTATCCCATTCTTTATCGGATAGAAGATAGAGTTTAAAATTTCGATCTGTTTCTTCATGAGAAATTAACGAACTCAATGTTCTTAAGACTGGAAGTACGTGCTCAGGATCGTCGACGTGACCACCAACAAAAGTTCCAAACTCCCAAACATCAACACGTCTTGGTGCCATTTTCTGTGACGAACATTGTAGCCCTAAACCCATAAACTCCATTTTCATTAAAGGAATATCTAAATGCCCGTGAAGGCTCTCAAACATCTCCCGAAGTGGCAGTAAAACAAGATCTAAGCGGCTAATCAGAGGTCTATAGTAAAAGTCTAAGTAGAATTTTTTAATATCACTATTTAACGAAAGAATAAGTGAGACTTTTTTCTTTTTTCTAAGAAAATAACTAATAGGCCAAAAGAAATTAAGTCCGTAACAATGAACAATTGAAATATCAAAGTTACGAATAATTTTTCTAATTTCAGACAACTGGAACCAATGTCGCAATTTTAAATTCTTCTTTCCTGTATGAAAAAAACAATCTATGCCCAATTGTTTTGCTTTATTGTGAAGACTTGAATCTCTAAGGCAATAGAGAAAGACATTATGACCAACTTCTTTTGCAGTAATCATATCGCGAATTGCAATTCGCTCACCAGTGCCCCAGTACTCACTTGGGCAAACAAAAAGAATATTTTGCTGGTCTTTGTATATGTCGATCACTCGTTAGAGCCTTCTTTATATTCAATCAGCTCACCTTCAATGGAGCCAATTTTTACTTTTGCTTCAAATTTCAACAATCGCTTTGTATCCCCTGCCGAGTACCAAAAGTTGATATCGCCACTTTTTTTCAATACACCTGGAAAATGAGTCTCAGCTTTGATCTTTAGGGCATCAACCCACTTATCCATAACTTTAATATTATCCACTTTATCCACTTCCATTGAGAGTATCCATACTTTTCCTCTAGTAATGATTGGAAAAGAATATTTATCTCCAACTTTAAGAGGTAGACCTCTTACAAAGTAGAGGGCCGAAAATGAATCTTGAAAATAATGTGGAATAAAAGTTTTTAGCTCTTTCTTTGTTTCAACACCTTTTTTAAGGCGCTTGTACCAAAAGTAAGTCTCTAACTTTTCATGGTCGAATAGCTGAAGATCATCTACGTTTTGGCCACTCTCCCTTTGGGTCAGAGTGTACTTTAACGGTAGAAACGTATCTGCGCTAATATAACTTTCAAGAGTATCTTCAAGACTATAAATATACTCATAAAACTTGGCCGATTTCATTGATGCCTTAAAATGGTAGGCCTCTTCGCCAGCGACTTGAACTTTACCTTTTGTCTCAATTTTAATGTGACCTGCAGTAATTCCTAAATACTTAACTGCAAATGTAAATTCCTCATCTTTGAAGAACTTCGTTTTAAATAAATCCCATGTCTTTTTATACTTCTTATCGTATTTCTTAAACTCTTCAGGATATTCTTTTGGATATTTTGGATGACTTGAAGTTGTAACAACTTCTTTTTTTACTTCTTGAGTTTTTGCGACTTCATTTTTTGTTTTTTTAGTTTGAGGAGCTTTCGCTATTTTTTCAACAGGAGGTGCAACTTCCTTTTTTACTTCGGCTTCTTTTGTTGCTGTTTCTTGAGTTGGTATTTCTACGACTTTAAATTTATCAAAATTTGTTTCTTCTAACTTGAAAACTTCAACAAGATCTTCTTGTTTCTTCTCTTCAAAAAGACGATCGTCCTTAGTTGCACAACTCCAACATAGAACTGAAACCAGTCCCAAATACGCAACCTTTTTTATCGGATTAGAAATCATTTTTACTTACCTTAACATTATGGTTCGTAAAAATTGTAACTCCTATAAAGAATTAAAGAAAGCTCGTGAAATAATTTCTTTGGCCTCTTTCTCACCCTTATAGAAATGAATTTTGATTTCAAGATAAGCAATTCTATCATCGTCACTCACCCTTCTAATCTTCACGATATCCTTCTCTGTTGTTAGCAGAAGAGCATCTTCTTTTTCGGCCATTTCTAAGAGTTTTGAAATCTCTTCTGGACTGAAATAATGGTGATCTGGAAATGATTCTCTATGAATAATATCTGCCCCAAGCGAATCCACTAATCCATAAAATGAAAGTGGCGATGCAATTGCGGCAACACAAATAACTTTTTTCCCAGCAAGCTCATGTGCTTCCATTGTTTTATGAAAACTGCAATTCATAATACCCGTTGGTTTATATCCAATTTCTGCAAAAGGAACATCACCATCGAGATACTTTAAAAGCTCTTCTTGTAATTTACTTTTTCTTTTTTCACTTACTTGATCACTTCGGCCAAGAACTATGAGATCGGCATCTCGAAGTGCGCTGAATCCTTCTCTCATATAGCCTAGAGGTGCAACTCTATATCGATTAATGGGAAGAAGGCAGTCGAATAGAACAATATTAAGATTTCGGTGAAGCTTTAAGTGCTGGTGACCATCATCTAGCACGACAACATCTGGCTCTTCTTCAGCAAAGTAGAAGTCAAGGTTTTCGGCTCTTTTTTTACCGACAACAATTGAGGTGCTCTTTAATCGACGAGATAAAAGCAGGGCCTCATCTCCATAGTCGAGAGGATTGCCCTTAATCTTAGATTTGCTTTTAATGATCCCATTAGAATTCTCTAATCTCCCTTTATAGCCTCTAGTTAAAATGACTACTTTATTATCAAGAGATTCAAGATACTCTGATAGCCAAAGTGTAAATGGAGTTTTTCCAGTACCACCAAAAGTTAAGTTACCAACTGATATAATCGGTACTCTAAATTTAACCTGCTTAAAGAATCCGTATTTGTAACAAAATCTTCTTAAGCGATAGATATTTTCCCACAAAATCGTGAGAGGATACCCAAAAATGAAACCAATATATTTTAGTAAATTAAACTTCATCATAACTTTCTTTTAATACGCTGCTCATATACACACCGACTTCAAAATCATCACCTTGAACTGATTTTAAAACCTCAGATAATTCATGTGATATATTTTCATACGATGACTGACTTCCCATCATAGACTCGAGGCCATTTAGAATATTATATGAAGAACATTGCTCTTGAACTAGTTCTGGGAAGATTCGTTTCCCTCTAAAAATATTGGCAAGTGAAATCGGACCATCATAATCGATGAAAGTATGAAATATGAATTCGTTAAAAAATGATGACTTGTAACAAACAACTGTTGGAAGCCCAAACATTGCTGTTGCAAGTGTAACGGTTCCAGATGCGGCCAGTGCGCAATCGGCCCATTCAAGTGCATTCGTTAGATCTTCATTTTTATAAATACTATCAATATGCTCTAAATAAGGATCAAACAAGGCCTGACCAACATTACTTGAGCAAACCATCGCAACTTTAATTTTGCGGTTTTTTTTCAATTCTTTAATTGTTTCAATAAATTCAGGAAGAAGTGAAGAAACTTCAAAGCGACGACTTCCAGGAAGAAGAACAATTCGCAACTCTTTTGAGAAATCACTAAATGTACGACTTCTATTGAAAACATTTAACTTATCTTTGTAGTGGAACCATAGGGGATGGGCCACAGAGCGAACTCTCTTAACACCCCTATCGGTGAACCACTGCTTTTCAAATGGTATGATTGTAAAAAGTGTGTGAACAGTTTGTTCCAACACTTTTGCACGATAGGCCTTCCATGCCCATGCTTGAGGTGCTACGTAATAAAGAACTTTAACACCCTCTTTACTCAATTTTTTAGCAAGCCTTAAATTGAAATCTTGAAAATCAATAAGAATTGCAACTTTACAATTTCTTCTCTTAACTTCAGAAACTATATGATTGAAGGCCTTGAAATAGAATGGGATTTTACCAATAACTTCACTAAAACCCCAACTTGAAAAATCTTTTAAATGATATAACAGTTCCATGCCATTAGCAGCAAGTTCATCACCACCAACACCAAAGAAATGGCAATCAGGTCTATTGGCCTTCAGAGTGGGCAAGAAACTTAGGCAATGTTCTTCGCCAGATTTTTCACCAGCAATAATTAAACACTGTTCTTTCATGAAAAGAAAACTTCCTTTCCAGACTCAAGACTTTTATTTACTTTCTCAATGACATTCATTGCATTTACACCAGCATGAATATCGACAAAGATTGGTTTACCAGAAATTATTGATTCATAAAAATATTGTTGCTCTAGCAGTAAATGATCTCGTCTGTCATAGGGAACTTCTTTTACAAAATCGACTGTCTCACTACCTTTTGCAATGATCAATTTGTTAGCAAAAAGGTCAAAACAAAGAGCTCCACTATTAGAAGTAATTTCTACTTCACGCACTTCTTTTACTGCATTTCTTCCAACTGTAATATCGATAACTTTTCCATCAGAGAATTTAAATCTCGATGTTACATGATCCCACTTATCAGTTCTAATCTTATAGCCTGATGATGTCACACTCTGCGGAGTTTCACCAAAAAGATACAACATCAAATCGATATCGTGGATCATTAGATCCTGAATTACATCAACATCTGTTGCTCTGCCTTTAAATGGGGCATATCTGTTGATTCTCACCGAGCTAGGACCACTAAAAAACTCTAAAAAATCTTTTTTAAAATCCCAAACTTGATGACATCTTTCGCTGTGACCGACTTGAAAAACAAGATCCTTTCCTTCAAGTAGTTTTGCCACTTCTAGAGATTGTTCATAAGTAGAAGTCATCGGCTTTTCGCAAAAAACGTGTTTCCCTTTTTTAAGAAGATCGATAACAAGATCAAAGTGAAAGCTTGTAGGTGTTACGATAATAGCTGCATCGAAATCATTAATGATTTCGTTGTAGTCAGAAACAACATTTACTTGTGGAAATTTTTCTTTAGCGACCAATTGATTGGTCTCCATTTTTTCAACAATAGCTACAAGTTCTGACTGCTCAAGACTAAATGCCTTATCGGCGTGCCACTTGCCAAGGTGTCCATAACCAATGACGGCGACTTTCACTTTGCTCATATTTAACCTACTTCACAAAAGGAGCGATACCAATTTCACTTTTTCTAATGAACTCACGCATTTCAGTCACAAGTTCATTGCCTTTATACTCTTCCATCAACTCTTCGTGATCAACGAAGGCCCTTGGAGAAAGAGCTGATGATTCCATCGTTCTATAGAAATCTACGAACTCGGAAATCACTGCCTTATCATAACCTTGTCTACGAAGACCGATGATGTTGATTCCTTTCAATTTTACTCTATTTCCATAGGCCGTACAAAAATCTGGGATATCGCGGTCAATAGCAGATGCTCCACCAATATACGATCCTCTTCCAAGTGTTACGAATTGAGAAATATTTGTTCCACCACCAAGGATTGAACGATCACCAATTTTAACGTGTCCAGCAAGGTTGCAAGAGTTTACTAGAATAACATTGTTACCAACGATTGCATCGTGACCAACGTGTGCTTTTGCCATAAGTAAGCAATTGCTACCAATTTTAGTAATTTGATTATCTTTTAAAGTACCTCTATGTACTGACACGTACTCACGAAATACGTTATTGTCACCAATAACAGTTTTTGTAGGCTCACCCTTATAGCTTAGGTCTTGAGGCTCGGCACCGATTGAACAGAATTGAAAAAACTTATTGTTCTCACCGATTGTCGTGTGACCTTCAATTAATACATGCGAATAGATCTTAGTGTTATTTCCAACTTCAACATTTGGTCCAATAACTGAATAGGCTCCAACTTCTACGTTCTCACCTAATTTTGCACCCTCATGAACAAATGCCGTTGGATGAATTTTTTGTGTCATAAAAACTTTACCTCTTATTTAAAACGTACAGAGGCCAAAACAACTGCCTCTGACATTAACTCTCCATTATGAAAAATTTTACAGCTATTTTCAATCATAGGCCCTCTTGATTTTGTACACTCAGTTTCGATAACCAAATCCATTTCGGGAACAATTGGTTTTCTAAATTTTGCTGAGGCAATGCTTACAAGAGCTACATCCATGTTATATTCCGCATTCCTATCAATACAATCAATAAGAATAAAGCTCGAACACTGTGCCATCATTTCAACTTGAACAACACCTGGAAGAATTGGATTTCCAGGAAAATGTCCCGCAAAAATAGCATGGTCTTTTAGCGTTCTATAGTGGGCCACTACTTTGGAACCTACCACATCTTTCGCAGAAAGAATCTCTCCAGCAGCAAGTTCTTTTGTATGTATAACTTTTTCAACGCCATCAACAAAAAGGAATGGGTCGCGGTGCGGAAGAAATTTCATTACACTTTCTTTATTAATCAACATCTCTCTCTCCTATTTGCCAAGTGACAATTTACGTAAATAAGCAATACCCTTCATCCACTCTTTAAGTGGTCTGGCAGGGTGACCAGCAACAACGGAACCATCTGGCCAATCACAATTAACAAGGGCACCACCGGCAACTTGGCACGCCTGCCCAAGAATTAGACCATCACCACATCCAGATTTACCACCAAAAACTGTATACGCACCAATTTTTGTTGATCCACCAATGGCAACGTGTCCACAAATAACAACACCTGCACCAAGCACAACGTTGTGTCCTACTTGAACATGATTATCAATTTTTGTGCCCGCTCCAATTTTAGTTGGAGTAAATGTTCCTTGATCCACACATGAATTTGCACCGATCTCAACATGATCTTCCACGATCACACTGCCCATGTGCCAAACTTTATGGTGAATACCTTTATCAAAATTATAACCAAACCCATCTGCACCAATACTGGCCCCTGCATGGATACGGCAATGACTTCCTATTTTCACATACGGGTAAACTACAGCATTAGGGTAAATTTCCGTGTGAGATGCAATTTTTGCATACGACATGATTCTTACGCCGGAGTGGATCTTTACACCTTCTCCAATTTCAACACCTTCCCCAATATGAGCACCCTGAGCAATCCAAGCTGTTGGATGTACAGAAGCTGTCCCCATTTGACGACCGTCAACAAGATCATTGAGTTCTCTATATTTTAAGTCATAGAATGGTTTTGAGAGAAAAGACATTGCTAGCGGCACTGATTTAGCAGTTAATACAGTTTTAAATTTACTTGTAATTAATGCCTTGTCTTCATCTGATAAAGACTCATTGAATTTTTCTTCAAGGATTACTCCCATACTTTTAAAGTCGGAGTCTTTGATGAGAGATTCATTTCTTAAATAAAATTTTTTATCTTTTATGAACAGAAGATGAGAATCACTTAAATGTTCAAATGTAGTGAGTCCAGAGAACTCATCACTCATTTGACCTTTAATAAGAGTTAATGATGGGTCTATTTTATGCAGCTGTTCTAGTTTCATATCCCCTCTCAAAACTATTAAGGGGAACGCCTGTTCCCCTTAAGCTTTTATCATTTAAAAAACTAATTACTTATGTTTTTTGTTGTAGGCCTTAACAACGTCTTCAGTAAGATCTTTCTCAGACTTAGCATAAATAATTGGAGCTGTGTTTGATTCAAAAGTAACATCAACACCGGCCTTTGCAGAAACTTCTTCGATGATTACTTTAAGCTTATCAAGAATTGGTTTTTTCATTTCGTTTTCCATATCTTGAATTTCTTTTTGGTAACCAGCAGTTTCTTGTTGAAGCTTCATAATGCTCTTTTGAATTTCCATTTGCTTTGTTTGCTTAGCTTTGTCATTCATCACTAAGCTTTGCTTTTGGAAATCTTCCTGAGCTTTTTTAATTTTATCTTCTTCTTTTTTGATGATTCCTTGTTTCTCATCAAATTTTTTCTTTAGCTTCTCTCTTACTCTTTTTCCTTCTTCAATTGAAAGAAGAACGTTTTGAACGTCAACTTTACCAATAAGTAGAGCAAAGGCAGGTGTAGTAAAAGTTAGGGCCAAGCATAGAGCGATCAACTTTTTCATTCGAATCTCCTAAAAAATCCATCTTTTATAAATTAGAATAATTGTCCTATATCAAAGTGGAATTGGCTACCACTATCCTCTCCCTCATCTGGGTTGATTGGGAATCCAAACTCGAATCTCAATACCCCTAGTGGAGAGAACCATCTAAATCCAAAACCGTAGTCCATATAGACTTTATCAAACTCTGATAATTTTGCAGCATTACCAGCATCAAAAAATAGTACCCATTTAAGACCAGCTTCACGTGCTAAAGGGTGCTCAAGCTCGAATGTTGCGTAACTTGTAAAGAGTGCTCCCTCATTGAAAGTTTCTAGAGTTGTTTGCCCATCTTTGGTTACAGGGATTGTCTTCTTCGGACCAACGTCTTCAATTGAATACCCTCTCAGGTTACGAGAACCACCCAGTGAGAATTTTTCATTGCGCGGAATTTTATTATCTTCAACACGCTCAAGTTTTGCTGAATAGATTCGTGATCTAAAAACAAGATCGCCCCAAACATTGTAGAACCATCTAACATCTGCTTCGTTTTTCCACCACTTTTTCTCTCCACCCACACCAGCATATTCAGTTGCTAATGATAAGTAGTAACCTTTTGTTGGTTCAAAACGGTGGTTTCTTGTATCTTGCACAAGGGCCGTACGAACTGAAGAAGTTAAACCATTTTCAGCTTCTGGATCAATTGTCTCATCTTCAATTTCAGTTAGATTTGTATCTTCTAACTTGTAAGTGAAAAATAGTCTTGTGTACTCAAAAATTGGATAACCAACTCTTGCAGCAAAACCTTCTTTCTTATAATTGTAAGCTGAAAGCTGCTCATTTTTAGTTCTAAAGATCTCTCCACCAGCAGTCCACTTAGTATCAAAAAGGTAAGGCTCAGTGAAACTTAAGCTGAATGTTTGCTGATTTCCTGAAATATTCAGAGTAAATGATAAAGATTGCCCTAAACCTCTAAAGTTGTTCTGAGCAATAGACGCTTGTAAGAACCCTTTAGACGATGTTGAGTAACCTGCACCAAGAGAGATTTGCCCTGTGTTCTTCTCTTTAACAGAAATTTCAACATCAAGAACATCATCTTTCCCGCGTGGGCTTACAGTATTAAAGATAACGCTACCAGGTTCAAAGAAACCTAGGCGGTTTACGTTTTCTTTTGATTCACGAAGAAATGTCCCAGAGAACTTCTGACCTTCTTCGATTTTTAATTCACGTCTAATAACTTTATCACGAGTCTTAGTGTTACCCTTAATTGTGATATCACCAAAATAAGCAATCTTTCCTTTCTCAAATGAGAAATCAACGTTTACCTTATTCTCACCTGGAACGATTTCAAGATTTCTTAAAACGTTGGCGAAAGCATACCCTTCATCTTGGTACATTTCAGTTAACAGCTGAATATCTCTTCTTAGAACTTCTTCAGAGTAAGTGTCGCCAGATTTCATGCTTACTTTTTCAAATAGCTCGCCTTCTGGAAATAGAACCTCACCACGGAAAGTAATATCATTAACAGTAAATTTTGGACCTTCTTCGACTTTTACAGTGATGAAAACCCAACGTTTATCTTCAGAAACTGTAATCTCAGGAGTACCAACGTTAACTTGCAGGTGTCCTTTAGTACGATAGAAATACTTTAAGCGCTCAATGTCTGTTTGGAAGTTGAATTCTTTAAAGTTTCCTGCATTGTTCATGAAAGAGAAAAGTTCTTCCTCTCTCGTTTCCATAATGCTTTTTAATTGATCGTCAGAAAATGACTTATTTCCTAGGAAAGTAACACTTTTAACCTTAACTTTTTCAAACTCTTTAACTGCGAAGACAAGCTCTACGTTTTCACCTTCATCTTTTTTAAGATCATACTTAACAGAGGCCAGGTAAAAACCTTTTTCTTCGTAAAATTTCTGAATATTTTGAACGTCGTTTTTGATTGTACTAACGTCTAGGATTGAAAATTCTTTCGTTTTGATTTGACCAATAATATCGTCGCGATCAATCTCGTCATTTCCTTCGATAGTGATTTTTGCAACGATTGGTTTTTCTTTTACGACAAAGACAAGATGGTTTTTACCACTGATCACTTGATGGTGGGCCTCAACTGACTCGAAGTATTTAAGCTTATAAATACGCTCTAAGTCTTTGCGAAGTAAGTAATTGTCGAGAACGATGCCTTTCTTAGAAAGAATTTTTCCAAGCACAGCTTCGCGCTCTACTTTTTGTAGGCCCTTGAAATCTATTTGATCGATCTTAAAAAGGTTTTTTCTTGCACCGATGTCCTCTTGAGCAAATGCTCTGAATGAACTAACCGCCATTGCAAAGAAAATACAATATTTCAAAATCTTAGAGAGCGTTTCTCTTCTAAGCATCAATTCTCCATGAAGAAAATTCCACGTCCAATGGATTAAAATACTCTGGCTTATAAAAGTATCAATTTAAGAACATTCTTACAAAGAGAATTTACAACACCATGCACCTAAAGAAGAAGACCGTCCTTCATATGAAGAACATTATGAAATTGAGAGGCCACTGTATCGTCGTGTGTAACGACAATCATAGTGGAATTGAATTCCTTAGCCAGCGCCTTAAGCAGTGCTGTAACCTTTCTCGAGTTTTCGGAATCTAAATTACCAGTTGGCTCATCACACAATAATAATTTGGGACCAAGACTCAGCGCACGAATGATATTAATTCTCTGCTGTTCTCCCCCAGATAATTCAAAAGGAAATTTCGACAAGCAATGAGAGACACCAAGATATTCGGCCAACTTTAAAGAGTTCTCTTTGATCTTATTTTCTTTTCGCCCGCCAATACGCGAAGGCAATATAATATTGTCGAGGCAGTTCAAGTTCGGCAAGAGAAAGTGAAATTGGAAAACAAAACCCACGTTTTGATTTCTAAACTTTGCTAATTTATCGTCATCAAATCTTGCGAGATCTACACCTTGAAATTCAACGCTACCACTTGTCGGTCTATCAAGCCCTCCAAGTAAGTATAAAAGTGTTGATTTACCAGAACCAGAAGCCCCGCGAATAACGTAGTGCTCTCCCTCTTCAAAAGAAAGATCAATTCCTTTTAAGACATCGACATTAGCAAAATTTTTAGTCAGTCCGTTGACTTGAATTAATGACATTATGAAAACTCCTGGCGAAGGGCCTCAAGGATTGGTCGCTTTATAATGCGCGATAAAGTTAATCTTGAAAGAATAAACATCCAAATAAAGGCCCCTGCAAATACTCCAATATAAGCAATCATTCCTATTTCTAATTTTAAAACACCAAGGTGATAAACATCCCCAGGCAATTTAAAAATATCTAAATTTTGTAAGAGATAATCAAAGATATAAACAAAAACGATGGCAAGTACACATGATAAGAACCAAATCATAAAACACATGAAATTCCACATTTGCTTTAGTTTCGATCCACCCATCCCCAGAGTTCTTAATAAGAAAATCTCTTGAATCTTCTTTTCATTTAAAAAGATGATAAACGCAATAATATTAAAGATAGAAATTATTACAACAATCTGTAAGACAAGAGCGATCATTACTTTTTCAGCTTTTACAGCCTTTAAAATAAAATCAAACTCAGTCCAAAATGGTCTAACTACATAGGAATGACCAAGGATGCGAGACAATTCTTTTGCAACAACTTCAACCTTATCTGTCATCTCTTTTGAACTCACAGACCCCTCAGGACCCACGCGAAGCGAGAGGAGATTAACTCGATCATCTGTTTCAAGAATTTTTTGTAGTGTTGAAAGGGAAACATAAACAACCCTAAGATCTTTTTGATAAAGTCCATGGGACACCACATTTGAGATCTCAAAATCAAAAAGTTCAGGAAGCCCCTGTACTTCTTTATTTGTCTGGGCAAAAGCGATTGAAGCATATTCGCCGACTTTTAGATCCATGCGTTTTTGCAATTCACTTCCAATAACAATTTTATCATCAGAAAGATTGAGCTCTAGTCCTGTAATTTTCTGATATTTTTCGGGCTCTACACCAACGACCAAGACTCCAATAGAATGGTCTTCTCCTACTAGAAATCCTTCTGTCTGAATGACTCCACTGAAGTGCTCAACACCATAATCGGATAATTCAGTGGCCAATTCGCCATTGACAGGAAAAAACCCCTTTCTCGAAGAGATGGTGATATCTCCACCCGAAAGTTTTAAACTTTTTTTCAATGAAAGTTCAAAACCATCCATGATGCCAATTGTGGCCAATATGATTGAGATAGAGAATGCAAATCCAAAAACAACACCAATCAAAAATCTTTTAGAAGATTTATCGGTAAGCAAAATGGAATGAAGTTCACTGCCAATTTTTTTCATTAAGACTCAGTATTCTCTAATTGCTTACCCACTTCAAATCTTAAATAAGCGTCCATAAAACCATCGAGGTCTCCATCGAGAACTTTTTCGGCCTGACTACTTTCAAAATTAGTTCTGTGATCTTTAACTAGCTTGTAAGGATGAAGAACATAGGATCTAATCTGTGCTCCCCAAGCAATATCTTTTTTGCCCGCTTCAACTTCACTTTCTTTCGCTTTTCTCTTTTCCATTTCAAGATCATAAAGTCTTGAACGAAGAACTTTAAAGGCCTGAAGTTTATTTTGCAGCTGAGAGCGTTCGTTCTGACAAGTAACAACAAGCCCTGAAGGCATGTGTGTAATACGAACAGCAGAGTCAGTCGTGTTTACCGACTGTCCACCAGCACCACCAGCACGGTAAACGTCAATTTTAATATCTTTATCTAAGATTTCGATTTCAATATTGTCATCAATTTCAGGAGAAACAAAGATTGAGCTGAATGAAGTATGTCTTCTGCCAGCAGAATCAAATGGAGAGATGCGCACTAGACGATGAACACCTGTCTCAGACTTCAACAATCCATAAGCGAAATTTCCTTGAATAAGCATAGTACAAGACTTGATTCCGGCGGAATCACCATCTTGCTCATCAAGAAGTTGAATTTTAAATCCTTTATGCTCAGACCATCTTACGATCATTCTTTGCAACATGCTTGCCCAGTCACAAGACTCAGTTCCACCTGCCCCAGCATTGATACTAACTATGGCATTATTTGGATCAACTTCGTCTGACAGTAATACTTTTTGTTCGGCCTTCAAAAAGCTATCGAGAAATTTATCAAAAACTTCGATGGCCTCAGTTCCAGAAGCTTCATCACCTTCTTCTTCAGCAAATTCTACAAGAACAGCAAACTCATCATAGAGTTCTTGTAATTGCCCATAGGTCTCTACAACTTCTTCTAAAATATTCTTTTCTTTTTGTAATCGAGTCGCATTTTCGTTATCGTCCCAAAAGCCTGGCATGGCCTCCATTGTTGCAATCTCTTCTAATCGAGCATGCTTTTTTTCGACCTCAAAGTGACCTCCGCAAGTGCTCTAACTTCGGAACGTATTTCTTTATCGATGATTTTTTTTCTTGTAAGGCTATTTTTATAGCGTCGTTCATTTTAAAACCCTATATCTTTATAAATTTTTGCGACAATTTGCTCTTCGAACTTATTCATGATCTTCTCTTCAGCATCTGAAATTTCATGATCATAACCTAAGACGTGAAGAAGACCATGAACAAACAAATGCAAAAGCTCTTGCTCATAAGTAATCTCAAACTCACGGGCCTGCTTCTTGGCCACTTCGCGTGAGATAATAATATCTCCTAGATTTAAAATCTTGTCGAAAAAAAAGAAGTCTTCATCCGTTCTGAGTGAATCGTGCAGTTGGAAAGAAAGCACATCTGTAGCATAGTCCTTTCCTCTATATTCTTTATTTAAAGAACGAATCTTCGCATTGCCACAAAGCGACAAAGAAATTTCAACTTGCGAAACTTTCTTTTTGGCGATGATGAGATTCTTGCTGAAGATAAAATTCTCCAGCGCTGGTAGAGATTGTTTTAAATATTTTACGAATAACTTTGACTGCTTTTCGTCTTTAGAGTTATCCGAAAAATGTAACAAAACTCGTTTGCCTTTTATTTGACTGCTTTTCATTCGCCTTTCCTGTATAATAGTCCTATACAGAATACCAAACTTTTAATGAGGAGTAAAAATGAGTTACCCACAATTTGAAAAACTTGTTGAAGTGATCCAAAAACTCCGTCACCCTACTGATGGTTGTCCATGGGATCTTAAACAAACTCATCAGTCCCTTCTAAAATACTTAGTAGAAGAATCATATGAATATTTGCATGCAGTCGAAGAAAACGATTATGAAAAAATGGAAGAAGAATTAGGAGACGTACTGCTCCAAGTCGTACTCCATAGCGTCATTGCAGAAGAGACTGGTAAATTTAATATTGAATCAGTTTCCAAAACTTTGGCCGACAAGATGATTCGACGTCACCCTCATGTTTTTGAAAAAGGCCTTGAGGGTATTAGCGCCGAAGAAGTCACGGCCAATTGGGACAAAATCAAAAAAGACGAAAAGACCAAAAAGCACAGTATTGATATGGAAGATACCATTTTTCCGGCCCTATACTCTGCCAACAAAATTGGGAAGAAGACTGAGAAGCTCAACTTTGATTGGGAAGATCACAATCAAGTACTTTATAAAGTTGAAGAGGAATGGCAAGAACTTAAAGAAGAGCTGGCGCCAGGAATAGCAGTCAACAAAGGTCGAATCAAAGAAGAATTAGGGGACTTTCTCTTTTCAATTGCGCAATTGGCCCGCCACTTAGATATCGATCCAGAAGAGGCCCTTCGCGATGCAAACAAGAAATTCATCAAGCGCTTTAACAAGGTTGAAGACCTTGTGAGAAGTGATAATATGGAACTTACAGATCTCACTCAGAATAAACTTGATGTTTACTGGGATAAAGCAAAGAAAATGTAATTTAAATGAAATTAAAAGAAGAGTTCATCACAAAAGATGCCCATTCAAGACTTCATGGTCTTCCAAAGGCCGTTATTGCATTAACTGGTGGCATTGCTACCGGAAAAAGTACGGTTTCAGATAAGCTTAAAGCAATGGGACTTCCTGTAATTTGCGCCGATACACTTGTAAAGAGTATCTATGCAACAGAAGAAGCAAAGGACTTCATCTTTCATCATTTCCCTGACTGCATTGAAGATGAAAAGATTGATTTTTCTAAGCTTCGTACAGAAGTTTTCAACTCAGAGCTCAATAAAAAAATAATTGAAAACTTCATCTATGCTCGCCTACCAAAGAAATTTCTAGAGGCCGCTAAAAAAACGCAGCAAAATTATATCATTTATGATGTTCCTCTCTTATTCGAAAAACATCTCGATACTCTTGTAGATTATATTATTTGCGTGGCCACAGATAAGAGCACACAGCGTGAGCGTTTAAAAAAACGCGATGGCAACACTGACGAATTAACGGATAAAATTCTCTCAAGCCAAATTGATATTGATGAAAAAGTAAAACGTAGCAATCTTGTCATCCTTAATAATGGAACCCTCTCAGATCTTGAACAAGAGGTAGAACGTTCTATTAGCAACTTACTTGAATAGCCTCAACCTTGCCTTAATTTAATTTGTTTAACTTTTCAAATCACTAAAAAGTCTTCAAAATTAAAATCTATGACCAAAATGCGACCAGAAGTTGATTATTACAATATACTCAATGCCTTTTATGAACTCCATGGAAGTGGTAGCTCATTCACGTTGTGGCAAAACGCTGGAAACGTTCGCAATATTCATAACGTTCTCATTGAAGAAATTGACGTCGACAAAAGCACAGTCGTCACAAAACCAGAAAGTGATTCTTTCCCTTTCGAAATTGATGTAAAAAAAGAAATCTACTTCTATTGCGAAAGTCCCCCCTGTGTTTTCAAGTCAGAAAAGTTTCAATACAAGAGTGAAAAAATAACTTTCCCAATTCCTCTGGAGATTTATTTATTAGATAAGAGAATCAATAAGCGAATTGAGTTTGATGAATTTCAAAAACTTCCAATAGTTTCTATGAAATTAAGTAATAACATTAATGCAAAAGCTAAGAAGTTACAGCTTAAACTTAGAAATTACTCTATAGGTGGAATGGCCCTATCGATTCCGACAAGTGAAGGGAAATATTTCTATCAAGGTGACTCTCTCATGATATCGGCCATCAATAATACTGTTTTTGATTCGCCTATTAAGGGACACATTGCCTATGTTGATAATTCTTATGCCTATGGTGAAGTAAAGATCGGAGTCAAATTTGATCAAGAGTTAATAACTTCAGATTTATTAGAATTAGAAAAATTGTTCTAATAAAAAAGGCCGACATCGTCGGCCTTAAATTTATTGCATTGAGACTTCAATTGGTTCCTCAGATCTCACATCAAGTTCATGTTCTTCAAAAACTTCAACCTGTTTCGTTCTAAGCTCAGTGATATTATCAATTTTATGTTTAGCATTTTTCATACTGCTAAATAGACCTTTAATTGATTTAATTGCATCTTCGTCTTTCATCTGTCCATTTCTAATCAATCTTGCAACATCAAGAAGATCTTTTTCAAGTTGTTCTCTTGCTGTATCAAAATTCATTTTCAGCTCTGATAGATCAGGAGCATCAGATTTACTCATTATCAATTGCATTTTAGATAAACCAACATCTAAAGAAGTTGCCACTTGAGATAATCCTGAAAGATTTTTTTCAAAACTTTGCATCTCCAACTTCATCTTAGAAAGTGAGTGGTCAATTTTCGATTGTCCACTATCTGTTTTTCTTGCCGTCATTAAATGATCAAGCATTTGCATAATTTTCGTTTTAAACTGCTCAACATTATTTTTTAGAACTTTAAAATCATCTTTTGTTCTACTAACAAGTTCGATCGCTTTTTTATTTTCGTCAATTATCTCTGCAAGCTCTGATGTATGAGAAAGAAGAGTCATTTCATCTTGGAACAATGATTGACTCGTACCAACAGTAGCTTTGAATAAATCTTCGAGTTCTGCTCTTAGTTCTACCAATGAAACGATTGATTCTTTTGTATTCATCATATGGCTCATTGATGATTTTTGAATATCTGAATATTCATGGCAAATCACATCGATATCATCCAGGAGCTTATACTGATCAAAAAGATTATTCTCAAGTGTTTCAATTTCAGAAAGAAGTCCATTCTTTTGATTGTTAACAAATTCATTGAATTTTAAGAACTTTTCAAAAATATCAGTTGTACCTGCAATTTCGAAATCCTTTCTAACTTTCTCTCTAAACTCACTTGTAAATACACCATTAGATAGAGCATCAAGAGATTTAGCAACAGGAGAAACCAAAGATCTTGATTGATTAGATAAGGCCTCTTCAATACTTCTTAAAGGATAGAAGAAGATCATAATTCTCTTTTGTGAAGCGTATTCAACAGGAGAAACATACATTTCATAAGGAAGAGCTTCTTCGTTATGCTTATTTTTCACCTGAATATTATATATTCCAGCAATACCTTCATTAAGTGCCATTAAAACAGGATCGTCTTCACCAAGATTTGTAAATCTTTGTAAATAATCCCAAGTCACATTTTCCTCAGTCTTTTTCTGAAGATCCCAATGTTCAAAAAACAGAGAGTTCGCCCATACAAGATTTAAATTTGAATCAAGAAGTAACGAGCTAAATGGCATCGCATCTTGGAAGATACTTCCAAAGCTCATTCTTTTATGAACATATTCTCTGTATCTTTCAAATTCGTTTTGAAAGTTCTCTGAGTACTTTCCATTAAACTTTGAGATAACAGGAACGATCCCATTTTTAATACTATCAAGGATTGTATCCTCAACTTTCTTTTTCTCTTTAGAAACAACAATTTTATTCACTAAGAACCCTGCAAGGGTAAGAATGAAGGTAAACGCAATCAATCCAATAAGCGAAAAAAGAATCGTTTGAGAATTTTTCTCGAATGATACTTTTTTATATGAAATTTCAGGCTCAATCTGAGCAAACCAATTTTTATAATCACCTAAGAAAACGTCGTATGTCTTATAAAAAGAAGAAAGACTAACAATATACTTACCAAGCATATCGATCTCAGTCATTAGCATTCTAAGCTTTGTGATTACTTCATTTTTATCTTTTCTTGATAGAATTGAGTTCTCTGTAATGCTCTCCATTACACTAATGTCTTTACTAATAGTCTTAACAAGATTGTCTAGCGCTTCAACTTTGAAAAACCCTGGACTTTTAATACGTCCCGAAGAAATAAGAGTTTTAATTCTTCTGGCCATTCTTGTTAAAGTCTTCCAGTTGTTGCCTTCTACATACGCTTCAAAAGTTGTAACTTTATTATTAAAAACAACAAAGATATTTGTCAGCTCAGGCGTTGAAATGAGTTCACCCAATCCTTTTCTCAATTGTTTTGTAGAATTTTCTAAATTTTCGTAAGATGAAACTTCTTCAACAAGATTTAGAGCTTCAATATCTTTTGTAAGATGATCGAATTCCTTTAAGGCATCTCTTGCTCGATCAGACTCAACAAGTTCTTTGATGTTTTTAACATCAGACTTTTTCTTAATCTCATCAATTTGAATAATTGCTTCGTAAACGGCCGTTACTGAATCAATATTAGCTGCACCATTGACCCAATAGAAACGAGCACCGAAAGCAAGTGCCGACATAATTAAAACTAGTACGCAAACATAATAGACATGCAGTGGTCTACCAAAACTTGAAGACATCGTGTACTCCATGAGAGGTAAAAATGATTATTCACATCCTGTGTATAGGTGAAGATTTGCATCTTCATTACTTGTATTATGAGGGAAGTATTTAAAAATAGAAAGGAAAAAAGAAGAAAAATTTGCCGAGCAAAACTCAATCGTTTTGCTCGCCTATTTATTTTTTAGTGAAGATATGGCGAAATTAGCTCGCCATATCTTCCGGTGATTCAACTACATTTTTAAGTTTTGCCTTCAACTTCATAATCGCCTGCGTGTGAAGTTGTGAAACACGCGATTCAGTAACATCTAATACCTGACCAATTTCTTTAAGGTTTAGATCTTCGAAATAATATAAAGAGAGAACAAGTCTTTGCTTCTCAGGGAGCTGAGCAATTCCTTCTTTAATCTTATCTCTCATATTTTTACTACTAACAGCTGAGAAAGGATTTGCGTGCTTACTCTCTTCCATCAGGCCAGCAAAAAGCTTTTTATCGCCTCTATTGAAGGCCGCTGTATCGTCAATATTTAATAGAGAAACTGATTTAGACTTACTTAGTAACTCATGAAATTCTTCTTGAGTTACTTGTAACTCTTCACACATTTCTTCATCTGTAGCTGGTCTACCATACTCGGCTTCTAGCTTTTGATATGCTTTTTCAACTAACTTTGCTTTCTCTCTAATACTTCTTGGAACCCAGTCTTGCGCTCTAAGTTCATCAAGAATTGAACCACGAATTCTAAATTCAGCATATGTCTTGAATTTATTATCACGAGATGGATCGAATTTTTCAATTGCATCCATTAGTCCAATAACACCACAAGAAATTAAATCATCAAGCTCAATATTGGCCGGAAGTCTTGATGCAATTTTTTGCGCAATATATTTAATAAGTGGCGCATACTCAACAACAATCTGATCTTTAATTTTTGGGTCAACTGTTGATCTGTAATCTTTTAGGTTCTTTAATTTCTTAGTAAGAGAAGACATTCAGCGCTCCTTAGCAAATTGTTGGTTGAACTTCCTGTTTCCCAAAGTGGGTAGTCGCGAAAGGTACTTCAAATTTCTCATCAGAGAATAAAGTACTAATGTTCTCCTCGGTGAACCTATTGACCACTTTAATGAAATTTTTGTGAATGGAAGAATTTGCCGACCCTAAAAGAATCTGGTCAAACTTATCGACAGCTTTGTTTTCGTATTCAATACTTCCAAGTACGTTTACACGTCCTTTGAGAAAGTGATCGACAGTTTCACTCAGTGTCTTAACTATTTTTTGATACTGGGCAAGATTTGATACTTTATTTACTAAAAGGTGATTTGTCTTAACTCCATACTTAGTATTAAGTATTTTCATCAATGAATAAGAATCTGTGATTGATGATTTATCTGGAGTAACAACAACAAAACGATAATCACTATATGCATTAATCGTTAATGTATCTTTTTGTATCCCTGCAGGACTATCAAGGAGAATAAAGTCATATTCATCCTCATGCCCTACTAGAATATCAAGAATTATTTTATCGTACTCTAATCTATTCTCGAATAAGTCTAGATTTCCATTACATCCACTTAGTAGATGAAATTGACCATCTCTATGAAGAACTTCTTCGAATGATTTTGTCCCCATGATCAATGATGCGAAATCATCATTAATTGGTAGGCCTAGTTTAACTGCTGTGTTAGCAAGATTGAAGTCACAATCGATTAATAACGTCTTGTAACCGGCATCGGCGAGACTCTTTGCAACCTTAATGGCCACAGATGTCTTTCCTACTCCACCCTTTCCAGCTGTAATGGAAATGGTTTTTGCTTTCCCCTCAATTTTTTTGTCAACGCATTTTTCCGCTCGTTGATAGCGATTTTGTGACAACAACCAGTCACTGACGTTCTTTGTCGACATCCTGTCTCCATTAAATCATGTCCATCCTAGACATTCTTAATTAAGTTGAAAGATACCTGCTAAAATTCTCTCTGCAGTTGCTGATTCAATGTCAGTTGGAACGACATCCCCAGTTCCAAAAAACTTAAATGGTAGCTTTTCTAAATCAATTGATAGATTGAATAGAGCTCCAAAGTTTAGACATAAATCAAGGTTCGAAACCACTAAACCGTTTGCAAGTTCTGCATAACGATTTACTACTTTTTTATTATATATTTCAGAATTAATAGCAGAAAGAGTGATCAATACTTCCACATTTTTGAAAGCTCTTTTCATACCATCTACAAACTTCTTGATTTCATTCAGTTCTTGATTGTTATTTCTATAGTCAACAAAAACCGAACGACCACTTTCAATTGCTTTTCTACATTCAGATGCAATTTCGGCCATTCCATCTACAACAACGACATCCATTCCAAACATTTTTTCAGCAAATGTAGCTTCTTTTTTCTCTGCATTTGTTACTGTTCTAACGATCAGAGCATCTTTTTTAAGCGCTCCGACCTTCTGTACCATACTTGTTTGTCCACAAGATGATTCAGAGACGAAAATAGTAACAACAGGACCTTCTTCTTTAGTTACTGAAGAAAATACTGGCATTTCACATTTTACTTCACCAAGCATTTCTCTAAGAGCAAATTCAAATACTGAATCAAGGCTTTCTTGATCTTCTTCAGAAAGCTCGAAAGCAGCTCTTTTAATAATATCTCTAATATAATGTTCAGAAATATCTAAACTTTTAAGTGTCGTTCTTAATTGATAAATACCTGTTGGTTCTTTTCTTTCTAACTTTTCAAAGTTTTTTGTTAATTGATAAAGTTTTTTCTCTAGATCATCGATCTTTTTTCTTTGAGCTTCGACTTCTTCACTATTTACATTTGAAGTTGGTTGCGCCATTTCATTGTAAACTGGAGATGCTGCATATTCTGACTTTGGTCTATAGTCTGTGAACGTATCTTGATCAAAATCTAGATCATCAAATGACTCTGTCATTTCTTCTTGTTCTTCAACTTCATTAATAGTACTGCTCAAAAAATCATCTAGCCCACTTTTGATTTTTTGCGTGAAGTCTTTTGCTTTATTTGAAACAGAATTCACTTGCTTATTAAGGCCCATCTTTCCATAAGCAGAAGCAGGTGAACTTGCATTTGCAGTATTATCTGAAACTTTTTTATTTTCAGAATGATCATTAATCATATTTGAAATGTATGAAGAACTATTGTTATAGAATTTATCTTTTTGATCATCAGTTAAAACATGATCAACCCTAGACTTCTTTACATAATTTTTTTCAGAAATCGCGGCAGTGATTTCAATGCGACTTTTTTTAAAGGCACCTTTGAGCCCTTTATTTGTCACTGTTTTTAAAATGATCGCGTCAGGGCCCAATTGTTTCTTAATGTCCTGAAGGGCTTCTTCTAACGTGTCTGCCTCAAATTTTCTTACGTGCATCCTACAACCTCACCGTTCCTAATGATCTGATGTTAGCATCTGGACTTAACTCATTATGACTTACAACAACCAGATTCGGTATGAATTTTTCTGTCAATCTCTTAAAGTGATTTCTAATAACAGGTGAACATAATACTACCATCTTTTCACCCATATTTGTTGCCTCCTCTATTTTCTCATTAAGTGAGGCAAGAATCGTCTGGGTAATTTTTGGGTCTAAAGAAAGTTGTTGACCGTGTTCAGTTTGTATTAAGTTTCCTGCAATTGATTCTTCAATATTTCTATCAAGTGTAAATAGTGGAATATCCCCTTGTTCACCCTTGATTGATTCAGTAATTGTTCTGAACAATCCTTGACGTACATACTCAGTTAATAGATCAGGATCTTTAACACCCGTTCCAAATTCCGCCAAGTTTTCTAAAATTGTTCTTAAATCTCTAACAGAAACTCCTTCTCTTAAAAGATTTTGCATAACTTTCAACACTGCTCCAAGAGTGATGATATCTGGAACAAGATCTGAAACAAGTTTTGGATTTGATTCTTTGAAATTATCAAGTACACGCACAAGCTCTTGTCTACCAAATAGCTCATGAAGATTTGTTTTTAGAATTTCAGTTAAGTGAGTTGCGATAACTGTTGATAAGTCAACTACAGTATATCCATTGTACATAGCATCGTCTCTTTGATCTTCTGAAATCCAAACAGCTGGGAGTCCAAATACAGGCTCAACAGTTTCAATACCGTCCATTTTTTCAATGACTGTTCCTGGATCCATGGCCAAGAAGTGGTCAGACATCAACTCTCCTCGTGCTACTTCAATCCCCTTGATTTTTACACTATAGCCGCCAGGCTTAAGCTCAAGGTTATCCTTAATTCTAACAGAAGGAATGATTACACCCCAGTCTAAAGCGAATTGCTTTCTCATATGTGTAATTCTTTCAAGAAGATCACCATTTTGCTCAGCATCTACTAAACCAACAAGTCCATATCCGACCTCTAACTCAACAAGCTCAAGAGCAAGTAAGTCTTCAAGATTATCTGGTCTTGCTTTCTTCTCATCTGTAGTTTTAAGTTTCGCTTCTTCTTGCTCAACTTCAACAGATTTTTCAATTCTTCTAGCAATTACTGTTAAGAAAATACCAACAACAATAAAAGGAAGTTTTGGGAGTCCTGGAATTAGTGAAAATACGAAAAGAACCCCTGCCGCAATATAGATGGCCTTAGGGTGTAGTTTGAATTGCTTTCCAACTTGCTCACCAAGATTATCGTCCCCTGTATTTCTAGTGGCGATAATACCGGCAGCAGTTGAGATAATAAGTGCTGGAATTTGAGAAACAAGACCATCACCAATTGTCAGTAGTGTGAATGTTTCAGCGGCCCTAGCAACATCCATATTATTTTGGATAACACCAACCATGATACCACCAAGAATATTGATAGCTGTAATCATGATCCCTGCAATAGCATCTCCTCGAACGAACTTCGAAGCACCATCCATAGACCCGTAAAAATCTGCTTCTTGTGCAACTTCGGCGCGGCGTCTTTTAGCTTCAACATCATTTATTAATCCTGCATTTAAGTCAGCATCAATGGCCATTTGCTTACCTGGCATGGCATCTAATGTAAATCTAGCAGCAACTTCAGCAACACGACCAGCACCTTTAGTGATTACCATAAAGTTAATAATTACTAAGATGATAAAAACGATAATACCTACAAGGTAATTTCCTTCAACAACGAACTCACCGAATGAACGGATAATCTCACCCGCAGCGGCCGTACCATCACTTCCCCCTCTTAATAGAATATTTCTAGTAGAAGCAACGTTTAGCGATAGACGAAATAATGTTGTAATTAACAGGACAGATGGAAAAGTAGAAAAGTCCAATGGTCTTTTTGTATACACAGAGACCAACATGATAATAACTGAACCTGCCAGGGTTAACGACAATAGCAAATCTAGTAATAATGGAGGAATAGGTATAACCATTACACACAAAATGAGTAGCAGACCCACAGCAATTGCTAAATCTGAGTTTTGTGTTAAAAGTTTGAATCTTCCTGATAAACTTTTATCTTCCATAATCTATCCTAACCGAGCGCTTTATTTTTGCGCTTCAACTTATAAACAAAAGCAAGAACTTCTGCGACCGCCTTATAAAGAGATCTAGGAACAGCTTCTCCACTTTTTACTGTTTTATATAATGCTCTTGCTAAAGGCACGTTCTCAACTATTGGTATATTGTGCTCTTTAGCTATTTCTCTAATTCTCATGGCCAAGTGATCTGCACCTTTCCCCATAACTGTTGGAGAAACCATCGTCTTATCATCATACTTTAGAATTATACTTATGTGTGTCGGATTCGTAATAATTACATCGGCATTTGGAATTTCTGCGATCATACGTTTTTGCGCCATTTCTCGCTGGATACTTCTAATTCTTTGCTTAACTTCAGGGTTACCATCTTGCTCTTTAGACTCGCGCTTTGCTTCTTCTTTTGTCATCATTAGCTTTTTCTTGTAAGAAAATTTTTGATAAGCAAAATCCCCAACAGCAATAACAAATAGACCTAAAAGGATACTAAATCCAAGCTTTACCAGAAGATCTTTTCCATAAAGAAATGAGTTAAAAAAGTCCATATGAAGAAATCCACCAAACGTATCAAGATCATCTTTTACAGCGTAGTAAACGATGGCCGCAACGAAAGCGAATTTAAAAACAGCTTTTATAGCTTCAACCACTGATTTCATTGAGAAAAGCTTTTTAACCCCTTCAATCGGATTAATACGCTCAGGCTTCCACTCTAAAATTTCTGGAGAAAATAAAAAACCAATCTGAGCAACGTGTACACCGACTCCAACACACAATGAAACTAAAAAAACTGGAGCACAACTTTTAAGAGCAACAATTGAAGTCTTTGTCATTACTGTTTTAAGCGATTTCTCAGTAAAGGCAGAATGAATATCTAGAGTGTACAGCCATTCAATATATTCAGAGAAAACCTCATAGATATATACTAATGATAAACCTAAAGTCATGATACAGGCACCCAGCACTAACACACTTGTTAGTTCTTTAGATGAGGCGACTTCCCCGCGCTTACGAAATTCGTCTATGCGATGCTGGGATGGGTCTTCCGTTTTTTCCTGATCTGAATCTTCGGCCATCTCTTACCTACAGTATGAACCTGAACCAATCGCCAAGGTTCTTTGTGTATATTTCAAATGCAACTCTAAAAAACTCTTCAGAAGTTGCAAAAAAGACTAATAATCCAAGCCCGATATTAACTGCAAAACTAACCATAATAACGTTCATCTGAGGAACAAGTTTTGCGATAATGCCTAGAACAGTATTAATAAGCATATTTGTAAATATCAATGGAGATGCAAGAAGAAGTGCTGAAAGGAAAATTCCTTTAAACATTTCCATAAAATAAATATGAGATTTAGCAATATTTCCAAGATCAGCAGCATGGATTGAAAAGAAAGTTCCAAAAGCTCCCTTAAACATTGGAAGTAATGCACCAGAAGAAATTACTACAATTAAAATTGTCCATTTAATCAATGTCTCGAAAGGTCCAACTTGCTGGCCAGAACTTTGATCAAAGTATTTAACCGCAGCAAAACCAACTTGTTGAGTGATAATTTCACCCGCAGAGACAAAGACTTGCATTATTGATTTAACAAAGTAGCCTACGGCAAGACCTGTAATTGTAAAAAAGGCCGTAAGCATGCCGAAGTTTTCAATCCCAATAAAAGCGATATCTTTTCTAATTTCATTTTCAATAAAAGGAAAAAAACAATATGTCATAATGACAGTTGAAAGTACTTTAACAATCTCTGGAATTGGAAGATTGTCGTAAATCGGAAGCTGATAATTGATAGCAATTAGTCTTGAAAAGGCCAACCAGAATGCAACGATAGTTGTGTAGTCAGTGATTTCAATGTTTATCATTGCCCTCTTACCATCTGCGGAATGCTGATAATTAATTCTCTTGTAAAAGTTGTTAGTGTATCAGAGATCCAAGGAGCACTTAAGGCCATAACTCCTACAATCACAAGGATCTTTGGAATAAATGACAGAGTTTGCTCGTTGATCTGAGTTACCGCTTGAAAAAGTGAAACCAAGATACCCATGATTAGTGATCCAAGTAGCATTGGAGCTGAAATAATCAATGCTACTTTAATTGCTTGGTTAGAAATATCTGCGAAGTAGTCAAATCCCATAAAACGGTCCCCTAATTAAAAGATCTAAGTAATGAACCTGTTACAAGCTGCCAGCCATCGACAAGAACAAAAAGTAATAGTTTAAATGGTAATGAGATTACAACAGGAGGTAACATCATCATCCCCATTGCCATCAGAACTGAAGCAACAACCATATCTAGAATTAGAAATGGAATATAAAGTAAAAATCCAATTTGAAAGGCCGTCTTCAACTCAGAAATAATAAAAGCTGGAATAAGAAAGTGAATAGGAACCTCATTGATTGTTTGAGGTTGTTCCTTTCCTGTTACATCGTAAAAAAGGCCAATATCAGCTTTACGAACTTGCTTATTCATAAAACCACGAAGACTACCTTCGATGTTATCTAGAGCTGCGGCAGTCGTAATTTGTTTTTTCATATAAGGCTGAACAGCATTATAGTAAATATCTGTTCCAGTTGGTTGCATAACAAAAATAGATAAGAAAAGAGCAAAACCTACAAGTAGTTGATTCGGTGGCATCGATTGAGTACCGATGGCCTGTCTCATAAATGAAAGGACGACTATAATACGTGTGAAACAAGTACATAGGATCAAAATGGCCGGTGCCATAGTGAGAACTGTAAAAAGAAGAAGAACCTCTATGGTGTCAACTAGGTCAACTCCTTGACCAAAGTTCACAGCAAGACCTGGCAAGCTGGCCTTCGCTTGAGCAAGAACGGGCGCCGAAATAAGGAGCCCTGCTAGAAAAATTAATGATTTAGAGATTCTATTTTTATTCATTCAAGCTTCCCTGCTCTCCCGAAGTCCCTTATTGGAGGGACTTCATCCCTTTTACTTTATTTTTGATTTGATCAGACAATTTCACTTTGTCTGGTACTGGATTGTTTTGCAAAAAGTTGGCCAGACTCTCGCCTTGTTCACTTTCTGTTTGTGTATTATTTTCAGTATTCACAACTTCTTTTAATTTGAATTCTTTGTTAGCAGAGTTAGCTGAAACAAGGTTTGTATCAAAGTTATCTCCACCTACGCGTTTCTCTCCTTCCTTAAGAAGACCTGTCACATCGTTAATTTCTCCAAGAGGTTGAAGACCTGCTTCACTTGATCCAACCAAGAAAACTTGATTATGAGCTTTAATCATTAGAACACTTCTTTTTGGACCAACATATGTTGTGTTTAAAACTTCAACCATTTTTTCACTATTTAAAAATCCCAATTTTGATTTCTTCAAAACACCTTTTCTCATCAGATTCATTACTGCATAAAAACCTAAGATTAATATTGCAAGGAATGCGACCACTTTAGAAAGGTAGCTTGTCATTGAAAAACCTGCAGGTTTTTCATCATTCTTTTCAAGAGCTGACATTTTTGTGTTGATCATATCGATCTTCTGCTCTTTTACTTCTTCTTTAACATCATTTTTTTGAGCTTGAACAACTTCATCATTTAAAGTTCTAGAACTCTTGTCTTGAACAAGCTTATCTAGGTAGCTCTCATCAAATTTTTCTGCAGTTACTTTTTCTTCATTTTTTACAGTTACAACTGGCTTTGAGTTTCCACCAACTGTAGGAACAGTCAGTTCCACTTCATCATTATTTAGAGTTAGGCTTACCTTGTTTTCCATTCCCTTTAAAGAATATGGAAGAATTGCTCTTACTCTTACTAGTTCTTTATTGAACTGGTAGGCCATCAATGTCGTATCGTAATTAGTATTGACCGTTACTTTCTTTTCAATTTTTGGCCAAACAATAGTATTAGGCATTACTACTTGAACAATATTATCTTTAATAACAAGTTCAGGTGTCTCTTTCATCGGAGCATTCACTTTAATTTTAATTAATGCTTTATTTGCCACTTCTTTTTTAAAGTCTAAATTAGAAATTTGAACCTGTTCGTTAGCAAATGTCATTGAAACAAAAAGTGTTGCGATGAAAAATTTAAGTAATGCCTTCATTTTAGTACCCTATTATTTAAGTGTTTCAATTCTCTCGATTGGACTAATAATATCAGTCAATCTGATCCCAAATTTTTCGTTAACAACTACAACCTCGCCCTTCGCGACTAGTTTACCGTTAACAAGAATTTCAAGAGGTTCCCCTGCAAGCTTATCAAGCTCAAGAACAGAACCTTGTCCTAATTGTAGTAAGTCCTTAATTACAACTTCAGTTCTTCCAAGCTCCACTGTAACTTTAAGTGGAATATCAAGAATGAAGTCCAAATTTTGAACTTTAAGTTTATTTAAAGCATCATCTCCTGCTTTAATCTCATCCGCTAAACGACCGACTTTTACAGAATTAATTGATTCCACGTTACTCATACCTTTCTCTTGGTTATTTTCTTGGTTCATAATTGTACCTCGTTTTATTCATCCACAACTTCACGAGCTATTGATCTATCAATACTCGTTATCTGGATGGCCCTATTGCCTTTATACGTTCCAATCAAACATCTCATTTTTTCTACTCCTTGAATTTCGACCTTCACCTCACCAGACGCTTCCTGGTTCAGTGGAATAATGTCACCCTTCTCAAGTGTTACAAGATCTCCAACTGTCATTTCTGCCTCACCAAGCTTAACAACCATAGTTGCTTTTGCTTCTTTAATATGAGCATTCATGGCCTGTGTCCAAATACTATCGGCCATGTCATTGTCAGTTTGGAAACTTGATGAAAGTTTTTGTTTAATAGGTTCGATTGTTGAGTAAGGAACAACAATCATTATCGTTCCTGAAGCTGATTCAAATTCAACTTCAAGCGTCGTGGCAATAATAACGTCAGATGGAGGTACAACCCCTACGAACTGTGGGTTGATCTCAGTTCTAATATACTGAGCATCAATTCTATGAACAGGTGCCCATGCCTCTTCAAGATCACTGATGGCCATATCCATAACTTTCTTCATGAAAGAAAGCTCAATTGATGTAAATTCTTTTCCATCAATTTTTGTGAATGGCCTATCAGTTCCACCAAAGTATGAGTCAATGATTGCGTATGCAAGCTTTGATTCAAAAACAAGAAGTGCTGGACCTCTTAGTTCATTGAATCTCATGATACACATACATGATGGAATCGGAAGCGTGTTAACAAATTCACCAAACTTCAAAAGATCTGTCGAGATCATTGAAATCGTCGAAATTTTTCTTAATGAGTTTGAAAGTGAGACCCTGAATGAACGAATAAAACGCTCATAGATAATCTCTAGAATAGGCATTCGCCCACGGATTACACGGTCTTGGTTTGTTAAGTCATACGGCTGAATATTTTCATCACCGTCATCTGAATCGAAGTCGTCTCCACCGCCACCCATGAAGTCATCATTGTCTCCATCACTAACGGCATTCAATAATGCGTCTACTTCTTCTTGACTTAGAACCTGTGCCATACTCTCCCCTCCTGGGAAAATTTAGCTATCGAACGATCCTGTTCGATATTAATTTATCTGAAAGCTAACGTAATAAACGTCAACAATACTTCCTTTTACTAAGAAAGAATTAATCGCGGCCTTAATCTCTTCTTTCAGGAATTCCTTTCCTTGCACTTTAAGAAGATCTTCCGGTCTCTTAGAGTTCAAAATTGTAATAATTGAATCTCTAATTTGCGCCTTTCTTTGCTTAACTTCGTTGTCGTCTGAATCAACGCTCATACGAAGAACCAAATTCATTCTTACGAATCTTCTTGGTCCATCACCTTGCGCCAAGTTCGCAGTGAAACCACCTTCAATTGGAAATAGCTTTCCTGCCATCTCAACAGCTTCACCTGTTTCTGACTTCATATCATCTGCTTTAGTTGCTTCTTTATTAGCTTCTGCAACTAGCTCTGAGATTGAAGGCATTGAAGAAAGTTTTTTATGATTCTCAAACTGCATATATGCAATTACACCCAATAGGATGCAATTAAGTATCATTACAATTGTTAGTAAAGGATTTTTACTAGGGATAGGCTCGCCTTGAAAGTTGTCCTGATCGCCTTCTGCCATTTTTCACCATCCATGGTTCACAACTTAGGAAGTTTTTTCTGCAAAACTTCTCATCTGTCAAAAATTATACAAATTGGCGCGCCAAGATTCAAGCCTCGGCAACAAAGTTTGGAAGGTTTTGCCGTTTTTTTATTAAAATATCCTTACAAAGAGTCAACTCTTTGACATTTATAGGCCGGTGCGTTTTGATACCCTATAAAAATGCTCACCTTTTCACTTCTTTTTCCATCCAATCAATGAAGGATTTTACTTTTAATGAGACAAATCTTTGTGGCGGATAGACAAACGAGATTCTAACGAACTGCCACTGCCATGATGGAAGTATCTTAACTAGTTCTCCGCTAATCTCTTCATCACGACATAAAAAGTCAGGGATTAATCCAATTCCCATAGAAGATAAGACAAATTTCTTTGTAGTGTCCATATCATCGACATAGAGACGGCCACCATTTGGACCCAATTGAAAAGTCTCTTTACCATTGG
>NZ_AUNE01000016.1 GCF_000447755.1 Bacteriovorax sp. BSW11_IV | reverse complement strand
TTGAACTTTATAAAAAGGGTAAAAGTTAAATTTCTCAGGAAGATAAGATACACCATAGCGAGAACTTGGATTTTTGGCATTGTGTTCACCAAGTAAGATCGTTCCACTATCCGGAATGACAAGGCCAAGGACAGATTTTACAAAAGTACTTTTTCCTGCACCATTGGGCCCAATAAGCGCCGTAATCTGTCCCTTTTCAAATGAGACAGATACGTTATCTAAGGCCTTACTTTGCCCATATTTTTTAGTTAATCCTTCAACTTTTAAAATATCCATTTAATACTCACTAGAATTGATTGAACGTGGCTTTCTATTCTCATCTACTGCAACATAAGTAAAAACACCTTCTGTAACAATTGTTCTGTGAGATTCATGCTTACGGATAACCCAAGCTTCAATCTTTACGGCCAAAGAAGTATTTCCCTCTTTAACGGTTTCACAGTAGCAGCAAACAACATCGCCAACGAGAACAGGTCTGTGAAATGTCATACTATCAACAGCAACAGTTACCGTTCTCCCACTACATCTTTTACCAGAATAAATACCACCGGCAATATCCATTTGAGAAAGTACCCAACCTCCAAAAATGTCGCCATTTGGGTTTGTATCCCCAGGCATTGCTAATGTTCTAACACAAAGCTCACCGCTAGGAATGCGCTCGCTCATAAGTCCCCCTTAAAGTGTTCTCAAGAAAGATTTTATCTCTTTTTTCATTCTAACAAAATCACTTTTCGTGGAATTTGCAGAGAAATAACACTCATTAAAAATAGTTATTATTTTATTGAATTCCTCATAACTACGACCAGTTGTGGATTCAACTCTCTCTAAATAATTCATTAGAGACTCATTTTCAATCCATGGAACCCGACTTTTTCCCTCAAGAGATTTAGCGATTTTTCGCGTATAGAAATAGATCTTGTTTCGACTCGTTCTATTAATAAAAAAGAGAACACCTATGAAAAGCCCAATTGCCACTAAGGTAATGATAAGAATATCTCGACCTTTTAACTTGCGTCCAAATAGAGACTTAAACAGATCATCCTGCGCCTCTTTATCAAAATTCACAAAGTATGTGTTTAAATTAAAAAACAAACTATCGGCCATTAGAACAACATCACTGAGTCCAAGAACTTTTAACATCCTCACGACAGCATTGTCCGTACTGAGTAAAATTTGATCGTAATATGAACTGGCACCAATTCTTAGACGATCAGGAGCAACAGAATTGACAGGATCAAATCGAACCCAGCCTTTTCCCTTTATCCATCCCTCCACCCAAGCATGAGCATCCTTTTCACGGATTATAAAATAATCTCCAAGAGCGTTAAAATCTCCCCCTTGATAGCCTGTAACAATACGAGAAGGAATGTCTAGCGATCGCAGAGCAAAGGCCATTAAAGCAGCGTAGTGTTCACAGAATCCTTTTTTAGATTCAAAGAAAAATTGCTCTAAACCTGTAAGCCCACCAGGATTCATTGAGTAGAGATAATCATTGTTAGCAAGATAAGAAAGAAAAGAATTAATTGATTGGAGTTCATTGTCTTTTTTAAAATTCTTAACCATGAATTCTTTGAGCTTGTCGTGACCTTTAGGCAATTGCAAATAACGCGACATTTGTATCCCATCATTTTGAAAGCCTTCAATCATATAATTTTCTGCCCGAAAACGAATCCTCTCCCTACCATAGGCAACGAAAGTAAAGGTGCTACCATTTTTTGACTGGATACGACCTGCACTTGAAGGCCAAATATTATTAGCGTGGCCAAGTGTAAAAATCGTGCCATTAATTCTATTTTCAAAATCAATACTGTATTCATTCTCAAGGTTTTCAGCACGAATTGGCCTATCTAAATGAATTCGCCCTCTTTCCCATGATAAACCTTTTGAAATATCATAAGTCATCCCTCGCCAATACAATTCTGGAATTGGTGGAATATGACCTTTAAAACGTGCTCTGAACACAACCTCATCGGTTTGAACAAGATTAGCAATACTGCCAGGATTAAATTCTTCTGAAAATCCCGTCTGTCCAATTTCTGGAGTTAGGCCAAGATTACCCGTGTGAAATTTGAAGCGAGGAAAAATAAAAAAGAGTAATAACGCTAGTGGAATCGAATAAACAAAATATGAAATGAGTTTTTTCAATTCAAAATTATTGAATCTTCCCGCAAAACGCACGGCAATCATCGAATAGAACATGACAACAAGAAGTCCGATTCCATAAAAAAGGAAAAACAAAGATTCAACATGAAGCATGTGTCCAACAAGAGATAGGATTAAAATTAGTATGAGCAAATAAAAATCACGAACACTCTTCATTTCGAGTAATTTAATGACAGACAAATAAGAAAGAAAGAAAATCCCCCCTTCTAGAGATTTAAACTTGCCGTAGGTCAGAGCATAGAAAACAATCCCAACAATCAATCCAATAGCAGAAAATTTAGGGTGAAATTGAATTTTTTTAAACAAAACGAGGGTCCCTATTATAAACCCAGTAAGTAGAAATAAATTTTCAGCAATTGGCTTATCCCATGCGAAAGGGATATAGGTCATGAGTGGCAAGATCAATGAAAAGAGATTGATTCTATTGACCATGAACAACCACCTCTTTAACGACATTTAACAAAAAGTTGTAATCACTGGAATGATATCGTCTTTTACTTAATTGAAAAATAAGTGGGATCCCCTGTCTTAACGAATAAAGAGCAATACCAAGTGCATGAGAGCATTTTTGAGAATGTTCTCCAGAAAGCTCATCATAATCTAAAAATAACTCTGGATTTAAGAAGGATCCATATCTTTTAACAAGAAGCTCATCAGAGCGGGCCAAATTCTTCCAACTGACAAGACTCATTTGATCACCTTCCTGATAGACAGAAAGTCCAATAAGCTCATCTTGCCCTTTTTGACTCAAATTAGAAAAAATATCATTTTCACTATTTAGAGTTTCACCATGTTGATCGAAGCTAGGCCCATTTGTTGAATAAATGGTGAAATCAACAGAGAATTCTCGCCATGCTCTATATAGACCGAAAGGAAATGTTGAAGAGAGGGTCAAATTTCTAATGTGGATAACTTTAATCTGTTCTTCTTTTGCCCTAAAGCTTACGCCACTTATACCATTCGCATCAATATCACCAATTTCAGAAAAAATAATCTCAGGATGAGAAAGAGAGAGATCAATCTTCTTATCATTTGATTTATTTTTTATAATCAACTGTGAAAAACAATCCTCCCCTGGAATACTGTAAAATTCTTTCTTGGAAGTGAGTTCTAAATCTTTTAGTGAGTAATTTGTGGCAAAGCTTACGGCCATTAAAAATGAGAAGAAAAAGAATGTGATTGCATAGGCAAAAGATGTTCCATAAAAAATTGCAACAACAAACGCCAAAAATGTTCCACCAAAATAATAAAGGCCTAATTTAGTGGGAAGAATATAAATCCTTCCCGGTCTAATAAACTTTGAGAAATACTTTTTAAAAATCATAGATCAATTTTATGAAGAAGTTCATTCATCTTTTCAATACCCATCTTAACACCATGAACTCCACCAACACGATGTCCAAAAATATAAGGCGCAAGAAATTGAACATCATCAACAGTAACATAATCTCTTCCTTGCACAAACGCACGAGCTTTTGATGCCGTCACCAAGTCTTGCCCACCACGAGTACTCATAGCATGACCATCTTGAAGATTTATGCGACAATATTGTAAAATATTTAACACGTAATCATATACTTTTTCATCGACATGAATATTTGAAATAGTATTTTGAATTAGTGCTAATTCTTCAACTGTAAAAATAGGTTCTAAGCTTTGAATTTCTTCACGAATTTTCGGTCTCATCAAAATTTTCTTTTCGGCCTCACGCTCTGGTGCCCCTAAAAAAATACTCATAAAAAAGCGATCCAGTTGAGATTCTGGCAATGGAAATGTTCCTAGTTGCTTGAACGGGTTTTGGGTTGCAAAGACTATAAATGGAGAAGGCATTTTATAGTCAACACCTTCTACGCTAATATGCCTTTCCTCCATAACTTGTAAAAGAGCACTTTGAGTCTTGGGAGTTGCTCGATTCAATTCATCAGCAAGTACGATCTCACCGAAAATAGGACCCTTTTTGAATTTAAAGTCCCCAGTATTTTTATCAAAGATATTAAAACCAATAATATCTGCAGGAAGTAAATCATTTGTGAATTGAATTCGTGATAAATCGAGCCCAAGAAGTTTTGCTAAGAGAAAAACCATTGTGGTCTTCCCAACACCTGGGTAGTCTTCAATAAGAAGGTGACCGTTTGAAAGAGCACATACCAATGAGAGTTCAATTTCTTTTTTCTTACCAATTAGAATCGTACTGGCGGTCTCTAGGAACTTTTCAATATTTTTTCTCGACAATTCTGACACTTATACCTCTATGTGATTTTAGGACTTTGGATGAACTGAAGCATTAATATGTGGCATCTTCATAATCATCAGATTTCATTGATTTCAATTCTTTTATTATACATTGTTATTTATCAAGGGGTTAGATTTCTCACAATTTTCAGTCTTTTTTTTAAAAATAATAAGCACCAAAATAAGAGGGTCAGTTCATCAACTAATGTAGAACGTATGTGAAATTTGCGAGATGAACTTCCACTATTAACGAAACTAAATACACATTATGAAACTAGTCGGAACCATGTCATTTGTTCTCCTTTATGGATGTGCAGGACCAGCTAATCCATTTGGAGCAAAGGCCTTTGTTATAAAAAAAGACCAAGTGAAAATTGATCATCAAGGAATTGAAAATCGTTTTATCGCTCAGACAAATGCGACATTGAAGATTCCAACAATTACTTTTGACCCTCCCAGAAAGTACTACCACGAAAAAGGGCCATTAAAGATAAAAGTCCACTCGCCACTGGGACTCGATAATGCGACTTTGCAGTTTTACTACAACAAGCAAAATGTAACATCAGAAGTCCTGCAAAGGGCAAAAGTCATTACTGACAATAATACAACTTATGAAATCTTAATTAAAAGATTTAAACTTCCTCTCTCGAAAGAGAGTAATATCACTGTTAAATACAACAGTGATAAATATACTTTTGAACAAGACTATAGCGAGCCAGAATGTAACTTAAGACAATTTGCGAGTATCAATAATACGGGTGAATTTAATGTAAAAAATGCATTCATCGGAACGATTCAAGGACTTGGAAAAAGAGAAGGAATAAATCCCTCATTGATGGCCGGTCTTATTGCAAAAGAATCTGGATTTAATCCCCATGCCGTAAGCTATGCTAAGGCAATTGGACTAACACAAGTAACTAAACTCGCAGGTTCTCATATCTTAGATAAATATGATCACTGGCCAGAATACCCTGGGATAAATGAATTTAGTGTCCCTACTATTAAAACTCTTATTACTCTGGGCAAAATCAATAATCAAAATGAATGGCGTCTTGATAAAAGTAGATCAATCCTTGGCGGTATGACATATCTAAAATATCTCGAAGAGTATTGGAACAAGCAAAATGAGATAGGAAGTAATATTGAAGAAATTGATCTTATCCTTGCAAGCTATAACTCTGGGCCTTATCGCGTAAAAAAGGCCGTACAACGTGATCCGAAACTTTGGAATTATGACTCAGAATTAAATGAAGCTAATAAATATGTAAAGATGGTGAAAAGTTATTGTGATGCTTTTGCATCACCTTATTAAAGAGGTCGATATGAAGTCTAAACCAATTCTCTACAAAGGTCTGACAATTTTTAATCTACTTATAATCATTGGTATTCCCTTACAGATAGCCCTATTGTACGAACATAATGTAAGCGAATTCCTATATATAATTGATAAGATGACAATCTTCAATTGGATCGTTGCCCTTTCATGTGCCATGGTCGCTCTATCTTCACACTTTGCACACAAGAGCTTGAAGTGGCTCATCCCCATTAGTGCTACATGCGTTTTTATGAATAATCTAATCGTAGCAAGATATGGTGATGAATATACAGCTGAAACTGTATTCTTTTCAACTATGGCATTTTTACTGATTCAATTTTCATTTTTCGCACTCAGAGATTCTAAACTAATTGCTCAACAAGAAAAGCGTTGGTGGTTAATTCCTAAAAGACATAAGATTAAGGCCAATGTTTGGATTAGCGTAAATGATAAAAAAGAATATTTAGGAACAACTTTTGATATTTCAAGAACAGGTTTATTCCTAAAATATGATGAAAAAAAGGCCAATGAGATTTTGGCCCAACTTCATCAAGGTGATGACATTAAAATTACTATTGACCTCGAAACACCAATTGAGTGTGAGGCCAAAGTTGTTAGAAAATCTTTGGCCACAGGCATCTATCCCGCAGGTATGGGAATGAGATTCAATCACCTCGGCGGATTAAATTCACTACGTCTTGGCTATGCTTTTGCGACGAACCATTAATTGGTTCGTCCACAAAATAAGTGCAGGTAATAAGACCAGATCGCAAAGAAGGGCAACGCTTAATACAAATGCACATAAGATCCCAAAATTTATATTTGGCACAAGATGAGCAAACATAAACACTCCAAATCCAGAAACAAGAATCACAGTAGTTACAATTAATGCAAATCCTGTTGTGTGGAGAACATCAACAATTGCTTCGAAAGCATTGAGACCTCTGTCTCTAAAAGCTCGGTAATTGAATAAAAAGTGAATCGTATCATCAACAGCAATCCCAAGTGTTACACTGGCCACAATGGCACAGCCAACATCAATTGGTTTGCTAAGTAAGGTTAAAATACCTGCACCGGCAATGACAGGAACGACATTGGGAATAAGAGACATCAAACCGACCCCAATATTTTTAAAAATAAAAATAAGAAGTCCCGTAATAATCAAAAGTGCAAAAAACATAGAAGTAAAAAATGTATTCACAACATGTTCGTTCATACGATGGAATAGAATAGGTTTACCAGTAACTTCCATTTTGAGACCACGCTTTAGGGCCTCTTTTTCAAAAACTTCAACCTGCTCCAAACTCTCTTTTGAGTTTTGAATATCCCACATAACAGTTGAACGTAGGAATCTATTACCTATATCTATCCTATCATTAAGGTCAAGGCCTTGGGGTAATCCCATCGTATAAAGAAAGAGTTCCTGTGCTATCACTTCTTGAGAATCATTGATTCTAAATTCTTTTTCATCCCCGCCATAGAGTGATTTATTCATTTCTTTTAGAACATCAATAATACTTGCGGCCTTGTTGACATGGGACATATCTCCAATCCACGCGAGAAAGCTATCAACTTGCTTCAAAAATTGTGGATTTTTAATCCCATCATTTTCACCTGAATCAAAAACAAGCTCCGGTCCCCCAACGCCACCAAAGGCCTCTAGCGCAAAGTCATTTGTAATAGTAACCTCATCTTCTTCAGTAAAGTAATGATAGGGATTAGAATTAATTTCATTTTGCACGGCCGCATAACCAAGTCCAATAAAGATCAAGGTGAAGGAGATTAAAATTGGGCCTTTAAAGCGATCAATAAAGGTCACATACTTTTTCACCTTTTCCTTAGTCATTAAATTCTTATCGAGAAGAGTTTGCTTTCCTTGATCATTAGTCAGAACAATTAGAGGAACTGTGAACAGATAGCTAAATATCAGAGCAAAAGTTGTTCCAATCCCAGCAAGCAATCCGACATCACTCACTGGAACAATATCTGAAGAGACAAGACTAAAAAATCCAATAGCAGTTGAAAGTGTCGTTAAAAAAATTGGCCATAGATTTTTCATCATGGCGTATTCACAGGCCAATTGTAGTGAAATCCCTTCAGCTCTATATTTATAATAAGAAGCAATTAAGTGGACACAATCAGCAATTGATATGGCTATCAAAATACTTGGAAGAATAAATGTTAGAGTATTAACTTTAATTCCAAATATCCCAATAAGCCCACCAGTTACGGCGAGTGAGCAGGCAATGACACACATAGGGATGAAAACACCATTAAATGTTCTAAAACAAAAAATTAAGTAAAAAATGACCAACGCCAATAATACAGGTACTAAGGTGCGTAAGTCAGAAAAAGATAAATCTTGAAAGTGGTAGCTAACAGTTGGTTGACCAAAAAGGTGAATCTTAAAACCATCTTTATTCATATATGGGGCCAATATATCTTGGGCACCCAGATAGATCTTATTAAAATCTGTTTCTTTGTCTGGTGTATGAACGACTCTCCCATAGATAATTGTGCTTTTATAATCGTTTGAGATATAGAGGTTCGAGATTGTAGAATGTTTTTGTGCTTCTTCTTTTCTTTGCTCTAAATATTTTAGATCATTAATCTTTTCTTTATCGATGAACGCTTCCGTTGTGATATCGTCACCTTTTGAATAACTCCAGTGATAATTCACTAATGATTCAGATCGAATGATGCCCGGAATGGTCCAAACTTTATCTGTAATTTCAAAAAGTAATTTTTGAAACTCTGGAGAAAATACATCAGTGCTTCCCTCTATAATAACGGCCATACTTTCATCATTTCCAAAATGTTTTTCAAAACGATCTAATGCTTTAATATACGGATCTGTTTTTCTAAACCAAACTTTCGCTCCAAAATCGAAACCAATATTGAGCATAAATGGTAAAAAAACGGCGACAATAAGGGCACCAAATAGAAGACATTTTTTAGGATTCTTTAGAGGGAATCTTGCGAGGTGGAATTTTAAATTTTTCATAATAAAAAGCTAGCACGGCCCCTATAAAAGTGCACTATCGGCAAGCTAGATTTTTATTGATTAAAAGGGTCTTCAGGCCTTGTGGTGACAAGGGATTCGACCTGAAGACCCGGGAGAGGGACTTCGCCTCTAGAGGATTTCAACTAGAGGGAAATTAATTTTCTATTTTTTAACTCAAGTATAATACGATCGAAGTGTTCGATGGGATATGCTCCACGAACAGGGACACCATTAACGATGAATCCAGGTGTTCCTTGAATATCAAATTTCTGTGCTTCGGCCAAATCTTCTTGAATACGGTTTTTCACTCTATCAGACTCAATATTCTTTTTAAGATTTTTCATATTAACATTTAGCTTCTTTGCCACTTTATCCAGATATTTTTCCGCCATGCTAATTTTTGATTGATTAGCGAAAAGCTCATCGTAAAATTGGTAGGCCTTATTTTCATCTTGAATTCTGATCGCCTCATAGTACTGAGCAGCGATCATCGCCTGGGGATGGAAGCTTAATGGCAAATGTTTATAGACGATTCGGACTTTCCCTTCATACTTTTTCATCAGATCAGATATAGTCTTTGAACCACGGGCACAAAATGGGCACTGGAAATCTGTATACTCTACAATTGTAATTGGTGCGTCTTTATTCCCTCGGAATGATTCATCCTTACGAAGAACTGGAGTAAGAGGATTATCAAACGAAGACAAGAATTGCTTTTCACGTTCCTCTTGTTCTTTTTCGGCCATATCTTTACGTGCTGTTTGAACCATTTTTTGAATGGTTTCTACAAATTGAGTAGGATTCTCCTCCATTACCTTTGTGATAACTTCTGGGTCCTCTTTTAAGATTTTAGAAATTCTCTGCTTTAAGCTCTCGTCAGACTCCTTACAAGAAGCGAATAGCACGGCCATGGTCATAATCCACATTTTGTTTTTAGACATAAAAAAAGCCTCCTTAGCACCAATACTTATCAAGTATCGGCCAAGGAGGCCCATTATGTGTCAGTGAAATGACAATTTATTGTCAATTCGAAAATTTAAATCGGTATCCAATCCCTCTTACTGTTTCAATAAGCTCATCCGATAATTTTTGTCTAAGCTGTAGAACGTGGGTATCAACAGTTCTCGTTGTAGGAAAATGCTCATATCCCCAAACTTTATTGAGAATTTCATCACGAGAAAAGGCCCTATTTGGCGTTTCCGCCAACAATTTTAAAAAGTCGAATTCCATCTTTGTTAACTCAACTTTATCCCCTTTAAACATAACCTCACGAGTATCTAGATCAATCTTCAACTCTCCACGAACAATTGAACTTGTCGCGGCCTGGGGTTCTGTTGTTTGAATTCTAAGTTGAACACGTATTCTGGCAATGAGCTCTCTTGGCTCAAAAGGCTTCGTAACATAATCATTGGCCCCAGTTTCAAGTCCAATAACCTTATCAATAAGATCGGCCCTTGCAGTGAGCATAATCACCGGAACAAAGCTTCCCTTACCTCTTATTTCTTTTAAAAAATCAATTCCTTGTCCGTCTGGCAGCATCCAATCTAAGATCACCAATTCTCTTTCAAAACTTTGAGCATCGCGGGCCTCTTGAAGAGACTTACACCACAAAACATCCATACCTTCACTCTTTAAAAAACTATTTAGTGAAGCTCCTAAATTTTGATCATCCTCAACTAATAATATCTTTGTTGCCACGGGCCCTCCCTTAGCGGTTAAAAGTAATTTTGAAGGAAGTAGGATCATTATTGAACACAATCTTTCCTTCCATTTCCCTAATTATTTTATGAACAATGCTCATTCCAAGCCCTGTTCCTGAACTTTTATTTCCCTTAACAAATTCACTTGTTAATTCTTCCAACGTATCAAATTGACATTTCCCTTGGTCACTCACATATACAACAATCGAATCACTTAAAACTTCTAGTGTAAATTCCACTGGTGGCGTGCCATGAAAAAAAGCATTTTCAATGAGATTCTTCAAACAGATTTGCAACCAATACAAATCGATTTTGATACTGCGGTCTTCTCCTTTAAAAGTAACTTTGAAAAGATCACCATGCTCATCACTATAGGGATAAATCATTTCATCAATCATTTGATAAACACTTGGAACAAGTTCATCATTCAACTGAATTAGCTTTCCACCTTCTTGAACTTTAAGATAATTTCGACTTTTCTCTGTTAATCTTTGAAGTCTATAAATCTCAGAGTTCATTCTTAAAAGAATTTCTTGTAGATCATCTTCAAGATTTGGCAAATATCTATTGATCTGCTCAACAGACAACAAAAGTGATGTAACAGGTGTCCTAAACTCATGAGTTAAAACTTGTAAGGCCAATCTTTTTCTCTCTTCTTCTTGTCTTTGTATTCTAATTTTCACAAGTAACAAGCGAACAACTATGGCACAAATGATAATGAGACCAAAGAAAAAGGCGATAGTTGAAAAGTTAGCAAGTTTAAAGATGTGCTTAACATCATAATCCCAACAAAGCTCTCCATCTCTATAAAAACAAGGTCTACCTTGCTTATAGTTTTGCAAGATAAATGAGGAATCTTTTAAGAAATTATCGAGATCATCACGATCGTAAAAGCGATATTCTAGGATGGGCAAAATTCCAGGATATGTAATTCTGGCCAATAAAAATGTTTTCGTAAGAATTGTCCCCTCACCCTTTGCAAGAGAAAGAAGAGAATTATAATCGAGCTTCACTAGTAAATCGTAAATCCCCCCAAGATTTCCCACTTCACTTTGTAGATCCACTAGCTCTGTTATATGGAAATAACGAAGATTATTTCTTACCCAAGCACGAGAGCGGTTGTTCTCTTTGTTAAGCTTAAATGACAAGTAGGCATAACTATGACCAGAGGGGTGAATAAATGGAGGTTGACGAAAAAAACCTGGAGATAAATGATCTTTTTTACCACAACGATACTCTTCCCAAACCCAAACTTTTTCAAAGCCAGGTTGATTCACCAGAATTTCAAAATCCTTGAAACAATCTTGACTAGAGAAATAATCGATTTGCTTATTGATCTCTTCAGAAGGTGTCGAATAGAACGGGTCAATCAGACGAATCTGCTGAGGTGAATAGTATATAGAATTGAAATTGATAATGGCCCTTGGGGCCACTTTCTTTTGAAAGTCGAGCTTTAGTTCATTGATTTGGACAATATCTTCTAACGTTGGGGTATATGAGCCCTGAAGGAACAGGGCAAAATATCCTGTCCCAAATGCCATGGCGAGAGCTGTTAAAATAAGAACGATATATAAACGCATGACGAAATCCCAATTAATCCCTGAAAATCATCTTCATCTATTTAACAGGGAAAAATGTCAGTGATTTGTAAAGTTATTGTGATTAGTGCTCTAAACCCTATCACAACAAAAGTGTTTTGGCCTATTCCTTGTTTGCTAAAAAGCATAGAGTTCGTTATAAAGTTTAGGTAAACAATTGAAAAATTGGAGTAGTAGATGCTTATATTGGGAATTGATCTAGAGGGAATTAACGAAAACCTTATTGAGAAAGGTGTAAACCTTCAGGTGGACCGCGTTACAGAAATTGGCGCTGTGCTATGGGACACTCGTATCAACCAGCCCATAAAAATCTATTCTGAACTTATTGATGAAACAGACCGTCTCCCACTAACTGAAGAAGTCATCGAACTTACAGGTATCGATGAAGAGCTTCTTAGAGATTGGGGCCTAAAAGGCGAAGAAATTCAAATGGCATTGACTCGTCTTTCTATGATCATGAAAAAGGCCGACTACTTCATGGCCCACAATGGGGCCAAGTACGATGAACCGATGTTAAAGGCACTTTTTAAAAGATTCAATGTGACGATGCCAGACAAAGTTTGGATTGACACTGTTACAGATATAGAATTTCCAAAGAAGATTCTTCAAAAGAACATGGCCGCTCTTGAGCACGCCCATGGCTTTATCAATCCTTTCCCTCACCGCGCAGTGACGGATGTTCTTTCTATGTTAAAAGTGGCCTCTCACTATGATTTTGACAGAATGGCGCAATTAGCTGAGTCACCGATGATTAAAATTGTCGCTCAACTTCAAGCACCAAATTGGAAGAATAAGGATGAGGTCGAGAAGTTTAATTTTGTGAAAAACAAAGTAAGTAGGGCCAGATTCCAGTGGAACCCTGGAGACAAAACTTGGTTCAAAGTTGTTCATAAGTTATTGTTAGATGAAGGAAAATTGAACTATGACTTCCCTTGGGAGCAGGTCAATTTGTAAAAAGTTCATCATGTCAGAAATTGTAGGCCTTCTTTTAAGGCCTCTTTTTTTTTCCGTGTTACACCAATAAGACCGATTTACACGAGGAAAAAAAATGAAAATTCACATCGCAGTGCTGGCACTAATTTCATTATCATCTTACGCTGGCTCAGTTAAAAGAGAAAGGCCCCTCGTACAAGTTTACAAGAATACAGACTGCTCAAAAACAGACTCATGTGATCTAAAAGAATTCAAGCTTGAAACATATAATTACAACTCAATCATAGCCGGTGACGCCACTCTTGGGAGTTCGGCCACAATGAGCTATAAAACTGATAAAGTTGAAAATCTAGAAAAGTATGCTGTTGTCCAATTCATCAAAGGGTGTGTTTACAACTCTAAGTTGGTTGATGGAAAAATTGAAAAGAACTCTTACGTCTCTCGTGAATTTTTCGGAGAGATTAAAAGATTCACCCACCCACAATGGGTTATTGATTCTGTAGATAAAGACCCTGTTTACAATAGTATTGAGAAACTTAGACATGGGGCCTATCGTTGGAACACTGTTGCTGGTTCAACTGAAAAGAAAACACAAAAGTATTATTTAAATGAAAAACCAACTAGGCCAGAACTCTACGTTACAGACCTGCCATCAACGGCCTTCTTTATGTATGGAGAGGCCAAAAACGTCAGTCTAGAATTTAAGGCCTGTATCTACAAGACAAATGAAGTTCCCATGGAAACAGATCCAGAAGATACAACTTTTGCTGAACCCATTAAATGCTTCGATTGGAAGAGTTCATTCATTTACAATCACACAGGTAAGCTTTACGAATCTAAGAAAGAAATCGATTCCTACTGTTTACAGTGATCTTATAGAAGGGAGGTTTACGACCTCCCTTTTTTTTTCTAAAATTTCTCTATGACAAAAAGATTATGCGCCCACAGACCTTTTCCAAGTTACGCCTTTGTTCCAGGAAAGAATCCACACCCTCTAAAAGAAGGTGGCCACAGCTTTGCCAGTGGCGAGCCCCATACACCACCTATGGATGAAAATAGGCCCTATGACAGCGATGATTTTCTCTTTGCCCTAGACCTGTTTAATTTTGGTTATTATTGGGAAACTCATATGTATCTCGAAGCGCTATGGAATGCTCACAAGCGCACGGGAGATCTCTGCCATTTGTTTTTAGCAATTATCAAGTTGAGTGCGGCGGGAATAAAATGGCAGCAGGCCTCAGAAAAAGCGACAACAGGCCATCTCGAAAGGGCCATTGAACACTTACACAATATTCAAAAAGATAAAGTTGCTGGATTTATTGTGAGCGATCTTATTGAACTCATAAAAAACTCCCCCCCTACGCAATTAGAAAATGGAAGATGCTACAGCTTTGATCTTATTCCGCAAATTTAATGATTTCTCATATGTTCTGCAAAACGAGAGAAGGCATCATCAAGATAGGCCCTTAATTCAGGATGGTAATTCATATCATCCATGGCCTTTGTCATACAAAGCATCCATTCATCGCGCTCAATTGTCGTAATCTTAAAAGGGAAATGCCTCATTCTCATACGAGGATGGCCAAAGGCCTCAATATAAAGATTTGGACCACCCATCCAGCCAGAGAGAAACATAAAAAGTTTTTTATTCGCACCGGCCAGGGACTCTTTATGAAGATCGCGACATCTCTTTGCCTCTGGCAATGTGTCCATGTAGAAATAAAACTTATCCACAAGATTTTTGAGTCCTACCTCTTCACCGATCAAGAGATATGGTGTGACTTTTGCGGGGTCAATAACTTCTGTTTTATTCATAAGGGTTTTTATTTTATCTAAGATACTCATTTCAATTTCCTATCATAAAATTGGCACTCATAAAATGCTCATAAAGCATTAATTCAATCATTTACTTAAAATTATTTCAGTTAATTACCATGTCGCCGATAATAAAAGTATGATGAAAATAAGTGTTACATTACTGATATTACTTACATTTAGCGCCTCTGCCGATCAAAACTTTTCAAAGGCAAAGAGGTCATTAACTATTGAGGGCGACAATCAAGAGATTTTTACTCTAGATAATAAGTCCGACTATTTCATTCAACCAGTGAATGATGTCAAAGATGAGGCCCATCTTTGGTATCGAACTATTAAGCTTGTGGATGAAGATGGTGCCCCTCTCGATAATAAAGAATATAAAGTAAGTGCTAATTACCTTTACCGCTCAATTGGCCATGAGACGTCAAAGACCTTCCAAGCAAAAGCTGGTTCTAAAGAAGTGACTGTCCCTAAAAATTCTAAAGTCATCATCGACTCACGTGGTGGTACAAACTGGAAATACTACAATATCTATCTTGTTAACAATAATGGTCAAATCGTTGATGAAAAAGGAAAGATTGTTAAAAACCCAAAAGATATGGAGTTTTTAAAAGTTAGTGAAAGCATTCTTGATCAAATGCTTCTTGATGAAGAAATCAATAGTGTCTCAGAAAATTTAAAAGAATTTGATGCAACTTTAGAGCCTCCAAAAAAAGAATGTGTTGAGTGCGAAAAATTTGCAGAAGTGGCCGCAACAAGATCTGTGGAAACTCCACCTGTGCAAACAAATGAAAAAATGCAACAAGACGTTGCAAGTTACGACTATATTATGGATAGACGTAATCAACTTAAGGGAACAAAAGGCTGTGAAACAAAACTAAGACAGCTTGAGCAAAGTATACCAAATCAGCTATGGGATAATATGTCCATCGAGCAAAGGGCAAGTGAAGTCTATAATCAGGCCAAGATCTCTTATAATAAAATTAAAAATGATAAAGCAAGTGTCAACGGCAGAACTGTTCAGACAAATTTTGCTCAAAGAGCAAATCCTCACTATCTTCACCCAGGAGTAACACCGGAACTAATGAGTTGTATTGTTTTTCAAGAAACACACGGAATCATTCGTCCTCAAGTATACAATTATACTTACTGTGACAGAACGGCCAATCCAACTTCAACGGCGCACGGCCTTGGTATGATTACAAGTTCTACAATGAAAAAACTGCACTCATACAAAAAAACACGCAGTGAAGTCGTCAACCAGATTCCGATTACAACTATTCCAGGTAATCCGTATAATGGGAAAAGTGCCACTTACCTTCACAAGGCCATGGCCGACGATGTTCCTCTTACAATGGAAGTTATCTTTAGAACACTTAACGATAATTTAAAACAACAAAACTGGTCTCTCGCTAGAAGTAAAAGCTTCGATCAAAACAGTCTTGCTCAAACAATCAAGCAAGGTGTTACACTCTATGATCAAGATGCTAAAAGTGGATATTTAAATGGTGTTTTAAATAAATGCCTACCTTGTATGCAGCAAGTGGCGCGAGGAAATGGAAGCGCCATTGATTGTCACAATAGGATGAAAAAATGAAATTCGCATTAATGATATTAACGATTGCTTTCAAAAGCTATGCCTTTACTCCAACAGACGCGGATAAAGCTGGGCTCATCTATTTTCATCAATATGATCTGAATGATTCAAATATTAATATCGTTGTAGAAGTTGATAAGGGTGAACAATATTTCAATCTCTACGATGATAAGAATAAGAAAATTATAAATTTTCCAATGGCACAAACTGAAGCTTTTAACAAAACCGAAGTGACGGCCATTAATAAATATGATGGAAATATTATTCTGAGCCTTTGGAATAAAGGGGCCCACGGTAAACAACTTTTTATCCATGATATCAAATCAGGAAAAGAACTTCTCCATATCAAATCAAGTTATACATTAGACTACACTATTGGAGTTGATCATATAACTGTGAATTGGACTGGTGATATGTTGAAAA
>NZ_AUNE01000015.1 GCF_000447755.1 Bacteriovorax sp. BSW11_IV | reverse complement strand
AAATGAACTCAGACAAAGAGAGAGAAAGGATCTTATAAAATCCCATAAAATGAGCCGCGATATCTCGGAACTGCTCGTTTACTCTAATGACAATAATATCAAACCAGTCTTTGCCATTTTACTTGTTCATTTAAAATCTCATCTGGATAAGGATAAAATAGATCCACATGGAAATCTTCGAAGACAGGCCGAGGCAAAATTTCTAGCAAAAGTTTACAAAAGACTAGAAAAACAATTTCCAGATATTCCCATTGTCATTAGTGGTGATTTTAATAATTGCCTTTACGATGAAACAAATTGGGACTTAACACCCATTAGAGAACTGGCCCTCAAAGACGTATTTGATTTTATCAACGAGCCTTATGAACTTAGAACAACTCATGTTCATTTTGATCGCGAAGGAAAGCCTACAGACCATCAATTGGACTATATTCTTTTTGACCCAAAATATGTTGAAGAACTCGACCCTGAAGAATCAGGGGCCTATCTTTATAGAGATCAATACGGCAACAGGCTGGCCATTCCAAGAGAGCACTACCACCGCTACGCCTTGCCCTCTGACCACTTTCCGGTGGTCGCCAGTGTAAAATTAAAGATTTAATCATATAAAATCAATAATATAGAACATTGTCCTTTTCTCAACTTCTGACCATAACATCCGATAAGAATGCTAGGTGCATATGTAGGAGAAAACAATGTCGTACAAACTAATGGCCATAACACTTACCGCTCTAGCAGTAACTAGCTGTGGATCAAACTATAAAAGACCTGAATCAATTGAGGCCAAAATGGCCAGATTTGAAGACAGAAGGCCTTACACAAATCAAGTACCTCTTTTTCAAGTTCAAAAATATGAATCCCATGCAATGAGAGGCCCTGCTTCTGCAACAAGTTCTAAAACTGGTGAAGCAAGCAAATTTACAAATAAAAGACTTTATTTTCTTTCACTGTATGAGCAGTACACGCAACTCTCACGCTTTAGTGATAAAAGAAGTGCTCCGAATATAAATATTTGTCCAAACTTTCATACAAGTTTGTCTGACTTTAAAGAAAGAAATGTTCAAGCAAATTTTCCCGTAACACTAACGGGAAATTACTCGAACTTCAATGAAGAATATATGGTAACTCATACACCAGAACTTCTTCTTCCTATGACATCTGACTCTCAAACTCCACGAGTTGTAGATATTTTAAAATCACAAAATAATTCAGAGTCGGCCAAATCACTCATTGATAAGGCCATGGGAATCCATTTAGCAAAAACTTATAGTGAGTTGGTTGAACTATGTGAAAGTGGTTCAAGCTCAAACTACTATATTTATGAAAATCTCTTAACTGAAAGTAAGAGAAAAAATATTCTGACTAAAGACGAGAATGGTCTCAATATTCTTTTGAAAACAACAGTCTTCTCAAATATGGCCCTAATCAAATCTTTGAATACGAAAGTTGAAAAACAAGCGGGCAGAGGGATTGCAAGTACGCCAGAAAAGTCCATCGTAAATGATGAACTTTTCAAGCGATTAAATGTCAATTGGAGTAAAGACTTCTTTGATAAGTAGTCTATTTGAATACGTAAAGTCTATTGCGGGATGAGTACACGGCAAGTTTACCATCCCCATCACCTATCTCACCAAAAACTGCTGAATATAAACTTCCTAATTCAAAATGAGACTGAACAGAAAGTGTGTCTTTAGTTACAAAGTAAACCTTACGCCCTACAGTTGTAACCATGTAACCATTTTTCCATTCTTTGAGTGAGCTTAACCCCACATCTCCCACTTGTACTGACTTCACTTCGTTATAATACTCATCTAAGACAACGATACGTCCATCACCAGTCAGAAGATAAAGCTCTTTTCCAACGATATAAGGCTCACGAGAAACTGGATATTGTAGTCTTCTTAAAATTTGTCCAGATTCTGGATTCATAACAATAAGATCACCAGCAAGAGAGCCAACGACTAAGTGCTTACCAAAAATAATGGGATCAGTATCGACGTCAATAAACTTTTGTCCGTTGACAACTTTTCTCTCCCACAACACAACACCGTCTTCTGTAGAAAAACTAAGCACAGCTCCATCAGCAAAGCCAACATAGACCTTGTTATCAACAACAACTGGTCTAGACGCTCTTTGAAGAGTTGTTAGAAAAGGAACCGATCTTTTATAGGCCCACAGAATTTTCCCTGATGATGCATCAAGGGCAAAAATCTTATGATCTCTAGTTTGAAGAAACATTCTCCCCTTATAGATTGTAGGGCGAGTCTCAATACTTGAACCAAGATCTATCTCAAATTGAGATTGACCAGTGATCAGGTTGCGTGAAAAAAGCCTTCCCTGAACATTTCCATATATAAGATTGTCACCATGAACAACAGGTGAAGCATGATACGGAGAATGCTCATCAGCTATCCAAAGAGCACGGCCATTATCAATATTAAATGCACCCATTTGACCACGACCGTTACCAACATAAAGATAGCCATTGTGGATAAGTGGCGAGCTTAAAGAAATTGGAAGATTTCCTGTCTCATACTCTGGATCAAAGGCCTTAGTCCAACTTAGAGTAAAAACATTATCTTCCTTACCAACACCCTCTGGTCGAAGGTTTGTGGGAAGATATGAGCACGCACTTAGTAAGAGCGTGCAAAAAATAAGAACTGTTTTTTTCATTTTAATCCTAGTTCATTGTCGAAAGATAATACTTCGCAAGCTTCTTAAATTCTTCTTGCGCCATATTTTTTTCAACGTACTCGAAATTACGACGAGCTTTGTCTTTATCACCTTTAGCTAAATAAAGTCTTCCCAGATCAAGATAAACTTTCTCTTCAAGAAGTTTTGGTCCATTAAGAAGTTCTTCAAGAGAAATAATGGCCTTATCAGTCTGACCAAGATCTTCATAAATAGCAGCTAGGCGAAGATTTACGAAATACTTAGAAATAACATTTTTAACCGTTCCAAGCTCAACTAGAGTTTTAAGAGCATCTTCTTTCAATCCTTTTGCAAGAAGAGCGTCTGAAACTTCAAGTGCTGTTGGAATAGCACCATTGAAACTACCAACTTCATTCATAAGAATAGCGAAGTCTTCGCTTACTTTTGCAGCGTCAACTTTACCTTCTTTAAAATCCTTGAAAGTTGTATTTGAGAACGCAAATACTTTTCCAGCATTTACTTCTTCAGCTTTAGAAGCGCGTACACTGTAGATACCGTATCCGATAATTCCAAAAACAATGGCGATAACGAGGATTAAAAATCCTCCTTTATGACGGGCAATAAAACTCCCAAGTTCTGTTTGTTGAAGTTGGCCATCAAAATTCTGCTGTGACATTTGCGTTGTCGTATTCACTACTCCATCCTTGTTGGAAAAAATTAAACCTCTAAATTCTAAAAATCTTATATGAAGTTGTCAAAAATACTATGCTTAGTTATCATAATTAAAGAATAAAAATTTGACGCGAAAGGAAGCACCAATGGCCAAAATCATGATGAAACTGTTCATTGCTCTCTCAATCACTTGCACCTCAGCATTTGCCACAGAGCGCATCGGCCGATTAGGCGTGGGTGTATCAAATCAGCTCAAAAATGATCTGACTTCTCTTTCATTTAAAATCCAAAAATCCCGCTCATTCGCCTTTGGTGGCCTACTCAATATTGACACAAGCGACACAGGGGGCTGGGGGGCCGGGCTTAAATTCTATAAAAATGTTTTTGAAGAGCCTCAGGCCAATTTCTACTTTTCATTTCTTGGGGCCTTAACAAATAGAAAGCTTTCAAATGGAAATGAAGAATCGGGCTTTCAAATTGATCTAACAGGTGGCTCAGAGTTTAGCTTTACAGGACTCCAAAGCATTGGAGTAAGCTTTGAGACAGGGATCTCATTTAATAAAATGGATGAATTCGCAGTGCAAACTACTGGTTCGGCCTTTATCTTTGGCAGTATCCACTTCTACCTTTAAAGGATTAAGCTCTCGTGAATAAATTTTTTCTTATTCTTACGCTTCTTATTTCATTCAATGCCCTAGCTCAATTTGAGCCAGGGGATTTTGATGAGGACGACCTCAATATTGGTGGCGATATCTTTTCAGATTTCAATGAAGACCTAGAAAATACTCAGGTTATGGAAGATGAGCGCTTTTATAAATTTGGTCGCCTCTTTTCTTTTCAAGTAGGGCTTGGAGTGACTCAGTTCACAGGAAATCGCGGTCAGCTCTACTCGAATGACCCTCCGGCCTATGGCCTTGCCGTTAATTACTTTGTGGACTTTCAAACTTCATTTGGTATGGGGATTGAATACTCTAAGCACCACTTTGAATTATTAGAACCTACTCGAGGCTCTGGAAAAACCCAAGGCTTTGGCTTTGCCACAGTCAGTATGCTTAGAACATTCTTTAACTGGCGCTACTATATCGACACCTCTGACCTAGGTACGGCCCTGACATATTCAAACCCCTACTTCGTAGCAAGACTTGAGTACTGGTATTCTACGACAAAGTATGAGGATAGAAATGATCTTCCAAATCTTTCTGGAGGCGGTCTAGGAGCTGGACTTGGTTTTGGCTTTGACTTCCCTATTCGTATCCGAGAATCCTATGTAAACGCAGAATTTCTATGGCATAGGGTAAATTTTAAGGACAAGTACACAGACGACTATGCTGTGGTTGATAGCAACAATCAAATTGTTGGTGGTTTTTCAGACCTTACAGGTGATGCCCTAACGGTCATGGTCTCATACGTCTTTAATTGGTAAATTATTGAAAAAAGGCAAAAAAAAAGAGGTCCAAAGACCTCTTTTCAAACACAACAGGAGAAAAAATCTAATTTCTTAGATAATTCTTGCGTTGTTTATAGCTACAGCGCAAAAAATTCTCAATTTTTTTAAGTTTAACTCTCTAAAAATCAGGACAAAATCCCAAAAAGGCCAAAAATCGCGGACAAGTGTCTAACTTGTCCACATATTCATTCCTTTTTTCACTATTTATTGCGAAAAATGGCCCTTCGAGGGAAGATTGCGCCATGAACACCACGAGCGAATTTGAACAAGATTTATTGAAAGATCAGGTTACGCACGACCTTGAAAAGGCCCTTGTCCAGTTTAAAGACGAGAAAATTGGCCTGCGTCTTCTTTCAAATAAAATGAAAGTTCATGAGAAAACCCTCAAAAGAATTCTCGCAGGGGAAAATAGACCCGGCTATCAAACTCTCTACAAAATCTATCGCATTCTTTTAAATGCCAATAACGATACACAACTTATGGAAATGGCCCCTGAAGTGGTGGCCAATGCCCTTAAAAAGGGAAATCCTAAAACAATCAGTAGCGACATTATCTTCTCTGTTGATATAGAAGAAGAGCTGCAAAAAGATCGTGCCTTCTTAGAAATTTATTTTCTCGCAGGAACGGGACCTGTAACCAAAGAGTTTGTTTCTTACCGCTTTGGTGAGCACGGCATGGAAACATTAAAAAAGATGCTTAAATTGGCCGTCTTAGATGTTCAAAAAGACGGAACCTTTGTCTTAGGTAAAAACCAAGCGAACCTTGGCCCTGAGGCCATAAAAAACTGTGCTCTTCACCTTCTAAATAGATTTATTCGCCCAGAGGCCACCGATACAAATGGTGAGAACTTTATGGGCATCTATGCTGAAGGACTCAATGAAAAGGCCTATAACGAATGGCTAAAAATTGATGAAGAGGCCTATAAAAAGAAAATTGAATTGACTCGCAATAAAGAAAACCATGGGCATATAAGGGCCATAACTTTTGTCAGCACTGATAAAATGAATCCAGGAATGAATTAGATGAAATTTTTAATCACCATATTTGCCTTATTATCATTAAATATTCACGCAGGTGTTGGTGATAGTGCTGGCGGTAGCTCAAAGTCCTTAAGAGATCTTTTGAAAGAAGAAAAATACTTTGTTGATCTGCCTGCTTATAAATTTGATAACGGTCCTTATTGGATCAGTATTTTAAATTTTTGCCAAGAAGACAGTTCAACAGTTCGTTCGAAAGAAAAGTTGAATGTCACAAAATATAAGGCCACACGAAATGGTAAAGATCACACTTATGAAGTTGTGGGACAAGAATTTTTCCGTCGTAGTATGTACAGTGAAAGTGGTAAACAAGAAATTTTTGAGCACTATAAGATTCCAGTGAAAAAGAAAGTATGGAATCGTAGTAAAGAAAGTGCAGAACCTTTTACTGGTGGTAAAACGCTCTTTTTTAAAGAGTATGAATTGAAAGATTGTTCTTTTGTAGATCAAAAATAATAAAGGCCTCGAAAGAGGCCTTTTTTTATGCTGCTTGTTTACCTTGTCTTGAGAAATCAGCGTACTTCATATCAATACCTTTGATATGGGAAATAAGCCAATTTTGTAAGAAGGCCACAACCTTCTGTTCGTTGAGAATCCCTTTATCAAGTTGAGTTTGATATGTTTGTAAATGTTCTAAAAGATTTTGGTGAATCTTTGCGTGAGCTTCGTAGTTCGGGTATTGAATTTGTCTCATATACTCTTCTTCATCACTAAAGTGCTCACAAGTATAATCATAAAGTTCACGAAAGCTCGAAGCAATTTGCTTAACACTTTTCTTATTCATTGAGCGAATAAGCTTATTGATTTTACCAATGAGAATTTCATGTTCATGGTCCATCTTATCGACACCAATTTTATATTTTGACGACCAAACAAATTCTTCAATTTTACGAACAGTTTTCTTACCGAATGTTAAAATATCAGAAAGGATCTTGAGTCCTTTAATTAGTCCATCTGTTTCTTCTTGTACTGCCTTAGAAACTTCGTGGGCCTGTTGAGAAACAAGAGTTGAGCGCTGGTTGTTTTGATCAAGAATATTAATGGCCGAACCAATCTCTTCAACGCCACGTGCCTGTTCATCACTGGCACGAGAAATTTCAGAAACCATACTATCAACTCTTCTAATTCTGTCTTCAATTGAGTTAAAAACATCAATACACTCATCAACACTAACTTGTGCTTTCTCAATATCTGATTGGGCCCTATCAATTAGAGTTGAAATTTTTCTTCCTGTTTGATCAACGATATCATTAACTGAGCGAATTCCATTATCAAGCATGGCCGTAATTTCATTAGCGGCCTTTCCACTCATATTGGCAAGATTTCCAACTTCTTCAGCAACCACAGCAAATCCCTTTCCATGCTCGCCTGCTCTTGCGGCCTCAACTGAAGCATTGAAAGAAAGAAGCTTTGTTTGAAAAACGATATCATTAATAATTGCAGTTTTTTGAGATATCTCTGCAATGATTTGAGTAATTTCTGAAATTTTTTGATTTGACTCTCTTACTGAATCAACAACTTCTCTATTGCCATTTCTAATTGTTTCAAAAGATCTTTTCATAACGTCAATTTTATCTTTACCACTATGAGCAACGTTCACACTTTCACTAGAAATATCTTTTGACTCTCCAGCATAATCTCTGTTTCTTTTCATTAGAGCATCAATTTCATGCATGGCCGCGGCCGTTTGCTCTAGTCCCTCAGATTGTTCGATCGAACCTTGAGCAAGATCTTTTGCCGTTAAAATGATTTGATCACTCGAGCCCACGAGCAAATTGGAATGGCGTAGTAATTGATCCGCAAGAGATAAAATAATCTTCTTTGCCTTGGCCATAAAAAAGATCGCCAGGGAAGAAACAGTAAAAATAAGAGCACCAAATAACAAAGAGAAGACTCTAAAGTGCTCTGTCCCATAAACTTTGTACAAAGAAAAACCACTCGCAAAAACGAGGGCAGAAATGGGCAAGGCAATTGATAAGAGGATGTAAAATTTTGCTTTTTCCGTATTCATTCTAAAACCTTCTATAAGTTATTTAAGTTAGGTTAATTTATTATTAAGAGCGTATCGGCTAAAACATGAAAAATATCAGCTAAATTTTTTTTGAGAATCATGATTTAACCTATGAAAAATCATCGGCTAACTTTAAGAATACCTGTGTGACATAGATCAGCTTTTGTAAAAATTAACTAAAATTAACCTTAAGTTTTACGATTAGCAGACTAATTAAATCAGAGAATGTTTAGGATTTTATTGAAAAGTATTAGGATTTATAAACTAAAAAATAAAAAATATAGGCGCTCTTTCACATAAATGAAAGAGCGCCAAAGAGCGATTAATCATCAAAATTGATGTCACCAACGTGAGATTTGGCCTTTTTCATGCGATTGGCCAGATCATTACCTGTTCTAAAGATCAAGTGGATTGGTGTGTTATCAAAATCAAACTCACGACGAAGACCATTTTTCAAATAACGTCTGTAGCTATCCGTGATCCCTTTAGACTTATTCGTAAAGAATAAGAATGTCGGAGGACTAGTTTTAACCATTGAGGCATATTTAACTTTAAAACGCTTCCCACCTGCTCCTTTTGTCACAATTGGGTTTTTCTCAACAAGATCATAAATATATCTGTTTAAGATACCTGTTGGAATAGTTGAGCGTCTTACAAGAACTGTTTTCTTAATGGCATTTCTAAGTTGCTTAATACGTCTGTTGTATTTTGCAGAAATAGGAAGAAGATCACAGTAGTATAGCCAAGGCACATCATCACGAAGATTTTGTAACCAGTCTCTTTTTGCTTTTTCATCTGTTAATGTTTCTTTTAAAAGATCAATCTTATTTAAACAAACGATAACAGATTTTCCTTTTTCAAGGGCGATATCAAGAAGACGTCTATCTTGGTGACCAATGCCTTTAGATGCATCAATCATATAGATAACGATATCCGATTCAGTAATACAACGTAGAGAGCGGTATACTGATTGGGACTCGATAAATCCTTTAACCGATTTTTGACGACGAATACCGGCCGTATCAATGAGGTGAATAGAGCGCCAATAGCTTCCCTCTTCCTCTGTTTTTTCATCTTCAAAAGAATCATCTCCACCAGACTCATCTTCAGAGAACACTTGGCCATATAGTCTTTCGATATTATCAACAGGCTCTTCACCGTCTTCATCGTCAACTAATTGCATATCTTCAAGAGATTCGCCTTCAATCAACTCTTCTAGTTCCATATCCACTTCAAGGTGTTCATAATCATGATCCTTGTCGTGAAGCTCTTCTAGATTATAGGAATCTAGCATTGATTGATAGAAGTCAGAGTTATTCTTTCTGAAATCTTCATATTGCTTAAAGAGTAGTCCATCTTGTTTAAGAAGGTTTACGTCTTCTTTAAGATTTTTAGCATCTTTCCCAAAATAGAGGTCAAAGTACCCTTCAATTGGATCAACAGTTGTCCCTGCGATATCACTTACAAGTGCTCTTTCTGATCCCACAAGAAGATTGAGTAATGTTGACTTACCTGCATTTGGTGCACCAATAATTGCAAGTCTTGCCACAACTTCTTCTCTTGGTGTTACACCTTTTTGAAGATCGGCCGTAGTCGCTTCACCTGAGTTATTGAAGTCTATGGCCTCACGTTGAATGGCCTCTCTTAAATCCTCTACTCCGTAACCATGGGCCGCAGAAACAGAGAACATATTCTCAACACCTAGTGAATAGAAATCAATCTCGTCGCCTAATTGTTTCTCAGTATCAAACTTGTTCATAACAAGCCAAAATTTCTTTTTCTGTGAACGTATGTAACGTGCAATACTCTCATCAAAAGGAAGAGCACCTTCTCTAACGTCAACCACGAAAAGAACAAGATCCGACTCTTCAATGGCAAGTTCCGCATGTTTTGTCATGATATTGAAGAATTTATTCGCATTCTCAACATCTTCTTTTTCATGGGCCTCTTCAATTTTTTGCGGATAGAAACCACCAGTATCTACTAGGATCGTTTCCATCTTTTGTTCATTCATAAGATCATCAAATTCAGCAATACCGTAGTGACGATCTCTTGTTACACCAGGCATATCATGAGTGATTGCCTTGTGTTGTTTTTTCATTAGTCGATTAAAAAGTGAGCTCTTTCCCACATTGGGTCTACCAATTAAGGAAATAACCATCGATCTTTTCATCATAAAATCCTCGTACTTATTTAAACTAAATAATTATTTTCTCTTCCAAACACGGTTCGAATCATGAGCGCGTGGTAAACCTAGTTCCTCTAAAATGAAGTTATTTTTAAACCATTTAGGGGCAACTTTAACGTGAAGGTTTAAGTGAACCTTACCACCAGTCATTGCTTCAATTTTCATTCTTGCACGTGTACCAATCTCTTTAATCATTGCACCTTTTGATCCAATAACAATCGCTCTTTGCGACGGTCTGTTCACAAGAATTGATGCTGAGATGTGAGTTGTTACAGGTGGCTTATCATTTTCATTCTTTGGTTTTCCACGAACATCTTTATATTCTTCGATAACCACGGCAACTTCATAAGGAATTTCATCTTTAAGAAGATCAAAGGCCTGTTCACGAATGTATTCAGTTGCAAAAAATCTTTCTGACTTATTTGAAACTTCTCCACCGTCATAAAGGTGTGGTCCAGATTTCGCTTCATCACAAATTGCTCCCGTAAGGGCGTGCATATTTGATCCTTCTTTTGAACTTACAACAAAGAATTTTTCAATTGAAGGAATAAGCTCTTTCGCTCTCTCTACAACTTCGGCAAGAGGTAGACCTTCTGCATTTTCAATTCTATCTGATTTAGAAAAAACAACCCAAGTTCTTGCAAGATCTCTTTGAATATTTTCAGAGAACTCAACAAACTGCGGAAGAATTTCTTTTGATAAATCAATCAACAGAAGATTAAGGTCTGCACCTTCAACACCTTCACGGGCCTGTTCATTTAATCTTTTGTTTAATTCTTGATTAGACTTGTGTAGCCCTGGAGTGTCGACAAGAATAATCTCTGTGCGGTCTACTGTGAAAACGCAGTGAAGTTTATTTCTTGTCGTTTGGGCCTTATTCGTAACGATTGTAAGGTCCATCCCTAGCAGATAGTTAATCATTGAACTTTTCCCAACATTTGGTGCACCAAGAATGGCAACCATAATTGATTTGTTATCTGGGTGTTGATGTTCAATTAACATAAAATTCCTCCGAAACTATTTTTTAGTAATATATAACTCGTCATTTAAACAAATTCTCGCGGCCTCACGCTGCCCCTGCTTTTTAGAAGGGGCCTCAACTTTCACGACCATTTTATTTTCAATATAAAGTTCAATAATAAAGCCACCACACTCTTTTTGCGTCTCTTTATAAACGGGTGTGGATTTATAGAGCTTCATCGTCAATTCTTGCAGACGTGATTTCGCATCAAAGTTTTGTAATCTGTCTTTGCTAAAGAATTTGTCCCCTGTTGATTTCTCATATTGAACAACTATTCTTTCAAAGACTTCTTGTGCTTTTTCTAGACCATCACTTAGATAAACAACTCCTAAGAGTGCTTCGAGAACATCGGCCTTTACAGGATTGGCCTCATGCCCTTTAGATTTAAACTCACCTTTTCCCACAAGGATAAAGCGAGATAAAGAAAAAGAATCGGCAAGCTTTGAGAGCGTATCTTCATTAACAAGAGAGCCACGAAGACGTGACAACTCTCCTTCTGAAAGTTCACCAAATTCAGAAAACAAACGCGTACTCACAACTAGGCCCAAAACGGTATCGCCCAAAAATTCAAAACGCTCATAAGAGTGTTTTGTAACGACCGTATTCTCATGACAAAAAGAGCGATGAGATAGGGGCCCAATTAGTTTTTGCTTATAATCTGGAGATAGTCCTAAAAATTTAATGAGTGAACTGATTTCTTCAGAATTTTCTAAGTATGATTTAAGTTCAGATTGAAAAGAAAGATGTTGGGTGCGCTCTTTTAAGAAGGCCACGAGTCCTTGAAACTTTGCAGATAGACTCTGAGCGTCATTTCTTTTTTGCTCATACTCTATTACTAGGTTGTCTAAGGTCATCGATTGCTCCATTAAAGGGCCCACTCATATTCGGCTATGTATTTGTAAGTTGGACACTTTTTAACACCGCTCCCTATGAAATTCAACCTTTGTTTTTTCCATTGTGAAAAATAGTCTCGATTGTTAAAATATTGGACAGGAATCTCGGAACATATACAACTAACTGAATTTAATAGAGAATTTTAAATATGAGTGAACAACTAAACAAAGATAATCTCCATAAATGGCAAGGACTCTTCTACGAAGGGCTAGAAAGAGAGGGAAAAAGCCACAATACCCTAAAAAACTACCGCACTGACCTCGAGTGTTTTAATACCTA
>NZ_AUNE01000014.1 GCF_000447755.1 Bacteriovorax sp. BSW11_IV | reverse complement strand
TTCTTTTTCACCTTCATCTTCAACATAATTAAAAATCTTTCTTTTATCCCTCATTAGTTTTGCAACAGGAGGAAGAGTAACTTCGGATTCAATAAAAACCAGAGATGCAAGTAAGTCGATATTGATTTTCATCGGAAGCATTTGCTCTAAAAGCTCAGTGCTGGCAAAAAGACCCTCAGCGCTTTCGAAATAGTGTCCACAATCAAATGACTGTACTTTGCCCTTATACTCAAAATGACATTCATTGAAATTTATACGAATAGGATTATCCTCATGCACAACATAACCTTCTCCCATCAATTTTTCACTGGAGAGATTAATTGATAGTCCCGTACTTTCAAAAAAATCATTGAGAGGAAAAAAAAGTTTTCCATTTTTTTCAATGGCAAAGAGTGATTCTAATAAGATTATTCCCCCAACGGTTTTAACCTGTAAAATTCTCTCCATCTCTTCAGAAGAATAAGAAATACTCTGAGCAAATGTGCTCGTGAGATTAAGAAAAATGAATAGTAAAAGAGCTAGTCTTTTTTCCATTGATATTCGGTTTGGGCCAATGGCATTTTTGAATATTCATCAGGGTAAAATTTCAAAATATACTTCCCTGTCTTTTTACTAAAATCTTCTATGTTAAATCGAAATCTCCTTTCATCTAAGTAAGAGCTCACACCGTTAACTAACGAAACTAATTCTTCTTCATTATCTTTTTGATAAAAGATTTTAAAAGTTCCGTAAGGGAAGATACGCCCCTTTCTTTTCATCGTAACAAAAAAATAAGGTCCACTTGCTTTATCTTCAACAATAGAAAAACTCTCAAGAGTTATCTCACCTTTCGCACGTCCTTGATGAAAAATAACAGGAACATTGATGGCCACTTTTGCATCAATTTTCATCATGACATAATTGTCTCTACCGCCATCTTTAGTAATATCTTCTTCTATTGGTTCGAAACGAATATGGGCCCGATAATCACCCACATCGAGTTTAGAAGTATTTCTCACCATAAAGCGAACAACTTGTTCTTGATTAGGTTTTAAAACAACTCTTCTAGGAGAAAAGCGCAGAAAATCGATTATTGAAAAATCATCCTCTTTCAAATCAGTCACTCTTGTCATTCGCCCTTCAATGTCTTGGCGGTAATAGACGGCACTGATTTGATATGTCGTCACTTTGTCACTGCGATTTCGAAGCGTGACAGATGAGGACTTCTCACGCGAACTCAATTCAATTTTTGTGGGAAACACTTGAAGATTAGAAAAGGCTAAAGTAGGCCAAAAACAAAGGGCCATGAGCAGGTAAAATTTCATTAACAACCCCTATATATTCAGGTATTTAAACATAAACCTATTGTCTCAAATTTTCAGGAATATTATAGAGAGAAAGATTGGCCCAGAGCGGACCAATCCTCTATAGCGAAGGAAATTAGTAAACTACGTCTACTGTGAAAGTTGCAGCATAGTTACCAGCAACTTGTGTCCCAGAAAGGGCCGCACGAGTAGCACCTACTTTCAAAGTTTCTGATCCTGTACCATCTAACATACCGTTAGCACCAGCGGCTGGAGAAGAAGCAAAAGTATCAACAGCAATCTGCTCATCAGCAGTTGCACCACCACCCGTAATCATTGTGATAGTTCCATCAGCAGGAAGAGTAATCGTGTAGGCCGTCGATGGTTGACCACTAACAGTAAATTCAGCAGCAGTTGCATCAGCTGGCGCTACTGTTTTTGCAACGTCACCTTGAACAGAACTTCCAAAATCAAGGTCTGCTACTTGAGTGATGTTAATTGCGGCCGTTACAACAGCTAGGGCCTGAGCAGTAGTTGAAGCGGCCTTTGCCGTATCAATTGTCATAAGTCCAAGTGTTGCTACACCAAATAAAGATGCCCCTAAAATCATTTTTTTCATGTCTAATCTCCTTTACATAAGTCCGTCTAGGCAATGGTTAAGTTTAGTTAACTATCGGTTAAGAAAAATTAACTCCTTAGTGAATTCATGCTGATAAAAGATCAAAATGGCCACAATTCAAGAATATTCATACCTTAACGTGCAAGGCCCTAGACTTCAAAAAGGAAACAAATTCCATTTATTTTAAAAACAAAATATTTCATATTCTCACAAGCATAGCTTATCTAATTCTAAGCTTAAGGTAGACAATAAATTTTATATGATAAGATTGTCTTTGATGCATAGAATGAGCCTACGAAACTTTGATCTGAAGTTTAAGCGTCACACGCTAGTGGCCATGGCCATAATTGGCCTAATTCTAAGTGTTGTTTTTATTATTACTGATTTTTTGGCAAACAAAGAAAAAGACTACGCCCATCTTATTAACATTAGTGGTCGTCAAAGAATGCTCACTCAAAAGTCTTGCCTGCTCACTCTTAAATTACAAAAAACTACAGAAGAGAAGAGTCGCGACAATATAAAAAGATCTCTTAGTGAAACGATTGAACTCTATGAGGCTTCACACTACTACCTTCTAGATACCATCAAAGAAAAAGAAACTGTGAACCTCATGAAAAATGAGATTTCGCCTCACTTGTCTGAGCATATTTCAATCCTTAGAAAGTATCTTACCAGTAACCTAATCGAAAAGGATGAAATAAATGAATTGATTGATAATGCTCATAAGTATTTAGAAGAAAATTTAGATAAGGTAGTTTTTACTCTAGAGGAAGATCTTAACAAATTAAATAATTCAATCCATCTTGTTCAAAAAATAGGTTTTGTTCTTCTTATCATTGTAGTTCTCTTGGAAGTCTTTTTTATTTTTCTTCCCTTATCTAAAGAATTAAAAGTTCAAATCATCTATATCGAAAGAAAGCTTAAAACCTTAGAAAAATTAAATAGTGAGAAGTCCTCATTTATAAATAATATGGTTAATGAACTAAAAGCACCATTATCTGCCATCTCTCAGAGACTGCATCATGAAGATCTACTTGATCTAAAAAGTTCCATGGATAAAATCAATCAGACATTTAATCGAGTTTCTCAGCTCTTTGAAATTGATGAAGGCCATATTCAATTTAATCAAAATAATATTGATATCCACTATCTTATTAAAAATATCGTGACCCAACATAAGACAAGTAAAAATGAAATGATCTATTCAATATCTCCAAATGTTCCAAAGAATATTCTTCAAGATAAAAATAAAGTTGAATTCGTTCTTAATGAACTTCTAACAAACGCAAATAAATTCACTGAAAAAGGTCTTATCAATATGGCGATCTCAAGTGATGATACATCCATCATCATTTCTGTCTCAGACTCAGGAATGGGAATCCGAGAGAATGAGAAAGATAAAATTTTTGAAAGACTCTATCGCACAGACAAGGCCATCGCCTTAAATATTCCTGGTCAGGGTCTAGGACTTGCTCTTGCCAAAGAATATGCCCAATCAATTGGGGGAACTCTTTTCTATGCTTCCAAACCACAAGGCAGCCTATTCATTTTCAAATTCCCATTTTTGAAAACACCTGGAATAAAGAGAAAAATAAATAGAGTTCTTATCGTTGAAGATAATGAAATCAATCAAAAAGTTTTAGCTACACAAATTAAAAATCTAAATATTGATTTTGACTTGGCCATAGATGGACAAGAGGCCATCGATCTTTGCAAGACAACGGCCTATGATCTTATTTTGATGGATATTCAATTACCTGGGATTAACGGACTTGATGCTACAAAAATTTTAAGAAAAGATCTTAAGATCGACTGTCCTATAGTGGCCATCACCACAAATGTATCTGTGGAGATGAAAAACGAGTTTCTAGAACATGGAATGAACGATGTTCTAGAAAAACCTGTATCAAGTGTTCACTTGACTCTCTTAATTGATAAGTTCCGCTCTTGAAACAGGAGTTTTTACAAATAAGAAGAAAACACTAAAGCTTATTAATGAACAAACCATGATAATTGAAACCATAGGAATGATTGTTCCGTTAGCAAATGCACTTACACATAATGCTGAAATTGCACCAAAGGCCATCATCAGTGTCCCAAGTAAGGCCGAAGCACTTCCTGCAGATTTTGCATGATTAACAAGAGCACCGGCCGTTGCATTTGGAAAAATCATTCCAAGTGTAGACATACACATAAAAAGAGGAATCATCACCCCTACTAGTCCACCTATTTCAAACACACCACAAAGAAAAAGAGCAACAGCACAAATTGCATTAACAGCAATAACCACTCTTAATATCTCTTTAATTGTATAGTGATTTAATAAATAGCGATTTACTTGTGAGAAAAAAATAAGACCGAAAGCATTCATACCGAAAACAATTCCGTATTGAGATTCATTGAGACCAAAAATCTTCATAAAGACAAAGGCCGAACCTGTAATATAAGCGAAAAGACCAGCTTGAATCATTCCTCCCGCAAAAAGAAAACCAACAAATTCTTTATCTTTAACAATGTTTTTATAATTACCAAAGGCCTCTTTCAACGCCAGAGGATTTCGATTCTCTTCACTGACAGTCTCTGGCAAGAGTTTTACGACGAGAATAAATGCAATGATTCCTACAGTAGATAGCACGGCAAAAATCATTCTCCATGAAGACACTTTTAAAAGAAGGCCACCCAGGCTTGGCGCTAAAATTGGCGCAAGGCCCATAATGAGCATCAATAATGAAAATACTTTCGCGGCCTGTTCACCGTCAAAAAGATCGCGCACCACTGCACGACTCATAACTGTACCTGCACAGCCCCCAAGCCCTTGAATAAATCTCAGAACAATCAACCCTGTTATGGACTCAACCCACAGACATCCAAGGCTGGCGAGAATATAAATCACAAGACCAATAACTAAAGATCTTTTGCGACCATGCTTGTCAGATAGTGGGCCATAGAACACTTGACCAAGAGACATCCCAATGATGTAAGCTCCAAGAGAGAATTGAACAAGAGATATTTCAACTCCAAGATCACTTGCTAATTTTGGGAATGCAGGAAGATACATATCGATACTTAAAGGGCCAAAAGCTGTTAGTAGCCCTAGAAGAAGAATAACCAAATTTTGTCCAGACTTTAATGTCATTTATAACCTCACGTATATTTCTACACGTTGTTCCTATTATCACTTACGGTCAACCTAATTTCTGTATTTTTTTGATTTTTAAATGAAAATTAATTAACATTCAATTAAGTCTGTTAACCACTTTTCAGGAAAGAAAATGATCACATCAATCACAATTGCTCTCTTAATTTTTATTTCAATGGCCATTGCAATAAAGACTATACAAATGCGCTCAAAGCTTAGGATTCCCTACGGACATGATAATAATAGAACGCTCATGGCCTATACCAGTGCCCATAACAATTTCATTACCTATGCTCCACTCATGGTTATTGCTTTATACGTAATTGAAACTTTAATTGTAATTCCCATGGCCTTTACATTAACACTAGGATTGGCGATTGTTATTTCAAGACTTCTTCATGCTTACGCATTGATGGTAAAGGAGACGGCCAGCAAACCTAATTTTAGCTGGCGTGTAAAAGCGATGGGCCTAACTTTTATCATCTTAACTAGTGAGGCCCTTATTTGTTTGATCTTACCTTTTAAGATTTACTTTCAAAGCTAATATGTTCTTTAAGAGGTCCTGCAATAAAAGCAAAAACGTTTGAAACACCTTCACTGGTAATATCGACTGAGCTCAGGGCCTCTCCAACACTTATTCCTTTTTGCAATTCTACAAGAAGCGAGTGTTCAGCTTTAGAAATACTATGAATGAAGACTTGATCTTTTTCACGGCGAAGAACAATATACTGAGAGATATTGATATCAACATCATGCTCCCACTGTTCTTCAGAGATATTGCCTTTTCTTAAATCCCATAATGCCAAAATATTATAATCAAAAGAAAGCAACACAAGACCATTTGAAAAACGACATTGAGCATTTTCTAAATTCTGTGGAAAAACTTGCTCCGAAACTTCAACATCAGCATGAAAAAGCTTCCAAAAATTCTTTTCAAATTCTGCAACTTCAAAAAGGTAAGGAATATCAATTGAAAGCTCATGTGCTTTGAGAAACGCCGGGAATTCATCACCATACTGATTTAAGTCGCGAAGCTGTGATGGATTCTTATCAATATACTCTTCACATAGAGAAAAAAAGTCTTCATCTCCAAGAAGAAACCATACCGTTTCATAAAATTCACCAATGGCCTCTTTCATACGCGCACTATAATCACTGTAGTAAATATCAAGGACATCTTGGGCCGTAAGATCGCCAATTGGAATCATTTGTTCACTCATATCAGATCGAACAAATTCCCCTTTTAAAACTGAGGCCACAAAATCAGATTGCTTCATCTTATCTTCCTTCAAATTTATAACTTAATTGTGCCTGTTCAACGACTTTAGCAAGCTGTGGAATTTCTTCGTCCCACTCTACAAGAACTGGAACTTTTGTTTTTGCGATGGCCTTTGAAAAAAGCTCCCACACCGGAGGTTGAACTTCTCTTGAATGAGTATCAAATAAATGCGTTGTCATATCAGAATAACCGGCCAAATGCATTTGTTTGACATGAGAAAAATTGGTTTGTTCTAAATAGGTCTCAGCATTAAATTTTTGATTGAATGAATTGACATAAATATTATTCACGTCAAGTAAAAGTCCCGCTCCTGTATTATCGCAAAGACGTGTTAAAAACTGCGCTTCACTCATAGTAGATGACTTAAGAGAAAAGTAAGCGGACAAGTTTTCAAAAATCATTTGTCTCTCAAGAAAGTCCTGAACAATACGAACTCGCTCGCCAATTCGTTCTAAATTCTCTTCTGTATAGGCGAATGGTAGGAGATTATGAAGATTACTATGGGCCATACCTGTAAAGCACATATGATCCGAAGTAATCACTGGTTCAATTAAGCGATAAAGCTCTTTCAATTTTTTAAGATAATCAAAGTCTATCTCTTCTTCACTTGCAATAGACATTGAGACACCGTGAAGAGCAATGGGATAATGCTCTCTCACTTTCATCAACATTGAGAAAGGACGGCCACGAGTTGAAAGATAGTTTTCAGAAAGAGCTTCGAAAAAATTTACTCCAATCTTTTCCCCTTTCGAAAAACTTTCTTCCAATTCGGGAAAATGGGTGTGGCGAAGCCCCACCCCAATCGGATAAGATTGATTACATTCCAACCTTTCCACCCTTATCAGTACATTCTTTTTTAGAAAGTTTTACAAAGCCTTTCCCTTTACAGCTGTTTGATCCTTTACAAGAAACGCTGGCCTGACAACCTTCTTTCCCGCTACAAGCATCCACTTTACCGTGGCAAACACCTTGTCCTTTGCAACCATTTACACCGTAGCACATAACCTTTTCCGAACCTTTTTCAGCGGCCATCGTCATTGGGGCAGCCCCCATTAATCCTACAGTCGCTGCGGCCAATAATAGTTTTTTGTGATCGTTCATAGAATCCTCCAAGTTAATGTTAAACCTTTGTGGCGAACAAAATCCGTTTGTGACAAAAAAACTTCATTTAATTGTACTTTAAATAAGTCTAATAAAACTTATAAAAAGAGCGAGATAAGTTCATGAATATACGCAAAAAGATCCTAACCTATAATAATTTCACATAATAACGCGTAGCGTATTTAGAAAATCTCAGTATCACATTAGACAATTGAAAATTTACCTAAAAAAAGGAGAACGAATCTATGAGAATTTTAATTCTCTCGGTTTTACTGTCACTTTGTGCCCCAGTTTTTGCTGAGTGGAGTAATTTAAATACACCCTACAGCGAAGAAGCGGACAAGGCCGCCTTTTATCCAGGAAGTTTTGATCCCCCGACTCGTTCTCACCTTGCAACTGTTGTTTCTTTGATTACTGAATATGATTTTGCCAAAGTTTATGTCGTTCTCAATACGCGTGGACCTAAAAACTATATGGCCTCAATGGATGAAAGACTTGCCATGATGAAAGCAGGTCTTTCGGATCTTCTTACAGAAGAGCAAATGAAGAGCGTTGAATTTGTTCTTGAGCCAGTTGATGGAAAAGAGCCTCTGAAATTTAGAATTCAAAAAAAGATCGGTAAACTTCTTTATGGAGTTACTGGTGGTGATGGTTGGGAATTACTTCCGCAATCAGCAAAAGACGATACTGTTAGAAAGTGGATTATCATGCCAAGACCTGAATTAGGTGAAGTTGATTTTCCTCAAAGAGATAATATTCTCATCATGACACCAAAAGGTATGGAAGATGGAACTTCTTCTAGCTTTATTAGAAAAGAAATTGCTAAAGGCAACTACCCTCTAGGGCCACTGCCAGTTGCTGTTGCCGACGTTATTAAGAAAAACGAATGGTATAAAGACTCTCCTGAACAAAGGGCCTTTAACGAAGTTCTTTATGAAAAAGATTGGCAAGATTATAGAGTGCAATTTGATCTTCCCAATATGGAAATGCCAGAGTTTAAAGAAGGGCAAACAAGAACAGCTTGGAGAGAAAATTTTGTAAGAAAAACTGTGGAGTACTTAAGTTTAGAAAAATCTCAAGCAAGAATTTATTGGTTAAAGGCCAAGAGCTATATCAAAGGTCATTCCATCACGACTTGTTTCAAAAAAGTATCTTTTAATTTTTTCTAAAATAAAAAAGGCCAGTTCAATACTGGCCTTTTTATTATCTAATATCTAATTCCTGAAGAACCTTTATCACCATACATCATACGCGCAATAGCTGCACAGGCCTCAGTAGCATCTCTAGAACTATTTCCATAAATATTACCAATAACATCTTGACCAAAATCGAAATCAAGATCGTCATCAACATGACATTCATATTTGTCGTATCCAGTCGTATCATCAATTGCGGCAAGATCTTTTAACCCAGCAGATCCATTTGGATAAGTTGAGTGTCCTCTAAATTCACATTCTGAAACAATTTGCATAATTGTTCCTTTAACAACTCCAGCAGAGCGTTGACCGAAGTCAAAGTCAGGATCATCATCAATCCAACATTCAGCTTGATGAATAACTTGGCCGTAAGTCGGAGGTCTAGGTGTAGGGTTCGGAGTTCTTCCTGAAATAATTTGAGTTATTTCTTCCAACTTTTGAGCAATCAAATCAACTTCTCTTTGAGACAAATCATCTGCTCTTCTTTCTAGAAGTGTTACAACGTTGTTAGCTCTTCTAACTACTCTATCAACATTAGCAGCAAATACACTTGTTCCAATCGATAACCCGAGCGCGATTGTGATTAAAGTCTTCATTCCCTTCTCCTTTTCGAATGTTCTCTCTAAATCTAGAAATAGCAATTAAACTTTGTGATTACAATCAATGTGGGAATTAGTTAGATTTTCTTCAAATTTGGAATCAAGATGACACCACGACAAAGTTTGACAACTCAAACAAATTTATCATATGTATTACTTATTAAAATAAGGAGTTCACATGAAAGGTTTAATATTTTTAGCTTCTCTTATGATTGGAAGCACTACTCTAGCTGAAACATTCAAATTGCCTGCTGGAACAACGTTTCGCGCAAAAAGTGTTGGTTACGATTGTGGCGAGTTCACTAGCGAATATCTCGGAGCACCAAAAGAATATCTAGAAAGAAAAATTGAATTCGTTCAACTTTCTGCAGATAAACACCTTAATACATTTCTTGTTGAAGCAAATTACGAAGGCACAAACGGAGAAAAATGTATCTACGGTGGTTTCTATGATAGAGACAGAACAACAGTTAGAATTAATCTCTCATCGTCTGAAGTTGTTACTGATGGTGACATGGAAAACTGCTTAGACGGTCAAATGTGGCTTGATAATAAGCTTTCTTCAGTTAAATACGAGGCTTCAAAAAGAGGTTATCGTTTCGTTGCACTTCATATTGTTGAAGATGCACAAAATGAGCTTTGCGAGTCTAATACAGTAAGAACAGTATTTGATAGAAGATAAATATAATAAGAAAAGGGCATCATCGATGCCCTTTTTTATGAACAGTCAAAATCTATACAAGTATCAGTAACCCTTCAAACACAACCCCCTACATAGCTGAAATTTCGATCCATTCATGGCATAGTATTTGCTCTTTTTTTTAAATAAAGACCTTACTTTAGCATCAGGTGATTAATTTAATGAAGAAAATCAAAGCCCTTTCGTTTCTCTTATTCATCACGTTTGTGAACTCTTCACATGCTGGAATCGCATTTAAAAAGAAGTTATGGAAAAATGGCCAGACGCTAAATATTGCTTTCAGAAATGGTTCAGATTTTGAGAAAAATACTGTCATACATGCGGCCCAGACATGGCAGAAGTATGTAAACTTAAAGTTTAAAATCTATAAGATAACACTAGGAAAAGATATTCCAAAGACCCTTAAAAAAAATACCATCATTATTAAATTCAATAATGAATCAACCGTTGGAAATTCTCTTGCAGGAACGGATATAAATGGCTTTTTTGGTCTAGGAAAGCAAGATACAGAAATTGGTTCAGCAGGACCAATTGAAAACTTTTTAAGTCTTGCCCTCCATGAATTAGGACATGCCATAGGACTGGCCCATGAGCATAGTCATCCAGATTCAGTTAACTTTATCAAAGAAAGTGAACGCGTAAGCTTCAATAATCCAGAAGGTTTTGACTCTGATTACAATAATCAGGTCTTCACTAAAAGATCAGATTTTAAGCTTTCAAAATATGATCCCACGTCAGTAATGCACTACAGACAATTTGCAGATGCTCGTGAATTTAAATCTCCAGAAGAATGGGCAAAAGCAAGAATGCTTTCTTTTAAGGACAAATCTTTTGCTTCTTCACTTTATCCAAAGGAAATACCTCTCACGCTCAGTGATATTGAGGAACTTAGCATCCAAGAAGAAAAAGAAAGAAAGCAGTGGCTCACGCAAGCAATCTATAGTCACAATACACATAACGGTTGTCATATTGCGGACTCTGGAATTGAAAATCTACTAGACTCAAGTACAAGCAAAGAAATTTATTTTGAAAGTAACGGCAAAAAATATCTCTTAGCAAGAGGCCCTGGCGATATTTCTTTATTTCAAGGGTACTTGAAAACATTTACGTTTTGCAGAGAAGGTTTTTCAATAAATGTAGCAAGCAATCAATGTTCACTTATTAAAATCGACCGAGAGAAATCAAGCGCCTTAATAAAGACGCCTTATAACGAATCTAGTATTGAATATGTGGAAGGAATGGGCCTAGAGGAAATGTTGATTTATTCTCAAAAATTAATCTGTTTCGATTACGACTATTAAAAACTGCCCCCTATCTAAAGGGAGCAGTTTATAGACTTTTGAGAAATTCGATTAAATTTTCTCTATCAACCTTACTCAACTTTAGAAACTTATCTTTCGATCCCTTTGCTTCTCCATCGTGCCATAAGATCGCCTCTTCTATTGAGCGAGCACGGCCATCATGAAGTAAGCGAGTATGACCGTTTACTGTTTCAATCATGCCGATTCCCCATAGAGGAGGAGTTCTCCATTCTCGTGCCATGGCCTCTTCTTCATTCTTATACTGACCTTTATCATCAGCAAGAAGATCACCCATATCATGGAGAAGAAAGTCAGAGTATGGATAAATCATTTGATCGCGCAAAACATCGAAAGGAGCATCGCTCGAAGTTTTATAACTTGGAGTATGACAACTTTGACAACTAATTTGATGAAAAACTTTTCTTCCTGCCACGACGGCCGATGAATTAAAATGTCTTCTTTTAGGCACGGACAAAAGCTGTGTGTACGAAGTCACTTTTTCAAGAAGCTCCATTGAGATATCATCACTTGTCATATTATTTTGGCAGTCTCTTTGAACGATCGTGCATTCTTCATTTGGAAAAAGTGGACTTGTAATTCCAATATCTCCATTAAAAGCAGCAGCGTTTTGTTCTAATAGACTTGGCTTTCCGGCCTTCCATCCAAAACGACCAAGAACTTTTTTATTTTCAACAACTGAGTGAACCCAATTGGCACGGCCAGAAATTCCGTCACCATCCCTATCATCTTCATCAACTTTCATTAATATATCTTCAGCTCTAATCGATTCAATCAGACCAAGACCAATCATCTGTGGCCCAACTCGAGGTGATGCAATGACATCATCTCCAAGTTTTCCATAGTGAAGTTGCATAAACGTATAATTAGGTTTTTTCAAAGTATAGGAAGACCCATCGGCATACTGACCTTTGATATCTTCAAAGTTCACATACACTTGCCCTTCACCTTGTACACCATCAATGCCTTGTGGTTGAAATTGTCCACCATAATGAGGATGTTCAGAAACAGAGCCATCGGCATTTTTCACTCTCAATCTAAAAAGTAGAGAGATATCAACGAGTCCATCTGAATCAGGAAGCCCTCTTCCTCTTCCATCTTTGAAGTGACATGCCGAACAGGATACAGCATTATACTGAGGACCAAGACCATCTCTTAAAAGAGTCGATGCAGGACTCATAACCCAGACAGATTGAAAAAAACTATTTCCAACAACAAACTCACGACGATCTTTTCCACGCGTGCCACTTAGAGGATGACTAAAGGCCTGCACAGATAGATCAGATGTTGTTCCACTTCCACCTGGGAATTCTTCTAAATGAGAAAGCGCAGGAATATCTCCTGCGCTCACGTTTAAAGTCGTTAGAAGAAGTGAACCTAGAATGAATGATTTAGTCATTTTAATTTCCTTAGAAATCTACTTTTGCACCAAGTACTTCTGAAACCTTTACTAGCTCTGCTGCCAGGAGCTCAAGCTCCTCAACAGAAGAAAGAATAATTGCTCTTCCCTCTTCACTTAAAATAGCTTGATCAAAAGGAGCAGGAATTGAATGAAGTAGTTTATTTACTGTGGCCATTCTTTCTTTAACTTGTGAAACAAGTGCACTTCCTTTTAATTCTGGAAGTTCAAGAACACCTGTGGCCGTAATTACATTCTCAAGCCCAAGGTAATTCCAAATGATATCCATATGAGTCATGTCAGAGAAGCATGAGTGCTCATCCTCTTGTCCCATAGTTTCATAGGCAACATACATTCTCTCACCAGAAAGTTCATCACCGGCCATGAAGATAAGGCCAGACAGAATTTTTTTAAGAGTTTCTTTTTTGTTATCTGATTCAAACGTTGTTCTGTAATTATTTTTATTATCACTCCACTGCTCAACAAGAGAAGAGAGATGCTCAACAAGAAGATCGGCGGCAATATTCAAATACTGTGATCTTCTTTTTGCATTTGGAGCATAGGCCTCGATATAGTCTTCATAGCTTCTTCTTCCAGCACCATCAGCGTACATATCTTGGCCCCATAGAAGAAATTCAATTGCGTGGTAGCCTGTTGAAACATTTTTTTCACCATCAAGCTCATTTAATGAAGTTAATAGTTCTTTTGTAATTTCCGGAAAATCTGAAACATTATTGATAATTCCAGCGTTTGGTGCACCTTCAACGTAATCAATATAGGCTTCATCTAGAGGCCATGCATTTAAAAGACCCTCTGGACCTTCATCATTGTCAATTGGTCCGCCGTAAAACCTAAATACTTCAGTTTGACCATAAACTTCACGGGCACTAATCCAGGCCTTTTTGGCCATTTCTTGAGTCATTACACTTGGGGCATCAGTAAATAATTTTAAGCTATCGCGTAGAACTTTCGCTCTGTCTAAACTTTCGACATATTGACCGTAAACATGATCGCTATATCCCTTTATACTTGTTTTTAAGGCCTCTTCACTTGTTGAAGATGCAAACGAACTTGATACTAATCCTAATAAAATCAATGAATTAATAATTATATTCTTCAAATCTGTCTCCTTTGGTAAACAGTCGGACGCTTTTCTTAACATTTGTTTGATAGCACAAACAGAGTTAAAACATCAATTCGTTTTTTAAAAATTTTTCTTAAGATTGAATTCCGAAATAACAGGTGCTTGACTCAAATTCTATTCAGTTATATAAAAAAATTATCTCGAGAATAAGTTTTCGAGTTTGATTAACGCACCGTCCTTGTTTGAGTATATTTGTTTCTTGACAGTATTCCTCTTCTAGCCGGTCCTTAACCCATCCAGAGAGGAATATTATGGGAAAGAAAATTTACGTAGGTAACCTACCTTACACAATCTCTAACGACGATCTAGCTAGCGCTTTTGCTGACTTCGGAAACGTAGAATCAGCAAAAATCATCACTGATCGTGACACTGGAAGAAGCAAAGGTTTTGGTTTCGTAGAAATGTCATCTGACGATGAAGCTGCAAGTGCTATCGAAGCTCTTAACGGTAAAGACTTCAACGGTAGAAACCTTACAGTTAACGAAGCTAAGCCACAAGCTCCTAGAGACAACAACAGAGGTGGCGGTCACCGTGGTGGTCCAAGAGGCGGAAACCGTTTCTAATTTTCAAAAAAAATTGAAAGAGAAGGCCAAGCATATGCTTGGCCTTTTTTTTTATGAGAAGAATGCAATGTAAATGGCAAAGGCCATAAAAAGTGCGCAAGCTGTGTAGCGGATATATTTTAGAGGAAGCTTCTTCAAAATTTTCTCCCCTAGTAAAACGGCCGGAACATTGGCCGCTAGCATTCCAAGAGTTGTCCCTATAGTGACATCAATACTAGCTTTGTATTGGGCCCCTAGTGCCACGGTCGCAAGCTGAGTCTTATCTCCCATCTCTGCAATAAAAAAGCTAATAAACGTCGTTACAAAGGCCCCAAATGAGCTTTTAGTGTTAAGGCCATCATCTTTATCAGGGATCAAAATCCACAAACCAAAAACAAAGAATATTCCTGCGAGGATCCATCGTTGATACTCAGGATTGATAAAGTCTCCAGCAAACTCACCAAAGATTGCGGCCAGCCAATGATTAAATATTGTGGCGACAAAAATACCTGCAATAATAGGCAAAGGTTTCTTAAAGCGACTCGCTAAAATAAAAGAGAGCAATTGAGTTTTGTCACCAATTTCGGCGATAGAAACGAGAAAGAATGAATTGATGATAGCTTCCACAGGACCTCACAGTTTACATGCCGTGAGTATGATTCATTAGGAAACACAACAGCACGGCAATAATTAATAATTATTCCATGCTAGTCTCGCCCACAGAGTGAATCTGCTAATTGACCGGGTGATAACACCAGTATGTCGACCAATTACAACAATTTTTTTGGATGAGGGGGCTACTCCCTAACCCCTTCATACTAAATGCTATAGGGCATCTTTGCAAGTCCAATCTACTGAATGAATATCATAATTGGACAGGCGCGCTGCTGCCCAATACTTGCCTTCTTTTTCACGAACTTTATTTATTTTGAGAAGTAATGAGCTGTTTGAAAATTCAAGAACTCGCTCATCGAATTTGGAAACTTTGTTAACCTTTTTAAACTCATTTCTATAGTGACCATATTCAAGTAGCACTGTCTCGGCCTCATAAAATTCTCTCTTACCAAGTTTTGATTGATGAACAATAATTCTCTCAACATTAGTTCCGTCTTTCATATGGGCACAATCAAAGAGTGCAACTCTTTTAGGTTTCATCTGTGCATTTGAGAAATAGCTCATCAATAGGCATGAAACGAAAATTAATTTTCTCATCTAAAAACTCCATTTCTTAGTATTAAATCTATTCTACTGAAAAAATAAAAGGCCACAATGCTAGGGTTTAATATACCGCTTTACCAAAGTTCTAAGAGTTAAAAGCGCAATTGTAACAATTTGTATCTTTTTGTAAGAATTGTGTAATTATGTGCCCTTACACCTTCACTCTATGTCATACTAACAGAGTTAATAACCTCACAAGGTTTCTTTCAATGAAAAGACTCATCTCATTTTTTTCCCATAGACCACTCTACGCAAATATCATCATGTTCGGACTCGTTCTCGCATCAATTTTTTTCTGGTTTCGCATCGGAAAAGAAGAAATGCCAGAGTTTTCTTTTAACTCAGTTCGTATCTCCATTTCATATCCTGGAGCTGCGGCAGAAGATGTTGAGCATTTTATGATAAGACCGGTTGAAGAAGAACTTAAAGGCCTAAGTGGACTCGATGAAGTGACTGCTAGTGCTTCGTTTGGCTCAGCAAGCTTCTCTGTGGTCTTTGAGCCAACAGTTGAGAACCTTTCTGAGAAAATACAAGAAGTAAAAGATGCGGTTGATAAGGTTGACCTTCCAATGGATGTGGAAAGACCAGTCTATAGACAATTCAAAAGTTCAGAGAAGGCCATCATTGATATTGGTCTTTATTTAAAAGATACAGAAATACATACCGTCAAATCTAGGGAACTACTTCAAAAACATGCTCTGGCCATAAAAAATAGGCTGATCAACTTAAAAGAGATCAGTAATGTTGATGAAAGTGGATACCGCTTGCCAGAAATTCATATTAAAATTCTACCAGAGAAATTAAAGCAATTTGAAATATCTCTTGCTGAAGTTAAAGATCAAATCCAAAAGCAACATATCCGATCACCTATTGGAAGCATGGAAGACAAGGCCGAAACTGAGATTACTTTGCAATCAGAGCTAGACACAGTTGAAGCTCTCGAAAAAGTCATTGTCAGCAATAGCTTTAGTGCCAAGAAAATCTACTTGAAAGATGTGGCCATTATCGAAAAAGGTTTTGCAAAATCTAATTCCATTACAAAAATTCAAGGGCGCGAAGGTATTCTTCTCAATATCAAAAAAAATAATGCTGCAGATATTATTTCCGCACAAAAATCAATTGTTAAATTTCTAGAAAGCTATCAAAAAAATAATCCCAACTCTCCTGTTGGAATGGTTCTCATTGATGACGAGTCCTATGACGTGAGAAATAGACTTGAACTAATTGGGGCCAACGGACTTATCGGATTCATTCTAATTGTTGCTATTCTCTTTATTTTCTTAGATTTCAGATCAGGTGTTTGGGTTGGTATGGGGATTCCTTTTTCATTGGCCTTCACACTTATAGGCTGTTACCTAATGGGCTACACCATCAATAATATGACCCTTGCTGCAATTATTATTGTTCTTGGAATCGTAGTAGACGATGCCATTATTGTGGCAGAAAATATTTCAAGAGAAGAACACCATGGAAACTCTCCAACTAAGTCTGCTGTTGAAGGCACGAGTCGAGTTATTTTACCAATTATTGCCAGTATGCTTACAACTTGTGCGGCCTTTATCCCTCTATACTTTTTTTCAGGGCGATTTAGTTTATTCGTAAAGTTCATTCCCGCAGTTATCTTTTTAATGCTATTTGCAAGTTTGATAGAATCAACATTTATTCTTCCTTCTCACATGATTCATAAATTACCCGGAGAAGATCTCTACAAAAAATTCTTCAAGAAGAACTACATTTCTCTTTTCAGAGAGAAATATATTCATGTTTTGGAAGTAAAGTTTGAAAGATTACTTCTTAAACTTTTGCCCTTAAGAGGTATTATTTTTATCTTCTTCGCAGTTATGCTTGCGGCATCAGGGTATATTTACAAAGAAAAACTTCGTTATGTCATGTTTCCAAGAGAAGAAGCTAGAGACTTCACTCTCAAAGTCGTGGCCACAGAAAATCTAAAAAGACTAGAGATGGCAAAGAAAGTTTCTGAAGTAGAGAGTATTATTTTAAAAGATCCTCACGCTATTGTTACATCAATCAGAACAAGTATTGGACAAAGTAGACGTGGTGGCGAAGTTAAAGAAAATGAGGCAACTCTTAGAGTTGAAGTAACTCCCCCATCTGAAAGAAAAATTTCTCTAAATAAGTACCTCAAGGAGCTAGAGACCCAAACAAAGGCACTCGCAGGTTTTTCAGAAGTTCGCTTTCTAAAAAGTAGATTTGGTTCTAGCAGTGGCAGTCCTATTGCGATTGAAGTTCAAGAAAATAATGATGAGACTCGCAATGAAGTTCTCAACAAACTCAAAGAGAAGATGGATAAAATAGAGCTCCTAAGTAACGTCGAAATAGAAAAACCACTTCTTAAAGATGAATACCTCATGGTGCCGAAAAAAGATGAGATCACAAGACTGAATGTAGACTTTTCAAAACTCTCAAGTTCACTGAGGGCCTATATACAGGGTTCAGTTCTTTATACCCTTAGAAAAGGTGATGAAGAAATTGACGTAAAACTTACGACATTAGAAGAAAACAAAAAAGAAATCGAAACGATATTAGATTTAAATATTTCTAATAGCGGTAATTACCTTGTTCCTCTGCGTGAACTCGTAGACGCCGTGAAGGGGAAAAAACCTTCAAATATTCAAAGAACAAATTTCAAGCGCGCCAATTTTATCTATGCAGATATTAAAGAAGGAGCAAAAATCACTCCCCTTGAAGTGGCCGAACTTTTGGAGAATGAAGTTTTTCCAGAAATACTTCAACACTCCCCGTCTACAAACCTAAATTTCCGTGGAGAAATCCAAGATTCTCGCGAGGCTCAATCAGACTTTGGAATCTCCATTGTTCTCGTTCTAGGGTTAATTTATTTTCTTCTTATTTTTCTTTTCAATTCTATGGTTACTCCCTTATTAATAGGTACGATTATTCCTTTTGGGATTGTGGGCGTTATCTTCAGCTTTTATGCCCATGGCATGATGCAATTTGGCTTCTTTGCAGTCGTAGGGACACTCGGAATGATTGGTATTGTTATCAACGACTCTATTGTTCTTCTCGATAAACTTGAAGAAGACTATAAAGAAACAAGTGATAAGAAAAACCTATTTGCTCAAGTTGCAAAAATTTCTGCGACGAGACTTAGGGCGGTTGTTGTAACGACATTAACCACCGTAACAGGACTTTTCCCAACGGCCTATGGGGTTGGTGGCTATGATTCCATGCTTGCCGAGATGATGCTCGCTATGGCGTGGGGGCTTTTATTTGCCATGTTCATCACCTTACTTTTAGTGCCATGCCTATATTCTTATTTTGTACAATTGAGGACTTTATGGAAAAAAGCATAATTACAAAAACACTCTTACTTCTAATCATTAGCAATAGTGTTTATGCTCAAAAACCGACATTAACTATTTCTAAGTATATTGATCTTTTAAAAAAGAATGATCCGCAATTTGAAATGATCATCAATGACAATCTTAAAAAAGATTATCATGTAGACAAGGGCCTTCCTTCAAGAGAGCTTCTCTTATCTGCAACAACGGAATATGGTTTTGCCCTTGATGATAGCGCAAATACAAACCAAACTACTGTGAGTCTTTCAAAGGACTTCATTGAATCGGGAACTTCACTATCCCTATCGCGCTCACAAAATAATTTATCTGATCGAGAAGAAACCATCACCAAAGTGGAACTTGAGCAAAAAATTTTCAATGACGGGCTTGGCTCAAATACAAGAATGAAAAAGTCCCTACTAGAGAGTGAAGTCCAAGTCATGGACCTACAGATCAAAGAAAGTTATGAGGATTACGTAAAAGAAAGACTTGAGGCCTATTTTGATTTAGGGAGACTTTTCACGGAGCTTAGAAGTTCAAAAGAGATCTTTGAAGAAGCAAAAAAACTTTATGGCCAAGTCCTTGCGAAAAGGAAAAAAAGTGTCGCAACGGATACGGATTTAAAAAGAGCAAAATTGCAAATGCTCGTACGCGAAGATGAGCTTCTTGAGAGCGAGACTGCTTATCATAAGACCATTCAAACCCTCTCTGCTTATATCGGCCAAGAAATTTCAAAAGAAGTTCCTGAGTTTGAGTTTGATTTTCATAAAAAAATGAAAAAAACTCCAAGAACCAGAGAAGAACTCGAAGGTTTGCGATCTTTTAAAATCAAAGATACGGGCTTACAAAATAGCAAAGTAAATCTTGAAATCGAAAAGAATAATGGCGGCATCAGTGCAAGCCTCATTGCAGGCGCAAGCATGGATGACTCAAAAAGATATGCGACGACGGTGAAAAATGAAGAAATGCTCATTGGTCTTCGCGTAGATATCCCTTTTGGAGATACGACACAAAATGCTCTTGAAAAAGAGGCCAACTATAATTACATCAAAGCTCGTTTAGAAAAACAAAACTATATCTCAGAAATGCTCTCGGAACTTGCAGGCCTCGAACTTGAGATTGCTAACAAACAAAAAAAGCTTAAACTCGCTAAAGAAAAAGCTGAACTGTCTGAGAGTATTGTGAATGAGGATACAAAGCGCTATGAAAATGGTCGAATGGACCTCGAGGAGCTCATTACATCGCGTAATAATAGAGCGACCTATAAGAAGGCCTATATTAGTGAGCAAATGGCCTACAACAAGCTTGTCATTGAGTACCTTGCAGCGACAGATGGCCTGATTGACTAAAAAGCTGACACCCTGTGAAGGACTTACATAAAAGTTGCCCCTCTCTCTCATTTGGGGCAAATTATGGGGGAAATTTAAAGGGTAAGTTATGAAAAAAAGATTATTTACACTGGCCACCATGGCCATCCTCTCATCATCTATGATGCCAATCAATGCAGCAGAGATTGACTCATTTACTCATAGAGATAAGCTCTTTGTTTTTGACGCCTCAAAATTCATCAATCAAAAATTCAACGATAGACTTTATCACGCAGCTGTAGAGCTTGATATTAATTCTGTGGCCTGTCCTACAAATTACGAAGAGGCCGAGGATGTTTACGATATCGTAAAAGATCACATTAGCTCTCCTTTCATTGGGCATGCTATTGCCGTTGATTTTGAGGACAATCTGCCTTCAAAAAATAAAATTTTCACGGCATGGGAAGAATCGATCTATAGAGACACGACTTTATGGCAAGGTGTTTCACTAAAGTTGAAAGGAATCCTTTCTACGATGAAAATTGATGGCAATATTGTTGGCGTTGATAAGTTAGGCCACTTTTTTGTAGAAGGTTGGGAATTCTTTGAGACGGCCTATCTTGATAGTGAAAAAGTCGACATCATGAAGGCCATTCAATGGGGTCAAAAAACAGAGAGAACATATTTTGGAATGCTCACTACTGGGGTGTATTCAAATGCCGATCTTGTCGCAAACTTTAACGGTATGAGATTTTGGAATGCCCTGCTGGCACTTTCTCCCGATGTCTTAACAAAGAAAAAACCTGAACCCTACTTAAAGTGTACAAACGGTAGTTGGAAGCAAGCAAAGAAATTCGATATCGAAGAATATGTGGATGCTGCTTTTGATGAAGGAATTAATTGCAATTACTATGACACTCCAAAAATCGAAGAACATGTGACTGAAAAAATCAAAGATAGTTTTTGGTTTAAAAGTATCTTTACAAGAAACTTTGACTTCTGCCCTGTTAAGAAAAGCAAGTGTGAAGGTCTAAGTGAAAAATACGGTCCTTACGCAAACGAAATTCTCCACCCAGAATGTCGATAAGATAATTCAAAGACCTACTTGATATACCAACAAGCAGGTCTTTCTTTTTCTAACAATCCATTAATTGAAGTATCAAAACGGCATTGAGCACTTGGATAGAAAGTATTTTCATCATTAAGCTCAGTAGCAACCTCTTGCGCTCTTTGTGAGAAAGAGACTTCTTCGCCTAGATAACGATAAAAAGAGATATCGCTCTCTAAGGCAATCATCGCTCTATAGCAGTGATTTAAATCATCGCTTTGATTGTCACATAGCTCTTTCGCTGCGGGATCAATAACAAGGGCCATTTCTTCTATTGAAAACTTTTGTGGAATATATTTGTACACAACTTTTAAACACTCTTTAGTCGCATAGTAGTCTGACTGACCTTCCATAGAAGATCCACTTTGCTTAAAGGGTGCTCCACCGATTCCGTGACCCAATTCATGGCAAGCAGTAATGGCCAGCGAATCTAGAGTCATATCTGGCATGCGAACGAAGCCGCCAAAAAGAAAAATATGATGAAAACGCTTTCCTTCATCTTCGTATCCAGAGTACGAAGCATGAACATTATCTATATTCCACCAATAGTCTTTCATTGATGGCGCTGGCGGTTTATTTACTTCTAAAAAATGATCCTCAGATGGTCTAAGCTCTAAAAAAGCTTTTTGCATGACAGTCTCTAGGAAACGATATTCCTCGTAAGAGACTGCGGCCATTGTGTTTGTACAGATCAATAGAAGTAAAAAATATCTCACAGTTTCCTCTCAACCACCTCGCCTAACATACGATCCCAAAAGATCGAAAGAGGCATATCTGAATAGTTTAAAACATAATCATAGTCGATAGTCCCATATCCTTGGTCCCCCCAAGAAGTCCCCCAACTATTTTTAAATTTAAAAGTCTTCTTATCACTATCAAAGCCAGTAAGTAAAATTGCGTGTCCATAACACTCGAGCTCACCATTTGCACATTGCTCATCAATTTCCTTTGGGTAAGTGACATGAGAGTAATCCCAAAGGGGCGCGTAAACTTTTAAAGTGATGACGACCGCCCTATTTTTTCTTAGAGCATCTTCGATGAGATTCACTCTATTTTTACCTGGACTCCATAGGCCTGTCATATGATCGATATTGATTCCACCAGTTCTGTAGCGCGGTAGCTCCTGCCAAGCAATAGGCCCATGAGAAAAACAAAACACGGGCGCAGACTCATCAAAAGGATCGTACTGCTCACATGGTCTGCCTTTTTCAAAATATGACAATTGATAAGGTACGTGGTCTTCAGTTATCAAGAATCCTTGATTTCTAAAATTTAGCAAAATTTCATAAGTGCTTCCGTACTCTTTATTTGAGTATTGCTTATAGTGTTCTTTGCCATGTGAAATCTGAAATTGCTCTGAGAGATCAAGATCAAGTCCAAATTGTGCCTTGATGGAAGACTCCATTAAAGCGGTTACGGCAAAATAAGCACAAGTGTTGCGGTCTTTTTGGTCTTTAACTTCTGTTTGAAATTTTTGAAGGTCAACGACTTCAGCGAGAGCGGCATTTGATAATGCAACGAGAAATAGAAAAATAATTTGCTTCATAATATTGTCATCCTGTTGTTATGAAGTTAACTATCTAAGAAGACATAAAAACACAACGGCCCCCATAGAAAGGGTCTGTTTTGAGGATTTGTACATGAAAATTTTACTCTTCGCATCACTGCTTTCATTGAACATCAATACGTTGGCCTTAGATGTAAAATGCTCAAGAGACAGAAGACCAACAGATGGGAACCTAAATGAGTTCAATCTTGTGAATAATTCTAAAAATAGCTTCAATCTTTATGTCAAATTTGCCACAGCTGGATTTGGTTCTAAGCCGATAAATAGAGAATTTTCTTTTGAAAATCTAACGTGCCAGCAAGATGCCCATATAACTTTTTGCAAAGGTACAAAACACGATATCCCTGTGAGTATGAAAATCAGTGAACAACAAACAAAATCACTGAGCTCACTCAATGCAAGTGCGACCCATTGGAAATTTATCGTTTTCGATCTTTATTACAAAGAACTACCAAATGAAAAATTTAATTGGCGCTTCGAGACTTCAGCAAAAAAACCTGATTGTACTTATTAATAATTGCAAAGTGGCGTCGCAATGATTCCGAGTAAAAAGATCAGGGACATTTATCCCCTGATTTAATAGCGTTTTAATTCTATAAATTGAAAATTCTTGGCATATTTCTTGCTGTTTACTTAGTAAACAACTGGGTTCATTGCAGTGAACCTAAAAGGAGAAATATTTTTTGCATTAAGTTTTTAAGGAATAAAAACTTAACCTACACACACGACCAAGGAGAGAACATGAATCAACAAGGTATCATTTTATCCGTGACTTGCTACCTCGGTATATTATCAACTGTTCTTTATCTTCTGCTGTTTGTTGTCTTACCCGTAAAAATTCCCGCAACAAGTTATTATGCGGACACCATTAAATCATTTGGAGCAGAAGGCAACATTTCTTATGGTGATAGTTCGAATTGGAAATACTTGAGAGCGAAAGTGCTCGAGCTACAAGGCGATCGCTGTCTTTGCTGTGGTAAACGAGAAGATGAAATGCACATCGACCACATAAAACCCAAATCTCGTTATCCACATTTGCAATACATGATTGATAACTTGCAAGTGCTTTGCCCTGATTGCAATAGAGCAAAGTCTTATACAAGAGAAACTGATTATAGAAAATCAGATCATCTTATTGCACTAGTTAGAGAAGTGAACAATAACAAACTTTTGAGACGTAAGTATGTGTACAACTATAACGTATTACAAAGACTTGCCAATAAACGCTTTAAAGCTGAAATGAGAAATAATTTTTATCCTCAAGTTTTACCAATATCTTAACAAAAATTGACACTCCTTTAAGTTTGTTTTCTGTATAATAAGAACAATAAAACTTAAAGGAGTGTTTATGTCCCATTCCCCTATAACCCCTATTGTTATCATTGGAGCAGGTCCTGCGGGTATTGCCACGGCCGTTGAGGCGATGAATAGAGGATATAAAAATAGTGAGATCGTTCTTTTAGAAAAATCTGGAGAAGTCGGTCATATGATTCAAAGTAAGTACCCTAATGAAAAGCCGGTACTTGCAAATTATAAAGAGAGAATGGCCGAGTGTATTGGTGATATGTGCATTACAGATATGACCAAGTCTGATTTTATGGATTATCTTAGTACGACCATCAAAGAAAGAGAGCTCAACGTTAAATTCCACGAGCAAGTAGAAAAAATAATTAAATTGAAAAATGGTCAGTTCAACGTAATCACAAATAATGAACATTATCTTTGTGATGCTGTTTTTGTGGCCATTGGAAATATGGCATCACCAAGAACTTTGGGAGTTCCTGTTGCAGAAGAAGTCGCCTCAAAAATCTTTTACGATATTCAAGATATCTCTAAAGAAATGGCCGATGTTCTAGTTGTTGGTGGCGGAGATTCGGCAGGAGAATATGCAAAAATTCTTTGTGAGCGTGGGCATAAAGTGACATTATCCTACCGTGGTGGTGAATTTAATCGAATGATTGATCAAAATCGCGACAACACCCTTAAACTTATCAAAGAAGAAAAAATTATCTTTCTTCCATCATCACATATTAAAGAAATTCAAAATACGAAAGGACTTCCCCTTGTTTCTTTTGCTGAAGGTGACTATAAACCAAGACCATTTCACGCCATTGTAACGGCGCTAGGAACCGAGAGACCAACTAAATATCTATCGGCCATTGGCATAGAAACTATTATTGAAGGTGAAGATATTTTTTCTGAATCCAAAATGGAAGGCCTCTTTTTTGTGGGAGATCTTGCTTCAGGAAAGCGTGGTGGCTCTATCAATTTTGCTTTCAATAGCGGAGTCAAGGCCATCGGTAAGGCCTGTTCTTTATATCTTGATTGTGACCTATAAAAAAAGGGACCTTTGTGGTCCCTTTAATTATTTTTGAAAGTGTTTTTTTACAACATCAACAACGTATTTTAATTCTTCTTCTGTAATATAAGCAAAACATGGAAGATTAAGAACTGCTTGTGAAATGTAGTGAGCATTTCCAAAATCAATTTTTCCTACAAGATGATCTTTAGCTCCGCTTTGTAAACTCATTGCGCCTGGATAAATTGTCCCGTACCCAACCTTAGCGGCCTTTAAAGATTCAATTAGAGCAGGTCTTAATGCTGGATCAATTAAACCTACAGAACAGTATCCATTTTCATGAACATGATCTTTAGAAGTAACAATTTTTAAAGGAAGACCTTCTAGATGCTTTACGTAATAATCAACGGCCTTGCGTCTGCTTTCTAGTCTTGCGTCGATATGATCTAGTGATAGATTTAAAAATAGTGATTCATAAGCACCAATTCTCGAGTTCCAACCAATAAGACCATGAGAATAGTGATCAGTTCTACCGTGGTTCACAAGTTGACGACAAACAACGCTTAGTTTTTCATCATTTGTGAAAATCGCACCAGCATCACCAGAGGCCCCAAGTACTTTTGCAGGGTAAAAGCTTGTCGTTGAAATATAGGCAGATCCTAAGATCGACTCACCATCTACTTTTGTACCGTAGCACTGGGCACCGTCTTCGATAAGAATAACTCCAGCATCTTTAGCGGCCTTTCTAATAAGCATTGTATCAGGACAACCCCACCCATAAAGGTGAACCATGATAGCGGCCTTTGGCTTAAATTTTTCGATGGCCGATGTAAAAGTTTCAACATCCCAGTGAAGAGTTTCACGATTAACGTCTACTGTTGCAGGGTTTGCCCCTACGTTTACCACCGCCTCAAATGTTGCCCAAAAAGTCATATCAGGAACTAAAACAACATCGTTCTTATCTACACCAACAGCTCTTAGAGCAATTTGAATTGCATCTGTACCGTTTGCACAACCAACAACATATTTTGCACCAGTTTGCTTAGAAAGTTTTTGCTCAACCTCACCAACAACTGGACCACCTACAAATTGAGTATTATCAAAAAGTTTTGCAACGCCTTCAAGGAATGTATCTCTAAAGCCATCTTCAAAACGGTTAAGTGTAATAAAAGGAACTTGTTCTACTGACATATATGTCCTCACTTTTTATTTTATACTGAAGTAAAATATAAACGAAAAAGTGAGGCCTTGCTAGCGGCATCTTGTGATTTCTTTGTAAGGATTCGTGAAAAAAAATGATCCTTTATTTAGACTTCACGCATTAGGTTCTTTTTTTTCATATACTGAAATCAGAATATTCTGTATTTCCTTGATAGTAATAGGTTTTGCCACAAAACCATCCATCCCCGCATCAAAACATTTTTGCTTATCTTCTGGGAAAGCGTTGGCCGTCATGGCATAGATCTGCATATTTTTTTCAGGGAATCTGCTACGAATAATTTTTGTGGCCTCTACCCCATCAACAATGGGCATCTGCATATCCATGAGAATAAGATCGAAATCTTTATAGGCAGCGGCCTCTATGGACTCTTGCCCATTATTAGCAAGATCAACTTTATATCCAAATTTCTCCAAAATAATCAGCGCCAATTTCTGATTTATAGGATTGTCTTCAACAACTAATATGCGCAATGGGTACTTAGAAGAAAATGTCGTCGAGAGTTCTACAACAGCATCTTCAACTGTCTTCGCGCCATTTTCACCTTCATGCGCTATGATAGAAAAATAAAAATGACTCCCTTGCCCGATCTGACTTTCAACACCAATTTTCCCACCCAGAAGTTCTACTAGATTCTTAGAAATTGAAAGCCCCAGACCAGTTCCTCCAAATCTTCTTGTTGTAGAGGCATCGGCCTGAGTAAACGAGTCAAATATATTCGATAATACATTTTTTGAAATACCAATCCCTGAATCTCTAACGTGAAAGTTCAATTCAATATCTTTCATATCTTTTTTCATTGCAGAGACTTCAATTTTCACCTCGCCTTCACTCGTAAACTTTACTGCGTTACCTACTAAATTGGTTAAGATTTGGCGTAGTCTAATCTCATCAGTAATAATAAAATGGGGAACATCCTTATTAATATAATAGCTAATTTGAACGTTTCTCATTTTCGCTTGGCCTTCAAATAAACTGAGAACCCCATCAATCATACTTTCTAGAGAGAAACTTCTTTTTTCTAGTTTCAATTTACCTGAACTTATTTTTGAAAAATCGAGGATATCATTAATAATTGTAAGAAGCCCATGAGAACAGTCTTTGATAATATTTGCAAAACGCATATTTTCATAGTCGAGATTCTTAGATTGAATCATAAGCTCAGTCATACCGATAATACCGTTTAGCGGTGTTCTAATCTCATGACTCATATTTGCAAAAAACTGCGATTTCACTTTAGACATACGCCCGATTTCTTCGTTTGCATGAATGAGCTCTCTGGTTTTTTCTTTAACGACTCTTGCAATTTGATTTTCACGTCCAGTCGTTGTCAGAAGAACAATCTGTATAAGAACTGTGAACATTAATCCACCGGCCAAGAAGAACCATGTACTCCATGACTTATTAGCAAGAACACTTTGGGCCGATTTCACAACTCTGATTGTCCATCTTTTATTGGCCAAATTAAAAGAGCTCTCACCTTTTAAATTCTCCTTGGCACTATTCCAACTCTCTTGCGCAGTTTCGTTTGACTCGCTATTACTGGCGTAAATTAGTTTTTTATTATCAGGATTTTCAAGAGCATTCTCGTAGAGAAAAAACTGCAAATCTGAAAAGTCTGATTCCTTAAGATTTGTACTTACAATATCTCTAATATCAAAAACACCTGCAACAAGCCCTTTTCTCTGTGAATGATCATCGAACACAGGGTTGAACATAATAAGTCCTGTTCCGTTACTTTTCATCTGCAATAACGAAACAGGGTTTGTCGATGTTAGCTCTTTAGATTCAAATGCAAACAATATAGTTTTAAGTCTTTCAAGATTTGACCCTAGATCATAACCAAAGGCCTTGCGATTATTTTCAATAGGCTCCACATACTCAACGGGATAGTAGACATGTCTGTAGGTGGCGGGAACAACATCTCCGAGTTCATTGCGCTCGACAATTTTAAAATCTTTATACCCAGTGACCCTTACTTTATTTTCAAATTTTTCTTTGTCTTCACCTTTAACAACAGGAATCCATTCGAGGGCCTGTATGCCTTTTACATCTTTTAAAATACTCTTTGTAAAATTAGAGAAATCATCACGAGTGACATCACTTGAATTTTCAAAAAATAATCTAATATAGTTTAAAACACTCACATAGCTTACAAAGGAGTTTTGAACTGAATCTGAGATTTTTGAAACAGTCCTATTAAAGCTGCGATCAAGTTTGCTTTGTTCAACGCTACTGACAAAGAAAAACAACATTATTGTTGCAGTCATAATGGCCAGAGAAGGAATTGCAACCCAAGTGAAAGCACGATGTTTTTTAATAAACATCAATAGAAGTGGCGCCATTAGTAAAACGCCAATAGTATCCCCTACCCACCAAGTAAACCAGTTAATCAACAAATTGTTAAAAGGAACCAAATTAAAAATATATAGAGTAAAAACCCCCCACACAGAACTAATGAGACAGCTGAGAATTCCTCCAAAGAATAAAAATTTCACAATATCTTTTGGTGCCTCGACTGCATTAGGATATGTTGTGAATTTTGAAACAAGCTTACTACCAACAACGGCATGACCTGCAGCGCCCAGAGAAATCATCAATGGCGTCAAAATTTCTATATAAGTAAGATGATTAAATGAAGAATCTGGAACAGTGAAATTTATAAGAAATGAACCAATTGATGCACCAATAGCAACCATTGGGCCATAGATCATAGCAAAGACAAGTGCTACGCCTGCGGCCGGCCAAACAGCGGTAGCATAGCCAGGCGGGATGGCCAGCAAAAGAGCAAGCTTACCAAATATAAAATAAAGCATGGCCAGTAAGAATACTCTACCGATAAACCTCTGCCCTCCAGATCGAACCTCACCATTGGTGAACATGGCCTTATTCCCCTTTATCAACGCTGATTTCATTCTAATGCTGAACGCTCCTTCTATGTGTAAAAAAGTCACTTTTTTTAATTAAAAAGGCCCATATTTAATATATTTTAACAAAATTAAACTCAAGAAATACTAAAAAAATTGACCTCTTAGTTCCCTGTCTCAAATCAACATTGAAACAATGGGAATATCAAAGAATTATAAAAGACATCCAAAGAAGATCATGAGATAAAGAAACCTCTAAGATCATAGATGAGAGATATGTATGGAAGAATTAGAAAAAAGATTAAGTGACCTCGAAATCAAGTTTTCATTTCAAGATGAGATGCTTTCGGAAATGAGTATGGTCATTGCCGAGCAACAAATGGTGATTGATCATATGAAAAATATTATACGCGAGCTTTCAGAGCAATCTACAGGTGGTGCGCAAGAAGGCAGGACCCTCGCTGATGATAAACCGCCTCATTATTAATGGTCCAAAGGGTCTTTACTTAGACCCTTTAAGAATCATCTTGTGAAGTTCACTGAGTGTGCGAATTTCATAAGTGTGAATAGGTCTCTCAACACCTACCCCTTCATGATTATACCAACACGTATCAATTCCAAAGTTATGGCCACCAAAAATATCTGCTTCGTATCGATCACCAATGATGATAGTATGCTCTTTGGAAAAATCTTTTGCGTGATTTGCCGTATACTGAAAAAAACGCTCATCAGGCTTTGGATATCCGCATTTTTCTGAAACACATACAAAATCTACAAATTGTTTGATTCCTGAAATTTCAATTCTCTTGTGCTGAATATACTCAATTCCATTTGTAATGATTCCAACTTGGCCCCGCTGCTTTGCCGCTTCTAATACATCTAGTGCTCCATCAAGAAGAACAACAGCGTTGGGAAAGGTATCAACATAATAGTCACTCATCTTTTTTGCATCGATATTAAGTCCAAAATGCTCTGAGAGTAAAATAAAACGGCGAACTTTGAGATCATCCTTACTGACAAGACCTTGCTCAAATGCACTCCATAATTTCTCATTTTCACTTTTATAATATGTGAAAAGCTCATTAACATCGTGGGTGATTTTCATGTGATCAATTGTCATTTTGAACGAAAGTTTTTCCGTTTCTCTAAAATTTAAAAGAGTATCATCAAGATCAAAGAGATATGTTCTATAATTTTTCATTCACCCATTATATTTTTAGACTTATTAGGAGTAAAGCCTGCCGTTGAAATTTCGGTAACTTATTAAAAAAGCCGCAAATTTGCCACAACTTCGAAATGAAAAAAATTACATTAAAATTGAATACGTAAATAATTTATATATTGTCCCGCCAACACAACAAGCACGGGAGATTAATTATGAAGAAATTATTTTTAAGTTCTTTAATTATGCTGGGGACTCTTTCAACATTTGCAAACTCAAATAATGAAATTGAAAATGATTTACTAAAAAGCAACGCTATTGAAGACCAGACTTACTTTGATACTCTAGGAGAAATGGCCCGCAATGGTTCGACACCAAAAATATCACAAGTAATATATGTAGCATGGGCGGGGCGATGCTTTAGCAAAGACGAACCGAATGAACCAACAAACGCTGGTTACTACTTAAGAGAAGCGAAAGCAAAGGACGTCGGTCCCATTGGAAATAACATCGTTTCATATGAAGCAGCTTCATATCAAAAAAAGGGAGAACGACCGAGCTATTTTGACCATAAGTCAATTGAAGATATTGACGCTGATCCAAATATCAAAATTTCATTCAACTCTATTGTTGATATTCAAGATGGAATCGTTCTTGATTTTGGATACGATGTCATTTCTGTAATGAAAAGTTCTGGAAAGTATCTTATAGAAGAAATCATAGCACCTGTTTTAGATGACTCTCAACAAGCGATAAAGAATAAATTTCATGTAACACTTAGATGTTACTACTTTATTCCTGAATATAATCGCTAAAAATTAATATCTTACTATGACCTTAACTCAAAATAAGAAATAAGGTCATAGTATAGAATCCCTCTATTTTTGCGTTTCTAAATGATTTTCAAGTTCAGATAAAATGGCCGCTTCAGCGTTATGTAAGATGATATGAGCATGGGCCAACTTGATTGTGTTTTCGACATAATTCACATCATGCCAACCAAAAGTAAGCATATCTTTGAGCTTGTGCCACTTGCTGTCGTTTTCAGCTCTAAAATTTTCATCAATCTCTTTGTGCTTTTTTGCTAATTCAGAAAGAGAGTATAGGGCCTTTAATTGATATTCATCTTCTTCTGTTAATTCTTGCGAGTTTGAAGTTTCTTTTATGGCCAGGGTAATTCCTGTAGCAGGAACGGCGAAGATGGCCCCAAGATTAGCAATCACTGAAAGATCTGATACGACGACACTCGATGTAAGGGAATTGATGATAGTTGAACCACCCATCGCACCCATACTAATTGCACCAAGCCCAATTCCTAAGGAAGCAGCAATACCAGTCGTCCCTAAAGTTGAAGCAATATAGGCATCTCTTTTTGCATCAAAGAGAATATCTTTTAAATCTTCAATTTGATTTTCGCGCCCTTGGATTTGCGCTTCATGAATGCGAATTCTTCTCTTAATAAGTTCAATATTCTTTTCCGATCCTTCGAGGACAGTAATATCGCTGGCCATTGCATGGCCAAAAAAAGACATCATTAAAATGAGAACAATTGCTTTCATACCCTACTCCGTATTTTTATATGTACTAAATAAATATAGGGATTATGAGCGGGAGAATAAAGGTTGAGTGAAATAACTACCGCCGTGTCAAAATAATAAACGGCCCTATACTACTGTAATTATTAAAGACAACTAGGTCTGTACTTAAAGATTTTAAAACAAAGCAGTGACAATAAAATGATGTCACTGCTTGAGATAGTTCTTAATATTCAGAACAAAATTTTGAAAAGACGTTTTTATGATGATCCAAATCGAAATCAGGAGAAACGGCCACACGAACGATGTAATCCTTGTCCCCTTCCTTCGTCGTTCCTTGAGTAGATGTTGCTGGGATAGTCCAATAACAGCCCTTCAATTGCCCATAACTCACGCAATGCTTACTTTCATTTGGTATTTCTTGAATCATAAGATTGATCAGCTTCAAATTCATTTTACGCTTGAACGCTTCTCGCTCCTCAGGAGTGTTTCCTCTTGTAGGTAAATCAAGAGAGAAAACTGAAGGCGTAAAACCAGCATCAGCAAGTTCTTCTGACACAAAATTAATCTTCGCATCAGGCATCATAGCGTGAATATGATTTACAAAGGCACGTGTATTTTTATAAGCAAGATGAATTCTCTCATTCATAGTAGGAAGTTGTTTTGCAAGAACTTCAATTTGAAAGTCATTTGCTTCATTAGCACAAAGTTTTAAATGAGTGTCCACAAAAGTCATGAGTTCAAGGGCCATATCATTGGCCACACAATAACCAGCAGTGCATAAGCCACCTGATGGAAATTTAGAACCACTCACGTATGAAATCGTTTTAACACTAGATAAAAAGTCACCTGCTCCCAGGAACTTTACGTTCGGGCAAAATGTTTGATCGAGAATAAAAACAGGAAGAGTTGCAATCTTTCCATCTTTTGTTTTTCTCTCACGACCAAGAGCTAATTTCAGTTTCTCAAGATCAGGAACTTCGACTCTTGGATTTGTTGGAATTTCAGCAATGATAAATGCAATGGCATCATCATTCGCAACTCGATCTAAGATTCCCTCTAGACTTGTTACCATATCTTTACCACCGTCAACGTGAAGATCTAATATTTCGACATTGGCAGTGCTTGCGGCCACTCTTCTTGCCTGATCATTTGTTCCACCATAGCAATTAGGAGGAACGACAAATTTTATACTCTTTCCCTTATGATTTTGAAGAGCATAATCAATGAGCCCCATCATAATAGCATATTGAACAGAGAGTCCACTTGAACCAAGAGATGCATTCCCCTTTGTGTGGGTAATATCTCTAATTGTTTTGAGAGCAAATTCACGGTTAATCTCAGCTTGTTTTGTCTCAACACTTGAAAGAGGTTTTCCTGCAAAAGTTTCAAGAACATTCATACAATCGTGAGGAGTCATCGCAATAGATTCACGTCTTCTCACGTGCTGAATATCTGAGACATATGATTTATTTTTATCACCATTAACAAGAATAATGCTGCCAAGGTGAGAATCGAAACCAACGATGAAATCGGCATTTGATGGCAGGACCTCTGTCATCATTTGAGAAAGTGATGTCACTACAATGCGAGTGCCATTGAAACTCTCTAAATCTGAAATTTTCGCATTTTGAATTAATTCAAACTCATAACCATAAACAGTATGAATTACTTTTTGATCAAAGTTCTTAGGCATCTCACTTGTGAACACGATTTGCGTTTTAATTTTCTTCAAATGATTCGAACGAAGAACTGCAAGAATTGGCATCGTCGTCGAAGAAAATGATATGACATCTTCAACTTTAATTTTTTTCTCATCTGCAATCACCCACTCAAGCACACATGATAGAGGGTGACCCAAGCGAATATAATCATAGGCCGTAGGAAGATTTGAAAAAGCTTCTTTTAACGAAGCAGAATTTGAGCCTAGAACATTTTCAAAATGTTCCAAGAACTCAAATTTTGCTTTAGACTCGTTATAAATATCCAATCTGTGAGTTGTTAATTTCAACCAATCAGCGGGCATATTATTTAAAATTGCTTCAATTGCTTTTGTGTTCATTTAGGTTCCTTAAACTAAGATATGACCTTATTTTAGTAAATTCTTATTACCTTTCCAAGTCTAATAATGCATCCTAAAATGAGATGATTTCTGTTTTAAATTCCATCTGACCACAAACGCAAACAAAGGTTCTAACAAACGTCGAGCTAGAACCATTTAATAAAATTAAAAAGCTAGGAACTTTCTTTTGATGCACTTTTGTGTTTTTTCTAATCTCTCATAATATTGTTTATCTTTATATTTATTCTGGCATTTACTGATTCGTTCAATTGATGCTTTGCTT
>NZ_AUNE01000013.1 GCF_000447755.1 Bacteriovorax sp. BSW11_IV | reverse complement strand
TAGACCTTTTGATTTCGTTGCCTGACTCCATGCAACAATAGCAACACCAACGATGATTCCGATTGAGCCACCAACAAGTATATTATCTAAGTGCTCTTTAGGCTCTTCCACAAAAGAAAGTGTAGATAAACCTAGAATTGCTCCCCCAAGTCCAGTTCCAGCAACAACACTAATATCTCTTAGTGAGTCTTTAACAATGTCCCCGTCATCTTGGGCAAAAGCACCATTAGTTACAAGCGATAGTAATAATAAGAATTTAAAAATAAATGACTTAATGCGCACCTAAAAACTCCTCAGTCTTCCACTTGTTGCCACATGAGCAGCAAAGGAATATGATGATCACTTCCAATTTTGGGAGGTAACTCCATAAAAATAGGATGAATGGGAAATCGCAAGGAGTCAAGGACTCCGTGCCAATTTGCGCTACTAATGCGCTAATTTAAGGGTGGATTGTATGACCAAGATTAAAACGCAAAAACTTGACTTCAGCGCGAGCGGAATTATCGCTAAAAAACGCGATGGAAAAAAACTAACTCACGAAGAAATCCGTTGGTTTATTGATTCACTAACAAGTGGAGATATCGCTGACTACCAAATGTCTGCTCTTCTTATGGCCATCTATCTAAACGGTCTTGATAAAAAAGAAACAGCTTCACTTACAGATGCCATGCTTTACTCAGGTGAAGTTGTGCAATTTGAAGGCAATGACGTAATTGATAAACACTCTACTGGTGGAGTTGGTGACAAGGCATCTTTTATCCTAGCTCCAATCGCGGCAGCTTGTGGTGTAAAAGTTCCTATGATTGCAGGTCGTGGACTTGGTCACACTGGTGGGACAATCGATAAAGTAGAATCAATCAAAGGATTCAAAACTTCCCTTACTCTTAAAGAATTTAAAAATAGACTTAATAAAGATGGTCTTGTTCTTATTGGACAGACTAAAACTATCGCTCCAGCAGATAAGAAAATTTATGCTCTTCGCGATGTTACGGCCACTGTTGAATCTATTCCCCTTATTACAGCTTCTATCATGAGTAAGAAACTGGCAGAGGGTGCAAGCGGTATCGTGATGGATATTAAAACTGGTAGTGGTGCTTTCATGAGCAACATGAAAGATGCAAAGGCCCTTGCAAAAAGTCTAAGAGATACTGCATCTCGTTTTGATAAGAGAATGCTAACGATGATTACTGATATGAATCAGCCGCTAGGAAATGCCATTGGTAACAGCTTAGAAATCATTGAAAGTATCGAGACTCTAAAAGGTAACGGACCAAAAGATCTAACTGATCTTTCTGTGCAACTTGCTGGTGGGATGATCTATCTTGCAGGTAAGGCGAAAACACTAAAAGAAGGAAATGCTAAAGCGCAAGCGGCCATTGATAATGGAAGCGCACTTAAGAAATTCAAAGAAATGATTAAGAAACAAGGTGGAGACGATAAGGTCGTTGAAGACTATACTCGCCTTCCAGTTGCAAAAGAAAAACTAGAAGTACTCGCAACTAAGTCTGGATATGTTTCAAAAGTAGAATGTAAAAATATGGGTCTTCACTGTGTATCTCTTGGCGGTGGAAGAAAGAAAGCAGAAGACGCAGTTGATTTTGGTGTTGGTTTAATTATCAATAAGAAAATTGGAGACACTGTTAAAAAAGGTGAAAGCCTTGTGACAATCTACTATCACGCTAAACAAAAAAATCTTGTTGGCAAAATTGCCGCTGAAATTATTGCAAACGACGTGACTATCTCTAAAACTAAGGCGACAACACCTAAGTCCCTAGTTTACGAGATCAAAGAAAATAAATAAGAAGGACGAGACAATATGTCAGGAAAAATTCAAGAGGCCGTAAAGGCCATCGAAGCTAAGATGAAAAATAAACCAAAAGTAGGAATTGTTCTTGGTTCTGGTTTAGGTGATTTTGTAGATGCGATTGAAAATAAAACTGTCATCTCTTATGACGATATCCCCCACTTTGGTCAGACAACAGTTGTTGGACATAGTGGTCAACTGATCTTAGGAACAGTAAAAGGCGTTGAAGTTGCGGTTATGCAAGGTCGCTTTCACTTTTACGAAGGCCGTACTATGGAAGAAGTTGTTCTTCCTGTTCGTACTCTTGCTGGACTTGGAATTGAGTCGATCATTTTGACAAACGCTGCTGGTGGAATCAATTTAAGCTTCACACAAGGTGATCTTGTTTGCATTGAAGACCAAATCAATTTCATGGGTCAAAATCCATTGATTGGTCCAAACGATGAATCAGTTGGCCCTCGTTTTCCAGACATGACTTATGCCTACGATCCTGAACTTAGAGCTATCTTGAAAGATGTAGCAAAAAATCAAGGCCTAGACCTTAAAACAGGAGTCTACGTTGGCGTTCTTGGTCCAACATATGAAACTCCTGCAGAAATTAGAATGTTCAGAACTTTAGGTGCGGACATGGTTGGTATGAGTACAGTGCCTGAATGTATTGCTGCTAACCACATGGGTCTTAAAGTTTGTGGAATCTCTTGTGTAACAAATATGGCCGCAGGAATTGAGGCCACAAAACTAATGCACGAAGATATTAAGGAACAGGCCCTTAAAATCATGCAAAAGTTTACTAATTTACTCGTAGATTCTGTTGCAAAAATTGGTCAACTTTCAAAATAAAAATCGAGGGGGAAATATTCCCCCTCGCTCTAGATTAAGTGTTTTGCTAAACTAGCAGAACTAATATAACAACCCTCTACGAACGAATGTTCGGAGTTTATAAAATGACAAAACAAATCGAACCTGACTCAAATGAGTCGCTTTTACTTCTAAAAAATCTAAACTTTTGTGTCTTTGATCTCGAAACTACTGGTGGAAATCACGAAAAAGATAAAATAATTGAGATCGGCCTAGTTAAAATACGCAATCTAGAAATCACAGACAAGAAAAGCTTCCTCATCCAACCTGAAATAAGAATTCCTGATTTTATTCAAAAACTTACTTCGATTAAGCAAAGTGATGTGGAGAACTCTCCAAAAATTGAAGAAGTCATTGATGAAGTCTTAGAATTTATGGGAGATGATATCCTAGTTGCTCACAATGCTTCATTTGATGTTCCTTTTTTCAATTCTGTACTTAGAAGACTTGGAAAAATAGAACTAGAAAATAAGAGTATTTGTACAAATCTTATGACAAAGTATTTAATCCCAAATCTTATGAATTCAAACTTGAATTACATGAGTAAGATTTTTGGAATATCACATAAGAAAGCACACAGAGCACTTGATGATGCTATTGCGACAGCAAAACTTCTTCTAAAGTTTTTAGATATCTTTGAGTTCAAAGGAATCACAAAAATCAATCATCTCTACTATCCTAAGAATAGATTTGAACTTGATCGCGTGCATTTAAAAAGACCTTCAACAAATGAAGAAATCTTCAAAAAATTTACGGCGCTTAAAACTCCTGCCCTTATTACATTTAAGGGTGAAAATGGTGTTATTCTTAATAGTTTCCCTTGTAAAGTTACTAAAGAAACTAAAAAGGCCGAAGAGAATTACTTCAAGGAGCTCTTGGAAACAGAAGCTTGGGAAGTGGTTACGATTAAACTTGTTGGTCCATTTCTTGAATCACTTATTTCATTAAATAATGTTTTTTCTAAAATAGATTTTGAAAAGAGAAATCGACTTGTTGATTTTTTATGGGAAAACCATCTGCCAAAAACGACAAGAAAGAAAATGACTGACCCAGAGTATACTCAGTTTGATAAAGAGTTTGGTGATTTTGTTATTACAAACCACCTCGTTCCTGAGCAATTAATCATCTATCCTCTCATCTCACTTAACCCGAGATCAGAGCTTGTGTTCAGATACCCTGGACATCAAAAGAAGCTGATTCAATATATTGTTTCAAAATCAAACAAAATGAGTACAAATAAATTGAAGAAGTTTTTCTTTCCTCCTCAACTGAGAAACTTTATCGAAAGCTATGTTGCTGACTGTAAAAAAACAGGACGAGATATGCTTGTGATAAAAAGAGGGGCAGCAAAAAATACTCCAGAAGAATTCTTCAAGGATTTAGAAAAATTTTTAAAAGATAATCCGAATCCATATAATTATCCGAAAGAGTATATTTAGTTTTAAATGATGAAAAAGTATTTCAAATACTTACTGCTCACAATATTTACGGGGGCCGCTTCTGGCCTCCTCAGCTCAACCTTTCTTCATTCACTCAACTTCGTAACAGAGCTTCGAATAAAACATCCTGAATTCATATACGGGCTTCCGCTCTTTGGAATAATATTTGCTTTCATCGTTAAAAGAATTCCACACTATGTAAATCAGGGTGTCCCCTATCTTCTTTCGGAAATTGACAATGAAAAAGCAAAAGTTTCTGCATGGATGGCCCCTTATATTTTTATTACATCTATAGGAACCCATCTTTTTGGTGGCTCTGCTGGTCGAGAGGGCGTTGGCGTTATTATGGGTGCGAGTGTTTCACACCTACCGACAAAAATCTTCAAAGACCTTAACAAAGAAAACCTAAGAGCACTTTTAATTTACACCGGAATTGCAGCAGGATTTGCTTCGATCTTTGGAACTCCATATGCCGCCTTCATCTTTGCCTTCGAACTCCATCACTTTAAAGAAATCAAGCGTGTTGACCTCCTCTTTTTTACAGCAATTGCCTGTGCGAGCGCGGCCTTTATCGCCCATCTTCTAGGACCTGTACACTCTCATTTTCAGGTGATATTGCCTCCCTCTTCTACTATTGCTTGGTATTTAATAATTGCATCTTTGTGCTCAGGGCTTGGCGCCAATATTTTCTACTTTGGGATGAAATACTACACAAAGGCCATTTCATTTCTTTGTAAAGGTCTAGAGATCAAACTTTTTGTGGGCTCCCTTCTTATTATTGCCCTTGTATTCATGATAAATGGTCACGACTATATTGGAATTGGAACAGACATTATTAATGATTCATTTATCCACGAAAGATCTATTCAAGATTTTTTAATTAAAGCACTACTGACAATAATGACTCTTTCAATTGGTTTTAAAGGCGGCGAAGTAACACCTCTGTTTTTTATGGGTGCAACTTTAACGAACGCGGTTTCATCAATGTTTGGGTTAATGTCATTCTCATTTTCATCGGCCTTGGGAATGGTTGGGCTTTTTGGAGCCGTCACTAACACTCCCCTCGCCAGTAGTGTTATGGCGATGGAATTATTTGGACCAAAAGTAGGATGTTTGACCCTTATTTCATGCTATCTTGCAAAATTTATGATGGGTAAAAGATCAATTTATAGACATTAAAAAAGAGACATTGAGATTCGATCTTTTAGAGTAATTCGATCATTTTCTATTGTTAATTCTAAGAGCGATAGATCAAAGAGATGATGAAGTAACTTCATTGCCTGTACTCTTTCTGCAAATGATTTCAAATTCACATTCTCGAATTTAAAAACCATACGATCTTCGTATTCTTTCATTTTACCGTTGATCGTTTCCAACTGCTCTTCTTTGATCAGTTGAAAATGAGAATAGCTTGTCAAAACTTCATTCATTAGAAGATATAAGATCATCGTCATTATCGATGGGTTAATACATCTTCTAAACTCAACTGATTCTGAGCTTCTTTGAAAATTGATTCTACAATCAGATTCAACCATTCTAAAGCGCAACATATCCAATGATTGTTTGAAGCTATCTTGAATTCTTCGTTGTGTATAATTCTGGGTACCTTCTTTAGTGAAACCAAGAAAAACCTGAATAAGATCGCGACATCTCTTCGCACCTTCTTCCATATCTTTCAAAGTTTTTTCTGTATCGTCCGGTAAATCATCTTCTAGTTGTAACAAAGCTATACTCGCCAGAATCCCTGCAATAGGATTATTCAATTCATGGGCAATTGAACTAGAGATAATACCTAATTCTTCTGATGAAATCAGTTTTGCACTATGGGAATTCTTGCCAACAAATGAAAGTGCAAAGTACGAATGACCGGAGAAGTTAAAACAATCTTTTATCACTTCATAGGTCTTACCATCTATTTCTTTTGTTGCTCCATTTTCAAGCACAAGACATTCACTAGGGAGTATTTTCAAACGAGAAAAACCTTGGCCATGCAAAACCATATTTCCATCTTCTTTTGAAAATAGGGCCACTGGAAAATTTAGCTTCCCAAGGACATAATCCCATGACAAGACCTCTGATTCTTCCTCTTCATTTGAATAAGATTTCAGAGTTCCTAAAATAATTTGTCCAACGACTAAAGAGCACTCCAAAGAAGATGACTGTATAGAAATTAAACTGTCCTCTGGTAGCTGAAGAATGATCCTATTGGGTTCTTTAGAGCCTTCTGGCGTAATTTCTGGCGTAATTTCTAACTCAATATCCATTGAACGCGCAAGCTCGCTTAACGTATTTGAAACATCTTTTAAGCTAAATTCCCACTCACTGCTTGCATACCAAGAGAGGTACTGTAATAAAAAACGAAAATAAGCTTCTTCGCCATGCTTAATTTTGAATGAATTAATATCGAAATTCCTAACCAATTCCAATGACTCAGTAATGGCCTGTTCTTTTAGATTTTCAGAATAAAGTGAGTACCACTTCTCTAATTCAGGTATGACCTTTTCAACATCATTAAAGCTTTCAGTAGAAAAATTAAAGACTCTTGGATTTTGATTTAATTTATTTTCATCAAACCAAAATGTCCATTGCCCCTCATGGATGTTATCGTCATGAAATACAATTGTTGAATCTTCTTTATTATCAATAAACTCTAACCTTAAAGACTCCATTCTTCTTTTAATATCATAGAATCTGAGATCTCGATCAAAAAGAGTAGAATCAATATAGGCCGTTAACTTCATGACTTGTTTCCACTTTTGTAGGCACTGGCCTTACCGTCTTTAAAAGTTAGGGAAATTGCGGCATTTTCAGGGAGATTTTCAAAAGATTTTAGATCACTTAGAACTTTTCCATTTTCACTTTGCACGTAAGTATAGCCACGCTCTAAGACATTATTTGGGTTGAGTACCCTTAATAAATTATCGTAACTTGCTAATCGATTTTGAGTCGTTTCAATTTTCTTATTTATTGATTTTTCAATACGTGAAATATAATCATCAAGCTCTATGGAGTGCTCATGAATCGAAGTCAACTCCAGTGACCTGTGCTTTAAATCACATTGCTTGAGTCTTCTTTCAAAACTCATAAAGTTGGCCCAGATCTTATCCAATAAGGCCTTTGGATTCATTCGATAAACACGAGATTGATTTTTATCAAGACCACTATTAGAGAATTTAACCAACTCCCTTTTGGCCTTGATCATCCTCTCTTTAATTGTCATTTGCTGATTGGTAAGTGTCTCAGCTGCTGCCGATGGAGTCTCCATTCGCATATCAGATACAAAATCACAAATTGAGAAATCAACTTGGTGACCAACGGCACTGATTACAGGAATTGGACAATTATAAATATCCCAAGCGAGAGCTTCATCATTAAATGCCCACAAATCCTCTAAGCTCCCACCACCTCTAGTAATGACAACGACATCAAATCCTTGTCCTGAATTTTTACTATTGGCCTCCATCGTATAACGAATGGCCTTTTCAAGAGCAGCTCTCACAGAAGCGGCGGCACCATCTCCTTGAACGAGGGCGGGAATTAGCACGACATCCATCCATAAAGAGCGTCTGTTCACAATATTCAAAAAGTCTTGTAAAGCGGCCCCTCTTTCGGCAGTAATTACAGCAACGCGTTTTGGCATTTGAGGAATTGGTTTTTTGTGTTCGATATCAAATAGACCTTCACTAGCGAGTTTCTTTTTCAACAATTCAAATTGTTCTTTTAAATCCCCCTTACCAACAGGAGTAATTCGTTTAACAATAATTTGAAAAGTACCACGCTTAGAATAAACACCAACACTTCCACTTACGAGGACCTTGTCCCCATCTTTAAGGGCCCTAATTCCAGGGTTTCTCATGGCATCCATTTTAAAAAGGGCGGCCGAGATTGCAGCATTAGGATCAGATAAAGTGAAATACCAGTGACCACTTGAAGATAGTGAAAGATTTGTGACCTCGCCCACAAAAGAAATATTGCGAAACTGGCCTTCTAGTAAAATTTTGATTTGTTCAACGATTTCGCTGACAGTTGGGTGCTTAAATTCCATGCTGTCATTATAGAGATTAAAGCAGGCTTTTCCTAGAAAAGCCTGCTTCATTTTTTAATTTTTGATCATTCTTTTGAAGACTTCAAACGATCTTATGTAGTTAATCGCTTGCTGCACTTGGTAATCAGAGTCCGGATCATACTTCTTGGCAGTAAGAGCGTCCCCATCTTTACCTTTTTTCTTCTGTTCTTGCATACGTTTGATTCGTTCAATACGCTCTTGCCTCTCACTCTTTTCACGAGCTAGACGGGCCGCTTTTTCTTCTTTTGTTTCAATCGTAGCATTCAGGTGATTTTTAAGATCCGCTTCTCGAATGAATGAGCTCTCTTTGTAATTTTCTTTAATCCAATCACCTTCAGTTTCAGAAATTTCAACATCTGGAGAAATCCCTTTGGCCTGAATTTTTCTTCCTTTGGCCGTCATGTACTGGGCAATTGTTAACTTAACTCCCATATCTTCACCAAGTTTAGAAATTGTTTGAACGGAACCTTTACCAAATGATTGCGTTCCCATGATAATGGCACGTGAATGGTCTTGAAGAGCACCTGCAACAATTTCTGATGCTGAAGCAGAAGATCCATTAATAAGAACAACAAGTGGAAGTTCAAGCTCTTTATGCCCTGTTTTCTTCACATAACGAATATCTTTGTTCTTAGGATCACGACCTTCTGTTGAAACAACCACACCATCTTTAAGGAAGATTGAAGAGACATTAACGGCCTCATCTAGTAGCCCACCTGGATTTGATCTTAAATCAAGAATTAGTCCACGAAGTGAATTGTCCTTGGCCTTTTTACGAAGACTTTTAATGGCCTTAATAATATCTTCACCAGCATCTTTTTGAAATTGAGTCAGGCGAACATATCCATAATGATTATCTACAAGAGAATTTTTAACAGATTGGATTTTAATAATCTCACGAGTAAGTTCGTAAGTTTTAATTCCCTCAACACCCTCTCTTACGATTCCAAGGCTAATTTTTTCTTTTGCCTTTCCTCTCATTCTAGTCACTGCTTCATCTAGGGTAATACCGATTGTTGATTCATGATTAATTTCAACGATTTTATCACCAGAGCGAAGACCTGCTTTGAACGCAGGTGTATCTTCGATTGGAGTCGTAATAATTAGAACTCCATCTTTTAAAGTCACTTCAATACCAAGGCCACCAAACTCACCTTTAGTATCTTCTTGCATTTTTTCAAACACCTCAGTATCTAAAAAGGCAGAATGGGGATCCAGAGTTCCCATCATTCCTTTTAAAGCACCATTGATAAGCTTTTCAGTGTCAACTTCACGATAGTATTGTGACTCAATAAGAAACAGAACCTTATTGAATACTTCTAGTTTTTCAAATCGAGACTTGTCTGGAGTCTTGCTAGAATATGTACTTGTGGATAATAAGACAGCACCGCAAAGGGTTAGCAGTCTTGCCCTTTTTCCTGAAAACAACTTCATTTTCAATCCTTTTATATATTAATTTTTTGCTAAGCTATTTTTTGCTAAAAAATCTTGATCCATTAGTAGCACTGTATTTTGTGCAATATTTCTCTTTCTTACCTCAAAATAAACACTTCCTCGACTACCAGTTGAGTAACCTGCTTGAGTGTAGCCTAAGACTTGTCCTTTCTCGACAAGTGATTCTGCTTTTACTTTTGGTAAGAATTGTCCGAGATAGATTGTTCTCGTTTGGTTACCGTGATCTACGATAACAACATTTCCGTAGTTCGATAAACTCCCTGTATAAGCGACTTTACCTTTACCTGCACTTTTAACTGGAAGTTGACCCTTAAATTTGAATGTAATCCCCTTCTTATTATGCTCAACTCCACTATGTCCTTCAACAGGACCTGCAAATTCCATTTTTTCATTATCACTATCTAATACAGGGGCCGCCTCTTCTTTAGTATGTTGCTTCTTCTGTTTAGAAAGATAAACTGTCGTTCTTAATTGGTCGTATTTAATTTGAGTTGCGTCCTTGGCCTTTTCTTCTTCAATATATTTTGAAGCGATATCTTTTTTCTTTTGCTCAAGGTCATCCAGTACGACTCTCAAATCATTTTCAGTTCGAATATGATTTTCATAATCTTTTTTGAGTTCTGCTAAATCGAGAGATAATTGATTATTAAGTTTCAGTTCGGACTTAATAACCTCAATTTTCTTTTGCAGGATATTGGTAAGGATTTTCTTACTTAGAAGATCTGTACTTGTTTCAACATCATCTAAACTACCTAAGACAAGTGCTCTTAGTGAGCTTTTTGTTTTATCAAGATTTTCTTCAAGGTCTGTTTTAGATTTCTCAAGTCTTTGACCTGTTTCAAAAATCGTTATCTCAAGTTGTTTTCTTTGGCCAAGAATTTCAATAATTTTCTTATTGTTTTCACCCAAGTTCATTTCAAACTTTGATAACTGGGAGCGTAGAGTTGAAAGAGTAATTTGTTGTTTTTTAAGCTCAGATCGCATTTGCTCTAGAGAATCTTCTTTCTGTGACATTGTTGTCGCTGCAAAACTAGTAGAGCAGAAAGATAAACACAACCCTAAAACAAATGCTTTATTCATTCTTATTTATTCCACTTATATTGAGTAATAAAGTTCACACTAAATAACGATATGATTCCAAGTCCAACCATGAAAAACATTGCACTTGGAGTTCCCCATAAAAATGTCTGTAAAGAAAATAAAGATATAATAACAACACCAGTTAGATAAACTTTAAGTCCAACTTTTTCTTTTCTCTGGAAAGATTCAACGAGATAGCACATCTCTTTTAATCTCTTGCTAAAGAAAATCGCAGAAAATAGCCATAGCGTGAATATTAATGAAATTGTAAGTACCGCTCCCCATCTTTTAAAAGTAGTTAGCGCCTCAGTATGTTTTTTTACAAGAGTATCATTATCTTTTGTCACCCCTAGCGTAACCTTGTCTTTTCCGGCAAGTCTTACAAGATAATCTCTAATTAATTCTCTTGATCGAGAACTGATACCTTCTTTAAAAATAACTTTTAGTCCAGCATAGTCAAAATCAAACATTCCAGAACCTGCTTCAAGCCCTAAAGAATCTAAGATTTCTCCCACCTTTGCATTAATTTCGGATTTATCAAGAACACTCACTAGTGAAACACCTGGTAGTTCTCCTAGTTTTCTTGAAAGTCTTAGATGATTTTCTTTACCTGAAATTAGTGCATAAAAATATGGTCCACTCACTTCACTCGGTAATTGATTAAAAACTCTTTTTTCCAAAAAGTCTTTTTGCCCTAAACCTGTTACTAAAAGTACAGATAGGATCATGAACGCGAATCCGCTCGCTAAATTCTTTTCAATTCCTTTCCAAAATTGCATCAAATAAAACATGCGTGCCCCGAATAAACTAATTTCCCAGAATCTAAATGAATGATTCTACCAGTGAATTTTTTAACAAGCTCTCTATTGTGTGATGCCCACACAACAGTTAAACCTTTTTTAACATTATAAAGATTTAGAACCTCATACAACTTTCTTGCGTTATCGGCATCGAGTGAACTCGTTGGTTCATCAGCAACAAAAACTTGAGGCCTGGCCAACAATGCTCTGATGATAGCAACTTTTTGTTTTAGACCACCGTTTGCTTCATTTACAGTTAGAGAAAGTCTATTTTGAATCCCCATGATTCGACAAAGTTCATTCATATCTTGAAGGAACTCACCTTTAGAATTATAAAGAGCTGGATCGAAGGCCAATTTTAAATTCTCTTCACATGACAATCTTCCAATCAATCTTAAATCTTGAAAGACGCGTGAAATGAAGACATTTTTTTGAGGTAGTTTTACTTGCCCGCTCGTCGGTTCAATATCACCAGACAGAACTCTTAGTAATGTCGTCTTCCCTGCTCCAGAAGCACCTGTAACGAATACAATTTCACCCGGATCAATGGTTAATTGAACGTTTCTTAGGGCCTTTACAGAGCCGAAATCTACTGTGACATTTTCTAAATAAAAGAGACTATTAAGTCGGTTTGAACTTTGACCATGGCCGGTCATAGTGCCATGAAAAGTGGAGTTAAACATCGCTCAATCCTTTGATTTATTTCAAATCATCCTAATTTGAAAAAACGGGCCATGCCGCTCATTAAATTCTAACTCAAGTTTAAATTGAAAGCAAAGATTTCGCTTTTTCCGACTTTTTTCATCAAGAAATGCCTATATATTTTACTCATAAGATACTCTAAAGATTCGATAAGTTTGCAAAATTTAACTATGTGCCAGGCCCTGTGACCTGTAAAATAACTCTGTTACAACTTATTACGTGAGATTAGAAATTTTATGATTAGTGATGACATCTATAAATTCTTTGCTGACTATATCTACAAAAAATCGGGCATGCTCTATGAAAAGAAAGATTTTTATAGACTTGAGACAAGACTTAAAGAGCTCGTAAGAATTTTTGAAAAAAATACTGTAGAAGAAGTATATCAAATGTATCAAGGCACAATTACGCCAGATATGAATGCTGTGCTTATTAATATTTCTACAAACAACGAAACGTATTTTTTTCGTGATGTAAAACCCTTCAAGACACTGACAAAGGGAATTATGCCTGAGCTATTAGAAAAGCATAAAAATGGCATGATTAATATTTGGTCGGCAGCGGCTTCAACTGGTCAAGAGGCCTACTCTATTTTAATGAGTATCCATGAAGCTTTTGGCGATGAAATTCTTAGACGAAGTCAATGTGAAGCTACAGATATTTCAACAGATGCTCTTTCAAAGGCCATTTCTGGAGAATATAACGGTCTCGATGTCCAACGCGGACTGCCGATAAAATCTCTAATGACTTACTTTGAACAATTAGATGGAGATCGCTGGAGAATTAAACATAATATTCACACAAAAGTTCGTTTTGGTGAGTTCAATCTTCTAACGGATTTCTACCAAAATCAGCTTTATCATATCGTATTTTGTAGAAATGTTTTGATCTATCAAGATAAGGAAAACAAGAACAAAATACTTAACAACATTTACAAGTCTCTTAGACCTGGTGGCTATATGCTCTTAGGTTCTGGAGAAAGTCTTATTGGTATGAAGACAGAATTCGAAAAAGTAGACATGGAAGGAATGACTGTCTACAGACGTCCCGCCGCATCATAACCAAATACAATTTTAATATTTCAAACAAGGCCTTCTATGATACAAATATTTGTAATATAGGAGGCCTTATGACTGTAAATCGTCCCGTTTGGAATGAGTTAAAAAATCAAATTCTATCTCATCGTTTTGCGCTCCCAAAGACAAATGCAAAACTTGGTCATTATGAAGTCATCTCTGTCCTAACTGATGAGCAAGGAAGACCTAAGAAAGTAAAAGGTACTGGTGAAAAAACTGAATGCTACCTTGCCTTTAGCGGTCGCAATGAATTAGGTAAAATCGCAAGAGAATTTTCTATTGGTGATTTGTCTCAAAAAATCTATACAGACTTTTCAACTCAACATCTTCAATTAAGACCTTATATGATTGGCGATCTTATCAACGAAATTCACAATGATAAAAATATTGAAGTTATTAAGTTCAATCCAGTTCTCTATAAAGGTGACAATGGAACGAGTGAGTACTTATGTGAGGAAATCATTATTGCTCCTCTATACGACCAACTGACACAAAAACAAATGGTCACTGATCCTGAGGAGGCACTTGCACTTTTAGCAATTAATCCACAAGATCAAAAACGTATTGGATTAGAGATTGTCTTCTACTCTATTACAAATAAGCTGCTACCTGAAAATAAGGAGCATAGAGAAGAAATTCTTAAAAACAAAATTGAAGAACTGGCCTTCTATGCGCCACGTGTGCCTATTAAAAGGGGCTCAGGAAGTTTATTCGCTGTTTTATTGAACCTAGATAATATTATGGAAGAGACTGCCTTTATTCGTCAGTACAAAACTTTCGATAGCTACTCAAATATTATTTTCGTTACAAGTGATTTAAATATCAGAACAGGTTCTTATGAAACGATCCCGTATAATGGAGATCATATTGATTCTGTTTTCTTGCCGATTATTAAATGGCAAAGAGGTATGGCCGGGACTATTTACTAAAAGAACCAGAATCTTTTTTTCTTTTTAAAAACTTTCTGCCAACGAGGCTCACCATTAATTTTGGTGAGCTTTAATTTCTTCTCTTTTACTAATTCACTTAATATTTCTTCCAATTCATCACGAGAAAAATCACCTATGGACTTTAACTTTTCAGAGTCAAAGTCCAAAATGATATTTTCAAAAGACATGGCCTCATAAAATGACAATGTCTCGAGGAGAAAATCTTTTTTTAAATTCTTATCCATTTTATCTCGATTTGAATTCAAAACTTAACACTCCTCCAGGAGTATTATCTTTATTAGCATCGAGTTTATTGCCGAAAACATCTGTAAGTTGTTCTCCATCAATAGTAAATTTGTAATTTGCTCTTCTTTTGGTTACTGGAAATGAAAAAAAGTTTGTTCCAACTTCATAAGTTCTATTGTCAACAAGTTCAACTTTTTCACCATCCATATAAAGAGACATGGCCTCAATAATTTCTGGCATTGTATTCTCTAGTACACCTTGAAGATAAACCTTCATTTGTTTTTCTTTATCATTATAAACCGCACCTGATATACGGGCAGCAGGAGCATTTAAAGTGATGGCATTAAGAGAATTAACTCTCCCCGCACCAATTGCAAATTGATACTTTTCTTTATTACTAGCGTCGATATTATCTGCAGACAGCATTAGTGTATGAACGACTTGTTCCATCGAATATTCTGGGTGCACAGACCAAATATAGGCAGCGACACCAGCGGCAACAGGAGTGGCCATAGAAGTGCCTTGAAGATTGGCATAACGGCCAGAGCTTGTGTGTGAGTAAATAGGATCACCTGGGGCAATTATGTCAACACCGTCACCATAGTTAGAGAAGCTGCTAACTGTATCATCTTTTTTACCGTTAGATACGGAACTTGCGACTAACAGAATTTTATCAACTGTATGACGTTTAGGATTATAGCGCCCGTTATTTCCGGCCGAATTGAAAACGAGTACACCCTTTTCTTTAACGTAATCGAGTCCTCTTAAATAAACTTCATCATCAACGACGCTATCGATATTGTAGCTAGTATTAATAATTTTTGCGCCATTATCTGCGGCATAAGCATAGGCCCTATAATACATATCAGACTTTAGACCGTTGGCCCCATAAAATTTCAAAGGCATGATCTTAACTTTAGGAGCAATTCCAGAAACTCCTAAATTATTGTCATGAACGGCACCAATAATTCCCGCAACGTGAGTACCGTGTGAACCGTAATCGTAACTACTGCTAGGATCGTTATCATTATTGTTAAAGTCCCAGCCAATATAATCATCTACAAAACCGTTATTATCATCATCAATGCCATTGTTAGGGATTTCATTTCTGTTGATATACCAACCTGTTGTCATGTCTTCGTGATCAAGCTTGAAACCATCGTCAGTAACAGCAACAACGACTTCCTCTTTACCAAGGTCGAAATTCCACGCTTCAAAAGATTTGATTAGAGTATGATGTCTTTGAGAAGATATTCTCTCATCACTTGGCATGTATTCTCTATAATCTCCCAAGTAAACTCTATTTGGTGCCGCCCACTGGACATTTGGGTCATTTTTTAAATCAGCAAGAATGTTCTTACTATCTAAGAAAGAGTTAAGTGATAATTTAAAAGTATTCCCTGCTAACTTTTCATTCGTTCCAAAAGAAACTAGAGATTGTGAAAGATGTTGAGGGTCTTTATAAGAAACAATGATCTCTGTTGGGTGATCAAATGAGGAAAGCTCTGCATGAGCATAGAAGGCACTTGATAGTACCATTAAAGAAGCGATGTGCTTTTTCATAACCTACTCCGTGGTCAATTTTTATCCTTTATATTAGAATAAAAAACTGACCACGAAATGCCAATTACTTCTTCTCGTCTTTAATCACGCCCTCTTTAATTAAGAGCTGATAAGCTGATTCTGAACAGAACACATTTGGAGTGTAATTCTTGGCCTTATAGAGCCTAGAGATAATCGAGTTTTCAACTTCAGCAAGAAGTTTTACATCTCCATTTTCATAACTGATCTTTACAGGATCTCTTTCAAGAAGAAGATTTTGCCTTGAGCTGGCCGCATCTTTAGCTAAACTCTTTGGAGACTTAACAAAGATGATGTCTTTACTTGGAAGATCTGGAATAACCCAATCAGCACCGCTCCCCTTTTGAGCAATAACATCTTCGATTTCCTTAACCTTCGCTTCGGCCCTCTTATGAATTTTCTCGTTATTCTTCTCATCATCTTGATCAAGAAGACGTTGTTTAAATTCCTCTGCATGAATGGCCCTCGCACCTTTTTTCAAGAGAAGAGTTTTCGCCATATCCTTAATGTCCGGATCTTTATCAAGTGTTCCGTTCATATAGTTTTCATGTACTAGGTTCATGAAATATGAATCATTGAATCCAAAAAATCTCATCGGATCTTTTGCAATCATTTCAAGTAAATCGCTATAGCGATAGATCAAACCTTTTTCTAAGAAATAGAAACAAAGTCTTTCCGCAATGGCATCATATCGGGCTCCACGAGCAGAGCGAATAACTTGCGAGTACCATGCAAAACGAGCATTCAAGAAATCCTCAACGCTATGAAGAGCGTTGTGACGTATTGTAAGGATCTCATGTCCATCAACTTTCATCGGTCTGAAGTGGTGAAGCAAATAATCTCTATCATATGAACCATACTTTAAACCAGTATAGTGCGCATCTCTTAGTAGATAATCCATTCTGTCACAGTCAATTTCTGAGTGAAGAATCTGATTGGCCATCACAGAGGGATCAACACCTTTAACAAGATCTGAAATCATTTGAGGATCAAGCCCATACTTTTTAAGAATATGAGTGATACCACCGTCATAATCTGTATTCTTAATAATGAAAGAGCCTAAATTTTCGTGATCGTCTTTAAGACCTTTACCACCTTTTGTACGTGTGGTTTCACCAAAAGCTATATAAGCGGCTTCAGTTGTGTGAGAAAAACAAAATGTTCCCAAATCATGAAGAAGTGCGCCGATGCGAAGAGACTTATGGTATTTCGCTTCTTTTGTTAGACACTTCGGGTCCATCAATTCATCTTCAGTTACCGCACGACCACATGATTGGAGAATCTTATGGGCGTTGTACATGACACCAATAGAGTGACCAAAACGCGAGTGCTCAGCACCAGGGAAAACATAAAAGGAAAACCCTAATTGCTTAATCCAACGCAGACGCTGATAAAATGGTGAATGAATAATTTCGAATTCAATTGGACTTAATTTGATAAATCCGTAAATCGGATCAAAGATAACGTGGGATTTTTGAGCATCCATGTCCACTTTCCCTTTTTTAGAGGTCCGCTTCATCCCGAAGCGGACATAATTTCAATTATTGAACTTTTCTTCTTTTCTTTTTAGAGTTTTGGTTTGCAGCAGCTGCAATGGCACCAAGAATCATCTTTGCTTCTCTTCTTAGGTCATTTTCGTAGACAAAGCGATAGAAGTTTTCGATATCAGCCGCGGCCTTGAAACTCTTAACTGCTCTTGTCGCTTCTGTTTGTTCTACTGTCTCTTTACTCATGTGAGCTCCTTGATATTAAATCGTATATGTTTTTATTCAATAAGACAAATAATCTCGTTTGCTTGGCACACAGAAAGGCCCTTTTTACGGGCCTTCTGTATACTTTTAGTTTTAATTAAGTTTAATTATTAAGCTTCTTTAGTGTCGATCATTCCGTAGCTGTGAAGTTTGTTGTAAAGAGTCTTCACTGTAATTCCTAGTACCTTTGCAGTCTTCGTCTTGTTTCCACCTAGGTGCTCAAGAGTCATCATAATGTGTCTTTTCTCAAGTTCATCTAGTGTCATTTCAGAGTAAGATAGTGATTCTTCTTCTTTTACCTCTTCAACGATTTCTTTAGTAAATACTGTTTCAGCTAAATGGTCTCTTTCAACAATCTTTCCTGATGATAGGATGTAAGCTCTCTCCATTACTGACTGAAGCTCTCTTACGTTACCTGGCCATCTGTACTCCATAAGAGCTGTGATAGCACCAGGAGATAGTGATTTTTGATCTTCAGCGTTCTTTCCATTGTTTAGGAAGTGAGTCGCTAGAAGTTCGATATCTTCTTTTCTTTCTCTTAGTGAAGGAGCATCAAGTTTTAGAACTCCTAGAGAGTAAGAAAGGTCTTCTCTAAATCTTCCTTCAGTAACCATCTCATCAATACTTTTGCTTGTAGCTGAGATGATTCTTACGTTTGCTTTATATGGCATCTGACTTCCAACTCTGAAAGCAAGACCATCATTAATGAAATTCATAAGCTTAGCTTGTACTCTTACTGGTAGTGCATCTACATTATTAAGAAATAGTGTTCCACCATTAGCAGCTTCAAGCATTCCTGCTCTTTCTTTAATCATACCGGCAACGATTCCAGCGTTTTCACCGAATAATTCGATTTCTAGTCTGTCTTCTGGTAGTGAAGAACAGTCAAGAGTAATGAAAGCACCTTCACCACGGTTTGATCTGCAGTGAATTCTTCTAGCGATCATCTCTTTACCAGTTCCTGATTCACCTGTGATTAGAGCAAATGTATCAGCGTTAGCAATTTTGTCTGCAATCATGATGATCTTCTTCATTGTCTCAGACTTACCAACGATTTCTTTATCTTTAATTCTATAAGTGTCAGCAATCGTAACACCCATTTTTGTTTTTTCGATTTCTTTTTCTTTAAGTTCAATCTGCTTCTTTAATGATTCATTAAGAAATTTAGCAGATAGATACATCTTCATATTTCTAAGTGGAAGTTCAGCAATTTTAAGTAGCTCTAGAACTTCATTCATATTGTCACGAGAAAATTGAATTTCCTCATTGTGAGCTTGTAAGTGAATCGTAGCAATAACGTGACCTTCAACAACAACTGGAACACAAAGTTCAGCAATAACACCTTCGATATTAGAATTGGCAAAGATTGGATCTCTATCAACATTATTAGAAAAGTAAGGCTTCTTTGTTCTTACAACTTGACCAGCAACGCCTGCACCCTTTTCTAGAATTGAACCGTGCTCAACTAACTCACCATTCTTAGCTACTAGCTCAGCTCTTCCGTCTTCTAGAAGAAGGTGGATGATATTTGAGTGTGCCTTAAGCTCATTTCCAATATGTGAAGAAAGAATAGTAAAGAATTTCTTTTCATCTAGAGTTGTTAGAAGATTAGACAGTAGTGAATCTAGAGATGTCGTCTTTTTTTCCATTGCCTTAGTCATTGTATAACTCCCAGTCAGATTTATGCATTCAAGTTCAGTGCTACGCATAGCGTTAAGTTGAATAAATAATACAGTGCGTCTATAAAATTTACAAGACTAAAATGATCAAGTGTTGAATAATTTTTACAATATCTTTGGAAAATCTAGTACTTAGACCACCTAGGAGTTATACAGTTTCCGAAATTATCCGTAATTTGGCCGATAATCTCACCTTCCCTGTCCATTATGTATATATTTTGGACAGCAGAACGGCTTGAAATTACGCGCTGAGAACTGAAGGCTATAAACTGTCCATCATTTGAATAGGTCGGGTCTTCATTTGAACCGAAATCTTTAGTTAAACGAGACAGCCCTGTACCATCAGAATTGATGCGAAAAATATCAAATCTTTCATCTAACCAAGATGCAAAAGCAATCTCTTTTCCATCGGGTGAAAAACGAGGTGTAGCATTGAAGCGACCAACGTAACTGATACGCTTAACATCCTTCTCTTCTCCTCTAGGGTCCATTGTATAGATCATAGGTTTTCCGGGACGTCCTGAAAGAAACGTCATTAAAGAGCCATCCACAGATATTGAAGGATCAACATCTGGAGCGTAATGTCTTGTGACTCTTGTTAAGGCCTTCGTATTCAAATCCATAATAAAGATCTCGGCATTACCAACGTGTGACAAAGTTAGGGCAATGCTATTTCCATCTGGCATAAATACAGCACCAGAGTTGATACCAGACTTATTTGAGATAACAGTATTATCACCAGTCTGTAGGTCAATCATCCTAAGGGAAACGTTTCTTGTCTTTGAAACCTTAGTATCAATTAGACTGTATAGAATCTTCTGTCCGTCATGTGAGAAAGCAGGAGAAAGAACCACACTATTGTGACTAGTGAGCTTTCTTACGTTTCTCCCATCAAAATCCATGATAAAAAGTTCTGTTGTCTTATCTTTACTACTTTTCTTTGAGTAAACATCCGACACAAAAGTAATTTTAGAGTTAAAAATTGACGCCTTACCTGTGATCTTTCTATAAGTCATATCAGCGAGCTTATGTCCAATTGCCCTTGCATTATTAACTTCCATAACTCCAGAATCAGAAACAAGCTTTTCACCTTTTAAAGTATCCCACGCCTCAAAATCAAATTTTACGTTCTGGCCTGACTTAGAAAATTGAATACGTAATAAATACTGAACGGCCTTACTCTTTAGATCTGAGAAATTTAGAGACTCGAATGATTTTAGAGGATTTTTTCCAACAATTTGAACACTGAAATTCTTTTTGTAAAAAGAGAAATCATTTCTCATAAGAGCGGCCATCTCATTCATGGCGGCCACTTCTTTTGTAGAGAAAGAACCATCAATATAAGGTTCTCTTACCACGAGTTTTTCGGCCATTAACTCTGCCTCACCTACCGCGACAAGAGTTAGTCCTTCAGCAAAACTTGTGAAAGAGATCAAAAACAAAATTAAATATTTAAATAACATGAATAGCTCCTTAAACACTCAAGCAAATTATAGAGGGAATCCAAGAAGGATCTCCCCAGCTACGCCTCTTTGGGCAAATTCTTTTGATAAACCTGGAAATGGAGAGGCACTTTTAACGGCCTCTAGTGCTTTATTGTCATACTCGTTCTCACCACTAGATTCATGAACAATTGCGCGAATTAATTTTCCCTCTTCAGAAATAAAGACTCTAATTCGGCAACGTAGTTCTTTTCCAAGTAAATAACTTGGCAACTTCCAGTGCGGACGAATAAAATTTGGAAGGGAATCGACATATCTCTCAAAGGCACCATGGGCGGCACTACCACCACTACCCGTCAAAGAGACTCCTTCACTGATTTTGTTTCCCTGAACAACAAGATTCTTTAAGCGATTTCTCTCAGACTGAGAGAGACCCTTTTCTTTATTTGAATCTTCTTTAAAGGCATCTTTAATATCTACTTTTTTCTTAGCAACTTTTTCATTACTTAGATCTTTCATCATATCTGCAAAAGATTTAGTTTTCGTTTCTTTAATTAATTCTGGGCCATCTGCAGGTGCCTCTTCTTGAACAACTTCTGGCTTCGCTTCTACTTCGGGAGTTTCACTATCGATGCTGCCCATCTCTTTTTGCATTTGCTTTAATTCTTTAATGGTGAATTTTGGCATAGCAACGACATCAACACGTACAGATGCTTGAACAAGTTTTAGATTTTCATTTTTTAAAATTTCTTCATTGTGTGATTCATATTTCTTAAAACCAATAATAAAAATAGAAATAATCACGTGAACAACAAGTGACATGAAAAAGTAATTACGAAATTTTTGTTCATTAATAGGAAGAACGATCATTTCTACTTCTTTTCCTCTATTTCTGTAACAAGGGCAATATTTAAAATTCCATTATTCTTTAAAAAAGACATCAGCTTTGCAACTTGACCATACTCAAGTGCGTAATCAGCTCTTAAAAAAAGTGTATCTGTTTTAGTTGATGCAAATTGATTTTTGATAATATCAATAACTTCATTTCTAAGAACTTTATCTTGTCCGATATAGAAGTCTCCCGTCTTGGCATAAGATAAGATTACTTGCTGAGTTGTTAAATTCACTCGATTAACTTCTTTTGTTTTAGGCAATTGAAGTTTTATCCCATTAAGCATCAAGGGAGCTGTAATCATAAAGATAACAAGAAGAACTAACATAACATCTACAAGTGGAGTTACATTGATCTCAGATATCTGACCTTTATTTTTTCCATTTCCGACATTGAATGCCATCACTTACCTACTTGTGAATAATTGATCGCTCAATAACGTTTAAAAACTCTTGTCCAAATCCATCCATCTCAGCATGAATTTTTGCATTCTCACTACTCAAGTTATTAAAGAACCATAGCGCTGGGATCGCAGCTGCAAGTCCGACAGCAGTAGCGACTAGTGCTTCAGCAATACCTGGCGCAACAGCATCTAGAGTGGCGCCACCTCCGGCCAAACCTTGAAATGAATCAATAATCCCCCAAACGGTACCGAATAGACCTACGAATGGCGCAACAGAACTTATACTTGCAAGTGTTGATAATTTACTTTGCAGCATATGATCGACATCGATCACACCTTTTTTCAATCCTCGCTCAACTGATTCTAAACCAAAATCTTTAAAGTGATTCCCAAGTTCAAGACGATCACCACCAACAGAATCTTTTAATTTTGAGTATTCTTTGAAACCATGAATAAAGATTTCGCGAAATGGTGACTCTGACATATTTTCACAAGCATCATAAATTTCTTTCAACGAAGATGATCCTTTATAGACACTAATGAAGTCATTATTATTTTCTCTAAGTCTTGCGAGTTGTCTCTTCTTTAAAAAGACAATTGCCCAAGAAACAATACTTGCAAGAATTAAAAGAAACAGAACGAATTTAACAACCCAGCCTGAGGCCAGAATAATTGCAATTATATCAAGTGATTTATGTTCCACTATTAAACTCCTAATTGAGATTGTCTTAACTTTTATATTGTATCAATTGATAGTCCCCATGAAAACAAGGGCAAGGAAAGCTTACTTAGAATTTACATTCTTCTTCTTATAGTAAGTGTAACAAAACAAAACGATCAAGATTATCAAATAATGAAGCGACTCTATCGGCCATTTATAAATAAAAGGCGAATACTCCCCTTTCCAAAAAGGATCTTTACCAAAGAGAGAGAAATGTGGGATCGCAACAAATAATAGAAACGGTATTACAGTCCGCCATCCAGCGTCTTTGTAAAACAATAAAAAGAACAAAATTAAACTTAAAATCAAATAAGAAAAATCGAAACCATCTGTATAGGCAAAGACATTTTTAGCAAATAGAAAGCTCATTACAGAGTAAAGAATAACCTGCTGGGCCCTTTCTCTTTTTTGAACTGGGTATAAATCTTCCAGTGTAAGAACGACAAAAACATCAGATGCAAAAAATAAGCTCGTTCCGATAATGGAAGTAATGACATTAAGAACAGAAATATGCCCTAGTGGATTAAAAATAGGTCTACCGTAGACAAGCATAAACAATAATATAAACAAACAATAGGCCCAAACCGATTTAACCGGTCCAGAATGATGCCCCTTAATAAGGTCAACGAATGGTTTTCTTGAAGTAGACCAAATATTAATAAAGTTTAAAGAGATAACCAGTGTTACAAGCTTAGTGACGAAAGCGATTCCCCACGATTGATCATTTAACCAATTGTCGATGACTGAAAAGTTATGATCAAGTTGAAGATGAAAAAATGTCACAAGAGATACTAAGGCAAGGTGAACAAGCCACATGCCTACTAAGTACATCCCAAATAAAAGGAAATGAACAAGTAAGGCATGATTAAGTACGTAATCAAGCCTTTTTTGCATTAAAGGATCTCCTTGGGCTCAGTGATCCATTTTATTTGAAGCTCTGGCGAAGGGTAAGTTGCAGGATAATTCTTATAAATAATATTCGTCTTTACAAGTCTATCAATCTTAACAAGAAGCTCTCTGTAAAGGCCCCATATTTTTAGATCACTCACGAGATGACTAACAACTTTCTTAGTCACATTGTGCTGTTCATTGATAGTAAAACCTTTATTCCAGACCATGTTGTCATAGCTTTTTAACACTTTTTGTAGAAGCTTTTCATCAAACTTTTTTCCATAAAAGTTTGTACCAAAAGAAGAAATCAAATCAGCATCTTGTACGTTTGCCTTAAAA
>NZ_AUNE01000012.1 GCF_000447755.1 Bacteriovorax sp. BSW11_IV | reverse complement strand
ACAAATGGAATAAAATCAAAAACTTAGGCAAACAAAACAATTTTCATATTCATGAAATTTGACAATTTTTTTTGACAATAATGAATATCAATTAAGAATTCCAAAGGCCATTTCATCTCTAAAACTGACAAACGAACTCAGGCTTGAATGGACCTCTCTATTCACATTAAAAAGAGTTGAGATGCCTGAAAATGATCCCGCAGAACTGACCATTTCAACAATATGCTCATCACTAGAAGTTCGGCTGGCCTTAATTAACGACAGAAGCGTTTTCGTATCACTTTGCTTATCTCCTAAAATCTCGGCCATAATTTTCTTTTGAAGAAAGTAAAAGTTTTTTAAATTTGGATCAATATTTTCGCGAAAGTTTATTAAATTGTGCTCGATACTTGCGGCATCTTTCAAAGAATTTAAAATCTCATTCATAGCAGTGTTCATTTTAATGATAAATGACTGTTCACTTTCTGTAAGATGTTGCTCTTTTACTTTCAAAATATAAGTAAAAATTTCATCAGACATCTCCTTTAAATTTTCATAACTTCTATCGCCCTTTTGAGAATCTCCTATATTCATGAGATATTCTCCGACTTTATCGCCAAATTTTTGAAGTGCATCTTTTAGCAAACTTAAATGAGCAGTCGTTGCAAATAAAGTATCTAAATTGAAAAACTTTTCACCTTTCTTTTCAGGAACAATTTTCATTAAAAACTTTTCGAATCTATTCAAAAAAGGAAAGAATATTAAAATACCAATCAAATTAAATGAGCTATGAAAAAACACTAGCGTAAATAATTCTTCGCCATCACCGACAATCATTTTTGCTAATTTGATAAGTGGAAAAATAAAAAGAAGTGCGAGTAGATCTGTAACGAGATTAAATGTAACATGGGCAGCAGCGATTCGTTTCTTGTCCTGACTTCCTCCCACTGCTCCTAATATTGTTGTTCCAGTTGTCCCGAGATCAGCACCAATAACTAAAGCACATGCGCCATCCAGGGTGATAATTCCTTGGCTAAGAGCAGTGAGTGCAATCATCATAGTTGCAGAACTTGATTGAATAATTGCCGTAAAGACAATTCCAAAAAGAAAATAAACAACTATTCCCATTTCTCTTAGAGATTCGACTGGTAAACTCGATGAAACAAAAGACATACTGACTTTCATAATATCTAATCCAAAAAGGAGTAGACCAAATGAGAAAATCGCCATAAAGAAGTTTTTTGTTTTCTTATATTTCGTTGGAAGAAAAAAATAGAAACAACCAAAGGATAGTAACGGATAAATAAAAAGGTCCAACTCCATTTTAAAACCAACTACAGAGACAATCCATCCTGTGAATGTCGTTCCTAGATTGGCCCCAATAATTACTCCAAGGGCATTAGAAAATGGTAAAAGACTTGCACCGACAAAGGCCAGAGTAATCAAAGTAACAACTGATGAGCTTTGTAAAAATGCTGTTGTGACAATTCCTGTAATGACGGAGAGAAAATGATTTTTAGTAAAACGTGCTAGGATATGCTCAAAAGTTCTACCGCTTGCTTTACTCAACCCTACTTCAAGATTTGATAGGGCCAAAAGAAATACAGAAAGACCTGCTAACAACTTTAAGAAGACCATAATAACTCCAATACAGTATTAGAATTATTAAATCATAAAAATTGAAAATGCTCTACTTTCCTACGCGCAAAAGAGTAATCCCCTGTCCTCCATCAGTATTTCCAACGTGAAATGTCCCCGTCGCGCCTGTGTTAACGTAATATTCAATTCTAAGAACATCACCCTTTGTTAAAGATACAATTTTTGTTCCAGAAGTCGTTGTGTCTCCATTGCTTGCGTAGTTCGCATTCATACCAAATGTTGTTAGAACTACGCTGGCGTTTGTGACATTGTATACTCTTGATTTCCACCATGACATTCCGTTTGCTTGATCAGTGAATAATCTTGCATGATAATTCAATAAGTATGTACCATTCTCTGGTACTGTTACCGTTTTCGTAGAAGCGGGGGCCACCCATGTTGTCAGTGTAGTAAAAGTTCCTACACTAGAATCATCAACGTCTGAAGCATAAACCATGTCAGCATCAATTTTTCCATTAACATCCAAGGCTGACCAATCGGAAGGAGATTTTGTTCCAATAGCAATTTTATCTCCGAGGATCGCTCCTTGCTTCACTCCACCGTAGCTAGACCAAACTTGAGTATGATCGCCAGGAGGGTCTTCCACACTCCAATATTCTATACAGTTATTTGCGATATATTCAAAATGAGCAAAATGAGAATACTCTGGTTGCCACATCCATAGATAATGCCAGCCACTTGGATCAGTATAAATACGCCACTCGACTCTATCAGCTTGGCCAATTGTTCTAAAAGCAGCATTTCCAGATTCATTTAGAATAGGTCTCAAAGTACCACGCGATCCAAAAGAGAAATCCGCCACGTATTGTGTACCACCAGTATCTCCATAATCGGCCTGAAGTTTTACGTTTCCAACGAATTGTGCAGTCTCTCCACTGTTCACAGGATTCGTATCCTGAATCCTAGCAATTTTTATCCAACGCCCTACAGCCGCAGGTGTTCCACCTAGATTTCGAAATTTCTTTCCACTTAAATTAGTTGTCCCAGAAACAGTAAACTTTTCTGAAGGTGTTGTTGTCCCTACACCAAAGTGGCCTGTGTCTCTTTTTACAGTAAATATTGTATCAATATATCCACCAGCATCACTTGCTCGATTCAAGTAGAAGTCTGAACCAACATTAGAACCTGTTTCTGGTGCTGACGATACACCTAAGTGCCATCTTCGAAGTCCGTTTTGTTGAAAATTTAGATATCCGTAATACCCGTTTTGTTTACTTAGACTAAAAATGGTTGACGCAGCATCAGTTCTTTCTAATTTAATATCCCCATCAACAACATGTAGCTTATTTCCTGGTGCATTTGTTCCAATTCCAACTCTTCCAGTTGTATCAATTTGCATTACATTATTACTCACTCCCACATTGAACTTTATACCATTTGCGTCTAAGAAAACTCCTCGTGAATTATCAGCAGTTTTTACGTAGCCTTCATTTGTAGCATTTGTAATGCCTCCAAACTCTGTCCCATTTACCCTTATATGAGAATATCCTGAGGTATTTTCAACATTCATTGGAATAAAATTTCCAGCATAACTAGAAGTAATTTGACCAGTAGTAATATTCATACCTTCAGCTTTTATTGAGCCAGCTACCTCAAGTTTAGAAGTAGGACTAACAACTCCAATTCCAACATTTCCAGTACCATCGACAGTAAGACGAGCAGTTGATGAGTTATTGTCATGGATTATAAATTTATTTGCCCCACTGCCATGTCCGTCAGCAGTAACGACCATTTGAAAGTCAGCACCATTTGTATTTGTATTCTGTAAGCGAATTCCTGGACCAGAAGTTGTTCCACTTGCTGCGATATGAATATCTTTTGATGGAGTACTCGTTCCAACACCAATCATGCCATTATTTTTAACGGTCATTCTAGTAGATGTACCTGTTTTAAAAATAATATCACCACCACCATTTGCATCGGCGTCAGAAGTAATAATGGTATCGCCATTGTTACTCGAAGAATCGGCATTGATTCCTGTTAATTGTGATCCGTCACCAATAAACGATGTGGCCTTGACGGCCCCAGAAACCTCTAGTTTTTGTGTAGGAGCGGTTGTTCCAATACCAACATTCCCATCGTGATTAACAGTCATTGCATATTGCTCATTCGTTGTTCCATTAGGTGTTACTCTAAATACAAGCTTACTTCCCTTGTTGGTAGCACTCCAGTCTTCAGTGGCCACTCCCATTATGCCTGCGAAAGAATTTGCTGAATAATCAGTACCATCATGACCAGTGAACGAAATCCGACCTAAAGTCTCAGTATCAAGAACAGCTGTTGGTGATGATGTCGTCCCATTAGCTCTTCTAAAAAGCAAGTGGCCACCATTATTTACGCGATCATAATAGAGGGCATTACTACTTAAAATATGTAGAGCACCTAATGGGGAGTTTGTTCCAACACCTACCTTACCAGCGCTGTAAAAGATATCACTACCTGATGTGTTCCATTGAGAAGAAGTAAGTGCACCAGTAGCACTGTCAACATATGTTTTGATTGCTTTTTGAGATGGGACTTTGCTATCGCTATTAGCGCTTAAAGAAGTGTCAGTGTCTACATCAGAAGAACTAAACTTAGATGCGATTGCTGTGGCATTTGTTGCAATATTAGAAGAATTTGTCGATATACTTGATTGATTAGAAAGAATGCCTCCGGCATTAGAAGAAATATTTGAAGTATTTGTTGTTACTTGAGAATTAAGTGCTGAGAGGTCTACACCATCGACAGTTCCAACATTACCAATATTGTGTCCACCCATATCAAGTGCACCAGTCAAAGAGCCTCCTGCAGTGGACAGTTTTGAAGCAAGGTCAGTGCTTAAATTTTGTATTTTTGATTGTGATATATTTGCACTTGCATTTATATCATTATCAACAATAGACCCATCAGCAATTTCAGCAGAACTAACAGAACCTGCTCCACCACTGGATAAATCATCATCAATAACCCACTTAGTACCGTCATACTTTAAAATTTTTCCAGCACTAACTCCTGTTGTATCAACATCAGCTAATCCAGCCAAATTGTAATCACCTGCCATAGGCATGACATTCCCATTTCTGCCATTAAAACTCGTTACAGTAGATCCATTTGCAATTTTTTCCCATTGTCCTAAAACAGCATTGTAAATCGCCCAATCCCCAATAAGCCAAGAGTTTGTCCCAGCTCCACCAGCAAGATCAGTTGTCCCTGGAATTGTGACAATATAATAATCTCCCCCAGCAGGCGTTAAACTTGGTGCAACTAAACTTGATGCATCCCAATTACCGGCATAACTCAAGCCCGTGAGATCAGCAGGCCCCCATTGTCCAGCAGAGAACTTTAAGACCTGTCCTTCACTTGCGCCCATATCATGAATTTTAGATGCCGTAACAGCACCATCTTGAAGTTCAAATGTTACAGAGAAAGTTGCTGAACCATAGGAGTCACTAATCATCAAATTAAAGATGGCGCCAACTTTGAAGGAAAAAGATTTGAGTGAATTTGCAATTATTTTTGAGTCGTTTACTGATTCTATTTGAAAAGATTCAGAAAAAGAATCTCCTGTGATTTTTATACTTGTTGCATACTTCAAGTATTGTCCAGTAATAATCAGCTGATTATTCTCAATTGCAACACTTGTAACTTCAGCCTTGTCCATTTTGGTTTTTGCACCAAATACTTTTTGCCCACCATTCTTTATTGCAATTGTTCCTCTATCCAACACACAGGATGAAGAAATAATTGCTGTGAATATTAACAAAAAAGTCTTAATCAAGGCTAACTCCCTAAAACTCTTATCGGAAATTATAATCCTTATTTAATTTTTTCTTAGGTAATTAGAGATATTAATTAGTTAGGCCCAATCACCTTCTCGGATTGTCCCAATGAATCGCCAACCTGATTTGGTGGCAAAAAAAAATGCTCCATTCGGAGCATTTTTACTGGTTCCTTTTTTGGTTCCGTTATGTGGTTTAAGCCGCGTCTTGGAAGTAGTCTTCGTCGTAATCGGCCCACGCCATTTCAGGATCGAAGCACTGTAATTCAACAGCATTTCTCTGTCTTCTTGATTTAATTTTTTCTTTCTTTTTCTGCAACTGTTTTTCAATTTTATTGATAGCAATATCGATTGTCTTATATAGATTTTCAGAGGACCCAGTTGCATGATAATTGTAATTTGGTCCAGTGATTTCGACTTCTGCATAGTGGATGCCTTGCTTTACATAGCAGCTCCAGTGAATATTTGAACGACCACCTAAAAACTTCGCTAGCCTTTCAGACTTCTCCTCGATTCTTGCATCTAATGCTGGTGTATGTTCTAGGTGTCTGAATGCGATAGTTACTTTCATAATAAACTTACTCCTTAATACGTACAGAACGAATTTTCAAAGATACTATATATTTTGGTCTGATCGTGGGTGCTTACTTCCTCCTTATTGGGCACCCTTTAAATTCCTATTTTACTTTACGTTTAGCTGACGATGCAATTCCAAGGAGTTCCCTGTACTTTGCCACCGTTCTTCTGGCCACTTCTACGTCGTCACGACTCAAAAGTTCGGCAATTTTCTGATCTGACAGAGGTTTCTTAGGACTCTCGGCCTCGATCATTTCTTTAATTTTTAGCTTCAATACTTCACTTGAAATATCGACCCCACCGTCTTTTCCACCAACTCCAGTATTAAAGAAATACTTAAGTTCGAAGACCCCAAGCGGCGTGTGCATATACTTATTAGTCGTTACTCTCGACACAGTCGATTCGTGCATACCAATTTCATTAGCGATATCTTTTAGAGTCATTGGCTTTAAGAGCTTCACACCTTTTCTAAAGAACTGTTGCTGTTGACGAACTATTGCCTTCGCAACTTTTTCAATTGTTCTTTGTCTATTGTGGATAGACTTAATTAACCAAAGAGCAGATTTCAATTTGTCTTGTACGAAACGATTTGCTTCTTTATCTTCACTTGTATCCGACTTATTAAGAACGCTCTGATATAATTCAGAAATTCTAAGTCTTGGAACACCGTCATCATTAACTTGAACTACATACTCTCCACCGACAAGAACTACATAAATATCAGGTACGACATAGTGTGTATCTTGTGATGAAACAAGTCTTCCAGGCTTAGGATAAAACTGGTGAAGTAGTTCAGAAGTTTTTCTGACTTGCTCTTCAGATACAGCTAGATCCTTTGCAATCTTTTTATGATTATGATCTTTAAGATCATCAAGGTGTTCTCTAATAATTTTTTCAAGAAGTGGAGATCTCTCTTCCATAATTCTTGCTTGAGCTAATAGACAATCAACTAAATTTTCAGCTCCACACCCAACAGGGTCAAGACTTTGAACAAGTCTTAAAACATCATCAGCAACACCTCTATCAATATCAGTGCTCGCTACAATTTTATCGAATGGGATATCGAGGTATCCGTCTTCGTTAATTTCATGAATAATTTTAAGAGCAAAACTAATTTCTTCTTCTGTTAGTTCTTCCATTCTTAGCTGCCACTCTAAGTGTTCAGCTAAAGTCATGCCTCGAGAAACGATATTCTCATAAGTCGGCATTTCATCATTATTAGTAGGTCCAACCATAGATGGTTGAGATGAATTTGAATTATAGTTGTCGATATATGATTGCCAATCGAAATCATCATCGCCTTTATTTGTCATGGACTGTTCTTGGAACTCTTCCCCTGACATTTCACGATTTTGATCTTCCAATCTTTCAAGTTGGTAATCGCTCTCTGGTTGAATTTCCTCTAACATTGGATTTTCAACCATCTCTTCTGCGATTAGGTCAGTCATCTCTTGGTGGGTTAAAGTCAAAAGTTTAATAGCTTGTTGAAGCTGCGGAGTCATCATGAGACTCTGCGTTTGCTTAAGCTTTAGACCTTGAGATAATTTAATGGCCATAATTACACCTAGTTTAACAATGGGCGAATTACATCCTGAATTCTTCTCCTAGATAAAACTTCCTTGCTCTATCGTCATTTATAATCTCGTCCGGTGTTCCACTCACAAGGAGTTCACCGCTATTCATAATATAGGCCCTATCAACAATGCCCAGAGTTTCTCTGACGTTGTGATCGGTGATGAGCACGCCGATATTTCTTCTTTTGAGTCCAGTGATAACATTTTGAATATCACTAACTGCTAAAGGATCAACACCAGCAAAGGGCTCATCTAAAAGCACAAACTTTGGCTCTAGCGCTAAAGCTCGTGCAATTTCCACTCTTCGTCGCTCTCCCCCAGAGAGGGCGCCACCTTTTGAAGTGCGGATGTGCCCGAGACCAAAATCTTGAATCAGTGATTCAAGTAGGGTCTTCTGCTTTTGTTTGGGAAGGTTTCTATTCTCAAGTACTGCGAATATATTCTCTTCCACCGTTAGATCGCGAAAGACGCTGGCTTCTTGCGGGAGATAACCAACTCCTTTCAAGGCCCTAATGTGAATCGGATACTCTGTTAAATCATCACCTGATAGTGAGATCGAACCTTCATCTGCCTTCACAAGGCCTACGATCATGTAAAACGATGTCGTTTTACCAGCTCCGTTGGGTCCAAGCAGTCCCACAACTTCACCTTGTTCTACTCTTAGTCCAACTTTCTTAACGACTGTTCGACCTGAGTAAGTTTTTTTGAGATCTTTAGCTTCCAAATATGCGTTCATCGAAATTCCTATCTGATTTTAAAGTTAGAGTTTGCATCGTCCACTTCCACAACTTCGCTATCCTCCCTCAAGGTGATGACGTTGCCTTTAATAACATCATCGCGTTGGATTACTTTCGGATAACCAGTTAGAACAAGTGTTCGATCTTTCATAAACCCTTCCAGCGTATCCGCATAGGCCTTTCTTTCGAACTGTTCTTTGAAAGCCCCACTTGAAGAAGAACCCCCTCCAAGCATCACTTTCTCTATGACTACCACATCGTCATAAAGCGTAAAATACTTGAGCTTTTTGTTATAGTTTTCCAAAAAGATTTCACCACGCAGAGAAGTGGCCTTAAGTCGCTGTTTTCTAATACTTACTTGACCCTCTAATTCAGCATGGGCCTTATTTAAATCGAGGTCTACACGATCAGCAGAAAAGTCTACACTCTCCTCATAACCTCTCGTTCTTTGAATTTTTCCGTTAACATTTCCAGTGAATCGAGACCAATTGGCCTTTGGCCTACCAAATAATTTATCAGCATAAACTTCAATCTCTTCTAAATTCTCAGGCCTCTCACTGCGACTTTCAACATTTCCCGTGGCCTCAAGTTCATCTTTCAAAAGATTGTATGTCAACTTCGTCGTTTTAACCCAAGTGCTATTGTGGCGCAGATTGATATCATCATTGAGAATTAACTCCTGTGGACCATCAAGCCACAAACCTCTTTGGGCCTCATAATGGACAGGCAAATCATCCTTAGTGAAGAAAACACCTTTAGGTGCCGTGAAAATGATATTTTGATTATTGCCATTGATCGACATCTCACTTGAGCGCATATGCATAACTGCCCTATCACCTTCCATAAGATGAAATCTTGCTTCAGAGAAATAACTTTCTGTAGCGAAGACGTTCTTCTTAGCATTGGCCGCGCGTAGATCTTCATTTGTCACTCTTTTCCAAGATGAAGTTTTTCCGGCCACAATGATCACTGTGCAAAGAAGTAGAAAACATGTGATGACAATAATATGTCTTAGTCCTTTCATATGAAAAGTATAACAACTTGGGAAAGCTTACTCCACTATTTTTAAAACAAAGCAATCTGCTATACTAATCAAATGAAAAAACTTTTGTTTGCACTCTTAACCCTTTTTATAATGATCGCTTTGATATTTGGCGTACTTCCTTTAATTGGTCGGCCAAACAAAGCAGCTCCTCTTTCTCAAATTTCTCAAAATGATATTTATATAACCTATAACGATATCCATACAGCTATTACTTTGAAGAAAGAGGATGCTGGTCATTTGATAAATTACTTTGACAAAAATCTTAGCGAGCGCGCAGCTTTCATAGAGTTTAGTTTTGGTGACAGAGATTTTTTTCTTCAGGCCCCCACTTGGGATAAGGTGACTGCGTCGCTAATTGCAAAAGCACTTTTTTTGCCAAAAAAGGGAATTATGCATGTGGACTTCATGCAAACTCTCCCACAGCAAGCTGTGAAAATTTCCTTATCACGGCCACAATTAGCACAGATTAAAAGTGCATTAACCAATAGCTTTATTTTAGAAAATGAAAGGGCCGTAGAAATAAAAAATTACAGTTGCTACGGCAGTGATCGCTTCTATTTTTCATCGCTCAATTATCATTTGTTTTTCACCTGCAACAACTGGACGGCCAACATTCTCAATGACGCAAAGGTGCAAAAAAGCTATTTTACTCCTTACAAAAACTCAGTTCTCAACAAACTCCCTCAAGTTCGTTAATTATCAACAACTTAGCAAGTGTCTTTGCTGGACAATTTCTTTACGATAAGCCTATGCCCATGGTACTCTGCCCCCCTAAAAATCGATAAAAGGTGGAGAACTTGAGCAACATCACACTAGAAGAAATCGTAAAGCAAGGGGTTAAATTAACTCCAATGATGCAACAATACTATGAGATCAAAAAGCAGTATGAAGACCATTTGCTTTTATTTCGTATGGGCGATTTTTATGAAGTCTTTTTTGAAGACGCCATCAATGCTGCCAAGATTTTAAATATTGCTCGCACTCATCGTGGAAAATTGGGTGACCACCCCATTCCAATGGCAGGTATTCCTCACCATGCGGCCGCAGCCTATGTTGATCGCATTACTAATCACGGATTAAAAGTTGCCATTTGTGAGCAAGTTGAAGATCCAAAAGAAGCAAAAGGCATTGTCAAAAGGGCCGTTACTCAAGTGGTCTCTCCAGGAATGCCATACGATCTAGAAAAAACAGAAAGCTCAGAGCATCGCTATATGGCCAGTGGTCAAATTGTTAATGGGAAGTTCTATCTATCGGCCATTGATTTCACGACTGGTGAGTTTACGGGGCTTGTGACTCCAGACTTCGAAAGCTTTCTTAATAAGCTTCGCATGATTGAGCCAAAAGAGTTTATTGCCTACCTCGGTCAATGGGATGATTATAAAACACTTGATAAATACCTCGAGCAAAACGGAATTTTAAAAACTCACTTATCAAGCGAATACTTTGAAACAAAATATACGGAACTTTATACTGAAAGATTAATTCCAGCTTTTAAAAGAGATCAAGTGATTAAGGCCAATGAAGGAATTCTTGGTCCAGTTGGTGCTCTATCTTATTATGTATGTTCAACTCAATCTTTTGAAGAATTCTATCACATCAGACCATTTAGAATGATCAGTGATACAGGACATATGAAAGTCACATTAGCGACTCTTACTGGTCTTGAAATTCTACCAAAGACAAGAGACACCTACAAAGACTCTCTTCTTGGTTTCTTTGATAAAACGCAAACATCTCTTGGTGCAAGAATGTTGAAGAACGTCTTTTTATCACCTCTTAATGATTTGAAAGAAATTGGTAAAAGACATACTTTAATCCAACACCTTATTGATAATGATGGAGATCTAAGAACTATTCGTGAAAAAACGAGTGATGTTCGCGATCTTGAAAGAATCATGGCCAAAGCGACAACAGGTAAGGCCAATGCTGGTGATTTATTAAATATTTCTACGGCCATTAATGTCTATGAAGAGCTTTTGCCAACAACAGCGAATTTTCCTGTACAAGTAACAGAACTCCTTGGAAAAGATGAATTTAAATTATTAAAGGCCATCAGTGACGAAATCACATCTACCATTAACGATGAAATCGGCGCAACACTTGAGAAAGGAAACTTGATCAAAAGTGGCTCTCACAAAGAAAGAGATCGTCTTGCTAAGCTTACAATCAATGCAGCAGAAGAACTTCTTCAGCTTGAAACTCGCTACCGAGAAGAAACAGGACTTCAAAAATTAAAAATTAAGTCTAACAATGTGACTGGATATTTTATCGAGGTTTCTAAGACACATTCAGACAAAGTTCCTGCCTCTTTTATTAGACGTCAAACTCTTGTTAACTCTGAGCGCTATACGACCGATGAATTAAATGAATTTGAAAAAGAAATCATTACAGCAAAAGATAAACTTGAAAGACTCGAAAGAGAAATCTTCAAGAACATTATCTTAAAAGTTGCCGATGTTAATACTCTTATTATGAAACTAGCAGACATCATTGCGACATTTGATGTCTTCCAAAGTTTCGCTTGGATAGCACTACAAGAAGAATTCACTTGCCCGAAATTATCAGACAAGAAAAAAGAAATTAATCTTCAAGGAGCATGGCACCCTCTTATTAAATCAATCATTAGAGACCAATTTGTTCCTCATGATTTAAAGCTTGATAACAAAGTCTTTTTTGGGCTTATTACGGGACCAAACATGGCCGGTAAGACGACTGTTATGAGAGAGGTGGCCATTGTTCAACTTCTTGCTCAAATTGGGTCTTTTGTCCCTGCTCAGCACGCCGAACTTGGCCTATGTGATTATCTATTTAGTCGATTGGGCGCTAGTGATGATATTCTCAAAGGTCAATCGACATTCATGGTGGAGATGGCCGAAACAGCGGAAATTATCCGCCATGCAACAGAGCGCTCTCTCATCATTCTTGATGAAGTTGGAAGAGGAACTTCAACATACGATGGTATGAGTATCGCTTGGGCACTGGTTGAACACTTTGTAAAAAAGACGAAGGCCCTTTGCCTTTTTGCAACTCACTATCACGAACTAATTGATCTAGCTGATAAACTTCCGGAAGCGAAGAACCTTACAGTTGAGACAGCAAATAATGGTGACGATGTTCAGTTCCTCTATCGCCTAATTGAAACAGGAGCGAGTCAATCATTTGGTATATATGTTGCCAAATTAGCAGGTCTTCCTCATTCAATTTTAAATCGCTCGACTGAGCTTCTTGAAAAGCTAGAGAGCAACGAGAGCTCTACTATCAAGATCGAACATCCTGTTGAAACTAACGTTGAAGCAAAAGAAGAGAGAGTAATTCGCTCAGGAACTCAACTCTCATTCTTTAGCGATATTCCTCTTGAACCAGAAGTGCCGAAGCATTTGAAGAACCTTGAAAAGAATGTTCTTTCACTGGATATCAATAACATGACTCCACTTCAGGCCATTGTTAAACTTGATGAATTAAAACAGTTACTTCATTAATAAAAACTCTAAGTCGCAGACCCTATTTAGCCGATAGGGTCTGTGATGAATGAGACAACAAAATTTACAATTTCAGAAACTCCGCCAAAACAGAAATCTATTCTTAAAAGAAGAGTCTATGCTTTTGTCATGGATCTTGTGATTATTGGGATCATCAATAAAGGTCTAGAGCTTACATTCATCAATTACGTAAAAGAATTCTTCTATCATATTCCTTCTCGTTTACTTAGCATTCTTGAAGGTCGCATGGGTCAAATTGAATTTGTCACATTTACTTTTATCTTCATCGGCTACTTCACCCTGTCGTACTATCTTGGAAAGGGACATACAGCAGGAAAGTTTGTATTCGAGCTACAAGTTAGAAGAGCAAAAGATGATTCTGATTTAACTCTAGTTGAATGCGTAAACCGCACTCTTTCATACTATCTGTGTTGGGCCTTTGGAATGTTCCCTTTTCTTCTATCATTTGTAAGAAAAGATCATAAGGGTATTCCTGATTTCTGCTCAGGCACTCATGTTATGGGTCATGAAGAAATTGAATTCATGAAGTCTCTTGAAGATCATGGAACAACTCCAAATAATATCCGCCATATCTTTCCAGAAGATCCTGTGTCTTCACGACTATCGAAAGAATCTAAGGCCGCTTAATCGAATTTTTAAAGGTGATCTTTTTTGAGATGGGTGAACAGAGTGTTGGCCCTGTGGGCAATTTGAATTTCTAATTTTTCATCATCACTAAGCTGGGCCTCATTAAAGGGCTTCATCACTGTACTTTTCTTTTTGTAATAACGATCATCTGCAACTTGATCATTAAAATTTTGCCATGGACGCAGAGATTTCTTCTTCGATTTCTTATATCGTTGCTCTTTTCGCTCTAAAACAATATCAAGTAGGGATTTGACTTTATTTGTAGGCGTACTCTGATTTGTGACTTTCTCTAAACTTATGGCCATAGTCCAATAATATCAAAAACTTGGCCTTCTTCAACTATTTTCTGCCCTATCGAGCGAATAGTACGTAAAAGTTAAGAGCTTTAGAGCTGAATTAGGCCAATTTAAGGTGGATGAGTTGCTTTTGAGAATTAAAATCTCTGAATATGAAAACTTTGATTCTTAATTTTTTGTTCATGACAAATCTAACTTTCGCTCAATCTGCGTATGAAATACAAAGTGATGAGTTAAACCTGGCCAATATTGGTTTGCTAAAAGGCATGAATCAATCAGGAGAAACATCCCAGTGCACGGCCACGGTCATTGCCCCTCGCCTCATCTTAACTGCGGCCCATTGCCTATTTTCAAATAACGATGAAATATTTGAAAAGCTAGAATTCTATCCAAATTACAATAGTTCGGATAAATCTCATTCTAGGATTAAGGTCATCAACTCTTTTTATAAAAAAAGTACCATCGGGAGTGATATCAAATCTGATATTGCCCTTTTAGAGCTTCAATCATCGCTTAAAGTTTATATTCCATTAGCAACTCATACCGATGAATTTGGCCCTATTACTATTGTAGGATATCCTGATATTGTTTCTGTTCAAAATGCATGGCTTTCGGAGTGTTATATAGATGAGAGACAAGGACCAGCACTTCTCTACGATTGCCCTACTGCACCTGGCATGAGCGGTGCTCCTATTCTAAAAATGAACAATAATGGCCGTTATGCACTTGTGGGAATTCACATAGGAAAAAGAACTGATGATCAAATCAATATTGGACTTGGAAACTTAAAAGTAATTCTTAATGGCCTTATCAATGGCCCCACTCTTTTTTAATCTATCAAAAGCTTCTTGAATCTTTTTAATTATTGAATCAGGTACATCCTTACTAAAAGCATAATAGTAATCATTCGCACTAAGTATATAGACAACTTCGTAATCGTCAGGATTTAAACCAATTTCTCTGACATTCCAAAGTCCAACAATTCGCTCATACGCAAACATATCAATTCGACCAGCTGTAAGCATATTGATTCCGGCCTCAGAGTTCTTTACAAAATATAGCTGATCACCGCTAACGTTCATTTTTGATTTTAACAACAGCTCACCAATATCAGATTTTACAACCCCAATCTTGCGATACTTCACAAGATCACCTTGATCATTAATAACGATATTCTTAGACTTTTTTGCAAAGAGAACAATTTCAGAGCTTGTGATGGGACCTACCCACTTAAACATCATTTCTCTCTCATCAGTTCGCACCATACTGAAGAGCATTTCCATGGAATTATGCTGAATCATATTATAGGCCCTAGGCCATGGATAGATATTGATAGAATCTCTACGTCTTTCAAGCCCAAGTTCGATAAATATCTCTTCAAGAATATCAACGCTGATTCCTCTAAGTTTGCCATGGCGCTCATAATTCAAGGGAGGGTATTGCTCAGTCATTATATGCATATCACTTAGTGATTGCCCAAAAGATGGTTGAAATAAGAAGGAAATGAAGAATAAAATGAGTATTTTCATTCACTCATTATCGCCCAAAAAGAGGATGAAATTTACAGCGTCTGTTAAAATTAATAAGGGCCTTAGGAAGAAGAACTAAAGGGAGAGAATGACTCTCCCTTTAAAGAATATTTACAATTACTTTTTAGACCATTCGAAGTGTAGCTCCTTTAATTGGGCAGCACTTGGAACGCTTGGTGCAGATGACATAAGATCACTTGCAGAAGTTGTCTTAGGAAATGCAATTACGTCACGAATATTCTCTGTGCCAGCAAGAAGCATCATTAGCCTGTCGAAACCAAATGCCAGACCACCATGTGGAGGCACACCATAATTAAGGGCCTCAATGAAAAATCCAAATTGGTTTTTAACTTCTTCGTCACTCATGCCTAAAACTTCGAACATACGCTTTTGAACTTTTTGATCGAAAATTCTAAGAGATCCACCACCAATTTCATAACCATTACAAACGATATCATATGCATTTGCGGCAACATCTTTTAGAGGACCATTTTTCTGAGTAACATCGCCGTTAATAAAGGCATCAACGTGCTCTTCTTTTACCATTGTAAATGGGTGGTGTTTTGCAAAGAAGCGATCATCTGACCACTCAAGAAGTGGGAAGTCATTTACCCATAGGAATTTGAATCCTTCTTCAATAAGATCAAGCTTGTGCCCAAGGTGTCTTCTCATGGTATCTGCACAGTTGTGAACAACATCGTGGTCAGCATCTGCAAAGAATAACCAAGTACCGTCACCTGATTCAGAAAAAAGTGCGTTTAGTTTTGCATGAATATCATCAGTGATGAATTTTGCAATTCCACCACTTCTCTCACCTTTATCAACTTTAAAGAACGCAACACCTTTTCCACCGTGAGGCTTAACAACTTCAACAAATGAATCAGTATCTTTTCTTGAAAAGTTTGCATTCGCAGCAGGTACAAAGAAAGTCTTAACAAGACCATTTTCTTTAAGAGCATTTGCAAAAACTGCAAAGTCCGTTCCTGCAAAAATATCATTAACGATATATTGCTTTAAGCCAAAACGAAGATCTGGCTTATCTGAACCGTAATCTCTCATCGCTTGTGCGTAACTCATAACAGGTACAGAAAAGCTCTCAGGCATATTGAATAGATTTCTAAGAACTTTCTCTACTAGGTTTTTAATATATTCCTGAGTTGGGAAAGAAACTTCAATATCGATTTGAGTAAATTCAGGTTGTCTATCAGCTCTTAAGTCTTCATCTCTGAAACACTTACAAATTTGGAAATACTTATCTGTGTTTCCAATCATCAGAAGTTGCTTCAGTGTTTGTGGTGACTGAGGTAGAGCGTAGACGTGATTTGGGTGAACACGAGAAGGAACAACGTAGTCTCTCGCACCCTCTGGAGTTGATTTGTAAAGGATTGGAGTTTCAACTTCAATGAAGCCTTCGCCAACAAGAATTGATCTCACCTTTTGCATAGTATCTGAACGTAGCTTCAAAAGATTTTGAAGTTTATTTGTTCTAATATCTAGGTATCTATATTTTAGTTTTAAATCATCTGTGGCCTCGATCGCTCCGTGTGGGAGAAAAGGAATACGATCAACATCACATTGAGAAAGAACGCGAAGTTCTTCAACTTGAACTTCAACCATACCTGTTTGCATTTTTGCGTTTTGTGCTTCCGCTGGTCTTTTAGCAACAACACCTTTTGCATAAATAACAGACTCTAGTGAACATTTTTTAAGAAGAGCAAGATCTCCTTTAAAGTCAGCAAACCCTAATTGAGTTACACCGTACTTATCGCGGATATCAATAAAGTGAAGGCTTCCCAAATTTCTGTACTTATTAACCCATCCACATAGAACTACAGTCTGTCCTACATGAGACTCATTTAACTCACCGCATGTGTGAGATCTCATTAATCCTTCCACTTTACTCATTTACATTCTCCCTTATTCTTTCTAGAGTTTTAGTGATGAATACTTTTATATCCCAAAACACAACAAATCTCATTAGAAATATTGGCCTAATCGCCTTACTATTGGTGTCTTTTCAAAGTGAAGCCCTCGCTAAAAAGACTTTACTTGAAGAAAATGGTGTTCATAAAGTTCAGATCGAAAAAGGTGCTGAAATTAATGTTCATGTTGCTGTCACAGATATTGAACAGGCCCAAGGTTTATCTGGTGTGAAAAAGGAAGATTTCGCAACGAATCAAGCCGTTCTTTTCTACTACCCAGATGATGGACAACGCCAATTCTGGATGCCAGACACTCATTTTAATTTAGATATTTTCTTTTTAGATAAAGATTTAAAAGTCCTAAACGTAGAAAGAAATGTTCCGGCCCATCCAGGAATGACAGAGCCCCCTCCCATTGCAAGGACAGGACTCTATACATGTCGTTATGTTTTAGAATTAAGAGCTGATAGTGATCTTGCTAAAAAGATCAAAAAAGGGACCGTGCTTAAATGGCTCGGTCAGAAGTCTCTTTCGGAAATAGGATCAAAAACTCGTCCTTAGCAATCATCCCTAGATTGTCGCGGACGATTTTCTTTTGATAGTTACTATCATCTTTAATAAGTTCAATTTCTTTGGCGAGCATTTCATTTTCTTTTTTGTTCGCCTCAAGTTCACTGACTTTATTTTCAAGTAAAGTTTTTTGCGAATAATAATCCATGATTCCCCCATCTGAGAAAACCAATCGACCCATTAGAAAAATACAAAACAACCAACCACCTTTAACAACAAGATTATTAAATCTCGCTTTAATATCTTTTGTTGCACCATCTTTTTTCGTTTTTACTTTTCTTTTTGCTCTAACACTTGGAGCTGCAACAGGAGCGTAAGCAAGAGTTGTTGGAACTTGTGTTTTCTTTTTCAATTCACCCATAAGCTCAGAGTTCTCTGGCTTGGCAACGCTTTTTCTAGTAGCAAATAAGTCGTGTGATGATTCAGAAGGTGCAGCGCTTGCTTGACGAGTCATTGTTGCTGCTTCAGGTTTTTTGTCGCCGTTATCCCATTTTCTTGCAGAGTTTAAGGCCTCTTCTCTTTTTGCTTTCAATCTCTCGGCCAGAGAACTACCACCAATAGGTGCATCAGACTTAGGTGCTCCCATTCCCATTGTCCCCATAGTTTGTTTCGGAGGAACTGGAGGTGGTGCCATCGTTTGTGGTCTTGGGCCCGGCGCCTGTTGTGGACGTGCACCCATCGATGTCTGCGTGCTTGGTCTTGCACCTTCACTAGGAGTTGCTCCCCCTGTGCGCATCATTTGTTTTGCACGATTGCGCTCGATGGCCTTTCTTAGCCTATCACTTGCTAGCGAATCATTTGAAGATTGATTAGTTGGTGCTCCAGACGCACTACTTGCCGTCTGTGCCCCTTGGGGACGATTAAATGAGAATTCCAACGATAACTTCCTGTTATTTTGGTTTTGTAACATCCTGTTACTTATTATTAGTTTATCAAAGGTCTCATTATTCTCAAGAACTTTTTATTTCCGAGTTTAACAATCAAGAATTGGCAATTTCATCAATCTCTAACCACCAAGCGCGCACATCACTGAGTTCTTGTAGGTAGAGAAATAATGTATGGGCCTCTTTATCATCAGGAAATTGATTAAGATTGAAGAGGAACTCCCCTCTTTCAAAAAGAGTAATGAGATTATTCATGGCCTCTTGATTTTCAAATGATGTCGCAAAATGAAGTGCATTTTCATCACATGAAAACTCACTCACTGGGAAAAAGTTTTTGAATACCTTACCTAGTTTAGACAGCCTCATGAGAGCAACTTGAACATCTCCAATAGGTCCAAGGCGAATGGCCTCGTCAACACGATTAACTTTGTATGATTTGAAATAAACACTAAGGCCATTACTTCTTTTTTCAAGCCACCAGCTAAAGCCTGGGTCACCAATATTGCAAATCATATCTTCGTGTTTCGTAAAGCGACGATTAGCAATTTGATCAACTAGAACTTCAGCTCTTTCCCAAGTATTTGTTACAAAAAAGTGCGGTTCATCGCCTTCTTCCAACTTAAGTCTCGAGTTTACGCTGTCGTTTATTTCAAAGCGTGAAAGATCTTTTAAGCAGAGTGCTTTAACGCAGAAAGTACTTGCACCAACTAGAACGTTATAAGCAATCCCTGGCATTTCAAGAGGAGCCGTCGTATCGAGAACAATATCGATAAAGGGTTCTTCTTCTACAAAGGCCTCTACAACTTGTTCAACAATTTCTTGCTCGTTATGGTCTTCAAATTCTAATTCGACTTCGACATTGAGAACTTCTTCATCCTCATCTGGCATTTTAAAGTCGATATCAAAAGTTTGAACGTCTTCATAAGTTGTAAAAAAGCTAGGAACTGCAGGTTCAAAACTTGCAGGAGCTTCTTCAACTATTTCTTCATGATTTTCTTCGAATCCGAATACACCAAGGCATAGTGCTTCTAACTCTTCTAGAGTTGGCCCCACTACTTCTTCATCCTGGCCATTGTTTTCTATCGGAGCAAAAATAAATGAATCTTTGAATTTTTCAAATTCAATAAGGTCTTCATCAAATTCCTTTGATGGAGTGTATGTACGATTTTTGATTGAATCAGATAACTCCAGCGTTAATCCTGCTAGAAAATCAATCTCGTTTTGATTCGAGTCCATTCTTGTTCCTTCATTCCCATCCAATAGAATGCATTACTAATATCTTAGTAATCAGATCACAGAATGACAAGTCGCATATCTTACCAAAGAACTTCGAGCAACTTTAAAATCAAAATCACAATCATCGGAGAAAAGTCAAAAGGCAGATCGTGAGTAGGAAGTATTCTTCTAATCGGTGCACACGTAAAATCTGCAAACTTTCTCACCTTCACTCCCCACACAGTATTTCTGTATTGAGGAAGGTAGCTCAGAATAACGTCAACGATTAATAAAAGAATATAGAGGTCAATTAATGCACGAATCAAATTCGTCTCCCATTAGGTTCTTTAAACAATTTGATCATAATGAGATTGGAACAATTTCTCAAGTGAAGTCTTATTATTCACTCTTGACTGCAATTTTTTTAAAGGACTGACAAAGACAAAGACTGAGATAAAAGCAACACATTGCAAAATAAAGCCACATAACACCAATGACAAAAGTATAGAAATCGCCATAATTAGCGGCCAGAGAGCCTCTTGCGTATTTTAAATAAATCCAAAAAAGACTTTTAAGAATTAATAGTGAGATTACAAATGACGTGGCAACAAAGAAAGATTGTTTCCATTTTAAGTGCCTCGAGAAGAACCAATGGAATAAAAAAGTGATATAAATCACAAGAAGTGCTGCATAAAAAAGATCACTTTCAAAGAGTGAAAAGAAAAAAGAATTTGAACTTACCCACAGGCGGACAATAACATCTCCGCGCGGAACGATTTCAGCAATAATGTCGAGAACACTATTTTTTGTTAGAAGAAAACGGAAGAATTTCAAAACTCCAGGAACAACAAGAGAAATCCCCAAGAAACTCACAGTAAAGCTCACGAGGAGCAAATCCTTTATGGCCTTCTTTAAACTCACATGTGTTTTATTATCAGTTAAAAAATAAAGTCCCGACCATATTGAATTAAAAAGTGAGAATGTTGAAACCATCAAGAAGAAAATGTTAATTGTCGTCACTCCCCCACTAGCATCCAAGGGCTTCATCACCATCGTTTTGATACCATTCAAAAATTCAGGAATAGCATTGGGAAAAAAACGTCCTATAATGGCAAATGTTTCATTCAAGACTTCATGAACATTTCCTAGTAGAAGCCCTACGATCTTAAAACTTAAAAGCGCCAAAGGAATGAGAGTTAAAAGAAGGTAAAACGTACTCGCGGCAGCAAGATTGGTTCCTCTTTTTGTAAAAAATAATTTGAAGGCGTCTTTGTAGAGATCACAAAGATGCAGTCCTTTTTTGGCAATAGCATTCATTAATAAATGATGCCTGCTAGAATACTTAGAAGCAATTATTAAATACTAAAACTTAGCACAAATTACTCTGATCCAGTCAGGAATGGTGGCTGCACTGTCAGCTTTATTGCGACAACCAACCGCCCAACCAGAGCCATTGGAAATGGCAGTAACATCAGTTGGTCCATTAACATGCATGTAATGATTTACATTACAGGCCCCTCCTCCACTCATGGCATAATAACCCGTTGGGCACATTGCTAAATATACACTTCCATACACTGTGCAAGTTGAAGTTCCAAAACTGGTACATTCTTTTATCGTTAACCCTAGTTTTGCAGAAGTAACTGCACCAGTGGCAATTTTTGCTGTCGTCACTGAACTACTTGCGAGATCTGCTGCTGCAATTGTTCCATCTGTAATTTCTGTAGACTCTATAGAATTGCCTAAATAACTTGTAGATGCAGGTAATCTTGCTGTGGCCATAGAACCAGTTGTAATTTTAGAGGCATCGAGAGTAGGAATATTAGACGCTGATAAATTTGCAGAAAAGGTTGTTCCTGTTAAAGATAGGCCTGAACCTGCGCTGTAAGTTGTATCAACATCAGTAACACAACTAAAGCTTGTGCCATCTGACTTTAAAACAGTACCGGCGCCACAAGTTGGGAGAGCAGTTTTTGCGAATGATGACACCGTAGGATCAGTCTCAGCAGGAATCACTGGCCATGAAGCACGACAATCAGACCCAATACAGATCTCTGTCCCTTTCACTTTTCCATTTACATCTAATCTTTCTGAAGGAGAAGAGACCCCTATTCCCACATTACCAGATGCAGAGATTTCAATTCCCGATATGCCGCCATTTCCAACCAACTTATTTGTACCAAGATCAAGATTTTCTGTGGCCGTGTGATTTCCAAGGTTATCAATCTCTGATACAGTTACTGCACCACAACGCTTCACAATGTTTGTTACAGTCTTAGCACTTCCAATTGAATTATTAGACCAGTTATCTTGATGTGAAGCCGCACTCGTTTTATTCGAGCTAGCAATTGAAATAAATGAAGAAGTAGAATTAGAATTCATTGTGTTGGAATTGAATTGAATTTTATCAGGGCTTACAGCATTCGCCTTATACTCTACAGAGTCTGCAGTAAACCTATACTCGCAATTAATATCAAAACTTGAAGTATCGGCCAATGGAACATTTTCCCATGAAGAAGGACTACCAGAACCTCCACTAGAAGCCCCTCCTCCAAAAGCATTTTTTGTCCATGCGACAACTCGAATTGTTGAGTTTGAAAAATCTATATTACCACCTGCGCCAGCATCAGAATAAGCTCCAAGCCGATCAGCTGTAGTTCTAACATAAACATTTGTAGCATCAGATGATACTGAATTCAGACCACCGTATGTGCTATAACCATAAGCGTACTGCGGAGACATCATTGTAATGATGCCTGTTGTATTATTCTTTGCAAGAACTTGAACAACTAAAGGCGCCTCACTCAGGCCATGAGCAAAAGTATACTTGGTTGAAGCGGCAACAGTTGTCCAAGTACTCTCATAGAAATTTGTAGAAGTTACTCCACTACCAGCACTTGATACCGCTACCCAGCTTGTACCATCATGAACCATCAATGTTTTTGTTGTTGTATTAAAGTAAGTTTGACCTGCAATCCCTGAGACCGGGTCTGATGTCAGTTGAGGAATATTAATACCATCATTGCTAGCAAAATCAACTTTATCCAAAGTAACACTGCCACTTGCAAGATCGTCGCTAGAAATTGCTCCATCTACAATGTGAGATGTACCAATACTGTTACTTGTAATAGCAAGCTGTACATCATTTGCAATTTGAAGTTTTCCCATATTGTAAATTTCTGCAATTTTAACATCACTTAAAGATTGATCCCACATCGCAAAATCATCCAAAGCACCATCTAAGTACCCCGTAATTGCGCCAGAATAAGCATGTCTTCCTAATTGCAAAAGATTACTTGTTAGTGCTGTTGTTCCCGAAGTTGTTGCCCCCAGTTCAGGAACAAGTTCACCGTTTAAAAAGAAAGTGAAGTCATTCCCCATTTTTCTAATGACAACGTGATACCACTCTCCAACATTCGGCCCAAATGTTGCTTCTTTTTGAATTTGTGAACCATTGGAAGAACCTTTATATGTCACCTGCCATTCACCATTTGAAATATTTAAAAAACCAGCTTTTCGATCTGATGATGAATTGTCTGCGGCTGAGTTTCTAAAGTTGAAAATTGTTTGAGAACCAGAATTAGTATTTAATTTAACCCAAACAGATGCAGTAAAATCTGATCCAAAAAATGTTTGCAAAGAGTTTGGAAGAACAATGCGGGAAGTACTTCCATCAAAGTAGGCCGCTTTGTTAAATCGCCCAGGTATATAGCCGATCGACGTTGGAGTACCATCATATAAACCACTTGCATCTAAAGTGTTATCATCGAAGCTATAAAGAGCAATTGGCGCCGGAGAAAAGGTCATGGATAATGGAGTAACAGAAGATAAGTTCAAAGCACCAGAGTTCACTCTGGTCCATGCGCCATTTGAAAAATTATACAACTTCTTCTCATCTAAATCATAAACCATCAAACCTTCTGCAGGTGATGAAATGGCATTTCTTTGCGCAGTTGTCATTCGAGGAGGAAGAAGCCCTTTTGAGTTAGATTGAATATCAAAAATAGCACTACTATCAGCAGTTGTTCCCCCAATGGTCACAGAGCCAGTATTGAAGAAGAGATCTCCAAGATTTTCTCCCCATTGCAAATCACCACAAGAAAAAGAGCCCAAACCATTTGTTAGTAGTATTTGACCGTTAGCACAGCTTGAAGATAATCCGGATAAATTAGTATCTAAAATTCCTTGTGCTGCAATCGAAAATGTTGTTGACGTTAACAACAGACCGCCGCCCGCTGTGTAAGTCGTGTTTGTGTCAGTATCAGTATCAATATCGCTTACACAAGTTAGAGAAGTCCCATCGGATTTTAGAACCTGTCCTGCTAAGCATGTCGGAAGAGCTGCTTTTGCAAAAGCTGAAACGCTCGGATCAGTTTCAACAGTTGTAGGTAATTTACCTGAGCTATCAAGTTGCGGAATTTTTCCCGCCGCAACTCCAACATCTACGGCTAAAGTTCCTGATGTTGTAATAGTGCCGCCAGTAAGGCCAACTCCAGCAGAAATAGAGGTGACTGTTCCACTCGCGCCTCCACCAGATGGCCATGCAGAAACACAATCGACACCAATACAAAACTCTGTGGCCCTTACTTTCCCTGCGACATCTAGCTTTTCGTTTGGATTCGTATCTCCAATACCAACTTTGCCATCTTTTATTACCAAAACACCTGAATATGAAGTGCCCGCAGATTTAGTAGAAAAACCAATATAGTTTCCAAGATCATTCCAAAACATTTCACCATAATTATTTGAATCTTCTCCAATCCCAATAATTGATGATGAACTAGTATTAACAATATGAAGCTTATTACCTGCACTATTATATAAACTTCCCCCAATTCCCACTTTAACACCAGATGTAGCTGCACCAATAGCAACATTACCTGAGTTATAGTAGATATCACTTCCTGATTGAACCCAATAATTCGAGGCCGTAGCTGACATATTGGCACAAACAAAATTTCCACCTGATGCCTCTAAAATCTGCCCATCACTACACGCCGTATTCATGGCCTCTACGTTTTTATTTTGAAGATTAGAAATATCTGTTGCTAGCGAAGATGCACTTCCTTGTAGCGCTAAAATGTCACCTGCATTAATAGATATATTTGATGTATTATTTGTTACACTTGTTGATAGTGCTGGGATATCTACGCCATCGACAGTTCCAATATTTCCAATATTGTTTCCGCCCATATCGAGAGCACCTGAAAGAGTTCCACCAGTAAGAGAAAGTTTAGAAGAGAGATCGCTTAAAAGGTTTTGTATCTTGGATTGTGATATATTTGCACTAGAATTGATATCGGCATCTGTTATTGAATTATCAGTTATATCGCCACTTGTAACAGAACCTGATGCGACACCTGTACTATCAACGGCCGGCGCCCATTTAGAACCATCCCATTTTAAAACTTGTCCATTACTAGGTGGTGAAGTGCTTGTATCAACATCTGAAAGTTGGTCTATTGAATAGTCGCCTTCACTTGGTGTAACGACTCCTTGTCTACCGTTAAATGAAACCACATCTGAAGTATTTGCCACTTTCTGCCAATCAGTTCCATTAAAAATAATCCAATCGCCGGATGAAAAAGAAAGACCACTTCCAAAAGTTGTTATACCAGATACAGAAGTTACCCAGTAATCACCTGCCGTGGCAGATGCACTTGGCTCTATATCTGATGAAGCATCCCATGTCCCTTTATAAGAAAGTCCTGATAAAGGACGTGGCTCCCATTTCTGGGTCGAATCATTAAAAATTAAAACGTCGCCATCATTGGCGTTCATATGATGAAGCTTAGCAGCTGTAACGGCCCCATCCTGTATTTCAAAAGTTATAGGAAAAGTTGCAGCACCAAAGGAGTCGCTGATAACTAAATTAAAGAGAGCTTGTGCTTTGAAGTTAATAACCTTGAGCGCATTTGCGACGATCAGAGTATCTGAAATCGATTCTATAGAAAAATTTTCTAGAACTGCATCTGATTGGATTTTGATATTTTTAGCACCAATAAGACCTGTGCCATGGATACGAAGTTGATTGTTGATGATTTGAACTGAACTAACTGCGACTTTATCCATTTGAGTTTTTGCACCAAAGACCCCTTGTCCAAACCCTGAAACTTTTATGGTTCCCTTGTCGACCACACAGGAATATAAAAGAAATAAGAATGTGCAAAAAAACACCCTAAGAATCAATATCCACCTCAAATATCTTCTTCGGTATTATTGTGAACAACTTTCATCATGACTGCACAGTTTTCTTTAATTTCAAGTGGTTTTGCGCACTTAATGTAGAAAATTTATTTAAGCCACCGCCAGAATATATTGTCATGAAATCTGTGTTTTCAATTGATTACCCATGACTTATAAAAAGATATGGCAAATTTTTTGATTCTCGTCCTTTCACTCTTTTTAAGACCTAGTTTTGCTTTTCTCTCTGATGAAGTGAGTCCTTTGCTCATGCCTGGCGAAGTCCAAGTGACAACACCGCTTCGCGTTTTTACTGAAAGCTTTTATGAAAATGAAAGAACACGTGAGACTCTTAATGTTCAATTAGGTGTAGAAAGAAAATTCTATTCAAATTCTCTGGATAATACCGTCAGTGTTGAAACGAACTTTGCATTTCCTTTATACCACGACGTTAATGCTGTTGAATGGAATAGCCTTGATGCAAAAAAAATCGTTTCGCCCATGCAACTTCCTAGTGAGATGCAATTTGGAGTGAACTTCAAATTATTTTTTTAATTCTTTACACGCAAGCTCATAGCCTAAACTACAAGAACGGCTAAGGTATTCATTGGCCTCTTGTGGCGACTCATCTTTAAGTTTTTGATAAAGTAAAAAGCATGCTGAGTTGTTATTTTCTTTATCGCAGACATAGCGAAGAGCATTTATTTCAAATATATATATCAACAAGGCCAGCACACCAAGTGTTCCAAAAACAATAAGCCATTTGTGATACATTTTTTTCATAAGCTCTCACTAAAACAGGGTTAGTTGATCCCCAAGAGTTAAATCGTCAAAACTTTTTTCTAAAATTTTTAAAACATCTTCGGCTATGGGGCGAATTTGTTTTTCAATATAGTGATCGTAATCAATATCTTTTGGTTCAAAATCAATCGGAATAGGACCTCTACGAGTAATAACATATCGGATTGATTTTAAATTGGTATGACCAGTTTTTTCAATGAGAAGTTTTGCGGCCTTTACATGGGGTGGGATTGATTTTATATACTCATCCGCACTTTTAGTTAGTCGTTTTTTATAAATGAGATCATTAACGTTTGGGTTTTCTTTAAACTCTTTAATAAAATCTTTTATAAAACTATCGACAGATACTCCTGCAAAAAACTTCTCATAAAGCTCCATTTGAAACTTTTTAGCAAGCTTTGTCCAATCGCTTCTCACATACTCCATTCCTGAGAAGTGAATATTCTCTATTCCTACAGATTTTTGTAAGAGCCCTACATAACGTTTTTTTGCTCCCCCTTCACCGGAACGAGCTGGTGGGAAGTACAATTTTCGGTAATATTTTTCGTATTCAATTTCAAGATGAGACTCCACCCTGAACTCTTTCATAATTTTTTCAGAAAAATATTTATTAAGAGACTCTGCCAACTGATTCGCTTTATCGTGAACTCTTCCGATATCAATAAACTTAAGTTTCACAAAAACAGAATCAGTATCGCCATAGACGACTTCATAATCTTTGCCTTCTAAGAAGCTCATCGCATTTTTTAGAATCCACTGCCCTGTTCCAGTAATTGCAGTGGGAAGATCGGCATGATAAAAACGAGAGCCTCCAGAGCCCATGACTCCATAGAATGAATTCATTAAGATTTTAATGGCCTGAGATAAGTAATCATCTCCTTTAATTTTGGCCTCTTTTCTTTTTTCAAAAAGGTTTTCAATAAAATCAGGAAGAATATGTTCCGTTTTAGAAAATGAGATCCCAACAGGTGTTGTGACAGTATTTACATTAGATTTAATGCGCGAATAAGGATCAATTTTAAATGTGCGAATAATTGAAGGATACAGACTCTTAAAGTCTAGCACGACAACATGTTCATGAAGTCCTTCTTTTGGACTCATCACATGTCCACCGGCCGCATGTACAAGTCTTTCAATATCTATAACATTACCAATGACAACACCTTTGCGATGAATGCTTGGTAGCATGAAATGATCAAAGGCACCTGTAGAAACACCTATTCGATCCATCAACATTCCTGAAAGCAATGTTCTTGTAACAATAAGATCAATTAGACCTGTCTTGGCGAAAATATCAAGAACAAGAGTACAATCTAGAAGATTATATTTTGCAAGTGATTCCTTATCTTCATGAAAACGTCTTGTAATCTCTTCAACTTTATCTGGGCCACCACTTGCAATGTCTTTACCTGTACCAAGAACTTCTCGGGCCACTGTTTCGAGTTTGAAATTATCAAAGCTATAAAATGCATTTCTAAGCGCAGGAGGGCCATCAATAACAACGCGACCACAGGCCTTTGAAAACCAACCCATTCCTTTTTTTTCTGAGATCTGAAATTTACCGTTAGCGCGGGCCAGATTAAAAGGAAGATTGTATTGCTTAAACTTTCCTTCTAGAAAACGGAAATCAAAACCAATAATATGCCAACCCACAATAATATCGGGATCAATTTCTAGAAATTCATTATTAAACTGAATGAGCAATTCTCGCTCACTGGGAAATAAGTATAACTCTTCATTCACTTGTCTGTGAGAGTCACCCACCATGTAAACTTTCTTGATTTCTTTGGCGCCAATTTGATGAATACCTATAGAATAAAGATCATTGCCCATTGAAGTTTCGATATCAAGTGACATCACATTGAAAGTCGGTCTGTAATTGGCCTTTTTCATCACAGGATTTTTATAAGTCAAAATCCCGTCGATCATTTGAGCTTGCCCTTCAATGAAAAGAGACGCATTGATAAATCTCTCCATTAAATAGCGCTCAGGAGAGCGGACATCGGCCTCATAAGTTCTAATTCCTTGGGCCTGTAATTCATCTTTTGCTGTATAAAGATCTCTTTGGGTATCAAAATAAAGACAATCCACATCAACGCCATTGAAGTTCGTAAGTTTAACTTCTTTTCTCTCATGGCGAGTGGTTAGTCTAAGGGAGGTATGTGATCGTTCAATGAAAAATAGTGGTCTAAAGTTATCCACTACTATCCGAAATGGGCCTTTATCGCTGGTACCAAAAAAATTTAAAAGATGTCGGTTTCCTTGATCTTCAAAGTCGGCCGTCAGTAAATACCCTAGCATCTGTCCCCTCTCTCAAAATGACCCACAGAATATGAAAAGTCCTCCTCATTGACAATAACGCGCACGGCAAGCTTAAATATTTGAAGCTTTACAAGGACTCATGTAAGCTAAATGTAAATTATTTTGTCCATGGAGGGCCACAATGAAAAAACTATTGATTGCAACTATTGCTCTACTTTCTCTGAACACACTTGCAGATAGCTCTGTAGGTTGTGGACTTGGTAGTCTAATTTGGAAGAAAAATTCTATTGTTTCTGCTCTTTTTAGAGCAACAACAAATGCATCGTTCTCTTCTCAGCTTTTCGGTATCACAACTGGAACAAGTGGATGTACACAACACTCAATCGTGAAAAGAGATATGGCCCCAGTTTATTACGCTGAGGCAAATATGGAAAATTTGAGAATGGAAATGGCCATGGGAGAAGGTGAATACCTAGAAGCATTCGCTGCAACTTTGGGCTGTGAAATGTCAGATCAAAAACTTTTTAATGATGTGACAAAATCTCAATATGAAACTATCTTTAAAGCAGATACAACAACACCAGCTAAAATGCTTAACAATGTAAAGAGCGTGATTAATCAAAATGCAACTCTTAAAAATACTTGCGAGTACGCTGTTATTTAATTTTTTCTTTATGGCCCAAAATTCTTGGGCCATTTCACTCTCTGAATTTTCAAAATCCGATTCATGGCTTAAGGCCCTTCAGTACGAAAAGACTATCTTTGGTTATAAAAGTAGAATTGACGCCAGTACGTTTTTCCTTGCCCCTGATGGAAAAACAAATCCTGAAAGAGAACTCGTGGCAACAATTGAAGCTTTCAAAAGTAATCAGACTTTTGGCAAGCTAAAACATAAAGCACATTGTACTTTTACTGGCCGCTACAAAATTCTAAAAGATGCTTTCAAATTACCTGATTACGGTCCTTGTACAGATTATGAAACCTGGATTAAGGCCCTTAACGCAAAAGATATTTCACTGATTTTTGCTTCATCATATCCCAATAATCCTGCGAGTATTTTTGGTCATACTTTTCTTCGTATCAATAACAAAAAAAATCAAGATCAAGGGGCCAGTGACCTCTTAGACTATGGACTAAATTATGCTGCAACAACTGGAAGTGATGGTGGGATAGAGTTTGCAATTTTTGGAGTATTTGGCATGTATGAAGGTCACTACTCACTTATGCCCTACTACTTAAAAATCAACGAATACAACAATTATGAAAATCGCGATATCTTCGAATATAATCTCGATTTCAATGAAAAAGAAATTGACCGACTCTTATCCCTTGTTTGGGAAATGGAAAACGTTGGTTACTCAGATTATTATTTTTTTGATGAAAATTGCTCTTTTCAAATTCTAGCTCTTCTAGAAGGTGCGGCCCCTGATAATAGTTTTTTAAATGAACTCCCGTTCTATGTCTCTCCAATTGATACCTTAAAAGTACTGGTAGAAAAGAATAAGGCCCATTTCAAAAAAGCGCGTCCCTCACTTAGAACTCAAATGGAGCAATACTTAAATGAGCTTTCACCAGAAGAAAAAAATCAATTAGAAATGCTTCTTTCAGGTGTTGATGTGAAAACGAATACAAAAACACTTGAGAGCGCCGTGCATGCCTTAAAATTGAAAAAATACTCTGCGATGGGCACACTTAGTGAAAGCGATGAAACTCTTTACCATAAGCTTCTGGTTAAAAGATCCAAAGAAGCATCCGGAAAAGTCATCGAGAAAAAAATAAACTACACACCTCCACATCTCGCCCATAAAACAAAGGCCCTAAAAATAATGGGTGGCCTAAAAAACAAAAAACAATTCCATAGTTTATCGTTTCGCATGGGTTGGCATGATGAATTAAACAATGATGTTGGACATATTGCTTTTTCAAAACTCGATCTTTTGAAAATGACTTTTTACTATGATGAAAAAAACATCAAACTCCAAGACTTCTATCTGGTAGATGTTTTCTCTATTGAGCCTAGCAATAATAAATTCACTCCTGCATGGTTGTGGAAAATGGGCGCAAGCAGAGGATTCTTTCACTCAGAACCTCTGGCCCCAAATTTAACATTAGGCGCAGGGATGGCCTTCGAAAATTTCACAAAGAAATTAAGATCATTTTTCACTATTTCGAGTGATCTTAGTTATCAGAAATCTCTTGAAGGACAACTCCATTTCAAATTTATACCTGAACTAGGATTTGTTTATAAAAAGATCATTAATGTAAAGGCGCTTTTAGGATATGAGTATCTGATGACAAATAAAGAGCGCATGATAAAATACCCCTACGCTGATATCGAATTGGCAAAAGAGCTTAGTTCAAGTCTTGAAGTGCGCTCCCAGATCAAAACTGCAGTAGGAGCAAACTTCAACCAATTTCAATTAGGATTGAATTTTATATTTTAATAGAGGTTATCATGAGAGAACTGTATCCAGAAATTACTCCCTACAATCAAGAGATGTTAAAAGTTTCTAATATTCACGAAATTTATTTCGAAGAATGTGGAAATCCAAATGGAACTCCAGTCGTTTTCCTGCATGGTGGTCCAGGAGGCGGCGTAAACGCAACTCACAGACGCTATTTCAATCCAGAGAAATATCGCATCATTCTTTTTGATCAAAGAGGTTGTGGAAAAAGTAAACCCTTTGCTGTCCTTGAAGAAAATACAACTTGGGATTTAATCAACGATATCGAAAAAATTAGAACTTACCTCAATATTGATAAGTGGGCCGTTTTCGGTGGAAGCTGGGGCTCTACTCTATCACTTGCCTACGCACAAAAGCACCCAGAAGTTGTCACAGCGC
>NZ_AUNE01000011.1 GCF_000447755.1 Bacteriovorax sp. BSW11_IV | reverse complement strand
ACCAAAGCCGATACTTCTGCATGCCTGTATTTTTTCAATAGTTGCATTAGAATTAATACATCTATTAACACCACCTGCATTATCGTATCCAATAGCACCACAAAGGTTAATCTTCTCAACAGATGCATTGCTAAATAAACATGCTTCGATATCCGATCCAATATAGCCAATATTTGCACAAGCTAAGTACTTCTCATCTGAGATTCCATTTCCTAAAGCTTGTGACATGGACTGATTTGAAAAAAGCAAAATAACTACAAGTAAAAATAATTTCATATACTCTCCCTTTTTGTAAAAAGCTGACGCTACAACACAAAAGAAGAATCGTCTGTTAATTGTATGAACATCTCTGAACACTTTTTGTCTAAAAAGTACCAAAATTTATTCAAAAAAATTTAATGAATGTATTTCTAGCAAGTTAAAAAGATGAAGCGATATATTAGTACCATGACCTCAATTCAGCTGAATTCTAGGCCATGGTACTTGTTCTGCATATATTTAATTATTAATTTCTACTTCTAGAGCTGGTCTATTCACACATGAAACTTTACCAATATACTTCTGGTAGTTGTACGGACCTGAATTAACTTGCGTATCGAATATTGTATTCTTCATATGAGCATAAAATTCATGCTCTTCGCCCAGCATATATGCTCTATAGCTAACAAGAGTCTTATATCCAAGAGCTGCACAAATTTCATCTGCCACTCTATAAACTAATTGCTCTCCTCCCAAACTTTGAGTACCAAGAAAATAAGCTTTATCTTCGATCACAATTTTAGGGTTGATGAAAGTTGTAATACCATTTCCACTTTCTAATTTTTTGTCCACTTGAATGTACATCATCGAAGCTTCGGCCGACATAATGATTGATGAAAGTAGTGTTAGGCCTAGTAGTAAGTTTTTCATTTTCTATTCTCCATTTGAATAAGGTGTTTTTAAAACCTAGTTGTTATCTGTTGATGTGGCAGATATAACGCACAGGCCCGTGGCGCGATACATAAATTTAATTAAAAAACTAGAGAATTTGGAATAATGAAATTAACATTAAGCCATAAACGCTTGATTATATAGAATTTTTCAGACTTGAAAAATATTGTCTTTAGCTCAAAATATTTATAATTATCGGCCAAGGGAATCGGCTGAGTCCTCGTTAGAACAGAGCTTTCTCTCTAAAAACTTGAAATAAAAATTGGATGAAGATTGCTCTACCTCGTTTCCAAAGTAGAAATGGTGGAAAGAACTAAAAGCCTTTAATTCCGGCCACCTATCTATAAATATAGCCTTACATAGCAAACTACAGAGATGAAGAGAGATTTTAAATAGCTCCAAGTAACTGCATTTTCTCTTCGGGAATCTCTTTATAATTCCCAACGATTTGCAAGCTTGAGCCCTTTACAAGTTTATCAGGGAATATACACAAGCACTTATTCCCTTTTGACCGAACTGATTCGTATAAAAAGCCTTCAATCGGAAGAACTCTCAAAACATCTGAAAGATATTGAGTATAGAATTTAATATCGATGTTATTAAACTTCTTCCATTCTTCATGAAAAAGAGTTTTATCAATTTTGTAGTTGGTTGATAATTTTTTAGTGTCTGATAGGTCCAGCACCAATTGAAGTTTAACATTAACGCCAAAAACAGTAGTCGCATTAAAATAATTTGGGAACTGAACTTCATTCAAGGCCACGTCTTGACTCTCGCCTAAGTAAATTGTGGGTTGACCTCGAGTCCCAAATCTAGAATCACTTAAGAGTGAGCCTGTAAAACTAAGTGGCTCTTTAGAATAATCAAATGAAACAGCTCTTACCCAATTGGAATCTTTAATACTAATGCTGCTAGCGCCTGAAAGTTTCTCTTTGGATTTTTCAGCCATGGTCTCAAACAAAGATTCAATATCTTTGCTTCTTGACTGTATTTCAGACAAAGCCTTTGCTATTGTCTTCTCTTGTTGCGTCTTTTCTTGAGAAAAAGCTTTAAGCACATCTCTCACAAATTCTCTTTGCGAAGGCTTGCTCATGCTCCCATCGCCTCACCGTATTTAATTTCCTGTAGGTTCCTTAAAACAGCTTGCGCATTTTTTTTATCTATTTTCATAAACTGTATAGGGCTAAGTCCCCAGTATTGATCTTGAGACTCATGAAGCCATCTTTTAATTTTAGCTTCATCACCTTCAAGTAATTTCCAAAGGACAGTATAAATAGTTACGAGTTCACTTAGCTTCACTCTTGTTGAAGATGAAACAGGCCCCTTCCTACTTAATAGGCTTTTACTGACCCCTGAAATCTCAGAAAAAAGGTCTCTTGTAATTCCAAATGCATCTACAAGCTTAGGTAGAGATAATTCAGAACCCTCATAGATAGGTGCTGTTGAAAATTGTAATGCCATAACTTCTCCTCCATTGGAGTTCTTATCGACTATTATAGCACATTTATTAAACCTTTCATGCGTTTTATTTGCATTTTTTATGCACACAAAAAGCAAGATCATCTATTTAATTGAAATTACTATCATTTAAAACTGATCCAAAACTTAGATTGTGTAAGTTAGAATTGTTAAAGGTTCTAATTAAGCTTTTAAATACAATCAGTTAGAAACTATGAAAAGATTATCTTAAAATCAATACATAGTGAGTTTTTGATAAAATTTTAAATCTATGGAATTAAACACTTTCACATTTTATAAATATAATGAATCGATCCTTTGAGCTTTTACTAGAGATTATGAGTGAATTCTGATTTTTTTCACCCTTCATACAGCTTACAGATATGTTTGCAACCACGTCATTTTTACTTCTATAACAACCAATTGACCTAAAATAAGTAGCCTTTCCAGTTGCTACATGAGTTGCTCCCCATCCATTTGAGACATCGCAAGAAATTTTTTCAAAATTGATATCCTTTATCACTCCTTCTGGAACAGTTTTGCACACTTCAACATCTTTGGATGAAAAGTCTGTAAAGCACACCTTCCACAAACCAAAGAAGTTATTTTTTACTTCTTTTGAAAAGCTAGAACTAGAAAAAAACAAAAAAAGGATAAAAAATAATATTTTAATCTTCATAATGATCCCCTATCTAAAAGAAATTAAAAAAAAATGGATTTGCATTTAATACAAACCCATTCTAAATCACTAACAATATAAAGTAAGTACATTCTTTATATTATTTTCAGACGGCAATACGTCCAACGCCTCAGCCACGCCTCGAACATCCACCCCAGACATTCTGAGGTAGATTTGAAAGGTCTTAAGAACACTCCATCCCCCCATTCTCATGACCTTCAAAGGCTCAACGCCAGTTGAAAGTAAGTGGGTGGCAAAGCAAGCTCTGAGCGCATGGAATACGACTTCTTTTCTTATCCCAATTCGCTCAAGAAACATTCTTAAAATCTTCCTCCTTGGCGATTTTTCCATTCCTGAAATTGAGGGAGCATATGTCGCTCATTACGACGTTCTCGTCGTCGATGTCACCCCATTCAAGGCCATGAGTTCGACGCTTCTCATTCCCGCTAGAACCGTAAAGACCCAAATGGAATCACCCTCTTAAATATGTATTTAACAGGGGCAACAAAAGAATCTTTAAAATAAATTTAAAAACGTCTGCTCCTTTATTTTATTGATCAATTTTAGTCTCTTATCAATAAACTTCATCCTGTCATAATTTGGTCGATGCAAAGAAAACAATTTCAAAAACTTTTCACCTTCAACTATAAACTTATTTAGGAATACTTTAAAATTACAAGAAGCCCTAAATTCACCATCAAAATAAAAGCTAATCATATCATCTTTTTTATTAAGCTTTAAAACTCCATTAGTCTCTCCAAAAGAATATTCGAATACATCAAAAGATCCTCTTGATAAAATACCATCTATTAGGAATAACCACAAAACATCGAGTTGTTCGGTATTTCGAAAATCCAACACCCTTACGCCATCAACCATAAAGACAATTGCTCCTTCTAAATATTCATAAATATAATGTTGCGGTATACTCTTAGCATCTTCAAAAAGTATAAAGTTTTTTGCGTAATCCTCATTATATTCATAGACGACAGTATTGCGCCTAACTTCTTTGACGGATAATGCATAGGAGTAATCACTAGAAATTTTCACATATGTTTGGATGCTTACACTCATAATATATATTTTCTACCAATTCGGAACAATGACCTCAATATAGATCTGCAATAAATTAAAACAAGGTCATCGTTCTTAAATAAATAGAACATAGTTCAATAATGCTAAAACGGCAGGCAAAACACTAAATTAAATGTAAAATCATAGGATATGATCTTACAGGATAACCACCTATGTTTACAAACCTCTCCCCACCATTGTCTACAAAACCCATTTTTTTATAAAAATTGTAAGCTGTAATCGTAGAACCTAATTCAATTGTGTGAACACCTCTATTTTTAGCAAAGTTAATCATTTCGAGCAGAAGAATCTTGGCAAATCCCTGGCCGATGATCTCAGGAGTTAAATAGAGAGCATTAATATATCCATATTCCTCATTTTCATTTCGAAGAAAGACAATATGTCCCAAACCAAGTATGGATGAATTACTATCAATGACCCAAACATCTTCTTCCTGAATAGCCCTCACCCAACGATCTCCAAGAGGACGATATCCCCATCCTCTTATCTCTTCCTCCCCATGATCTATTACGCAAATTTCACGAATTGATCTCATATGGGCTTCATGGATCTGGGCTTCTTCACCAGGTTTTGCTTTTCTAATAATTGTGTTCATCATAAACTAATTGTAATCAAGAAATTAACTTAATCAAGCAATTCAATTTCAGTAGAAAAATATGGAATATAGAAATCTTAAAAGTACTGATTATCAAGAATTCTCTACGTTAAATAGAGAAATTCAAGAGATTCATTATAAAGCAGAACCTGAAATTTTCAAACCCTCAAAAGAAATAATCACTGTTCATGAATATGAGAAAATCATGAATGATCCAAAGAGAAAAGTTCGATTAGCATTTTTAAATAATAAAGTAATTGGCTATTATATGTACGAAATTTTAGACAAAGAAGAAAATTATTATAGATACAAAACACGAGAATTATATATTCACCATTTTGGTATTGGAAAAGAGTTTCAAGGCAAAGGACTCGGTGAACAAATGATTCAAGATATAATACTTTTTTCTAAGTCTGAAAATATATCATTATTAACAATAACAGTTTGGACCTTTAATCAAATTGCAAAAAAGTTCTATCAAAAGAATGGGTTCGATGTATTTCATGAAAAAATGAGATTAAAAACAAACTAATCTAACTTTTTTTTTGAAAAATTCCAATTCGATACCAAATACACTAAAACAAATCATCCCTTCATGATAATTCTATAACATCGACTACAATTCTTGTTATAATCTACTTAGTATTTTGATCCGACACATTTTAGATCAAGATTTCTTAACTCTCATACCAAAAGAGTAGAAAATGAAATTCAAAAGCAAAATAGACTATTCCATTCTAATCGTAATTCTCACACCAGCTCTCTACTTCCTCTATGAAGTTGGGAAAAAATACGTAGAAGCAAATACTATTAACTACGGTGGGATTATTACTTTTATCATCTATAGCGCTTTAATATATACGGCCTATTTAGGGACTTCCTACTCTATTCAAAATGATAAGCTGATCATCACGGCACTTTTTTTAAAAAGCTCATTCTCGATTGCCGAGATCAAAGAGATTAGAAAAACCAAGACCATTCTTTCTGCGCCAGCTCTCTCGCTTGATCGAATTGCAATCACATTTGAAAATTACGACAGGTTGGTTATTTCTCCACGAGATTTGGAAAAATTCATACGAATGCTGAGGGAAATTAATTCAAAAATTGAAGTATCTTTGGATTAAATAAGACTATTCTGAATTTAGGTCATAGTACCTAAAAAATGGTGGACCCTAGCGGGATCGAACCGCTGACCTCTACGCTGCCAGCGTAGCGCTCTCCCAGCTGAGCTAAGAGCCCTTATTGAATTGGTCTTAAGAAATTACTGAAATCTCTGAGCTTTGACAACATTTTTCTAATAAAAAAGAATAATTTTCGGCCAACACGATCCTAATTTGACGGACTTAGGAGCGATCAGTATAAGTTGGCCAACATCAAAAACATTGGAGAATGAATGAAAGCACTTCTTATGACTCTTATGCTAACTTCACTAAACACTATGGCACTTGATCTTAACGAGAGAGCGCTACAATGCGAAAGTAAAGTTGCTCGTTTCTATGAGTACAATGGTTCAAGATCAGATCGTCCAAAAGAGATCAGATCAGGAGAAGTTCTTCTTGCAGGAAATCCACTTCTTAATACTTTCGGAAATGTTGTGACAACATTTGATGCAGACAAAATCGTTTATGAAGGTCACGGATCTTTTTACAGCGGTTATTTTATCGACGCAATTATTGTAAACCCAAGCAACTGTAAAGTTGAGAAGATCTACAATATTTACGGCGAATAATTAATAGAAATATCTCAGATTAAAACTGAGATAATGATCGTCCTTAAGGGCCCTTAGACCAAAGTTATCTGTCTCTTGGGCCCAAATATATCTGCCAGCAACTTCATAACGAATTCTCTCATTAAAGCGCCTTGAGAATTTGGTCGACACAACACCCTCTTCTCTCCCAGAAAGATCACCAAGAATAAATGTATAGAACTCAGTTCCCGCAATATCGTTGAGAGCGTATCGAAAGCCTAGCGCCAAATCATCTTGAAAAGGAATGGCCATTTTTTGATATGAATTTTTCTCAAAAATAATTTTCTGCCACTCTGCAAATAGAGTGACATCATGACCATTTTCTAGAGAAATAAGATATTCGAGTCCAAGGGCCCCTTCCATATAGTTCTCTGGAGCAAACAACAAAAATCGTGCCCCATCGTAGAGAAGGGCCTCTTTAGGTTTAGAAAAATCGTGATAAACACTTTCAAATTTCAGCAAAGTACCAGAGATTTCCCCGACAAGAGAAAATCCATAATCTTGAACCTCATATAAGTGAGGCACAATGGCCTTTGAGTTTTTTGGCAGTAGCATGGGAGAAGTGATGTAATCATCAAAAAGAAATAAAGGATGATTGCGGTCAATATGCTTGAAGTAGAAAAAGCTTAAATCAAAATCAGAAATTTTTGTATTTGCCTTAACACCATATTGAGGATGAAATCTCTTATTGGTAATGATCTCATCTTCAGTGGCCACTTTATAGGTGTCAAATGTACGATCATAACCAAAACGAGACTTGGCCCCTGGATAAATATTTTTTTCGACAAGAGGAAAGTAGTAGAAGCTCAACGAAGAAGTGAGAGAATAGAGACCATACTCTAAAGACATCTCTCCTCTTTTTTCTAGACGTTCAAAATCACCATCAAAGTTGCGTGAATTTAAAATATCTGTTGGATGAAATATTTCAAGAACTGAGAAGTTATAAACTTTGTAACCAAGAGAAAGTTTCATTACTTCAGAAAAACTTTTTTCAAGATACAAATCTTCAATCGAAAAAAAGCGACGTTTTTCATCGAGAGCATCAAATCGGCCAAAGGCACTTAACTTATAAGAAAAGTTTTCATTTGTGTTCTCAAGATAAAAACGCCCATAGGCCGAAAGGTTATAATCTTCTTTTTCAGTCCCCGTAGAATTGGCAACATTTTTGGGAAAATAGCGATTCTCAAAACTAATTTCACCGCCTAAATCTGCAATGGCGCTGTTTGCTAAAAATACCGCAAAAAGAGTTATATGAAAAAACTTGTTCATTATTTTAAGGCCTTCTCAGTTAATTCACTCTTGGAAATATTTACTCCAACTTTTCTATCACTCCACTCAAAAATTGATTCTTTTTGAGTCTGAACATTCTTCATTGTAATTCTATTGGCCTTATGAAAAGTCTTTGCTCCAACTTTGTAATCTTTAAATTCAAAAAACTCAGAAATTTTTAGAAGTTCATTTTTGCGATCAAAGTATTCTATTTTTCTAACAGAATAATTTTTTTGATCTACATAGATTATTTGCTTCGAATAACCACTCTCTTCCTTAGACACTCGCTGGACAACGTGATTTTTACCTTCATCGCGAAGCCAAGTGAAGTTATACTTTTCAATATCCTGACTTCCTAAATCCTCATAACTGAATTCACTCCCCATAAAAGAAGAATAGCGAGATGATGAGCTAATTCTTTTCACCCTTTTTATGGCCGGAAGATACAACCACTGCTTATCGCTTTCATTTTTAAAAGACCACGTAAGCATCTTTGTACCTTTAACATCCAACGGGCTTAGAAACTCTGATAAACTCCAATCGCCGTCACCTTGGATTTCAAGCACCTTGCCAGTCATCTTTCTTTCGATTTTTTCTTTATGTGCGTTAATTAAGGTCATTGTCATAGAGCTTATTTCTCCTTTATAACCTTCAGAGCGCTCTTGCATTATCTTAGCGATCTCTAAACCTTTTTCGCTAGGTGTCTTAGCGAAAGTTTGCGCCAAGTTAGGAAAAATACTAACGTAAGAAAAAATGAACAGAAATTTGACAAGGTTTTTCATAAGTTCCTCTTAAAATTTAGATTAGCTTTATCTTACATAAGGAAAACTCTGCTTGGCCAGAATTTATGAGTGTGTTAAACATTTGACTAGAAAGCACGCAGATTGATAAACTAGTCTTTCTCCCCAAAATGAATAGAGTTTTTGGGAGTCATTTTTTAAGGAGTAAAAATTGAGAGTTTTTGTAAACAGAACATTAAACATGAAAAAAATCAAAGCAATCGGCTTTGATATGGACTATACGCTAGTTCGCTATAAAACAGAAAACTTCGAGCGTCTTGCCCACAAAGAAACTTTAATCAAAATGGTTGAAGTAAAAGGTTATCCAAAAGAACTTCTAGACCTACCTTTTGATTTTAATCTTGTTATTCAAGGTCTTTGTATTGATAAGATGAGAGGAAATCTTCTTCAGACAAATCGTTACGGCAAAGTAAAGATTGCACGTCACGGAACAAAAGATATCCCTTTCAAAGTTCAACAACAAGTTTACGGTAACCAAGTTATTGATCTAAACGACAAGATGATTCAATCCCTTGATACAAACTTTTCTGTATCAAATGGTATCATCTACTCACAGCTCGTTGATATGAAAGAACAAGGTTTCGATATCCCAGATTACGAAACACTTGCTCACGATATCAAAGAGGCCATTGATATTTGTCACTCTGACGGCTCTATTAAAAATAAAGTTCGCGACAATATCAGCGATTACATTATCCAAGACCCAGAGCTTGTTATGCTTCTTGAGCGTTTTAAGCGTTTTGGGAAAAAACTTATCGTCATTACGAACTCAGAGTTTCACTATTGTAAGCTTCTTCTTGATTACACTATTACGCCTTTCCTAAAAGAACATAAACACTGGTCAGAGCTTTTTGAAATCGTATCTGTAATGGCGAGAAAGCCCCGCTTTTTCACTTACCAAAACGACTTCTTAATCGTTGATCCTAAGACTGAACTTATGAGTAACCTAGAAGGAAAAATCGTTCCAGGTGTATACCAAGGTGGATGGGCAGGAAAACTTGAAAAAGACCTAGGTCTTGATGGTGATGAAATCCTTTATCTTGGAGATCATATTTACGGTGACGTTCTTTCAATTAAAAAGACATTTAACTGGAGAACGGCCCTAATACTTGATCCTCTAGAAACTGAGATTGAGGCCATTCACAATAGCCGTCCTATTCAAAAAGAAATCGATGTTCTTATGGATAAAAAAGAAGATCTTGAACATCTTCTTAATACTCTCGATCTTCAAAAGAATGAGGGTGCGACAATTGATAAAGATGAAGTAAATAAGTGCTACATGGAAATCGATAAAGTGAACTCAAAGATTTCTGAACTTCTTGAGAAATACCGTCAGCATTTCAACCCATATTGGGGAGAGCTTATGAGAGCTGGTCTTGAAGAGAGCCGTCTTGCTGATCAAGTTGAGAAGTATGCCTGTGTATATATGACGAAAGTATCTGATCTTCTTCAATACTCTCCACGCACATACTTCAGACCAATTAAGAGAACTCTAGCTCACGAAATTGACGAAGTTAAAAACTAGAGGAATCTTTCCTTTATAAATTGTTCATAAATTTCATAGCTTCTTTTACCATATCCCCCGGCCATCAAATAACACTGGGGGATTTTTTTTGTCTTAAAAAAATCAAATAGTATTAAATCACGGGCCAGCATTTGCTCTTTCGTAAGTTGAATCAAAGAAGCACTTTCCAATTCATCGTGTTCGTAGGGGTCTGCACCATCGGCAATCACAACAAGATCAAATTCATGCTCTTCACAGGCCTTCTTCAGTGCGGCCGCCAGTTTCGTTAAATAGGACCCCTCTTCACCAACATCAAATTCAACATCCATATCACTTGGAATAAGCCATGGGTCTCCTTCGCTAGCGTCATCCAATGGCCAGCCACGCTTCATATGTAGACTTATCGTATAGATGGTTTCATCACCAAAGCACAATTGGGCCGTACCATCTCCTTTGTGAGCATCAACATCGACAACTAAGGCCTTTTTAATTTTTTTATCCTTTTGCAATTTTCTAATACCAATCACAATATCATTCACAAGGCAAAAACCGCGTCCACCAAAACTCATTGCATGGTGCATGCCTCCGCCTAAAAAGTAAGTGGCGCCTTTATCCAGAGCACTCTTCATAGCATAGTGACTTCCTCCACATTGCATCAACACGCGGTCCCTAAGCTCACTTAAAGGAAATTTTGCACTTGTCGGATTATATCGGTGATACGTACCATCAGCACGAACTAACTCATAGGCCTCCATCAAAAGAAGCTCAAGCCTATCCTTATCAAAAAGCCCAGATATGTAATTTTCAGTATGGGCCAAAAGAAGATCTTCTTTAGTGATTGAAGAAAAGTTATCAGTATTTGTAGAAGCTATTCCAAGAGCATCGACAACCTTTGAACTGCGATCATCCACAATAGGAATCTCAATTCCAAAATCAGTAAAACGTTGATCCATTTTGCTGTTATAGATGATCACTTTTTGCCCTTTGTTACATCGAATTGCTAAAACTATACTATTTATATGAAACAATTTACCATTTTGACTGCTATTTTACTATCCTTTGCCACTGATGCTGCAAGCACAACAAGAAATAGTATTGGTCGCTATATTCTATTAAGAGATCGCTCATTGACTGATAATCTCTTTTTCAATGGCCCCCATCAAGATTATTTTAAGATGCGTACAAATATAAGCTCTGGTCTTAAAGACCTTATCGGAGATATTAAATCAGGTACCGACAGTAGCACATCGAGTTCTCAAAAAACGACAAATGTCCTTTCTATTTTGAATAAGAATATTAACACTGAAAAGTTCATTGATATTGGACTTGAGTTGAATATTCCTCTACCAAGTTTTAAATATTCACGCTTTACTTTCTTGCCATCACTCTTTGCTTCTGGAACCTTAGGTGGGCTTGTCACAGTGGCCAATAAAGTCGATGGAACAAATCCTAATGCTGATATTTATCTCAATAAAGAAATTCGCTATGGTGTTGCCAGCACACTTTTGTGGAAAAATCGTTTTAACGAATCACTACAAGTGGCCCTTTACAAAAAAAGTGTCTCTGATCTTTTCATTTCAAAAGATGCCACTTCTATCGCCACAGGTGGATCGTTAGTCGAAACGAGTGAGCTGAAAGACGAAGACAATTCATACTCTGTGGATTTTTCATATAAGAGGGAGAACGAAAAGTACGCTCTCATAATTGATCTTTGGGATTTAAAACTCATGAAGGCCTCGGGTTCTAAGGAAAGTAGAATTGGAAACACTCCCTTTCTCCACACTCGTTATGATTTCAAAAATGATTCTACAGGAGCATTTAAATTCACTCCGTTTCTAGGGGCCCACTACAGAAAACGTCATACAATAGCAGAGTCGCTCTATCTTGGAACGAATATCGCCTATCAAGGTCATATACCGGTTTCAACAATTTTTAAAATGGATAATCAGTTTTTAACATTTCTGCCGAGAATTGAGTTTAGACATTTTCATTTTAGTTATGGGTTGAGGACTCCTTATAGGAATCCTCAGGATGATATTTGGGTGCCGACAATACATTCGATTCATATCGGCATCCCGTTTTAATTGACTTAAGATACTTTCTTTTCGTTGCCTATTACGACGGCCCTAATATCTCTTGTTAGTGTCGATACCTTATTGGCCTGGCTTTTTAATCGACCAGAAATATCTTTTATCGTTTGAGCTTTGATATTATTCTGTCTATTAATATCTGTAAGCTGATTCATGGCCTCATTGATATTTTCTATTCCCAGCCCTTGTTCTTTTGCCGCTTCAAAAATTTCATTTGCAATATCATTAACCTCTCGAGAGTTTTCTAAGATTCTCTTTAAAATATTAGTACTCTCATTCGATTTTGATATTCCATTTTCAACATTATATACGGTCTCTTTGATTGAGCTTTCAACCATATTTGATGTGGAATCTAAATTATCCCTGATCTCTTTATCACGAACCACAACCATGTCATTAATCTCGTGAGCGGCCTTACCACTATTCGTTGCCAGACTTCCGACTTCTTCTGCAACTACCGCGAACCCTTTACCATGATCCCCTGCTCTGGCCGCTTCAACGGAAGCATTAAAAGAGAGAAGCTTCGTTTGAAATACGATGTCATTTATCACTTTTGTTTTATCAGTAACTTCTCCGATGAAGCTATTGAAAACTTCTGTAATCGATTTATTAGAAGTTTGAATTGTATCAATGAAGTTTTGATTCTTTTCTTGGATTAAGTTCATTGCTCTAATGAGTTCAACGTTCACAGAAGTTGCTTCTTCCGCAATTTTATAATTCACCTGTGTTTTATCAGTTGATACTTTTACCCTTTCAATCGAATTACTAACCATCGTTTTAATTTCTTCACTGGCAGCGCTTGTTTCTTGAATGGCAGCTGCTTCTGAATTACTCAGGTCATTTAACTCATCCGCTTGTTTTAGTGACTCATTGATTAATTTCTCTGTTTCAATAACAGAGTGATTCAATTCCATTGTCATTTGCGCTAAGGCCTTTCTTATAGAATAAACGTAAAAAGCTACCGCGCAGATAAATAGTATTACAAATAAAAAGGCCGTAATGAGAAGAGTATTTCCAAGTGAGCGATGAAACTCTGCTTTATCATTAGTTCTATGTTCTAAAAGATTAAAAAACTCATTAATGGGCTTCATGATAAAAGCAACATTCGAATGATAATCATCGTTAAACATAAGCTTAATAGGCATGGTCTGACTTACCTCACCTTTAATGGCCCCCATCGCTTTTTCTTCAATTGAAACAAGTTCATTTGAATTCTTTGCTGCCTCATCAAGCTTTGCAAGCTCATCTTTTGAAAAGCCTAATTCAATCATTTTTTGTCTTAGATTAACTTTTTGACCTTCTTCATTTGGAATCTCACCATTTCTCATTTTAATGACATCCCAATACATCTTTTCATACTTCTTATCGCCAGTGGCAACAAAAGTACGTGCAAGTCTTGTAAGATCTGCAGAGCTTTGTCTTAGAGCATCTGCTACGAGATATGAACTATATCTTGACTCAAATGATTCATTTAATTTTTTCTGATTAAAAGAAAGACTTAAAACGGAAACGACTAAAAATGTCGCACACACCACGATAGACACCACGATCAACTTGAACTTCTTATCCAAACTCATACACACCCTTTGTTAATTAAACCGTGCGTACTATTTCGTTTTATAAATGAAATTCATAAGTAAAAAGAATTCATTAAGAATGATCTATTCCAATAAAAATATTTAATTAGATTTCACATTCTAATGCGGCAAATTCTATCAGTTCTTTAGCGGGTAGATTGTTAATAGATTTTAATAGTTGTTGAAGTTGCTCTGAATTTCTTGCTCCACAAAGAACTAAAGATACTTCTTCATATCTAAGGTTGTGTGACAGTGCCATTTCTAAAAGTGAAAAGCCTTGTTCTTCACCTATTGTCTTAAGTCTTTGCGCTAATTGATATTTTTGATCTTTCTTTTGCGACTTCCACCATGGGGCCCATGAACGACAATCACTTTTATCAAAAGTTCTTTTTTCATGAACGCGACCAGTGAGGATTCCTTTATCCAGAGTTCCCCAACTCATAAAATCGATATTCTTATCTTTGAGATAGGGAAAAATTTGTGTGACGACATCACGATTAAAAAAGTTAAGTTCAGATTGTACCGCCTCAATTTTATCAACTTCAAAGGCCTTTTCACACTCTTCAACATTAGTATTACAAAGTCCGATATGATGAATTTTTCCTTCATCTTTAGCACGCGATAAAACTTCCATTGTTTTTCTAATATCAACATTTTTATCAGGCCAGTGAATCATATAAAGATCGATATATTCTGAATCAAGAGTTCTAAGTGATTCTTCAATCATCTTTTTTGCAGTGGCTGGATCATTAGTCATATTAACACGTCTATTGTCGTGCCAAGTGACTCCACACTTAGAAATAATTTTTACTTTTTCACGATTTTTTTTAAAGGCCAATCCAATTCTTTTTTCGGACTCACCAAAACCATAGATTGGTGCTGTATCGAAAACGCGAATTCCAGAATCGAAAGATTCTTCTAACAAAGATATAGCATTTGATTGGGAAATCTCCCCAAAGCCATAGCCCCCACCTTCTCCAGAAATACTGGCGCCCCCAAAACCTAATGGGATAGGACTCCAATCTCTTAAAATTCCCATACTTTAAACCTTAAAACGAAATGGATATGGCCACTTTTAACTCATTAAGTTATTGTTGGCCACAACTAGGAAGATTAAATTGAAACTATTGACGCTGGCCCATCGCGCCGAGGCCCACACATTCTTTAAAGAACTTAAACTCAGTGCAGTTGCCGAGGTTGATGGCCTTTATCAAGATGACAATATTTTTCTTCTCATTACTGGCGAAGGTAAAGAAGAGGCCTTGGCCCAAGTGTCTTTTGTTCTAGGTCGATTTCCAGAAATAACAGATGTTTTCAATACTGGGTTATGTGGTGCACTTGATCCAAACCAAGAAATTGGCAGCACTCATTTTATTCGCACAATTTACTGCGAAAATGACGGCGAAATGATCTTTAAGTCCTATACAACAGTTGATAAAGGCCTTGATATCATCACTTCTAATAAACGCGTGTTAGAAAAAGAATATGCAGACCACTTGGAATGCTTCGCCCCTCTTGTCGATAGAGAACTATGGGCAATTGCTCATGCTTGTAAACTCTTTCATAAACCACTGCGATCAGTGAAACTTGTAAGTGATCATGCTAATGGCAATGAAATTTGTAAGATGGTACGAGACAAACAAGAAGAGTATGCAGAATATCTTTTTGATAAAATGATGCCTCTTTTAAGTGATTCTCTCGTTCAAAAAATAGAAAGTCCTGAAAACGATATTTTTTCGAAGGCGCATTTTTCTTTATCAATGCAAAGAAAATACAATTCAACACTTCATTCTCTAGAATTGAAATACAATTTCACTGAACAAGATGTCTTCAATGAAATTAAAGTCAATGAAATCCTAGAGGAAAATTGGGCCCCAAAAAGAAAGGCCTTGGCCATTTTGGAAAAAATGAATGCCCTTTTAAGTCCCTATAAAATAAAATTAGAAGAAAAGACTAAGATTTTTCTTTCGCCTTTATCAAAGTATGACATTGTCGCAAGACCTGATAAAGATTTTGATAATGTAAAACTCCAATTTACTTTTACGGCCACAAGCTCTGAAGAATTAGAGCTCAAACTACACGCTCTTAAAAAAATTGACTACAACCAATATAAGTCAATCATCTTCGGAGAAGATGATGTTTTCTAGAATTTTTGTTGAAAAGAATCTTCAAGAAAACACAAGAGTTCAAGCTATACTTGAGCGTTTTTCAAATGTGCCCGTCAAAGAAATCGATAAAGTAGAAGATGTCTTTGGACGTGTGAAGAAGCCCTATTTACAAAAAAGAGATAATCTCAATTTATTTTTAGGTGAAAAGAAAGGACAACTCGTAAAAGAGGCACCTGATGCCTATGGTCTTAAAGGCGATCCTCATTACTATTTCATTCACGCCTACAATTGTATTTATGAGTGCAACTACTGTTACCTTCAAGGTTATTTTAATTCTCCAGATATTGTTCTTTATATGAATCACGATGACATCGCAAAAGAGATTCTTAAGACGGCCTCTATTGCCCTTGAAAGCGATCCAAATTGTACACCATGGTTTCACGCTGGAGAATTTAGCGATTCCTTGGCGCTCTCCCATATTACAGGTGAAGTTCCTTTTTATTTTGATGTCTTTAAAAACCTTCCCCAGGCCATGCTGGAACTGCGAACAAAATCGGCCAACACAAAGGCATTAGAAGAGGTTGTGGCCCTTCCCAATGTGGTCATTTCCTTCTCTCTTTCTCCTGCTGATAAAATTAAGAAAAATGATTTAAAAACGCCTTCATTAAAGGCCAGACTTGCGGCCATTAAAAGACTCTATGAACTTGGTCATCCAATTGGTATCCATTTAGATCCCATTATCTATGACAAAGATTTCTTACAAAAATATGAAGAACTCATTACACAATTAGCTCATCATATTCCTCTCGTTGATATTGAATATATTTCAGTTGGCGTAGTCCGATTTACTAAAGACGTCTATCAACAAGTGAAAATGAACTACCCAGATAGCGAACTCTTGGCAGAAGAACTTATTAAATCCGACGATGGAAAAGTTCGCTATTCCAGACCTATGCGATTTTGGATGTTACAAAAAGTGAAAGAGGCCCTAGTGGGGGCCGGTGCGATCGATAAGAAAGTTTATCTTTGTATGGAAGAGCTAGACTGAGTTCTCATCATATCATCTACAATTGAAAGAACCTGATCCGAATACGTTTCATACTGTGTTAGATAGTCTTTTAACAGGCCATAATTTTGTTCATAAGTTGAACGTCCGCCGAATTGATCCATAAGCGTAATTTCAAATTGAGAGATATCTTCCATCAAAGAATCCATATCACTTGTAAATTCTGGACCAATAAATTTTTCAGCCTCTAATGATTTTAAAAGTCCTAAAGAAAGTTGAACGGCATCGGGCATTCCTCTGTTGGCCGCAATTGTTTCTCTAATATGTTTCAAAATAAGAGCAGACATTGAGGCCTTTAATTCTGGTGACCATTTCTGACCAGCAGCGGCCTCCATGACAGTTTCAAGAAAGTTAAAGATACGAGAATCGAAACAAATCATATATGTTTCTACACGACTTTTATAAGCAACTGGATCTATTTTAACATCGTTATAAACAATCTTTTTCAACTGGGCCATTGAGTCTGTGGCCTCTTTTCTTTGTAAAACATTTTTTAGAACATCTTCAACAGTAGCAAAAACATTTTGTGGAGACTTATAGAAATCGATTTCAGGATCAATATAATTATTGTCTTTGAAATAAGAATCGGCCTCTTTAGAACAATCTTTAGCACGTCTTTTTAATTGGATTTCCAAACGGTTGAGTTCATACAGATCCGCCTTTACTGCCTCATCTGCATTTGAGTTCGCGATGGCCTTAACCTGCTCTTTTAAGTCTTTTTTTGCCTCTTCTGAAATAGGTGCATTTTCAATTTCGACCTCGCTCACACCATAATGGTCTCTAAGTTGATCTGGGACCAACGTAAATTTATAAATCCCATAAATGAGGACCAAAACCAAAGCACCAAGAGCAAAAAACTTTAGCGAGTTATTTTTCATTTACATCTTTCTTCTTTCAAATTAGTAGTTAACTCAATATTAATGGAACTTCACAGAAATAACAATGCACATCATTAAAGATCAAGAGCTCCTAAAGAACGGACATCTCGTTAAAACATTTCCCATGGGAGATGAAGTTATCTTAATGATTAAGAAACAGGATTATCTTGAATTGGACCGTTGGATCCAAGAAAAGTTACAAAAAGATGGTGCTCTGTTCAATGAACTCTATCAATACGCAAACTTCAATTCTATTGAACATATAATTGCCAAACGAGAAGCACAAACTGACGAGGAAGGAATTTGGCATTGTGATGGTTCTCGCAACCTGGCCTTTACTCTCTCACTTAATCTCAATCCTAATCATATTGAGGGCGGCGAGCTTTTCTTTCGTAAAAAAGGTGAAGAGCAATATCTAACTTTCACTCCTCCTCAACTAGGTACCCTCATTATTTTTTGTACAGGTATGAATGGTTTTGAGCATCGTGTTGGTAAGGTCACAAAGGGAGAGCGCCTAACCTTTGCAGGCTGGTGCTCCCTTTAGTTAGTATTGAATACTCGCTGCAATTTCATTTAACGGAATATACTTTAGACCTTTGCTGTCTAATTTCTTTTCTAGCTCAAGAAGCTGCGATTTGAATTCGGTCACAATCTTTTTATACTCTTTATTGTGATCACCAGTGAAATCATAATCACAATCAATAAGCCTTGTTACGTTTGTTGGGCCAAAAAACATTTTCATACACATTAAGTACTTCATCTGATCTATCGTCGTGACAAGATTTTTGCGAGAGATCATAGCATCACCTTTTTTTGGTGGGGACTGGCGCAGTCGAACGGGAATTTCTTGAACTGATTGTTGGGCATAATTGTAATGATCAATGGAATGGCCAATAGTCACACTCCAAATATAGCTTGTGATACATTGATAAAAAGTATCTCCTTTAAAAATGTCCTTTCCTTTTGGAAATCCCGGCACATGATGGGCAATGTAATCTGCCCAATTCAACACGTGAACGTCATCGCTTTTAACATTTTTTAAAACAGATTTCACAAAGGAATAAATCACTTCATAGTAAGCATTTTGAAAATCTCCATACTTCCCATAAACTTTTGGTGGCGTTAGAGGAAAATGATAAGGTGGATAGCTCTCGTTGCCTGGAATACCTCTAAATCCCTCCACAAGTAAGTCCCTAAGACCTTCATATGCTCCAGGATAGGGAGCATAACTCATCCACTTTTTATTGCGTATCACAGAAGTTTTGAATGTGAGAACGGCATTTTCCAACATCAGTGTAAACCGTAAATGAGGTTTTAGAAGTTTGAAAAGAATATGTTTCTTTGGTAGGGCCGTTTTTGTAATAGCATTTATTGAATCCAGTGGAAAATGCAAGTTGGGATGAACAACTAAAGTCGCGCATATTGCTCCACCTTGAAGTACAAAATACTTTGCAAGCTCCCACGCCTGCCCATCTTCTGGCGTTAAGAGGGCCTTTGTTTTAAAAACATAAATCCCTACGACTTCATATTCTTCATGACCTACTTCTCTCATGAGAGTCTTAGTTGGACAAACGTAGAGACCTTTATAAGCTTTTACTGTTCGCACTGCTTGTAAATCTGTAATGACATAACTCTCTCCTTGTTTCATAAGCTCTTTGAAGTTTTCATAATCTTCTTCATCAAGTTTTGGAGTGATAAACTTGCTCATCATCGTGTTGGTTAAAATCTCATGAAACTTTTGGTCACTCACTGGTTTTAGACCACCCATAAAAAAGGCTTTTAAAAACATCCAAGGAGTCAGCCCCAAAGAGACGACATAGCGAAGACCCACATGAAACCACCAATCCAACTGTTCAACAAATGGCAGATGGATGACGGCATAGGCCTCGCCGTGAGGATGATCGGGGGAAGGCTGTGGCCACGGGCCTTTTCGGCCATATAAATAGTCATCAGGTCCTAGTTCTTCATTACGAAATAGTGGTCCAAAGTCCATTTTTACTCTCTTTTTTTAAACAAAATTTAATTCATTCATTTTGCCATCCCATTTTTTATAATCAATGGACTAAAAATGACCCTATCAAAGGTCGTGAAATTAATACGTTACAATTCTTGTGGCCAAAAGCTCTTGTAATATCTATTATTTTTAGGTCGGCCCTTGCTAAAAGGGAGGGAAAAGTATATATTTTCCAACCTGTACGCTTACTTAAAGTTGAGACAATTTTATATATTTCAATGAGGATGGATTTATGGCACGTGTATGTGATTTAACAGGAAAGAGAAGACTTGTTGGTAACAAAGTTTCTCACGCAAACAACAAGACAAAAATGACTCAAAAACCAAACCTTCAGACAAAGAGAATCTTTGATCCTGAAACTGGTGAAACTGTAAAACTTAGACTTTCTACAAGAGCAATCAGAACTCTTGATAAAGTTGGTTCACTTTCTAAATTCATCAGAAAGTACAAGCACCTTTTCGAAGCATAAGATTTTAATTAATTGCTTAGATATTAAAAGGCCCACTTTTTAAGTGGGCCTTTTTAGTTTTAGAGCATTTTTTTGATTTCAAACCACTGTCTCTCAAGACCTTCCCTATCATCAGGGTGAGCAACTTTAATAAGCTCTTTTGCCCTTTGACCAAGAGTCTTTCCGAAAAGATCAGCGATACCATATTCAGTCACAATATAATGTGCATGAGATCTTGTTGTCACAACACCTGCGCCAGTTCTTAACATAGGAACCAACTTTGGCATCCCTTTAGCTGATCGAGATGTAATCGCTATAATTGGTCTACCCCCTTCAGATAAAAAGGCCCCTCTCATAAAATCCATTTGCCCACCAACACCAGAAATAATTCTCGACCCAACACTATCTGCACATATTTGTCCTGTAAGATCAACTTCAACAGCACTATTGATAGCGACAACTTTTGGATTCTTACGAATCACTGAGGGGTCATTCACAAAGCTTGAAGCGAGTTGAATGACTGTTGGGTTGTCATCAATAAAGTCATAAAGCTCTTGTGAACCAATAACGAATCCCGAAACAGTTTTTCCAGGATAAATCTTTTTATATTTATTTGTCACGGCCCCAGACTTTAATAATTCAAGCACACCATCCGACCACATCTCAGAATGGATCCCTAAATCTTTATGGTCTTTTAAATAAGTACAAACGGCATTAGGAACGTTTCCAATTCCCACTTGGATAGTTGAGCCATCTTCAACGAGTGAGGCCACTTGCTTACCAATAGCAAGCTCCTCAGCAGATAAAGGCTTACACTTGCTTTCGTATATAGGACGGTCAATTTCAAGAGCAAAATCTATTTGCGATGTATGAATGAAACCATCTCCATGAACTCTAGGCATCTTCTTATTAATAAGAGCGAATACTTTCTTCGCATGTTTAAGAGCACTCAATGTAATATCCACACTTACACCAAGAGAACAATAACCATGTTTATCTGGTGCTGAGACTTGAATAAAGGCTGCATCAATAGGTCTGTTGCTATGACGAAGGTAATAACTTGCCTCAGATAAAAAGCATGGCAAGTAATCAATATTTTCATAATTGATATGCTTTCTGATATTGCTGCCACAAAAAATATTTGTCATTGAAAACTTGTCACCCAAGTCTTCAAAAAGATGCTCATAACTTCCTTCTGTATGAATTTGTACAAGTTCAACTTTTTTATCGATGCCCACAAGCATATCTAAAAGTTCAAATGGCGTGGCCGCCCCACCTTGAACAAAAACTCTCGCTTCATTCGGAAGTTCACTGTGAATAATTTTATTTGATGAAATACTTTGCATAACCATTCCTTTTTTTATGACAAATATAATTCTATCACGGACCAGGAACCATGACTTGTATCAATTTTTTAGGAAATAAAAAAGGCCCCGAAACTCGGGGCCCTCTTTCTTATTTGGATTTCAGACTAATTAGTACTGAACTTCTACTTCTTCAATTTCAAATCCCCAGCCTTGAACTGAACGATCTGATGTGAAACGTACTTTCATAGTATCACCTTCAACGTACATTGATTTTACGCCTTCAGCTTTACCAGAAACTTTATCAGAAACAGCGCCATTAGCATCCATAACTGTTAGGAAGTCGTATCCTTTTTCAAGGTCAATTTTCTTAACAACTAGTCTAACATACTTAGCACCTGGGAAAGAAAAAGTTCTTTCTTCAGATGAGTTTTCTGCGTAAGGGTGAGTTGATTCCCAAAGGTCAACAGATACTACTTGCCAATCTTCTGGCTTAGGCTCTTTTCTTTCTGGTCTTGTATCAGTTAGAAGGTTGTAAGCATTTAGACGACCACCATTAATAGTTTTCCCTCTAAGAGCTGGAACTGGATCTGAAGTCATCATAATTCTTTCTCTAACTGCAGAAGGATTCATTCTTCCTTCATGAGCAATTAAAAGACCAATTGCACCTGAAACATGTGGAGTCGCCATCGACGTCCCAGAGTAAATATCATAACCACCGTTTTTAACAGTAGAAAGGATATTGTGCCCTGGAGCCGCGATGTGAACAGTTTGAGCACCATAGCAAGAGAAGCTTGCAAGTCCGTCATGCGAAGTTGAAGCTGCTACTGAAATTACGTTTGGTACTTCATAGTTTGAAGGATAGTGTGGTCTTGAATCGTTATCAGTACTTGAGTTACCTGCAGCTGCTGTGAATACGATTCCTTTTGCGTTTGCTCTTTCAATTGCTTCTTGAAGTGCTTGTGAGCGTCCGCCCCCACCCCAAGAGTTTGACATAATATCAACGTTCAACTGAGTTGCGTAATCTATTGCTTTGATAGCAGCTTCAGTAGAACCTGAACCTGAATCACTTAAGAACTTAACTGCTACGAATTCAACGTCGGCCATAACACCAGCAACCCCTAGGTCATTGTGTTCAGCACCGATTGTTCCTGCACAGTGAGTACCGTGAGAGTGACCGTCCATTGGATCACCATCATTATTAGCAAAGTCATATCCGTGAATATCGTCAATGTATCCGTTACCGTCATCATCAACACCTGGTTCACCATTTAACTCAGCCTCGTTAGTCCACATTTGGTTAACAAGATCAGGGTGTCTGTAATCAATACCTGTATCGATAACTGCAATTCTTACAGCTCTATCACCTTTTGTGATTTCCCAAGCCTTAAGAGCGTCGATATCGGCACCGGCAACACCATTTCTTGATGAAGGATCATTAGATCCAGTATTTTGAAGACCCCATAGTTGACCAAATTTTGGATCAGCTGGAGTATAGCTATACTCTTCATTTAAGTTCGTAGCAGTATAAATCATTTGATCGACATCAAATGCTTCTTTAACTGGCTTTACGATATCATAGATATAGTTTGGTTCAGCGTATTCAATTTCAGGATTGTCTTGAAGAAGTTTCTGAACACCATCAATTGATTTTTGTCCTGGGAACTTAACAACAAAAAGATTTCCAGAGCTCAACTTGATTGTTCTATCAAGTTCAACACCAAGACTTTCGATACCATTAAAAAAACTTTTGTTGGCCGAGTCTTTTAGTTTAACAATTAGCTCACCCGGTACATACTTTACAGAGTTTGCTTGAGCAGGGGCCATCATGGCCAAAGCTGACAGTGATGCGCCAATTAAAACGCTTTTTCTCATAGGATTCTCCTTCCTTAAATAATTCCCGTTCTGCTTCATCATCCTGAATCCACAGCTAGATTCTTACTAGAGCTATTAACCCATTAAAATAAGAGATATGTATTTAGCGTAAGGCCAATGGCGTCAAAAACTGAGAGGGCATTTTTTGCCAATAAACTCTAAGCTCCCGAAAACTGAAAGTGTGTGAGAAAATGTTAGAATGATACACGGAAGCTCAAACGACCCAGTTTTAATTAAAAAAATCGCTCTTAAAATATGGCGCCTTCGCGATGAATTGGAAGCTGTCATTGAAGAGAGAATTAAAAACATGCCTGAAGGTGAGAATCGCCCTAACCTAGATGATTTGTATGTTGAATACAAAACACAAGGTCACGTTGGTGATAGCACAACCCAAGAAATGTCATTAAAAGATGCGTCTGAGCTAGATGATTCAGGTGAAGCAGAGATGCTTGCGGCCATGCAAGGTGGTTCTGATGAAGAAGAAGCGCCTGAAGCTGAAAGTGTCACTACTGGAGATAGACCTCAATTAAAGATTATCACTTCTCCAGAAACAACGGACGATGGAAACGTCATTATTCGTCAACGCTCTCCTCTTTTACCAGAGAATAAAATCTATAAAGGAAGAACAATTCTTGCAGAAATAAACATGAATGAAATGTATTTTTTTGCGAGTGAAAACTTTCTTGTTGGTCAATCTGTTGTATTAGAATTTTTAATTCCAAAAAAATTCATCGTTAATGCCGATATTATTTATTGCCGTACTTTTAACATGAAAAGTCGCATTATTAGTCAAAATAAAATGCCTTTTAGAGTCGGAGTTAAATTCACCTTCTTAAAAGAGGGAGAACGCACTCTACTGCGCCAATTTGTTGAATCTATTGAACCTGATGTACCGGCCCCTGTAGAGAAAGAATCAAGCTCAGGTGGAGATGGTGACGAAGACCTATTTGAAGGTCTAGATGATATGGAAATCTAGTGACGAAGCCCTAATCAGGCGCTATCCTTATTAGATAAGGATAAATTATGTTACTAAATCTTCAATTAAATAAGAGTTCTATCTCAACATGGGTTTTATCGTTTTTTGCATTCGTACTTGTGATTGCTGGTCTTGCTAGTGAATTTTTCCAGGCCCCTGTATCAACGACAAAAGAACTTGAAAAATACCGCCAACTTTTCAATAAAGAACAACTTCAAAATGTTAGAGAGCTAACTTTTACAAATAATATTGGTAGCTTCACATTAAAAAATGAAGGCCGTTGGATTCTTACAGAACCGCGCCATATTGATGCTAATAAAGAAGTTATTTCTAAGATCATTGCGACAATTCAAGAATTAAAAATCAGAAAGATTTATCCAAAAGATGCGATTAATATTTCAAACTTCTCTCTTGATACTCCTTCACTGAGTGTATCGTTCAATATGGGAGATGATGTTAAGCACTTACAATTTGGTCTAATCAATCCTATCGATAGCTCTACATACGTTACTCTTGATGATATTGATGCCATTTATCACGTTGAGAATAGCGGTCAAGATCTTGAAAAGCTCTCTTTATCGGATTTCGTTGACTCGAGAATTTTTACAGCGAAGGCCAATGAAATCACTTCTATTAAGCTTTACCGTCAAAATGAAAAAACACCAAGAGTTCAATTAAATATTGAAGATGGTTTATGGAGAGATTCAAAAAACCAAGTTAACAATGAAACGGTTGAATCATTTATCTCTGAAATGCTGGCCATTAAAAGTAGTATTATTCTCGATAGAAAAACAGATGATCTAAGAGAGAAAGTGACAGAGGCCATAAACAATCCTCTTTATCGCTTAGAATTTACGAATCAAGACAATGAAATTATTCACTATGAAATTTCATCTATCGTAAATACTCTACCCGATCTAAAAATTGAAAAAAGACAAAACTTCATCATTAAAGCGTCAAACCGACAGCACCCGTTTCTAGTGAACAAAAGCTTTATTGAAGTCTTCAATAAAAATCAAAGACAATTTCCACCATTATCAATTAAGAAGCTTTTTTACTGATAATCTTAGAATTCGAAGGGAGTACGCTTACTTCCTTCTGAATTTTAGCAGGATCAACAAATACGCGAATAAAATTTTCTACAATATTTGAATTATAGCGAGAAACCATTTCTGGGTTTGTTAGAATCTTTTTAAGTGCATCAGTAGGTTTAAGTTCATCATCCAACATATAATGAACAAAATCATCGGCCAGTTTAACGATATTAGCGAGCGTTAAAATCTTTGATCCTTTCTTGCCATGAGGAAATCCTGTACCGTCATAACACTCATGGTGTTGAAGAATGATTTGCTTTACAGAATTACTGATATAGCGATTTTGCTCAACGATCTCAACTCCCCACTCAGGGTGCATTTTATATTGTTCAAATTGTTCATCACTCATATCAATTGGGCTCATGCTACAAAGCTCTTTAGGAAGACGAGTCTTACCTATGTCGTGAAGCAGACAAGCAAGTGCTGTGGCCTCAATTGTAATTTGAGACTGCCATTCAAATTGCTTAATTATAGCTGTGGCATAAAGGCTTACGAGAAAGCTGTGAGTAAAAAGATTGGGGTCACTATTTTCCAGATCTTTTAAAACTTTGTAGAGCTCTTCTTGTTTTTCAACAAATCTAAAAATGGTAGCACAAACTTCTTTTCCTTGTTCAATAACTTGCGGTTTTACACCTTGGGTATGAACTTCTTGAACAAATTTATCTCCGACATTCTTAAGCATCGAAATTTTTTGTGATCCAGGAATGGCCTTATTCCCTAATATTTTTTTAGTCAGATAGTTATTATATTGAATGAATTTTCTTCTATCACTATTGTGAAAAAAGAGTTCCTTTACGCCTTTATCATTTTTATATTTATCAATTCTCTCTTTGGTGAATGCATCACCAGCATGGAGAATTTTAACGTATCGACCACTGTCGAGACGAATAAAAATATCAAAGAGAACGGCCTTAGTAGAATAGAATTCATCAATTTTTACAGAAGTGAACTCTTCATCTTTCAAAGCGACTTCAACTTCTGGACTCGCCCCTTCTTTTTTTGGAAGATTACTTACAAGATCACCCAAGCTCTGATGTCCTTCTAAAACATCGCGAAGTGCATTGATCTCAAAAGGCCTAATAAGAATTTCAGTCGCACCAATTTTTTTCAATTTCTCTTCATCGTAAGTACCCGATGAAATAATTGAATCGTTATCTAAAATGAGAACAACTTTCTGAGCGGGATAATTAGTTCGGATGAATTTTAATACCTGAGAGCCGGCGTGATTTTTAACATCCCAGTTAATTAGAACTGCAAAGTACTTGTCGTTATACAAAGCGAGCTGGGCATCTTTACCGTTATTGACAGACTTGACCTCATAAAATTGAGACGTCAAAAATTGATTGGCCGTATCTAGCCATTCAGGGTCATGATCAACGAGTAAGATTTTTAGTGCCAAGATAAACCTCTAAAAGCATTTTAACACTAATCTTTATCGGCATTTCCCAAGCAAAAATTTAAGGAATAATAGACAAAAAAAAAGGCCCAAGAAGAACTTGGGCCTTATATCTCAACTTTAAAGTAAGAAGATTACTTAATTTCTTTGTGAATTGTGTGTCTTCTCAAGAATGGATTGTACTTCTTGATTTCAATTCTATCAGGTGTCGTCTTTTTGTTTTTTGTTGTAGTGTAACGTGAAGGTGACTTTCCTTCTTTTCTTGCTTCTGTACACTCAAGTGTTACTACTACTCTAGGTCCTTTAGCCACAACTGCCTCCAATATATCTTATTTAATTTCAGTTAGTTATCTTAAAAATCAAAACAATAGTCCAGACAAATTACTAAATTCCCATTGGCATGACAACTAAAAATTGATAAAACCTGAAAAAAAGTTGGCCACACCCATCCTCTAGGAGCCCCATGAGCACAGTGATTAACTCAACTAATTGGAATTATTGTCACTTCAAAAGTGCCAAGCTGAAGGCCCAAATAACTTTTGGTGCTGACTGGATCGACAATACTTGCCACGAGCTTTACTTTATCACGGTTACCGATCATGATGAGGTGGAAGTTTTCCAAGAATCTTATCAGGACTTCAAAAATGCCCAAGAAGAGCTTCATAAGCGCTACGGTCATTGGGAGTTTGTAGATTTGTCGAAAGCGGCCAAGGCAGAGGGTTGCGACAGCTGCGCTGCTCACTAAAAATTGCGGCCGAATGCACAAAGGCATTGACATTAGGCCAAAAATTAGCGAAATTCCTAGGACTTTGACAATTGAATCATTGTATTAAGCAATGTAACAAAATGAGGTTTATATGAAACAAGGTATCCACCCAGAATACAGAGAAGTTGTATTCCTAGATGTTTCTTGTAACGAGCAAATCATTACAAGATCAACAATCGAAACTGATCAAACGACTACAGTTGACGGTAAAGAGTATCCACTAGTAAAGCTAGATATCTCTTCTATGTCTCACCCATTCTATACTGGTAAGACAAAAATTCTTGATACAGAAGGACGTATTGAGAAATTCAAGAAGAAATTCGGAAATTCTTACGCTGCTCTTAAAAAGAAATAAGATCAAAAATAAGGCCTTCGCAAGAAGGCCTTTTTTTTATTCTTCGTCGACGATCAACTTCACTCGAAAATGATTCTCACCTAATTGCTTATCGATCTCGAAATTAAATCCAATACCAACACTCTCCTTCTTCAAAGACTTTTGCATTGATTTAGAAAGTGATCTTTTTTGAATTTCAAATTTCGCAAGTTTATTCTCTCCTTCTTGAAAAAAACAAACTTGCCACTCAAATGAAAATTTTGTCTCACCAAGAAATCGAAATAAACGGGCCTGTACTTTTTGATGGCGCATTTCTTCTTTACCATAGACATGAGCAATCATTGGCATAATTTTGCGATCGAGCTCAATAAGCTGTGATAGACGCTCTATTGAAGGGTCATGAGTCATGCGAATAACTTGGTGGCACCATTCAATATTTCCCGCTTCAATGGCCTTTTTAACAGGACAAGGGCCAGAGTTCATACACGGATACAAAGCAGAGAAATTCTTATCAATTAGATAATCTCTAATTTTTATGGCCTCTTTAAAAAAATCAGAAGTACCTGGTTCAATAAATAGAATTAAATCGGGTTTATGAATTTCTAGCATCTTTTTAAGTGACTCAAATCCAATTTCATTAAGACTATTTCCAAAAAAGAAAGCTTTCTTCTTATTTGAAGGAACAACAATTCCTGAATAGTGAATACGATTTTCTGGATGATAGTGATCGAGAACTTTCTTGGCCTGATTAAGCATAAGCTCAGAACTATCGACAACGTGGACTTCACCTTTAAATGCCTCATTGAAGTAGTCCAAAAACGCCAAAGAATAAGTTCCTGGCCCTGAGCCAATATCATAGAAGTCATATTCACATAGAGTACTCTTTAATTCTTCGGACAATGAATCTAAGACAAAAGAAAGCTTAGGATGATTCGTCGGCAAATAGAAAGCTGTATATGCACTGACAAGAGATTCATCAAGAACATACTCTTTAATCTTCTCTCTTTTACTTGTGAAGTTTTGACTAATGAGTTTCAACTTCTTTATAAGCTCACTTTCTTTAATAGAACTATTGAGAAAAAGTGGTCTCAACTCCTCTAGCGAATAAGTCATTTACATCCCCAAAAAAAAAAGGGCCCGAAGGCCCTCTTTAATTATCTTTTATTCATTTCAACGTAATCGCGAGCTGTCTCACCAGTGTAGATCTGACGTGGACGAGAAATTCTCGCACCTGATTCACGTAGTTCTTTCCACTGAGCTAGCCAACCAGGAAGACGTCCAAGAACAAACATTGCTGTGAACATATTTGTTGGAATTCCAAGCGCCTTGTAGATGATCCCTGAGTAGAAATCTACGTTTGGATATAGCTTTCTTTCTACAAAGTATGGATCTTTAAGAGCTTCTTCTTCAAGACCTTTTGCAATCTTTAGAAGAGGATCGTTTACATTAAGTTTAGTTAGAACTGTATCACATGCTTTTTTGATGATCTTAGCTCTTGGGTCAAAGTTTTTATAAACTCTGTGACCAAATCCCATAAGACGGAAAGAGTCGTTCTTATCTTTTGCTTTCTCAAGGAACTTCTTATAGTCCCCACCATCATTTTGAATCTCTTCAAGCATTTCAAGAACTGCTTGGTTCGCTCCACCATGTAGAGGTCCCCAAAGAGCATCAATACCTGCAGCGATAGTTGCAAAGATATTAGCGTGAGAAGAACCAACCATTCTCACAGTTGATGTAGAACAGTTTTGTTCGTGATCAGCGTGAAGAACAAGAAGGATATCTAGAGCATTAACAACTTCCGGATCGATTGCATCGTTAGAGTTGAACATCATGCTTAGAAAGTCTTCTGAGTAGCTTAGAGCTGCATTTGTAGCTTTTGGTGCTTTACCAACAGACTTGCTAAAGAAGTAAGTCATAGCAACTTTTACTTGTCCCATTAGTTGAGCAATCGATTTATCTTGTTCTGACTTAGAAAGCTCTGCCCCAAGAAGTTCTGGGTAAAAAGCAGTAAGAGCAGAAACCACAGAAGAAAGAACACCCATTGGGTGAGCATCTTTAGGGAATGCATCAAGAATTGTTTTAACTCCAGCTGGAAGCTCAGAGTTGTCAGCAATTGCTTTATCAAAAGCTTTTAATTCAGCTTCAGTTGGTAGTTTTCCATTTAATAGAAGGTAAGAAACTTCTGTGAAGTTAGACTTCTCAGCAAGTTGCTCAATTGGGTAACCTCTGTAATGAAGAATACCTTTTTCACCATCTAGGAATGTAATAGCAGATGTACATGAACCCGTATTACCGTAACCACTATCAATAGTTACATAACCAGTTTCACCACGTAGTTTTGTGATATCGACGGCCTTTTCTCCTTCAGTTCCTTCGATAACTGGGAACTCAAAGACTTTTCCATCTAGTTCAAATTTGGCATTGGACATAAATCCTCCACATATGGGTTTTAAAAATTAAACGATAAGAATCTTAGATTTCTTCGTGTGACATTTACCTGTGTATGAACTGGATTTTATCACACAAGACAAAGATTTAACGGCTGGCCTGAGCTTACGCTTATCTCTACAGTTTGTCGTTATTAGGTGCGTCTAACTAACTGGAATTTATAACGACTCATGCCATCCCGCAGGATCTTTTTGCCAAGCGCGTAGCAGCTCAACCTCATCTTTGCCTATTTTTCCAAGAACACATGCCGTATCGGCCAAATGGGAAAAATTTGTTAGAGAAAAAAGGTCAAGATTTAACTTTTTTAGAATATCGCGAGACTTCGCCATTTCATAATCGACAATGCTTAGACATCCAACAACATTCAAACCTGCATCCACGGCCCCTTGCACGGCCTTCTCCAAGCTTGAGCCCTGATTGACGAGATCTTCAATGAGTAAAACTTTTTGACCAGGAATAAAGTCCCCTTCAACTTGGTTTCCTTTACCGTGACCTTTGGCCTTGTCTCTAATATAGATCATTGGTAAATCAAGCTTACTAGCAATAAAAGCAGCATGAGGAATCCCCGCAGTTGCGAGTCCTGCCAATTGATCAAATTCCAAATTCTTTTCTTGGATTAATTTTACGAATGCATCAATGATAATGTTGCGCTCTTTTACATGGGAGAGGACTTTGCGATTATCGCAATAAATTGGTCCTTTCAAACCGGAAGCATAGGTAAATGGATCTTTTGGTTTTACTTGAACACAACCAATTTCAAGCAAGATTTTTGCAACTTCGTTTGCAATGCTCATGAAGACATCTCCTAAAAGTAAAAGTCATCTTCAATTTAACATCGCACTCAATTAATGAAAAGCGGATAGATTTTATTCGTATTGCAGCATTGGGAGATCAATGACAAAACGCACATTCTCGCAATCGGAATCAATAAAAAGATCACCATCGTGTCTCTTCAAAATTTCGCGAGAAATACTAAGTCCTAAACCTGTCCCTTTACCTGGACCCTTGGTAGAAAAGAATGGCTCCATAATTTTTTGTGCAACATCATTATCGAGGGCCTCTCCTGAGTCGGTAACAAGAATCTGGCAGCGGCCATTGCCTTGAGCACTAGTTATCTTGATCCAACGCTCCCCTCTACTTGCTTCAAGAGCATCGTAGGAGTTGTTTAATAAATTTGTGAGAACTTGAACGATTTGACCCGGTCGACATTCTACAGGAAGTTCATCTGTAAGAAGATCAATCTCTAGATTTATTTCACCTAGGCGAATCTTCTCTTTGGCAAAATCGAGAGTGTTATTAACGATCTTATTTAAACAAGTCACCTCAAACTCATCCCGACTTGAATCGCGCATGATCATTTGCAGACCTGTGATGATACTATTGATACGCTTAACGTTGCGACCAATCATAGATGAATACTCTTTTAATTTATCTAAATTAAACTCATCTTTCTCGATCATTTGTTCAATTTTTGAAGAATAACCATAGATGACAAACATCGGATTATTGATCTCATGAACAATTCCTGAAGTCATCTTTCCAAGGGTCGCCAGTTTTTGCACCTGTTCGTCTTGGGTGGTATTATTGTTTAAATTCTCATGCCTATAAAAATGCATTTCAATTAAACGAGCGATAAAAAGAAGGACTTTTTGTTCAACTTCAGTGTTCACTCTTTCATTATAAACATCATTGATTCCTACGAGAGCACACATTTGCCCATGCTTAAAGACTGGGGCCAGTACAGTGGTCTTTACATTTGTTCCCCTATAAAAATCAGTAAGAGAATTATTCATGTGATTAATTTCAGTTTCAGTCGCGGTAAAACACAACCCTTTACTGAACTTATCGAAGTACATGGCACTCGTATCTTGAAAATCGAGACGAATCATTTTCTGATAACGATGGCTAGGTTGAACAGAGCTATCGCTAGTGTGCTCAAAGAACTCATCAACAATAAAACCTTCACTGCCGTGAAAGTGATATTGAATCATAAAAAATCTTTGTGCATCTAGAGAATCGCAAATATCTGCAGCGATCTTATCTAATGCCATTGTTGAATTGACTTCATCATTAAAGGCTTCAGAAATTTTAATGAGAAGCTCACCATTTAATTCTAAATTTTTCATAAATTTGACCTGTTATTTGGTCATTATAATTTATAAGTTAACATCGTCTTAATATCTGTTTAACTTATTGAATATTTATTAATGATTTAATGGTGTTTTGCCATTTTTTCAAGCTCTAAGATAGATAAGTCCCTTTAATCCTTGATCTTTTTCACGCTCTTCAAAATCGGCCCCAGAATGGAAAACTTCGACAAAAACAAGGCCTGTTGCATGTTCTTGAACCATTTTTTTGACGTCTTCAGTAGATAAAAAAGGTGAATTTGCACAGATCATCAACCATGCTCCAGGGGCGCACATGGCCTCTACGCGCTTTAAAATCTTTGGATAATCTTTTTCAAGATAAAAACTTTTTCCCTGATTACTAGGAGGATCAATGATCACACCATCAAAAGGACCAAGCTTAGTGAGCTTACCAAAAGATTTCAAAACATCATGACCTAGAAAGCGAACTTTAGTTAAGTCGATATCATTGATTACATGATTTCTTTTACCTTTAGAAAGGGCCCCTTTACTCATATCGACATTAACAACTTCATGCGCACCATTTTTAAGTGCAATTACAGATAGAGCACAGGTATAGCTAAATAGATTTAAAATCTTTTTGCCACTGGAATTTTTTTTCAAATACTGTCTGCCATTTTCAATATCAAGAAAGTAACCAATATTTTGATTTTCTTTGAAGTCCAATTCAAATTGAATATCTTCCCAATGGGCCACATGGGAAAGTTCATTTCTCATACGCCAAGGCTGAACTCCCTCTTTAGCATATCTTTTTTGAAGGAAGATATTTTCCTGACAAAAACTCTTTGAAACAAGCTCCATTAAGTCATCAATAGATTCTTCTTCCTTAAATAAAGTCACAAGAATGTCATTTTTAAACTGATCAATGCAAATATGTTCTAACCCTTCATATAGACCACCTCTACCGTGGAAAATACGACGGGCACGATCACTTGGACCAAGTTGTTTAATTTTATTTTCTATTGGAGAAAACTTAATATCTGACACAAATTATTCCCTTATTACTAACATCGCTATGGGGTAAATTTCCTATTTTCAATTCTTTACTCTAGTGAGCTTAAGTAATCAAATCTTTTGATCGAATAGTGGTAAAATGCCTAATTATCAGTAGATATAAACAAAAAAGGGACAAATTTGAAAGTATTGTTTGTTTGCGATGAGAAAGATGACTGGAATTATTACCGCAATCTCTTCGCAGGTAATTTTAGTAAAATTGAAGTCGCCTTCTCCCTCGATAAAGAAGACGCTCTTGATAAGCTCAACTTTGAAGGGCCTTTTGCCCTAATCATTGTTGATGCCAGCTTAAAAGGTGAAGAGCCTAGTGACATCGCCGATGCCGTGGTTGAAATTGCTGGTGAAAGACCAATCATGTTCATAGGAGAGAAAATTCACATCAGTTCCAGAATTCGCCCAAACCTATATGAAGACAACGATATAAACGAGATTCTGATCAAACCATTTCAACCTGAAGATTTCGTGGCCACAGTTCAAAAAGGTCTTGAATGGGTAAGACAGGAAGAATTTGAACAAAGTATTATCGAACTTGATCGTTCAGAAGTTCTTCCTATGAGAATTAGAAACTTCTATCTCTTTGATAAAGTTCCCTATGAAGTTTACTTGGAACTGACCTCTACAAAATTTGTAAAAGTCCTTGGAAAAAATAAAAAATACTCGCAGGCAGATATCAATGCCTATGCAAAAAGAGGTATCAAGCAACTCTATCTTTTTAAGAATGAATATCTAAAACTTCTTGAAGAAGGAATTAAAAAAGTTGTTTTTGTTCTCAAACAAAAAAATAAGCAAAGCCCAAAAGTTTTGATGGCCGCCCAAATAAAAGGCGTTCTCTTAGTTCATCAATATATTAAAAGTGTTGGTGTAACGAAATCCCTTACTGAGCTTTGTTCAGAAATTATCGAGACTACAAGTATCGTTTTTAGAAGTTATCAAAAAATTAAAACACTTCTGAATGATTTTCCATTCAATCAGTATGACACTGCAGAGCAAGCGGTTTTCACTTCTTACCTCTGTGAAGCAATGCTCTGTGGGCTTGGATGGGCCAGTGATACATCAAGAAAAAAACTAGGTCTAGCGTCAATTCTCTACGATTCTATGTTGACCAATGAAGACCTCGCAAAAATTAAGGCCCTTGATGATAGAAATCTTTTAATGTTCACTGAAGATGAGCAAATTGAATACAAAGAACATCCACGTTTGGCGGCAGAAATGGCGCGCCAATTTCAAGGCTATTCTGATGTTGACTTTATTATTGTTCAACATCATGAAAGGCCCAAAGGAGATGGATTTCCCAATCGCCTGACTTCAAATAAGTTAACTGCGCATAGTTGTGCTTTTATTTTGGCCACCGCATTTTCAACTCGCCTTGCTCTCCTACCAGGAGAACAAGGGAATCATTTAAAAGTTTTTAGAGAAATTAAAACGCTCTATAACGTTGGAAATTTCAAAGAGCCACTAGATGCTCTTCAAAGAACGACTTTTTAGAAAGGAAAGTCTTCGAGAGTTTCAATGATTTTAATATAAGTGTGCTTAGGGAATTTTTCTTTAAGCTCACTTATAACATCGGCCTTGTTCGCCTTTTTCCCCTCTTCTTTAAGCGCTTTTAAAATATACTCTGTAAAGGCCTCGGCAATAATGAGAACTTTTGCCAATGGAGAAATATCGTCTTTATAAGTAATCGCAAAACCAAGTCCATTAGTTGTTCCATGATGCTGACGGATAATGGCATCAACTCCCATGGGTGCTTTTGGAAATTTTGCCACAGCTTCTGCCGCCTTTGCAGCATGGGCCAGTACAATTTCTTTTTCTTCGTCAGATAAACGCTTATCAAGCACCAATTGATCTTCATAAGCAAGGTCAGGAAACTTTGTATAAATTTGTCCAAGATAGAGATCGTGGAAAAAGAGTACGAATTTTAATTTGTCTTTATGAGCATTTGAGCCCCAAGAAATATTCGATAGAATAAAGTCAGAAACAAAGGCAGCGATAATTGAATGGGCATATAAAAAACCAGACTTATTTTGCGTCAGTAAAATTATAAGGCCCTTTAGATCAGGAACTTCTGTCACCACTTCTTGCATCATATTCATACATTCATTTGAAAGGGCGACAACCTCTTTAGTTGGTCCATTTTTATCAAAGAATGCCTGGGCAACCGTTTCGAAACCTTGTTCTGCGACATCAATTTTTTCTAATGTTGCATTACCATCACGCTTTTTATGAAGCTCTTTAATAATTTTTTGAGTCGCATTATTAATGAGCAATAATCGATCACTAGCATGAACGTAGAAATTTGAAATATCTTTATCAACGTACTTTCTAATCTCGGGCCAAATTCCTTGATCCTTAGTGAAAATTAAATTGAAATTCTCATCAGATTTTAGATACACATCGCAAGGAGATTTCTCAAGACTAAAAAACATTCGAATTGAAAAGGGAAACATTTGCGGAACATCGAGCAAGGCCATATCGCGGGCCTTTACACCCAACTTTTCTGCACACAAGCGAATGAGTGCTTGCATATTCATTGGATCACCAATGACATTTACTTCCTCGGGCACATCTTCTTCACGCCCCAGAATAATGCATTCACTATCAATATCATTTTCTAAAATGTGTTGGTAGATTAAAACACCTGCGTGATCTTCACCGATGGTATTTTGACAAATAACGACATTAAAATGTTCACCAGAATCGAGAATTTCAATTCCTTCATTGTGGTGAGTACAGACCTTCGTTTCACTATTCACATACACTTGTAGGTTTGCTACATAAAGAGCACGCAAAAGGTCGTTGTCGCTAATCAATAAAACTTTGTGCATATTTTCGGATCCCAAATACTAAATTATAGTATTTCCAAATTTTAACAAAGAATAGCGTACAATCCCACCCCTATTTTCAATTATTTATATATGAGAGGGCCAAATGAAATTTGATAAACCCATAGTTAAAGGCACGTTTTTAAAACGATATAAAAGGTTCTTAACTGATATTGAGCTCACCGAAGATCACAATGGGAATAAAATCGGTGAAATTATCATTGCCCATACGGCAAATACTGGAAGCATGAAAACTTGCGTTGCCGAGGGCTGGCCAGTTCTTTTGAGCTTTAATGACTCTCCTACACGTAAACTAAAATACTCACTGGAGCTTACTCACAATGGAAAAACTTGGATTGGCGTCAATACCTCAGTCCCAAACAAAATCTCATTAGAGGCCATTGCAGACGGCACCATTTCTGAGTTGCAAGATTATGAAAATATCAAACCTGAAGCAAAGATTGGTGAAAGTCGTATCGATATCTATTTATTTGATGGCGATAAAAAATCACCGACTAATGAATGTTATGTCGAGGTAAAAAATGTCTCTATGATTGAGGGAACTACTGGTGTTTTTCCCGATGCTGTAAGTGAGCGTGGCCAAAAACATTTACGAGAGTTGATTTCTTTAAAAGAAAAAGGCATCCGTGCTTGCATGCTCTACATTATTCAACGAGAAGATGTTGAAAGTTTTGCACCAGCAAAATCCATTGATCCTGAGTACGCAAGACTTCTCAAACTTGCTTATGACAAAGGTGTCGAGATTCTTCCTTATAGATGTAGGGTAAGTGAAAAAGGCGTTGAGGTTGAAAAGCTTCTGCCTTTTCAATTGTAATTTGTACAGGCCTAGTGGTGTCGCCCATAATCTATGGTAAAAATCCATAAATTTCGCATAATTCGGGGGGAAAGTGTGAAAAAGACGATTATCGGGCTATCATTGCTAGGGGCCTTAACAGCTAGCGCAGGTTTTACTGACAAACAATTTCCAATAGATTCAAAGAACTACAGACCAAAAGTTGATACTGGTTTCGACCAATACAAATCATCATCTCTTAAAGGGACGAAAAAAATCGTGCTTACTTTTGATGATGGTCCACACGAAACAAGAACACCTCGCCTTCTCGATATTCTTAAGAAGAATAACGTTAAAGCGACTTTCTTTGTATTAACTAAAAACATCAATTCTAGAACAATGCCAATTGTGGAGAGAATTCTTCAAGAAGGACATATTCTATCAAGTCATGATCACGACCATGAAAATAATAATTCAGAGTCGGCAGATGAATTTAGAGCTGAATTAAGTGAGTCAGTATCACTACTTAAAAATATTGAAAGGCTTGCAGGCGTTTCCCAAAACAATGCTTATTATAGATTCCCATACGGGGCCTATGGGGCCAATAGTTTTTATCACCACTTCAATGTAATGAAAGATGTTTCAAACGATCTTTTTGCTGAAAACTGCATCAACTTCGCTTTTTGGGATATTGATTCAGAAGATTGGATGCAAGACCTCTCAAGCGAGCAAATTGCTTCAAATGTTCTTGCTCATATCGTTGGTGGAAAGGCCTACAAACACAAGGCCAAGAAATCAATTTTTGGTAACGTGAAATATAAAATTGAATCCTATAACATTTCAAGCCCAAGAGGTGGTGGTGTTGTGCTTATGCACGATATTCACGATCGCTCCCTAGAGGCGGCCGAGTTGATTATCAAGAAATCAAAGCAGCTGGGAATTCAAATCGTACCTTTAGATACGGTTAAAGAATATGCCTACGGGGCCAAAGATTGTCGTTACTTAAGATAGTAATTTTAGGGCCTTAGGGCCCTTTTTTATTTGCCATTCGTATTTATTTCATGGTTTCCAAACACTAATTGACGCAAAGCAATATAAATTATAGATTTTCGCCCAAATACATCAACCAACAATCGGAGTTGCTACTATGAAGCTACCTCAATTGAGCGCTACAATTATGGCCCTTAGTTTAATGGCCGCCTGTGGGAATGATAAAGAACTAACTATCAACTCACCTAAAGTTCAAAACAAGACAAGTCTTGCACAAATGGCAGACAGTGCGAGCTCTAACGAATCTTTTGCTCCTTATGCTACAAGAGTCACGATTCTTGATAAAATGACTTTTGCCTTAAGCCCAGGACAAAAACTTGATGGTCCACACTTTTTAAATACTGAAGAAGGTAGAAATAAGTACGGATCAGTTTATCTTTCGACACTCTTACAAGAGGCGCACAAAGTTGCAGCTCCTTATCTACAAATGGGTGACGAAAAGGCCTACTATTCATTTATGGTTCTAGCTCTTACAGTTCCTTTACATGAAGGTCTGTGGATGCATTTTGTAAGAACAACAGATGAGGCCGGAGTTTGTAATCCTTATGCACAAAGTGGAAAAACGCTAATTGCACCTAAGGAAGAAGACTACTATGCAATGAGTGAAGAGCAACTTGAAAAAAGAAAAGAAGAAGTTCTTCAGACATATTTGAATTTCTATAAGTCTCTTAAGTCAGGTTCAAGGCCATTTCTTGCAAATTGTAATGATCTAGCTAATCAAACGGACATCATGCACATCATTCGTGGATATGATGGTTCAGACGTTGGGGCCATGCAATTAAGTATCAGATGGCACTTGGATGAATTCTTTGCAAAAGAAGAATACAAGAGTCTAAGAGAAACTTTTAAATACGGTCTAAACTTCATATATAAAGATTCATTTTCTCAATTGTACAAAGTTGCAACAATGGGAAAACCACAATCTAATTTTGAAAAAAAGCTTTATAAGAACGCGAAGAAATGTCTTTTTGATGGTGGACTATTCAAGAAGAAAGAATTCTCTTATGAAAACCTAATTCGTGGTTCATGGGCAGGAAAGTATAATTCAGGAAGTGTATTCAATGCTTGTCGTTTTGACAAAAGAGACTCAAAACATGACATTGGCTTCATGAAAAACTTAAATAAAGTTTACAATTTTTTACTTAAAGATAAAGTTGGTTACATGAATGACTTATCATTCAAAGTCGATGCAAATGTGAAAGGTGCTTTAGATGAAATCATTTGTAACTACAACAATAAAGTTTCTAATGTCGCTAAAAACGTTGAAAATAAAGACGAAAAAGAGCTTTTAGAACGAGAAGTCGCACTGAAATGTTCAAGTGTTCTTGCTAAAAACAATAGAAACTTGAAAATCCTTCTAAAATAGAAAAAAATAGAAAGGTGGACAATGAAGTCCACCTTTTTTTTGCGACTATTTTATGAAAAAATGGATTTTACTTTTAATTGTTATTTCTATTGCTGGCCTTATTGTATTTAAAAATAAATCAAATCATGCCACGGCCAAAGATCATCTAAGCGAAGATGAGCAAAGCACACCTAAAGTTGAACTGAATATCCCAACACACAAACATCAAGATGAAGACCCATTAATGGGTAAAAATGCTGATGCCAATGATATGGTGGCCATCGAACAGGCCGATCTTGCGATTACAGACCTTAAAGTCTGGAAGGATATGGCGCGCTTTGATCAAACCATTACAGAGCTTGAAAATGAACACGGCCTAGAGGTTTTGGCGGCCGAACTTCCGGCCATCGCCACTCACCTAAAGTCTTGTTTACAAAAAGACCTCTGTGGCATCAAAAAACGCCCTGAGGAAGATTATTTTGACGAGACCAATACAACGGCTCACCAATTGCTTGGCAGAAGCTTAAAACTCATGACAGAGCTTTTAAAAGAAGGTCATTCGATAAACATGTCAAAAGAAGAACTACTCTCCCTTTTTGATCTAGAAAGTCCAAAAATCGATACGAGAAGTGTTGAGCTATATCTTCTGAAGGAAGAAGATGAAAGGGATCTTCTCCAAAAATCAAAGGATATCACACCAGAAGGTTTTTCAACCTTAATGAATACCTTAATCGATAATCCAGACAAGAAACCCTTGGCCCTTGCAGAGTTAAACGATAGACCAGATCGTTTTTCAGGCCTATCAATAAGCAATATGCTGGAGAAAATGAACCCTAACGCCGTTGTTTCTAATGAAGTATCGCAGCTTATTTCAAGTGTTTGTAAGAGAGAAAGTGACTTCGGGGAAGTGCTTTTTAATATGATTACCTATAACCTTAAGCGCGTGGCCTCAGATTGGGATTCGTGCTCTAACTAAAAGTATTTTTGAGATGTTAATATAAAAAAAAGGGCCCTGAATTTCAGGGCCCTCATTTATTTAGGGGTATTTCTAATCTTAACCTGGAGTTTGTCCCTCTCCCAGTAAGGCCAGAATCTTATTTTTGGTATGACTTTTTCTTCACTTCAGGGTCATCAAAAGAAACTCTATCAAGTGAAATCTTATTCTTGTTTAAGATCATGTATGATGGTGCAACTTCATCGCTAAATCCACCAACTCTAATCTTATTTTTTTCCTTATCAGGGTTAACCGGGTGCTCGTAGTTATAAATAAGACCAGCATCGATAAAGTAAACACCTTTCATTAGGTCTTTTTCTACTTTGTACACGTTTCCTGAACCCGCTACGTTTGCTCTCCAACCCCAAAGCTTCTTAGCTGGTGAGTAGTAAACTAGGTTTGGATACATATCGTACTCATAAGTACCTTGCTCTAACCATTTGTCTTGAGGAACACCTCTGTCTAGAACTTTCTTCTCATCAATTGAATAAGCTTCTTTAGTTCTATCGGCAGTTAGGATGTAATCCCATGCTCCTGTTCTTTGTGTATACTTAGTTCTATTTCCATCAAGAAGTGCTTCACGAGCGTAAATCTTAATGAATGGAGTTCCTACAGGAAGAAGCTCTCTTAAGTATGCAATCGACTCATTATCAAGTCTTGAACAACCATGACTTCTTGGATCCGAGAATACGTTTGCAAGAAATCCTTTAGTTCTATCAATGAATTCTTTCTTATTTTGACCCCAACCAATAGTACCGTGTGTCCACTGACTATCGTGATTAGGACCCACTAGAGCAGCAAACCAACCGAAAGCACCTCTAACCGATGGGTTTTCGTAGCTCTCTGGCATATACTTGCTTCTTGTCCAGCTCAATACACCTTTATCTGCAGAAGGTACTTCTGGGAAACCTTCTTTCCACCATGCTGGGTAAGCTTTTGATCCATCTTCATAGAACTTTACCCATTCAGTAACACGGTAAGAACCTACTCTTGTACGAGTGTTTCCTTCTTTAGTATCTTCACCTACAACCATTTCTGTTTCAAAAACCATTTTGTGGTTACAAAGATTAGTTTCTGAACATTGTTTTTCATATACTCTTAGTCTTTCAGTCGCTAAGTTTTGAATAACGAAGTATTTCCCTTCGAAGTTCTTATAATCAACGCGTCCAGCACTTAAGTACTTATAGCTAACAAGGAATTCTTGTCCTTTAATTTGCTTGTTTGATCTATCGTAGTTCCATGATTTGATAACTTTTACTTTTACATAGTCATCAGTTCTGTCAGTAAGAAGGTCTAGAACAATAACCTTATCAGAACGGCTTAGGAAACCCTGAGCTGCCTTAGATTCATCTCTTACAGTTAGATTGTTTGTTGAATTAAAGTATTCTTGTCCAACAACGAGTTCTTCTTTAGAAGAGTTTGCAATTTCTTCCGAATATGCAGCTGTTGAATAAAGTGTAGATGCTGTGGACAAAGTGATTGAACTTAACGCCAATAAGGCATTTAACGTAGCTGTTTTCATTTCTACCCCCCGATAAAGTGAAAACATTTTTGAATTGGCGACAAAATAGAACGGCCAGAAAAAAAGTGTTAACAAAAAATACGGCTCATGTATTTTTTATATATTCAACGACTTCACGCACTGCCGCAGACAATTCGGCCACAAAATTCCAAGAACTTAACCCAAGACAGTTGTCTTTATGTGTTGGGCCTGTCAAAATATATTATTCACACACATTGCATGAAAACATGGAGAGAGATCAATGCTTCACAAATCTTTAATGACACTTTTTGTGGTGAGTTTGCTTTTTTCTTGCTCAAAAGGAAAATCAGACAAATCTACATTTGTTTATTGTTCAGAAGGAAGTCCTACGGCCTTCAATCCACAAGTAATTACAGATGGAACATCTGACAACGCCTCAGCACAAACTGTTTACAACAGACTTGTTCAATTCAAGTACGGAACAACTGATATTGAACCAGGTCTCGCAACTGACTGGGAAATTTCAGAAGACAAGTTGATCTACACTTTTAATTTAAGAAAAGGTGTAAAATTTCACACGACAAATTTCTTCACACCGACACGTGAAATGAACGCTGACGATGTTTTATTCTCAGTAAATAGAATGTTTGATGCAAGTAATTCATACCATAAAGTTGGTGGTGGAAACTATGAATACTTCAACGGAATGGACATGGGTGGAATTCTCAAGGAAGTAAAAAAACTTGATGATTATAAAGTTCAATTTGTTCTAAACAAACCAGAGGCTCCATTTCTAGCAAACGTTGCCATGAGTTTCATGAGCGTTCTTTCGAAAGAATACGCTGATAAACTTGAGGCCGAAGGTAAAAAAGAAAATATCGACAACTATCCCGTTGGTACAGGCCCTTTTGTTTTCAGAAATTATGTAAAAGATAATCTTATTAAGTTTGATGCTTTTGCTGATTATTGGGAAGGCGCTCCTAAAATTTCTAAATTGGTTTTTGCCATCACTCCTGATGCAAGTGTTCGCTATCAAAAACTTAAAACTGGTGAGTGTCAGTTTATCACTGAACCTTCACCAACAGATCTTCCAGCAATGAGAGAGAATCAAGATATTTCAATTGTTCAAGATGCTGGTTTAAATGTTGGGTATCTTGCCATGAACACAGAGAAAAAACCTTTCGACAATGTTCTAGTAAGAAAGGCCATCAGCATGGCGCTTAATAAGGCCAATTACATTGATGCCATTTATCTTGGGAATGCAAAGGTTGCGAAAAACCCAATGCCTCCAACTATTTGGTCATACAATGATGAAATTGCTGACACTGAATACAATATCGAAAAGGCCAAGGAACTTCTTGCAAAAGCTGGGTACCCAAATGGATTCACATCTACACTTTGGACACTTCCAGTTTCAAGACCCTACAATCCAAATGGAAAAAAGATGGGTGAACTCATGCAAGCGGACCTTGCAAAGATTGGTATTCAGATTGAACTTATCTCTTATGACTGGCCAACATACCTGAAGAAATCTAGTGCAGGAGAGCATGAGATGCTACAAATGGGTTGGACTGGTGATAACGGAGACCCTGATAACTTCCTTAACACACTTCTAGGTTGTTCAGCAGTTGGTGCCGGTTCAAACTATGCTCGCTGGTGTGACAAAGACTTTGACAAAGTTGTTAATGAAGCAAAACTTTCAACTGATTTGGCGAAGAGAACTGAGCTTTATAAAAAAGCACAAGTCATCTTCAACGAAAAAGCACCATGGGCGCCAGTTGCTCACTCAATTGTTTTCAGAGCAATGAGAAGCAACGTTTCAGGATACAAAATCGATCCTCTTGGTCATGACATCTTTAAATACGTAGAGCTTAAATAATGTTGACTCACTTTCTAAAAAAAATGCTTTCTCTGATCCCTACTCTCGTAGGGATCTCTATCATCTCATTTTTTCTCATTCGCTTAATTCCAGGTGACCCAGTTCTTCTTCTTGTTGGAGAGAGAGGGGCAGATCCTGAAGTCTATATGCAAATGAAAAAGAATCTTGGTCTTGATCTTCCTATCTATCAACAATACTTCCACTATATCGGAAATGTATTTCAAGGAGATCTAGGAACATCTATTGTTTCAAAAAGGGCCGTGACAGAAGAGTTTTTTGGCCGCTTCCCTGCAACGCTTGAGCTAGGTGTATGCGCCATGGTCTTTGCCATTTTAATAGGTATTCCACTAGGAGTGATTGCAGCGGTAAAGAGAAATTCGCCACTAGACTACATTCTTATGGGAACTTCTTTAACTGGTTACTCGATGCCTATTTTTTGGTGGGGGTTAATTCTCATTTTGATTTTCTCTGTTCAGTTAGGAATCACTCCTGTCTCAGGTCGAATTGATGTTATTTACGACATCCCACACCTCACAGGATTTTACTTAATTGATACACTCTCACCTACAGTGATTAATGAGGAGGGTCTTATGCCTTTCTTTTCAGCACTAAAACACTTAATCCTGCCCTCTATTGCCATGGGTACTATTCCTTTAGCAATTACGGCGAGAATGACAAGATCGAGCATGCTCGAAGTCTTGGGTGAAGATTTTATAAGAACGGCCAAGGCCAAAGGTCTTTCATCTACTCAAATTGTTATTCATCATGCACTAAGAAATGCTTTGATACCGATTGTTACAGTTATTGGACTTATGTTTGGTAGTATTATCACTGGGGCCATTCTTACTGAGACAATTTTCTCATGGCCAGGAATTGGTAAATGGTTAGTGGCAAGTATTACTTCAAGAGATTATCCGGTTATTCAAGGTGGACTACTCTTTATCGCATCAATGATTGTATTCATTAATGCGCTTGTAGATACTCTCTACCTTCTTATTAACCCAAAACTTAGACAATAAAAGGTGCGCACAAATGGCCATCAAAATTATAGATAAAGATTTTTTTAACAGATTGAAAAAGAATAAAGGCTCAATGGCCGGACTCTTTATCATTACTTTTTTCTTGTTTCTCGCAATCTTTGCACCTTTTTTAAGTCCGTACAACTTTGATCAAATTAATGAGGGGGCCCTTCGCCTCGCTCCTTTCTCATCTCATGGTGAACTAAGTTTTCTGCTTGGAACTGATGACCTGGGAAGAGATCTCTTCACGAGGCTCATCTTTGGTGCAAGAATTTCATTATTCATTGGTTTTGCAGTCGTTATTCTTTCTGTAACAGTTGGTGGTCTTCTAGGACTCATCGCCGGTTACTATGAAGGATACATTGAAAGAACAATCATGAGATTTGTAGACATTCTAATGGCATTTCCAAGCATTCTTTTAGCGATTGTTGTTGTATCCGTGATGGGTCCAGGACTATTAAATGCTATTGTTGCCGTTAGTGTTGTTTCACTTCCAAGCTTCATTAGACTTGTCAGAGCTAGTGTACTCATTGAAAAAAGCAAAGAATATGTCCAAGCATCGCGCTCATTTGGTGCCAGTGATTTTAGGATCATGTTTATTGAGATTCTTCCAAATTGTATTGCACCAATGATCGTTCAGGCCACTCTAGGCTTTAGTGATGGGATTTTAAATGCTGCAGCTCTTGGATTTTTGGGCCTTGGTGCTCAACCCCCTACTCCAGAATGGGGGATTATGCTTGCCGACTCAAGGGCCTATATTGAAGGGTCACCTTGGTTAGTAACACTACCAGGTCTTTGTATTCTTATTTGTGTTCTTGGATTTAATCTTCTAGGAGATGGTCTTAGAGATACACTCGATCCAAAACTTAGAAAGTAATTAAGCGGCCCTGGCAACACTATCTACTCGAATCTCTTCGAGTAGATATTCTTCAATTTTACTAGTTGCCTTGGCCAAAATAATATCTGGTCTATAAATCTCATTTTGAACAACCATACTCTTATAAGGAATGAAAATAAAAAAGTCAGTTCCATTAGATGTCTTTGCTGACTCATTGTTGCCAAATGAATTTAAGATATTGTGATCCACTGTAACTTCTATCAACTCATCTTCATTAATAATTGAAAAATCAATTTTAGAAAAATGCTTGATGAGATCTTTTGCCCCAGCATTAAAAGTCTCTTTAAATGGATGTAAATTCATCTTAAGTACAACCATTTTTGAATCAAAGACGTTGGTGAGATTTTTTTGACCAGTAATTTTAAAAACGGCCCCATGTTTTGAGAGTTGATATAAATTCATCTCAAAAGATTTAAGCGGCGAATTATCTGCCATTCCCATAACAGGAATATCCACTCCAAGTCGAAAACTTCTTAAAGGCATATACTGTGAAAGGATTCGTAAATAGACAAATTTTTCATATACGTCTTTATTAAACCAGCGCATAGAATGAAGAGTGACGTAAGGTCCAGAAATAGACTCCATAGAAACAAGAGTCTCTGCATGGACGTCAAACCAATTATTTCTCATGCGCGGATCAATATAGCCTTTATAGAGATCATACAATGATACTTCGTAGCGCTCTCTTTTCATCGAAAGCCATACCTTTTGATCTTTAAGTGCTTCAAGCTCCGCTTCAAGGGCCTTTAATCTCTTAGTTTGTTTTTTGTTTTTATACAGCAATCCTTTTTGATACTCACAACTTTGGGCCCAATTCGCCCAATGAAATGATAAATTACCATTTGCCGTAAGGTTGTGCTTACCGACCAAAGGTCCGCTGTCTAAGTACTCTTTAAATGTGATTTCAGTGAATTGATTTTTATCCATATTCTTTACTCTAGTGAACTTGTCGGCTATTGCGAGTAAAGCTTGAGTTAAACTAAAGTTAATGAATAATATCAAAAACTTATGTCATTTTATCAGATATCGGCGCTTTAAAGGTTTTTTTGAAAAGTGCCGAGAAAAAAAGTCACTCTTACTTAAATACACGAAGCTATTATAATAAAACAATGACTGCCTTAAACTCATTACATCAAAGTGCCCTTGATTATCAGCTCTCGCCAATTTCAATTCGCGAAATTATAAACTTGAGCTCAAGTCCATGTGATATTTACGTTATCGATAATAACGGCCTGTATATCGAAATTCTGCGAAAGAATACTTACATCGATAATGATGTAATTAAAGATCTTTTGAAAAATAAAATGGTTCATCTCTTTGTCAAAGAAGAGCAAAGACAAGATTTAATTGAAGTTCAGCAACAAAACTTAAGATTGATTGCAAGATCACTGTCGATTGGAAATGCTGTTGATAATGGTAAGAAACTTATTAATCTTCTTACAATTAATATGCGCTATTTGTACGAATATCCAATGGATGACAATATTTTAAATCTTCAGTATCAAGGAGCGCAAAACCTCTTTCGTTTTCTTTATGAGCACTCCTCTATTCATGAGCAGCTCTATCTCGATTTTTTAAAATTTAAGCACCACTATATTTTTGCACAACCATTTTTAAGCTCATTATTTTTATTGGGTGTTCTTAAGATGTCTCACCTCTTTTCTGAAAAAGAAATCGAAGGACTTTTCATTACCAGTTATTTTAAAGATGTTGGAATGTCTGCAATTCCCATCGAAAAATACGACGAAAAAGAACTCAGTGAAGACGATAAAAGATTGTTAACAAGACATGCCGATCTTTCAGTTGAAATACTTCATGGTCGCCTACCTCTTTCTCCAAACCATTTTAAAATTATTGAAGGCCATCACTCTTTTTCAAAGCTCGATTCCGAGCTAGGTCCAATGGGAATTGGTAGTAATCTTGTGATCTCTGGAATTGAGACAGTGTTTGTTTCCACCATGGATATCTTTACTGCAATGACATCACCAAGGCCTTATCGAGAAGCAACCTCACTATTTGAAGGGCTTGAGATGATTAAGAAATTGATCAGTGAAGAGTACCCAAATGAGTTTAGAATTATCGTTACTTATTTCAAAAATTTCTTCGCAAAAACAATGAAAAAATCGGGTTAAGTGGTCCTATTTCCTGGTCCCACTCCCGAGTATTCTGTTCCAGTTTAAATTATTTTACATTTCGTTTTTAGTATCCCATCATAAATTTATGTCGCAAAGGAATGCAACAATTTGAATTTATATATATGTCTAAATTTCAACATAATTCTAGGGAGGGAATATGTTACAACAAGAAATTAGTCCATTAACGGGTATTATCGCAGAAGATCTTGTCGTCATTGACTTCGGTGAACACGAAGGGAAATCAGTACTTGAAGTGAACGATACAAATCCGGAATTTTACGATTATCTTCTTGAGAAAAAAAATGATGGAAAGTGTACTATCCGTCGTGCAAAAAACAAAACATTCTATCTCTACGTAACAAATACACTTATGTAATAAAAAAAGGCCAAGTTAATCTTGGCCTTTTTTATTGTGTTATTTTCCGACTGCGTAGCCACGTCCCCTAATATCGGAAACACCATGAAGTGTTTCGCCATTTTTAGCGACCGCCTGAATTCGACATCCATAATCTTCAAATTTCAACTGATGTTCCATTCTCATTAGAGACTTTACCGTTTTTTCAGGAAGTCCTTTTTTCTCAACGAGAATTTCATCCGGTTGCCATTGATGATGGTAGCGAACAGCATTTACTGATTCATATAGCGGAAGTTCGTGCTCAATAAAGTTTAAAATTGTCAAAGCAGTACAAGTTAAAATTCTTGTTCCATTTGGAGTCCCAAGAGCTAATAGTGGCTCCCCCTTTTTAAAGACTATTGTTGGCGACATTGAACTCAGTGGTCTTTTTTCTGGCTCCACTAAATTCTTATCAGAACCAACGGCCCCAAATAAATTTTGCACACCGGCCTTGGCAGAAAAGTCATCCATTTCATTATTTAAAACAATTCCTGTTCCGGGAACGACAACACCTGAACCAAACAGACCATTAATTGTCTGAGTCGATGCCACAACATTTCCTTCGCCATCCATGATTGAAAAGTGAGTTGTTTCATCATGTTCATTTTTCACACTTAGCTTTTGATACAAGAAAGGATCTAAATTTCCGGCCCACATTTTATTGAGCGCCCTACTTTCAGGAATTGTATAACGTACATCTTTTGCATACTTCTTAGACGTTAGCCCCATAACTGGAACTTCCACGAAATCAGCATCTCCCATATATCTTGCTCTATCAACAAAAGAGGCCTGCATTGCTGATGAAACGAGGTGAATCGTCTTTGGGTGATGTGGTCCATATTCTTTTAAATTATCTTTTTCAATAATATTCAAAATTTCAACAACGTGAACTCCACCAGAGCTTGGAGGAGACATTGAGAAAACTTCATAGTCTTTGTAAGTTGAACTCACAGGTCTTCTGACAACTACATTGTATTTTTGTAAATCTTCTTTCGTGAGAAGACCACCTAGTCGTTGATTTTCTGCGATGATCTTATTGGCAACATCACCTTTATAAAAACCATTGGCCCCATATTTTGCAATTTTAGAAAGTGTCGTCGCTAAATCTTTTTGAATAAGAAGATCTCCCTCTTTTAAGTACTCTCCCTTTTTGTTGAAAAAGATTTTTTTAGAAGCACTAAATCTTCCAAGAATTGGAGCGCGAAACTCTAGCGCCTTAGCAAGTTCTGGATAAACTTTGAAACCCTTATTTGCCAATTCAATGGCGGGGGCCATTACTGTGTTAAGAGGAAGCTTTCCAAAACGATGGTGAAAATCGACAATTCCGGCCACCATCCCAGGAACTCCTGCGGCGTAAATCCCATCAATAGATTTCTTGGCCATGACCTTGCCATCTTTATCTAAGAACATGTCTTGCTTAGCATTGATTGGTGCTTTTTCTCTGAAGTCATAGGCCCAAGGGTTAGAGCCTTTATTCTTTTTAGCATCGTAGTACATGAGAAAACCACCACCACCAATTCCAGTTGATTGAGGTCTTTCAACGGCCAAAACAAAAGAAGCGGCGGCCGCGGCATCGGCAATACTTCCGCCCATATCGAACATTTTTTTGGCAGCTTTTGAAGAGTAAACTCCCTGAGTCGTAATCATATATTTTTGGCCTTTGGCCTCATGGGCCTCACGCGTCTGACCCGCTCCAGGGTCGGCCAAAATAACTTGAGTCTCAAGAGTATTTTGACTATGGGCACAACCTGCTAAAATTAGAAGAATCACCAATTTTTTAAGCATAAGAACTCCTTGTAAATTCCCTATTATTAAAACAGGCCCCCAACCATACGGCAACTAATAAACGTCCCATCAACTCCTAACAAATCCCTAACAATAATTCTGGAGTATTTTGCTATAACATGGAGGAAATCTAACTAACCACACAGGGGATTAATTATGCGTAAACTATTTGTTGGGTTGATGGCCTTCATTGCCATGAACACGATGGCCGCCACACAAATCAACGGAGCAGGAGCAACATTTCCTTATCCACTTTATTCAAAATGGTTCAGTGAATACTCAAAAGAAAATAAAGATATCCAAATCAACTATCAAGCAATCGGCAGTGGTGGTGGAATCAGACAACTTATCCAAGAAACAGTAGACTTTGGTGCTTCGGATGCTCCAATGAGTGACAACGATAAATCAAAGGCCACTCGTCAAATTCTTCAAATCCCTACAGTTCTTGGTGCCGTAGCAATCTCTTACAACGTGAGTGAAGTTACTGCTAATATCAAGCTTGATGGTGATACTCTTGCAAAGATCTTCTTAGGAGAGATCTCTAAGTGGAACGATCCAAAGATTGCAGCTTTAAATGAGGGACTTAAACTTCCTGCAAAAGATATTCTTGTAGTTAGAAGAGCAGATGGTTCTGGAACAACTTCAATTTTTGCTGATTATCTTTCAACTGTATCTAAAGACTGGGAAACTCAAGTCGGTCGTGGAAAAACTCTTAAATGGCCAACAGGAATTGGTGCCAAAGGAAACGATGGTGTAACTGGTGCCATTAGTCAAAATGACGGCGCTATCGGTTATATCGAATTGGCCTATGCCATCAATAACAATCTAAAAGTAGCTGCTCTTAAGAATAAGGCCGGTGAATACAAGCTTCCTACTGTTCAAGGTGTGTCCCTTGCGGCCGCAAAAGTTAAGAGCATTAGCGAAGTTACAAACTCAATCGTTGATGCAGATGGAAAGGGTGTTTACCCAATTTCATCTTTTACTTACATCCTACTCCCAGTTAAGGAAAAAGATGCTAAGATTGTAGAAGTTAAAAAATTTCTGAAGTGGGCCTTATCAAAAGGTCAAAATTTCGCAGCTCCTCTTCACTATGCGCCTCTTCCAAAAAGACTAGCGCTAGAGATGCTAAAAGAAATTAAATAGGAAGAAATTTTTGGAGCTTGATATTATAAACGACTCACAAAAATCAACGGCAAAGAGTGAATCTCTCATTAGGACGCCCTCTTTGCCCCTAATTTCTTACAAAGGCCAGGACAAGCTGGCCCTTTTCTTTCTACGCTTTTGTGCACTTTCTATTTTCGCCATTCTCGTCCTCATGATTGGCCTGCTCTTTAAGATGGCCATGCCGGCCATTTCAATGTTTGGTTTGGATTTTATTACAAGCTCGGACTGGAATCCCGTTGAGGACCAATTCGGTGGGCTCGCCTTCATTTACGGAACAGTAACAACAAGCTTCTTGGCCCTTATCATTGCAACACCTCTAAGTATTGCCATGGCCATTTTTATTTCTCAAATTTTAAAAGGTGCGCTCTCAAAAGTTGTCTCAATGATTGTAGAGCTCATTGCCGCAGTCCCAAGTATTGTCTTTGGACTATGGGGCCTTTTCTACTTAGCGCCTTGGGTGAAAAGTACGTTAACTCCCTTTTTAAAAAATACACTGGGTTTTCTTCCTCAATTTCAGGGACCAAGTTTCGGTATTGGAATTTTGAGTGCAAGTATCATCCTTGCCATTATGATTACTCCAACAATCACATCAATTGTGAGAGAAATCTTCAATTCAGTTCCCCAAATTAGAAAAGAAGCGGCCCTAGGTCTTGGGGCGACTAAATATGAAATGATTCGCATTGCTGTACTTCGTCCTTCCCTTTCGGGAATATTAGGAGCAGTTGTTCTTGGACTTGGAAGGGCCTTAGGTGAAACCATGGCCGTTGCCATGATTATTGGTAACAATCCAACGATTTCAAAATCACTCTTCTCGCCAGGAGCAACAATGGCCTCAGTTATTGCCAATGAATATGCTGAAGCTGAAGGAGATCTTCACCTCTCAGCGCTTTGTTATATTGCTCTTATTTTATTTGCCATAACCTTTATCGTTAATCTCGCTGCCAGAACAATCATTTGGCACAACAATAGGAGATCGCAAAAATGAGATCTCCAGAAACTTATTTTAAAATTAGAAAACTTAAAAATTCACTTTTTCATCTCGTTGTTCTTATAAGTGCAATTTGTGTAATGGCACCCTTATTTATCGTTGTGGCGTTTCTCCTGCAAAAAGGGGCCAGTGGATTTAACTTGGACTTTTTTACAAATATACCTAAACCAGTTGGAGAAATTGGTGGGGGGATGAAACACGCCATCATCGGTACAATGATTATGGTATCTCTTGCATCACTCATTGCTATTCCCATCGGTCTATTAGGTGGAATTTTTCTCTCTGAATTCGGTAAAGGAAAAATAGCAACACTGCTACGCTTTGCAACTGATCTACTAACAGGTGTTCCTTCAATCGTTATAGGTATCTTTGGATACCTTTTAGTTGTTATACCTTTTAAAAGTTTTTCAGCTCTGGCCGGGGCACTAAGTTTATCTTTAATCATTTTACCTATTGTCATTAGGTCAACAGAAGAAATTTTAAAGCTCATTCCAAATCATTATCGAGAAGCTGGACTGGCACTTGGATTACCACGTTGGAAGATGATTCTTTTTATTATCGTAAAAGGTCACCTCTCTCAATTATTTACAGGAATTATTCTCGCAATTTCTAGAGCAGCAGGAGAAACGGCCCCACTTCTTTTCACGGCGTTCGGAAGTCTTTATCTTTCGTACAACGTTAAAGCTCCTATGGCGAGCTTACCTGTACAAATTTATAATTATGCCATCTCACCTTATAAAGATTGGCAATCTCAGGCCTGGACTGGGGCCTTTGTTCTCATAACACTCGTTCTTGGACTTAATCTCTTTGCAAGAACAGTTTTTGGAATTAAAAAGCTAAGAAGGAAGTAACGATGAATCAAGATATAATTCTCGATGTAAAAGATCTCAATGCTTGGTTTGGAAATTTCCATGCCGTTAAATCAATTTCTAAGAGTTATAAAAAAAACACGATCAACGCCATTATTGGTCCATCGGGCTGCGGTAAATCAACTTACCTGCGCTGCTTAAATCGAATTCATGAAGAAGTCCCTGGAGCAAAAGTATCAGGAGAGGCCATTATTGATGGTCAAAACATTTTTGATCCCAAGGCCGATCCAGTTGAAGTTCGTAGGAAAATTGGCATGGTATTTCAAAAACCAAATCCGTTTCCGGCCATGTCTATTTATGAAAATGTTGTTATTGGATTAAAACTTCAAGGAATAAAAAAGAAAAGTTTCCTTCTTGAGCAGGCCGAAAACTGTTTAAGAAAAGCTGCTTTATGGGATGAAGTCAAAGATAAATTGAATAAGGACGGCATGAGTTTGTCTGGAGGACAACAACAAAGACTCTGTATTGCTAGAACTCTTGCCGTAAATCCACCCGTTGTCCTTATGGATGAACCCACATCAGCACTTGACCCGATCGCATCAGCAAAGATTGAAGACCTCATGAGTGAACTAAAAAAAGAATACACAGTTATTGTTGTCACTCACAATATGCAACAAGCGGCCCGAATTTCAGATTACACAAGCTTCTTTGTTCTAGGAGAGCTCATTGAGCATAATCTCTCATCCGAAATTTTCACTAGGCCAAAAATGAAACAAACTGAAGACTATATCACTGGCCGTTTCGGCTAAGGGAGAATTTGTGAAGATTTCAAGTTCTGATATTAAAGAAATGGCGGCCAATATGGCCAAGCTCGTAGAAAAGTCATTGATAATGTCTATGGAAGTAGACATGGCCCTCAGTGATATTCTTGAGATTGAAAGAGAAGTGAATAATTATCATAAAGAAATAGATGATGCTGTATTCAAGTATCTTGCTCTTAAAAATCCTCACGCAAAAGATCTTCGCATCGCTATTGCTGTGATGAAAATGAATTCCGAGTTAGAAAGAATTGCTGATCAATCAGTGAGTATAAAAAGATATTCTAAAAAGTTTACGAATGAGTACAAACTAATTTCTGCACTTTTTAAAACTGTGTTATCAAACTATCAAGATAGCTTAACGGCCTTTGCAAACTCTGATGTCAGACTTGCAAGTGAAGTCATTAAATTTGATGAAAATATCAATGAAATTAATCGTGATGTCATTTCAGAATCCATAAATCAAATCCAAGAAGGAAAAATCGAAGTCGATGAAGCCCTTGCAATTATGCGTGTTTCAAAAAACCTAGAACGCATTGGAGATCACATCACAAATATTGCCGAAGATATCATATTTCTTGAATCAGGAGATGATATCAGGCATAATCCGAATCAATAATTTGGGGGATAAATGAGACATATTTTACTTGTAGAAGATGAACAAGATATTAGCGATTTGATGAAGATTCAGCTTCAGGCCCTCGGTGAAAAAGTCACAGTGATTGCCGATGGTGCACAAGCACTCAACTTCATCCAAACTTCAGATGAAAAGATTGATCTTTTTATCCTCGATAGAATGCTTCCAAATGCAAATGGTCTAGAGATTTGTAAGTTTCTAAGAATGTATCAAAAAACGAAGCTTTCCCCAATTCTTATGGTTACCGCTTTAACAAAACCGGAGCAAATTGTAGAGGGTCTTGAAGCTGGCGCTGATGATTATGTCACAAAGCCATTTGATACAACGATACTAATGGCAAGAGTGAGATCACTTTTAAGAAGGAGTGAATATATCACGACGCCTGACCAAGAAACACCAATCAGTGGAAACATCTTGGCCATAGATAACTTAAAAGTTGATACTGTTCAATGTAAAGTGTGGCTTGAAGGAAGTGAGATTGAACTGACTCTTTCTGAGTACAAACTTTTATGTACATTTATGAAAGAGCCTGGAAAAGTCATGACAAGAAATCATCTTGTCAATGAAATCCAAGATGGACCTGTTCACGTAACAGACAGAACTATTGATACACATATCTTTGGTTTAAGAAAAAAACTTGGAAACTACTCTAAGTTAATTGAAACAATTAGAGGTATTGGCTACAGAGTGGCCAGTGATTTTAAGGCATAAGTATGATTGATGGAAAGGACACTTTAACAAAAGAGCGAAGGCCTTTTCAAAAATTGCCGTGGAAGTATTTCAGAAAGCTTGCGCTTGCACAAATTATCACGGCAACTCTCATTATTCTTGCGACAGCGGGAGTTGCCAGATATTACTTAAAAATTTATGTTAAGAATCAGGCCATTGAACAGCTTTCAAATTCACTAAATTTAATCAAACAATCTTTTTATTATAGCCACCTTGACCCCGCCATTTGGTGTGGAGAACTAAGTGCGCCAAATGGTAATCGTGTCACAATTATTGATCTGTCTGGTAAAGTCGTTTGTGACAATAAGGTCAAGCTTGAAACTCTTGATAACCACAAAGATCGTCCAGAAGTCCAAAAGGCCATCAAAGACACTTTTGGAACGAGTATTCGCTATAGTGATAGTATGCGATCAGAGCTTATTTATGGCGCCATTCGCCTCATAAATTCTGAGCAAAAAGAGTTTATTCTTAGACTGTCTTTTCCTCTTACAAAATTAAGTGATGCTCTTTTTCAAATGGATAAAACTATTATCCTCTTTTTGCTTCCACTATTAATTGCAACTTCACTACTAGGATTATATGCCAGCCTAAAGGCATCGACGCCGCTAAGAGCACTCCTTTCTAAGATTGCCAACGCTGATACCCAAATCACTGACCAAAACAAAGAGTATCAAGATGAATGGGAACTATTAGAAAAATCAATCGATATGGCCCAAGGTGATCGCAACAAACTCTCTTACAAACTTAATAGAGAGTATACTATCAAGACAAGTCTCTTAGAGTCTATTTCTGAGTCTATTCTCGCTGTAAAAACAGATGGGCGTATTCTTTTTGCCAATAAGAACTTCATTAAAAATTTCTTACCAATTGAAAAACTAGATATGGGTCCTGATTCAATCAGAAAAGGAATCCTCTCTGACTATTTTAAGCAAAATGAAATTGAGAAGATGCTTAGAGAGAGTCAAGAAAACCAATCAACTCTTCATCTCAATTCTTTAAAGCTGAATATCAAAGGCAATAAGCACGAAGCCTACTTTGATATCACGACTTCACCTATTACACTTTCCAAAGATAATATCTATGGAGTTGTTTGTGTTTTTAGAGAAGTTACAGAAAGAATCCTTACTGAACAAATGAGAGAAACTTTTGTGGCCAACGTTTCTCACGAGGTAAGAACTCCTCTGACGGCCATGAAAGGCTATGTACAAACTCTTAAGCAATTCGGTTTAAAAAACGAAGATCTTGCGATTGAGTGCATGAATAAGATTGAACACAATAGTGATCGATTAACTCACTTATTTAGTGATATTTTAAACCTCTCAGTAATTGAATCACGCGGTAAAATTACTAAAGAAGATATTCCTTTAGAAGAAATTACTGATAATGTTATTTGTAATGTTAGACAATCTTTTAGGGAAAAAGACATTAAAGTACAAACTCACATTGAAGCGAGTACTCTTCATGCAAATGGCGCTCTTGTTGAACAGGTTCTCACAAATCTTCTAGAAAATGCTTATAAATACATTCCTATGAGTGGTGAAATCAATGTCATTTGGAGTGAAGTTAAATCTGCCAATCAAAACGGTGTGACTTTAATTGTGAGTGACAATGGACCAGGAATTGAGGACAAGCATTTATCCAGACTCTTCGAAAGGTTTTATCGCATTGATGAATCTCGCAATAGTCAATCTGGAGGAACAGGACTTGGACTTTCTATTGTGAAGCACATTATGGCCAAGCATAAAGGAACGATTAATGTCGAAAGTACATTAGGTTCTGGCACGAAATTTATTGCTTATTTTCCACAGAAGTTAAGATAGAAGTCTTGCGACTCGCTCTGGTGATTTGTTTACGAGTTTGAGCATATCAAGTGTAGCACTTTTAATAATATCATCTTTCGCACGGTTACTGGCCTCAGCTGCAATATCAGCGTCGCGAATTTTAGAGCGAGAGGCCTGCGTATTTTCATCATGAATTTGTAAACTATGTAGTGCCGAATCCATACGATTCATAGCACTTCCAAGTTTGGCCCTACTTGAAGAAACTTCTCCAATCATTTTATCAATTGAACTAAATGAAGTTCTAGCACCTTCTTTGGTTGTTATATCAACATTGTTAAGGCCAAAGTTATTTGAAGAGGCCAAAACAGATTGAAGATCGTAAGAAATACGATCCTCTTTTGAATTATTCCCTATACCAATTTGAATGTCGTAGACGCTACCTTTACCGTTTATAACATGGTTTCCATTGTATTTAGTAGATGACGTCAGTCTTTGAATTTCTTGCTTTAAATTTGAAAATTCTTTGTTTGCGATCATTCTCTCGTGAGGTCCAACTGTATCGTTGGCCGCTTGCATAGCAAGCTCTTTTAGACGTCCACCAATATCGTGAAGAACACTAAGTGTCCCCTCTGCAACTTGGAGAAGAGAAATACCATCATTTACATTTCGTTGGGCTTGTTGATTGGAAACAGTTCTAGCGCGCATGCCTTCAGATATGGCAAGACCAGCGGGATCGAAGGCCGCTCTATAAATGCGGTCTCCACTAGAAAGTTTAATGTTCTCTTCCTCTTGCCTATTGACGACTTGACCAAGTCTTCGCTGTGCAAGCAAAGAGAGCGGATTTGTACCAACCTTCATTTTCTTCCTTGAAATGAATTGCTCTAAAAGTTTGAGAACTACCTTGTCCTCAAGATTGCCTATCGGAAATATTTTCCTCTTATTAAGAAAAAAATTATTGGAGTGAATTACTCCCTTTAAATGACTAAGGCCCTCGTCATGCGAGGGCCTTCAAGGCAGGCAGGGTTATAGGTGGGATGCTTTTTTAGATTTGAGTTCACGGATAACATTTCTCAGCTTCTCTACCCCAAGAGCTGCTGATTTATAAACGTTGTTCGATTTAACACGAACAAATTTATCAACACCATGTCCTTTATAGTGGAGTGAAAAGATATAGTTCTTGCCATCCTTAGCGACGACACAGTCTACATCTTCATTACCTTTAAAAAATCGTTTCATATTATTAAGTTTTTCCATAACAAATTGATCAAAAGCTAGAGAGTGATCCACTTGATGGTAGGCCACATGAACTTGCATATATCCTCCTTAGCGGAAGGTACCATTTCCTTCCTTTCACACTTAATATGATAGTGTTTTTTGAAGTCGCAAGGGCCGTTAGTTATCTATTTTTAAGATGAATTCTATCCACATCTTTGTTGATTTAGATCATGTTCAAAAAGATGATCTAGAGCTAAATTATTTAAAAAGGAGTATCTAATGAAACTGATTAAAGAATATATGACACCTTCACCACACTCGATTGTGTCGACACAAAACTTACAATTTGCGTTACAAAAAATGCATGAACTCAACGTTCGCCACCTCCCAGTAATGGAAGCGGGCAAGCTTGTTGGCATGCTATCTGAGCGAGACATTCGCTTCATTGAATCATATGAAAAAACTGATTTAGAAAGTTTACGAGTTAATGATGCTTTCTCAGATGATCCCTACACTGTTGGCCCAGATGCGTCTTTAAAAGAAGTTTGCCAAGAGATGGCCGAAAGAAAAATTGGTTCAGCAATAATTGTCGAAAAAGGTCAACTTCTAGGTATCTTTACTTGGATTGATGCACTCAGCGTAATCTCAAAGCTTATTTAATCTAAACAATGGCAATTCCTGTGAATTGCCATTGTGCCAAAAGTAGTTAAAATAGTTAGTGAAACTAAATTAGGAGTAACGATGCGTATTATTGACTACATCAACCAGGGCGGGGCCATTATGTATATCCTTCTCGCCCTTAATATTATTGGCTTTGCCATTATGCTTTCAAAATTCTTTATTCTCTCAAAAGAATCTAAGGCCACTGAAACTACAGCAGATGAACTTGCTAAAAAAGTTCTATCAGATATGAATGGTAAAGACTCAAACTCGATTATTGAAATCGCAAAACAAGAGCTTTCAACATATATCTCAAATATGGAAAGAGGCATTAACACAGTTAAGATCATCGCTTCAATTTCTCCTCTTCTAGGTCTTTTAGGGACTGTATTAGGGGTTCTCATTGCCTTTAGAGTCATGTCTCAAACTGGTCTGAATAATCCTTCATCATTTGCTGAAGGGATCTCGCTGGCCCTAATCACAACTGTAGGTGGGATGATTGTTGCAATTCCTCACTATATTGGTCACAACTACTTATTAAGTATGATTGACCACCTTGAAACAAATTTAGAGCAAAAAATTATTAAAAAGGTTTTATAAAAAATGAGAAGAAGAACTCGTGAAGCAGAGTCTCCAGACATAACACCACTGATTGATGTGGTCTTTCTTCTTCTTATCTTTTTTATGACTTCTACTGTATTTAAAAAAGATGAGCTTGCCCTTCTTTTGAATCTTCCTAAAACAACGAAGGGAGAATCTCAAGAGGCGCAAAAAGAAAATGTCTATATTGAACTCTCAGAAAATGAAGTGGCCTACAATGGTGCAAAAATGTCTTTAGAAGATGTTGAAGCGAAACTTTCAGCAATTGAAAAGAAGGATACACCAATTGAGCTAAGGGTTGATAAGGATGTTCGTTATGAGCGTGTTGTTAAGCTTCTAGACAAGCTAAAAGTTAACAACCTCGCCAACATCTCACTGATTACAGAAAATTAATTCTTAAGGGCCATTTCATAGATGGCCCTTAATTCTTTTGTACTATTTTCCAAATGAAATTTTTGAACATATTGATTGCCAGAAATGATCTTGCTCTGTCTCAAATCTTCATTGCCCAACATCTCTTTTAAACCAACCTCTATTGATTCCGTTTTATAGGGATCAATAAAATAAGCATCTGGCCCTACAGTCTCAGGAAAACAACTACCCGTTGAAACAACCACAGGTGTATTTGAAAATAGAGATTCTATTAGCGGAATTCCAAATCCTTCAAAAAATGAAGGAAAGCAAAAAAGTTTTGCCGCTTGATAAACTCCAGGCAGATCCACATAACTGACTCCAGATATGACATGAACACGAGAACCTAGATTATGTTTTTTGATAAACTCAAGAATCTCTTCTTTATAGCTTCCGCCATTTCCAACAAGAACGAGATCTTCACTGATATCATTCTTTATATTATTAAAGGCCTCGACTAAGGCCAAAGTATTCTTTCTTTTTTCAATGGCCCCAACATTTAAAATAAAATTTTCCGGCAAATGATATTTCTTTTTAACTGCTGAAATCTTATCTGCAGTAAAAGCTGAATAAAAATGCGGATCACAGCTTTGATAGTGAACAACAATTTTCTTTTCAGGAACTCCCAAAAAATCGATAAGGTCCCTCTTTGTCTGTTCACAAATGGCCACAACAACGTCTGCTCTTTCCACTGCACTTAAAAATTTTCTTTTATAAACTTGTCTATCTACCCATGGAAAGTATTGGGGATATCTCATAAAGAGTACGTCATGCATTGTCACAATACTCTTTAAATTTAATTTCTCGATACCACTTGGCAGTTCATGACTTAGACCATGATAAATATCGAGATCATTATTTTTTAGATCATTGGCCAAGAAGAAGGAGCGCCAAATTGAAGGTATTTTTTGTGAGATTTTACCTAGCGGAAGATGGATTTTTAAATCCTCATGCTTCAAAGACCAATCAATTATTCGTTGATCTTTGAAGGCCGGTGTATAGAGATGAAGTTCATCTTGGGGGTAATATTGTGTCAGACCATCAATCAGAAGGCGGCTATAATTGCCAAGCCCTCTGAAATTATGAAATGCTCTTTTTGCGTCGAATCCAATTTTCAAGTTTGCCTATCCTTGAGGGATAGATAATTCCTGCCCTCGATAAATTGTCATATCTTTTAGAGAATTTATTGTAACAATCTTTTTTACACTCGTCTTGAATTTGCGCGCAATTTTATAAAGGTTGTCGCCATTTCTCACCACATATTTTTTGGCAGATACTGAGTCATCTGGCATTACAAGTTTTTGCCCTTTGTAAATGAAACTTCTTGTCAGACCATTGGCCGCCTTAAGCTCACGAATAGTTGTCCCAAATTTCTTTGCTATAGAGTAAAGAGAATCTCCTCTTTGTACGTAATAATACTGATCAGATCCTGAGGCAACTTCACGGACAGTTTCAACTTTCTTTGATCCTCTAAAGCTCTCCGCAAGAGTCGTTTTAGTTTTAGGCACAACGACACTTAACTTCCCTCTTTTTGTTCCTGCATAGTAATGAAGGATATCAGGATTTAATTTTTTCATATCATCTAAAGATACGCTTAAGTGCTTACTTAATTTTCTTAAATCAACTGGTTTACCAATTTCTACAAGATCAGAATGTTCATAAATCGTTTCAGGGCTTGTTACGGCCTTTAAATTATATTTATGCGGGTTCATGAAAATTTCACGAGCGGCCGCAACTTTTGGTACATAATAAATCGTTTCCTTAGGAATCAGTTTCTTTCTTACGAGTTCCTTATAATCTCTCGTATTCCCTTTTCTTATGGCATTAATAATACGGTACTCTCCTGCATTATATGCACAAAGGGCAAGTTCCCAAGAACCAAAAATATTGTATAGATCTCTGAAGTAACCGGCTGCGGCCACTGTCGATTTATGAATATTTCTTCTTTCATCGATATGCTTATCAACTCTTAGTCCATAGCGTTTTGCTGTTCCTTTAATAAATTGCCATGGGCCAACTGCTGAAGCGTGACTTTTAGCGTGATTGTTAAATCCACTTTCAATAAAGCCGACAAAGAAAAGATCTTCCGGTAGATTATGATCTTTGAAAACCTTTTGGGTAATCTCTTTATAACGATCCCCATTTACCATGAAACGAGTGAAGCGCTCAGGACTTTTCTTACTAAAGTAATTAATCCAAAAAGTGAAAAGCTCGTCTGAGTAATCAAGATGAAGCTCTGAACGAGGATCAAAAGTAGAACTCTTTGGCCCTTCCGATTCATCTATAGATAAGGCCTCCGTTGTATCTTCACTTTCACTAGAATTTGCAAGAAGTGCGGCCTTATCTTTTTCTTCAGCATTTTTCAAGGCCAACTTTTCTTTGATTGGAGAAATGGCCTCATGAATAATTTCACGCAACTCCTGGTGAGTAACTTGTGAACTGTTCATTTCCTTGCGAGTAACAAATGAAGAACATGAACCTAATAGGATACATGCACTCATAATATATAACTTCTGCAATTTTTGCTCCTTAATCGAAATAAATCTTTCTTACTATTTTAATGAGGTATGGGGTCAGTTCAAGGTGAGACGAATATGCCCCCGACTCACCTTGTTGACTAGTGTAGATGTGAGAAGAATAAGCGACCTTTTTCTTCTGTTACTAAATTGAACGGATCATTTTTAATCAATAAACAACCATCTAGATCTAAGTAATCGGCACCTTGGCAAATGGGAAAGGTTTGTGAAATCCCTAACGAACTCTCAACCATACAACCAATCATTGTTTTAAGGCCTAGCTCTTTTGCTCTTCTCATCTGCTTTAAGGCCTGAAAATAACTTCCGGCCTTCATTAATTTTATATTCACGCCATGAAATCTCTCTGCATAGTATTGAGATACTTCATGATGAGTCAAAGATTCATCTGCAAAAATCATAACCGGAGACTTTTCTTTTAAAGAAAGTGCCTCATCATGATTATCGGCCTTCAAAGGCTGCTCTAAAAAGCTGATTCGTTCACAATCAATTTGAGCGAGAAAGGCCAAGACTTCGTCAGCATTTTCAAAAGCTTCATTAGCATCCAAGCGTAATTTACCCGGATAATTGCCAAGAATAACTTGAACGGCTTCTACACTACTTTTATCAATTTTTATTTTTAATTCATCAAAGCGCTCAAGCTTATATTCATTGATAAAATCTGCAAGTTTTTCAGTTTCCATAATTGGAATTGAAAAAGATGTCTTAATTTGCGTCACGCTATTAGTGCCAAGTAATCTATACTTTGTCAGATCACTAATCTGAGAAATATAGTCAACGAATGCCGCCTCAATTCCAAATTTTAAAGAATAAGAAATATCTAAGCTTTTTAGAAATTTTGTTAATTCTTCGATTGAATCGAATTTTTGAGGCTTCTCTTTGAGAAACTGGGTAAATTCTTGGAGGATTTTCTCTCCATCCTCTCCGTAACGAATATTTGGAGCGACTTCGCCTTTGGCCTTAAAGTCTCCCTCTTCTACTTCAATTACATAGTTTGTTTTTTTTGTACTGGTATTTCTTGAAATCTTCCAATCAAATTTAAGTTCAAGCTCGATAGGTCTAATGTTCCACTTCATAGTCACTCTTTGTATTTTTGGATATCATTAGATTATTCTAATAGCTTTTTGCAACTGTTAAAAGTTGGGTATTGTTGGCCAGTATGAATATAAGAATTGACGTAATTGTAAACTTTATTGCTCTGTCTATCTTTGCATATATCCTTTCAAAGACATTATTGCCTGCTCTCTATGAATGGTTCTATGAAAAAGTCACAGGACGCCCCTTAAAGCGAGATGTCGATCTCGATGAACTAATTATGAAAAAGAAGAATATGCTGCAAATCAACAGCGGTATAAACTCTCCAGCGACTAAGCAAATTACTTCTAAAACTGATGCTAGTGATATTGTTTCAACACTGAAAACATTTTCTGCCGACCCTAAGCATAGCGAAGATGTAAAAAAATCTCTTGCGCTATTTGATTCCCTTCAGTGGGGAGATAGTCAGGAACTTAGAGAATGTGCCAAATCGATTGAAAGAGAGATCGGTTTAAAAATTCAAGCAAGTGAACTGTGTTCTAATTTAAAAGAAATTCTGCAAAATAAATTTTTAGAAAATTTTAAAGAAAGGCCTCTTTCGTTTAAGACAATCATTAGTATTGTAAAGATATATTCAGTTATTAATGCTATAGAAAAATCGATGGTGCCTAGTATTTGGACTAAAGAACTCTATTCAAACGATCTAGATATTAAAAACGCGCTAATAATCCATCTCTATTACGTAAAAGAGAAAAGAGAAGAGGCGTATAAGCTCTATAGTGAAGTGAATCAAATTAATGACAATACAGGAATGGCCTCAAGCCTTGCCTACTTAAAATGTATCCAAGCGCTAGCTCCTTCATACACTTTAGCATCACTAAAAGAAGCACTTAGAGAACATATCTTTATTCTTAAGGCCATTGGTCATCTACCAGAACTCAATAAAAATGACCGAGATAGTGCTTTTGCACTTTTGATGCTTGATAGCAGTGCAAGTAGTGAAGATATTAAACGAAGATATAAAAAATTAGCAAAAACTTTCCATCCTGATGTACTCTCAGGACATGGGGTTCCCAGCACTTGTATCGAGCGGGCCTCAGAGAACTTTTCCAAAATAAAAAACGCTTACGAGTTCCTCATTAAATAAAGGTTAAAACTATGCCAAAACGCGATCAAATTGTAGAACAACTCTACGAAGAATTAGTAAAAGTTATTAGTGAAACGAATGGGATTTCACTTTGGGATACACTTGAGCTTCTTCAGCATGCGCCAAGTATCATGAACAATCCGGCCATGGCAAAACCAATTTCAGAATTTCATAGACTTCTTGTTGGATTCCATAGCGATGAAGTTGAAATGGATACTTTACTAGGCCACCCTCTTTCTCAATCTCTCTTTAGTTTTTTTAAGGCCTTTCCTCTTCCTTATCATGAAGAGCATATTCATCTAACTGGTTCTTTAAGTGCGGAGTTTATCTATCCACGCTTAAAAGTTCTCTTAGAAGGAAAGAATAAGGCAATCTATGAAAAAAAGATTAAAGAAGTTTATGGAGAAGATAGTATTCCAATTAATTCAGTTGAAGATGTTGATAATCTAATTCGCCTTAAAGAAGGTGAACAATTTAAGCAATATCTAAAAATTCTCTATCTTCCAAAATTAATTTTAAATTCTAAAGAGGCCCACTACGAAGCGGCCTATCACATGGCCCGTGATCTTTACGAAAAATATAATGTTGGACGCATTCGTCTTAAGTTTACACTATCTCGTTCAACAGGAATTGAAAGTGAACAAATTCCAGGTCTAGACGAGATTACAGAACAAGATGTCGTGTACGGTCTTTACGATGGATTCATGGCCTTTAAAAAAGAAAATCCATTCTTCGATTTTATTCTTTCACCTAGCTTTAGAAAAGAACTCGATTTCTATGATAAAGAAAATTTTAAGTCGAAAAAAGAGCATTTTATTGCACAGGTCGATAGTATTCTAGACATCATCGCCAATAGACCAGAACTTAAAAAATACTTATGTGAAGTTGATACTGTTGGTGATGAGAAAGAGCTCTATAGAAAAGTACATTTCGATGAACTTAGAAGTGGGCTAAGAAAACTTCAGTACAATGGATTTAGCATCCGTTCTCACCATGGTGAGACGTGGAAAACTTTAAGAAAGGGTGTCCAGTCAGTGGATAACTCTATGAACATCTGGCATATCGATACTCTTGAGCACGGATTAAGTCTTGGGATTAACCCTAACTTCTACTTTCACCGTCTCTTCCAAAGAGTTATGGATAATAATAAAAACTCTAAACCCATAACTCCGGGTTCTTCTGAGGAATCAGAAATCTTAGATATGGAATGGTATGACCAAAGCGTTAAAGAAAAACTTCTAAAAGGTATTCCTATTAATGCTGAGGAAGAAATTCAGTTTATAAAAACAAAATTCCATGCTGCAAGAGAAATTGAGCATTACCAACACGATGTTCTTAACAGAATGATTCATAAGCAAGTTTCACTTGTTGCTCTACCGACATCAAATTTAAAACTCACTGGATCATTCCCAGATTATAAAGATCACCCATTTTCATGGTGGGAGAAAAAAGGTGTTCATCTAGGAGTTGGTACAGACAACTACATCACCCTATCGACGAATTATATCCAAGAGCTATTGATTCTCTTATTCTCTGATCCTTATAATTTAAAAATCACAAAACTTCTGATGGTTTCGACCAAAGAAAGTAGAAGACCCTATATCAGTCATCTGCTTTGGGAAATGAGAAAAAAACTTAATTCTTAAAAAATGAAGTCACTAATTGGGCCACTCTCTGTGGCCCAATATCAACCATGCATTTTTGATAAACATCCATAGAACACTTGCCTCTTCCATCTTTTGTACAAGGTCTGCAAGGAAGATTGACATCAACAATTTGAATCAAAGGACTAGTTGGAAATCCAAAAGCTGTTGGCCCAAGTAGAGCGAGTCCTTTTTTACCTAGAATATCGGCCACGTGAATGAGTCCCGTATCAGCACTCACAAGTCCACTAGAGAGTTTTACTAGATAAGAGCTTTCCATAAGAGATAATTTACCTGCAAGATTAAAAGTCCTGTTTGGCGCAATGGCCGCAAGATCTTCACAAAAATGATCCTGAGGTCCACCCAAGATTACAAGCTTATGATTGGGAAGTAATTTTATTAGTTCGGCCCAATGATCAAGAGGCCATCTTTTCATTTCCCATGCGGCTGATGGTGCAAGAGCAACAAACTCATTGGCCATAAGACCCTTCTCATTCAAGATTTGGTGTACCTTACTTTTTTCACTTTCCGCAAAATTCCAATCATGACATAAAGACGATTCATCAAAATCTACTGCCCATTTCTTTAATGGGGTAAGAAATGAAATCATTCCGCGATAGGGTTTAGGAAAATAATTTTTACGAAACTTAAAAAGCATAATACGCTTGAAGCGCTCTTTACTTCTTTTTAAAAAATGAGGTGATGAAAAACGACATCTTAAAATGAGTGAAACTATTAGAGATCTAATATTTACATGAGCGTCATATACATGAGTAAAGCGCTCTTTTCTAAGCTCGAGGGCAAGTCTAATAAGTCCACTAAGCCCAACTTTTCGATCAAACGACCAAAGCTTATCAACACTAGGATTATGGGCCAAAAGTCCGGCCATATCTGAACGAGTTAGCCAGTGCACCTTCCCTTCAGGGAATTTTCGATGCAAGGGGGCCAATGTTCCCATTGCTTGAACAATATCTCCAAAACTAGAGAATCGAATAATTAAAATCTTTTCGGCCATGCTCAGATTATACATGACAAAATTTGAAACGTACATTTTCAAAACGTTAGTCATTTGATGCTTTGAATCCACTGGGTTTGTATGTAAAATATTTCTAAGGGGAAGGTCATGCCATTTAAGAAAGAACATTTAGCCAGTCTAATTCAGGTCGCTATTGATAATAAGGCCAGTGATATTCATATACGTGAAGGAGAAGCTCCTGCGCTTCGAATCAAGGGAGAACTTTATCCCGTAAAATCGAACCGACAGTTCACTTACAAAGATATAGAAGATATTAGCCGCATCGTAGGTGCGTTGAAAAAAATCGACGACAATCTCACCTCAATAAATGAAGTTGACGGGGCCTATGAAATAGAAAATGTTAGCCGTTTGCGCTATAACGTCTTTCGTTTTGCCGATCGCTACGGGATTATCTTTAGAATTATCAATATGAATATCCCGACCATCGCTGAGCTCAATCTTAGCTCTACCCTTTATCAAATTTGTGAAAATAAACGAGGTCTGATCTTAGTCACGGGTGCAACAGGGTCTGGTAAAACCACAACCTTGGCCGCTATGATTAATCATATCAATGAAAATAAACAGGCCCATATTGTGACGATTGAAGATCCTATCGAGTTTCTTCACCCTCAGAAAAAATGTCGTATTTCACAAAGAGAAATAGGAAAAGATACTCCCGATTTTATGAGCGCCCTTCGCTCGGCCTTGAGACAAGATCCGGATATCATTTTAATTGGTGAGCTTCGTGATGCGGAAACAATTTCTACGGCCCTTAAGGCCAGTGAAACTGGTCACCTTGTTATTGGAACTGTTCACACTAAAAATGTAATCTCAACAGTGGGCCGTCTTATTTCAATGTTTCCCCAAGAAGAACAAGAAGAAGCAAGAAAAAGAATTTCAGAATCACTACAGGCCGTTATTTGCCAAAGAATTTTGAAATCAAATTCTAAGCAAGGAGTAGTCGTCGCCCAAGAAATCTGTATTACAAGCCCAGGGGTTCGTGAATGTATTCTTGGAGAAGAGCCTCTAGCGAGATTGAACAATATCATGGCCAAAAGCCATGGATGCCAGACATTTGATGGTCATATTATGAAACTATATCAAGATGGACTTATCTCAAAAGAAGTGGCCCTTGAAACAGTTAGCTCACAATCTGACTTCCTACAAAAACTAATAGTAGAATAACGAAGTTCCGCTTAAATAATCATGAAGCATTCTTCTTTTACCACCAATAAAGTAAAAGAGAATGCCAATGATACTGAGAACAGAAATGGGTTTTACAAAAACCTCACGCCAAATGATTTGATAAAAGTGTACAGGCGCTTCATCGCGAGACATAACAACAATTCTGCAAAGTTTCTTACCAATGCTCTTTCCAGTGAATGTCGTAAAAAGAATGACAAAAATAAAATAGGCCACTAAGAAAAATGATAGGCCAATAATATACTGATCCCCATAACTGCGAATATCTTGTGGGATAATATGAATGAGAAATCTAGGCATTTTAAAGAGCATCTTATCGTAAATAAATAACGCTCCAACAACAACTAAGCAAAAGCAAATATCAATGATAAAGGCCTTCGCCCTTGTCACAATATCTGGCCCCAAGGCATGATCATGAACAGATTCATTGGCCGCAATTTCTTCGGCCTTCAACCTTCTTGCATCCTCGGCGCGACTGATTTTTTCACTCACACGAGAATAATCAAGATCAATTTTATCACTTTTTTTTACTAAAGACTTTTTAAGGTCTTTGGGTGTCTGTGCCTTTTTAGCGATTTTTTTGACGACTTCCTTGTCATTTTGATCAGAAGTATCGGCCTTATCTACATCAACCTTGAAATCCCAATCATCGCGTCCACTTCCACCCATTACAACCTACTTTAAAGATTTGATTCTTTGAACAACAGCTTCAACATCTTGACGGGCCTTATCACATTTGACCTTCCATTCTTCGTTATCAAGATTGCTGTTCATATCCAGGATCAGTTGCCCGTGAACTTTTGTTTTATCGTTAAATTCCTTTAACAATTCCACGGCCAACTTCTCATCGTCTAACTCCTCAAGAATTAGCATAATTTCATTGAGGTCATTATTTTCAACATACGTTTCAATTTTCTTTGTCATTTACTTCTACTTTTCAACAAGCCCACTTGCGACTCTAAATTCTTTAACGGATTGGCCTGAGAGAATATCAGAAACGATATCCATTGTCTCTCTTAGCTGAACATCTTTTCTAAGAGTTTTTACCCAATCATTTTTTCTTTGTTCAAAGTCGTCTTTCCAATGCTTTTCATCACCTGGTTTAATCTTCTCATGGGAACGAAGAGATGCTTCAAAGTTTGAAACTTGAATTTCATTGAATTCAGGATTTACTTTTAATTCTTCGATGATTTTTTCATTTTTCTCTTCTTCTTTTCTGAACTTATCAAGATTTAGAGTAAATGCCGTATCATTTTTACGTTTCGCAAGATAATCGATATTTTCTTGAATTTTCTTAAACCACTTATCTTTAGACACACGATCTTTTGATTTTTTCGTTACTTCTGGAACATTGTAAGAAAACTTATTCCAAGTTGTGTAATCTAGGGCCTGAACTTTATCCCATGGCAAAGAGTATTCTAAATCTTGTTCTCTGTTTTCTGCATAAGATAATGGATCTGGAAGAATCACATCTGGAGTCACACCTTTATACTGAGTTGAATCTCCATTTACTCTGTAGAACTTCTGAATAGTAATTTTCATGGCCCCCATCATAGGAGCAAAGCGAGACAGGAATGGCCCTTGATTTAAATTATAAACCGCTTGAACTGTTCCTTTTCCGTGAGAGAACTCTCCCCCAACAATTAGTGCACGTTTATAGTCTTGCATAGCTCCCGCTAAAATTTCAGATGCTGAAGCACTAAAACGGTTGATCATAACAACAAGTGGACCATCGTACTCGATCCCAGGATTTGTATCGGCCTTAATTTCGTTTTCACCACGGCTATCACGAACTTGAACAATAGGTCCTTCTTTGATGAAAAGACCTGACATTTCACGTGCATCTTCAAGTGCACCACCACCATTATTTCTTAAGTCTAAAATAACAGCGTCAACTTTTTGGGCCTTTAAACGGCGTAGTTCTTGTCTAACATCTTCTGTACAATTAATTTTTTGATTTTCAAAATCTCTATAAAATTTTGGTAAATAGATGTATCCAACTTTTTGCTTAGAACCTTTAATTTGTAGTACCGAAGACTTTGCGTAAGATTCACCGACTTGAACGACATCACGTACAATTGGAATCACTTTTCTTGTCCCATCGGCCTTTTTAACAGTTAATCTAACTTCTGTGTCTTTCTTTCCTCTAATATAGCGAACAGCATCTTCTACTCTCATTCCAACAAGATCAACTGGTTCACTATCACCTTCAGAAACACTAACAATCACGTCTTCGACTTCAAGACCTTTTTGTCTCCACGCTGCTCCACCAGGAACAATCGTAACGACTTTAATATAGCCCTCATCTTCTTGTAATACAGCACCAATTCCCTCTAACTGACCAGAGATATCAATGTCAAAATCTTCTTTTGCTTTAGGTGGAAGATAAGTTGTGTGCGGATCATAAATAGTAGCTAGAGAGTTATAGTATTTCTCGAAGTAGTCACCTCTGTTTTCTTGTAACTGTCTTTCAAAAAATCTTTTGTACTTTTTATTAACAGACTCATTGGCCTTTTCACGCATTTGAGCATCTGTTAAGATTTTCTCTTCTTTGTTCTTTTTAGCTTTTTTATCTTTTTCAGACTTATCGTCTTTCTTACCTTTGTTTTTTACAAGATCTTCTTGATCTTCTGAAATGGCAATATAACGAGTTAGCACAGAATGCTTAAACGTCTTTCTCCACTGGTCTTTAAGGTCTTTTTCGCTCTTAACAAATTCTTTTTTCTTCGGATCAACTTCGATTGTTTCATCCTTTGAAAAATCAAATCCTTTTTTGAAAAGCTCTTCCCTATAACCATCGGCCTCTTTAATTCTCTTCGATAAAATTTCGATTGTTTTATTTACGAGTTGGTGATCACCTGTCTCCATTTGATCATCCATTTTAAACTGATACTTACGAAGCTCTTTTACATCGTCAGCTGTTAAAAATTGCTTTGCATAGTCGACTCTTTTTAAGAACTCTTCAAAGGCCTTAACTGATACGCTGTCATCTATGTCCATTCTTTTATAGTGGAAGTTCTCTAGAACCTTTTTAATGATTTGACCAACAAATTGCTCTTTCTTCGGGTCTGGTGTCATGTCCGGTTTTTTTTCGTTGGCATAACTTTGAGAAAGAACAGACAGCATTAAAAGAGGTATAAAGGATTTTTTCATTTTTGCTCCGATATGGTTATCCTACCTATTATAATAGGAGTTCATGAGGATTCCATAAAGGGCAAAAATGAGTCATTTCATAATTTTACAAAAAACTGACAGAAACACTTAAATATTTTTACGAGAGAATTTCACCTTTTGGATTGAACTTATAAATCTCTGCTTCATTTAGTGCTTTTTCTAAAATTTCCGTCACATCGTTATTCTCGATGAAATGCTCCCAGTATTTTAAATGTGGGCGAATTACTGGGTGCTTCGGTGCAAAAAGTGCACACGCATCATCATGGGGAATAATTGAAATATCATGAGTTTCAATCTGTCTTGCAAGATCGAGGATCTCAAGTTTGTTATGACCTACTAGAGGTCTCAAAATAAGATGCTTAGAGGCCTTATCGAGAGTGGCCATATTAAATATTGTTTGACTAGATACCTGACCAAGAGCATCTCCTGTACATAGAGCATCAGCGCCAATTTTATCGGCCAGCATACTGGCAATTTCCATCATGTACTTTCTAAATAAAAGAGTTCGATAATCTTCTTTGCAATGTTTTGAAATATGATTTTGTACGTCACCAAATGGGACAACATAAAGTCGACATCCATTTTGATAGCGAGCAAGAACTTTTGAAATTGAAATAATCTTCTCTTTAACTTCCTCACCAACAAATGGGTAGGCATAGAAGAAAATAAACTCTTGGCGACAACCTCTTTTGGCCATCATGTAACTGGCAACAGGAGAATCAAAGCCGCCAGAGAGTAAACTGACAAGATGACCACTTGTACCAACTGGTAAACCACCAGGGCACTGGATTGTTCTTGTTGAAACAAAAATATCTTCATCAAGAACTTTTAGATCCACAATAACTTCAGGCGTTCTAATATCTACTGAAAGATTTTTATATTCTTTCAAAATTTCTCCACCAATATGTTGGCTAAGATCCATAGATCCCATTTTGAAAGATTTATTCACTCTTTTTGATACAACTTTAAATGTTTTTTTCTGGCCTTCTAGTTTATCAAGTTCACGACGAACTGCTGGCATAATTGCTTGAACATCAACTTCAACAGTTAGAGCAGGAGTAAATGAAGTCAAACCAGGTATACAAGAAATACCTTTAATAAGTTCTTCGGTAGCTTCATTTTCTAATCTTAGAACAAGGCGATGCTGCTCATTGCGAAGAGAGTACTCACCCACGTGATGAGATTTCACAACAGACTTCACATGATTTTTAAGGGCCTTAAAATAAAGTGGTCTATTTTTTCCTTTAAGCCATAACTCTGCAACGTTCAAAACCAGTGTCTTATACATTTATGTCCCCTACTACTTAATGAGCATTCTGATATCGTCAATGACTGACGAAAAAATTGAAATAAAATTGTTAAAATCCTCATCTGTCGTCATGTCTCCAAAAGAAACTCTCATAAAAGACTTATGATCCGATACAGCGATACCTAGAGCATCATATGTCGGATTCTGTCCTTTAATTTTTGACGAGCAAGCAGATGAGCTTGAAATATAAACTTCTTTCATCTCGAGATGACGAAGAAGGATATCACTTGAAATGCCTCGAAAGAGCATACCTATTACATAGGGAGATGTATCTACATGAGAAAATGGAAAGGCGATATTTTTATGAACACCTTGCATTTTTTCTCTAAGCCACAAATTCCATTTTTTCGCTTTGGCCAACTTTTCTTCGCGATTATCTAAAGACCAATTTGCTGCAGCTAAAAATCCATTTATTAATGGATATGATACTGTTGAAGAGCGCAGTCCGCCTTCTTGTCCACCACCAATAAGCATTGGCCTAATCTCTACACCTTCACGCAGATAAAGGGCCGCACAACCTTTAGGCCCATATGTTTTGTGAGCTGAAATGGAAAGCGAATCAATCATACTATCTTTAAGTGTAAAAGGAATTTTACCAAAACTTTGAACAGCATCAACATGGATGTGACATTTTGGATTGATGGCCTTTATTTTTTTACTTAAATCAAACACATCAGTAATGACTCCACTCATATTATTCACATGAGTGAAAACGACCAAAGAAGTCGTTCCATCGATCATGGCCAAAAGTTTTTGTTCATCAACAACACCATGACTATTTAAAACAAAATGACCAATATTGTGATTCTCGCCCAGATGCTCAACAACTTTAACAGTGCTAGGATGATCAGCTGGAGAATTTAAAATTGTGGCCTTAGGTCCTAAATTCAAACCTTGTAAGACCATATTATTGGCCTCAGTGGCCGAGGACGTAAAAATAAGTCGACTTCCCTTTTTCGCCCCAAGAAGTCCGAGAAGTTCTTCTCTTTTAGCTTCTAATTTTGCATTTAATTTTTTTGATAAAGTGTAGGCCGCGTGAGGATTGGCAAAATCATTTTGAAAAGATTCGTTTAGGGCCGCTAAAGCATTTTCGCACACCGGCGTCGTTGCGGCATAATCAAAATAAATCATACAATTCTCCGGGAATCAGGACCCTGACTATGCAAAAGCTTGCCCCTCTTTGTCAAACGGATATTGGGAAAAACAAATTACCTTTACGCCTTTTTGAGCCTAAAGAAAAATCGTGTATTTTCACAGTCCGTATCTAAGTGGAGCTGGCTGCCCTGCTGCTCGATAATGGTACGCGAAATACTAAGTCCTAGCCCTGTCCCTTCCCCTTGATTACGAGTAGTGAAGAACGGATCAAAGATTTTATCACGGATCTCAACAGGAATCCCTTTTCCACTGTCCATGACAGCAAACTCAATATCCTGTCCTCTATCTTCAACTTGAATCTTAATCCAGCTATCCGGTCTCTCGACAATCTCCTTAAACGAGTTGTTCAAAAGGTTGATAAGCACTTGGCTGACTTGAATTTCACGACACAAGACCTGCTGAGACATCAATTCATTATTAACTTGAACAGAAAGATTAACGCCATCGTTTCTAAATTTTTCAAAACACAGAGTCGTGGCATCATGCAATATATGATCGACTTTTACCGGCATTAATTCATCGTCATCTGCATTGCGTGCAATTTTCTTAAGTCCTTGAACAACATCAACAACACGTCTTACTGTTGCTTTGATTTTATCGTTCATATTCTCAATTTTAAGCAGATCAGGTTGCTCTAAAGTCAATGAGCGCTTAATGAGATCTGAAGAACTTGAAATAATCATTAATGGATTGTTGATCTCATGAGCGATCCCACCGGCCATCTCACCTAAGCTTGCCAGACGACTTGCATTTTCAGCATAGGCCTTTTGCCTTTGAAGCTCGACATCTTTTTTCTCGATATCTTCTTTCATCTTGGTATTGAATTCTATAATCACGTGATTCATCTTTTCAATAGAACTGTGAAGCATGTCCAACTCATCGTAGGTGCTGCCTTCAAGATCTCTTTTAGGAATGACATATTCTTCCATAGATTTTTCATCATAATTCTTAAAGAACAGTGAAAGCTTAGTTAGATCTTTTAGAATGAAACGATTGATAATCAAGATAATGATAAAAGAGATCATCAATGTTTTAAGGGCCTGAGTAAGAAAGATATAGATGATTTTTGTCTTTAAACGGTCGTAGATATTTTCTTCTGTTAAAACGATTAAAAGTTTTCCAAGATGCTTCTCACCTTCAACTGTTAAATGCGTAAGCTCAAATTCTCTTTTGCTGGTAAATGATTTTTTATAGGTCTTTTCTTGAGAGACAAGTTTGTCACCATTTTCATCAAAGACGGCCACTTCAACAACGTCATTGATTTTCATAATCCCATCAATCTGGGCCTCAACCTGTTCAAGGTTAATATCCCAAAGAGAGCGGCCAAGGCTTGATACCGTACTTTTTCTAATCTGCTCTACGGTGATGTCCATCAAATCTGTTTCGTTTTTATAATCCAGATAGAGTGAGAAGAAAGTAAAGACTGTTGTGAGCATGGAACTTGTGAGCAAAATCCACAAGAGTATTTTCACACTTAAACTTTTAAAAGGTCTGGTAGAAGACGCTTCTTGCACTGGGACACCTTTTTTAAACGGACAGAATCTATTGTAACTGAAAACTTAGATCCTGTTCCACTCTTTTACACTACAATCATATTGTCTATTATTTTGACATTATTTCACCTTATTGTGGCAAAAATAGTGGCATATGGCCTGCAAAGTTTTACATAAAAACGAGGATAAAAATGAAAACATTTATAGCAGTTCTTTTATCTCTATTTTCTCTTAAGATTATGGCCTTTACTGAGGTCTGTAGTTCTTTTGGAGAAGGCCGTGTGGCGAGACTAAAACACTCTATCACTTTAAACCTCGAAAAAGTGGACCTTACCATCGCCCATAATGAAGAGAACTTCGATAAAGGGCAGATCCAAAAATACTTACGACGCATTGATAACGACATCTCGCGTCTGCGCACCCTTGAATCTGAGAAGGTTTGCCCTTCTCTTAAAAAGGCCACACGCTCGGCATTGATTGAGGCCGAGAGCAAACAAAAAGACCTTGAAAACTTTGTCCTCGGGCTTGGGCCAAGGCCTGTTCCAAAACCCATGGCCGATATCGTTTTCCAAGAAGTCTAGTTTCGCAGTTGACCATCACTATGAACCCAAGTAAAAAAGTGCCATGAAACGTGAAGTAGAAATTATGGGCTCTATTTTGTACTCGCTTGATGATTTTCATCGTGAAGTTGAGCAACTTTTGAGCTTCCCCCATTATTATGATAGGTCAATGGACGCCCTGTGGGAGTGTCTGACCCATTATATCGATCCCAATATTCGTATTAATTGGATCAATCATGAAATGAGCCGTAAACAAATGGGCAATGACTTTGAGCGCGTCGTTTCCTTGCTTCAAAGTGCGGCCGCTGATATTTACGAATTCGAATTCGTTCTTAATTAACACTCATCTGATTAATAAGTTCGCAAACCCGTGCGATGGCCCTCTTGACTTCAATAGTCAGTTCTAAACCACAATTAATTCTAATGTGATGTTGATACTTACTCTGTCGCGAAAAAATAAAACCTGGTGATATAGCTATATTCTCGCTCATTAGCTTCTTATAAAGAACAAAACTATCAATATGCTCTCCAAGATCTAGCCAAAGAGAAAACCCTCCCTTTGGCCTTGAGATATGAACTGAACTTGGAAGGTTCTTCTCTAAAATTTTTGAGACTGTACTGATATTTTTGGCGAGAACACTATTAATTTTTCTAAGATGCCTAGAATAACTTTTATTTTTTAAAAATAATTCTACCGCCCTTTCTGTGTGAGCACTCGCAGAATAAGTCGTCGCAAGTTTTAATGGAATAAGTTCATTGATATTTTTTGCTGAACTAAATATCCAACCAACCCTAAGCCCTGGACCTAGAGTTTTAGAAAACGTCCCACAAGAAAGGACGATATCCTTTGAATCATACTTTTTTAAATTGCTTACAAACTCTCCACTATGCCCTAGCTCACCATAAGCATCATCTTCAATTATGGTCACATTATATTTTGCACAAAGTTTCACAAGACCTTTTTTGAAAGCTTCACTAACACTCAGACCAGTCTTTTGTTGAAAATTACATTGGATAATAAAGACCTTTGGACGTTTCGTTTTAAAAAGTATTTCTAGAGTTCTTAAATTCTCTCCTTCAAATTCAGTAACCCTAAGTGAGAGTGTTTCAATACAATTGAGAGTCCCAAAAAAGCAAGGAGCATGAATCACGACTTCATCGCAAGCTTTAGTTTTTAGCATCAACGATAGAAAAAGTGCCTCCGTTGCACCTTGGCAAATGAGAATATTGTCAACATCAGCGCTCATTCCCCTAAGTCTCAATCGTTTGGCAATTTCGCTACGAAGGCCTTCATCACCAGGAGGATAACTATAATGAGAATCAAGTTCATGAAAAGAGTTTTTTCTGCCGCCAACTTCTGAGAAAATACTTTTCAGAGGGAATAATTTTGGAGTTCTCAGTGCTGTCCCAAGACCTACAATCTCACTTTTTCCTTCCATTTCTAAAAGGTGTCGTAAGACATCACGAGGAGCCAATAATGAGGCCTCAACTTTGGCCAATGCTTTTGATTGATTTTTAAAGGCCTTTACAACGACAAATCCCGACCTCGGCCTTGAAGTTATTAGACCCTCTTTTTCAAGTTCAATATAGGCCTTCAGGGCCGTTTCAACAGTACAATGATATTTCTTTGCAAGATCCCTCAATGAAGTGATCTTTTGCCCTATACTGAAGTTACCGCGACGAATCTCTTCGCTAACCTCTTTCGCTATAATTTTATATAGAAGCTCTTTTTTCAAGGCCTTCTCCATCTGTAAGGGTTCCTTTTACACTAAACTGTAACTGTCCCCCATGTGTCATTAGAGGCATTATTAGAAATAATAATCTAAGAATAGGACCCCTTAAATGAGAATTCAATTTCTGTATTTTATCACATTTCTTCTCTGTTCTACGAGCTTTGCTGAAATTTATAGCGTGAATAAAGAACATTCGGCGATTAAGTTTAATGTTGCTTATATGAAAATGCTAACAGTTGAAGGAAAATTTCTAGACTACTCAATCCACTACAAAATGGACGGAAATAAAATTTCTGACATTGAAGGTAGGATTGCAACGGATTCAATTTCTACTGATGATAAAAAAAGAGATCAACACTTGAGAGATTATGATTTCTTTTATTCAAAGAAGTATCCCTATATTGAATTTCACTCACTAAATTCCATTATTGCTCTTGAAGAACAAGAGTTAATATTAGAATTAAAAATTAAAGACAAAGTGAGAAAAGTCCCAGTTAAGATAAATTATTTGGGTGAAAAAAGTGATCCTTGGACAAAGGCCCAGGGTCATTACTTTTCAGGATCATTCAAAATAAAGCGCAGTGACTACGATATTACATGGAATAAGAAATTAGATGGAAATGATCTTCTTATAGGTGAAGAAGTAACAATTAATTTGCAATTTGAGGCCTACAAAGGTGGTAAGCGTCCTGCCTTCTCTCGTTTTTTTAAAGAGAGAAAAAAACCAATTGGAGAAAAAGTCGATCAACATGAGGCCATCGTCCTTGATCTTCCAAAAACTCAACCACTTCCAGTCGTTGTTACAAAAGATGTTCAACAACATGTGATGACTGACTCAATCGATACAACAACAACTGAAATCGTATTAAACGTAGTCGTTGGATTTATCATTTTCAGCTTATGTATTGCCGGAGGAATCTTACTCCAATCAAAAATTTCTAGATTTTTTGAAAAAAGAGGTGCGAGTGACACTTTTTGCTACCTAAGCTCCTCCACTATTGTCATGGTCATTTTAATCATCGTTTCCGTCTATACGGCGCCCTATATGGGACACGGTGAAAATCCACTACTAAAATTCTTTAAATAAAAAAAAGGCCCCATTAACGGGGCCTTTCTTTTTTAAAGATCATTTATTCAGATTTCTAAGAACATATTGAAGAATTCCGCCATTTTTAAAATAGTTCAACTCATCAAGAGTATCTATTCTTGAATTCAACATAACCTTCGTGGTCTTGCCATCCTCATGTGTTATTGTCATTTCCACTTGTTGCTTGGGAGCAAGTTCTCCTACTGGAATGAGATCAATTTTTTCGGTTCCGTTAAGACCTAAAGTCTTTCTTGTCACTCCTTGAGGAAATTGTAGTGGCATCACTCCCATTCCTATAAGATTTGATCTATGGATACGCTCAAACGACTCTACAATTACGGCCTTTACACCTTGAAGATTTGTTCCTTTGGCCGCCCAGTCCCGTGAAGATCCTGTTCCATACTCTTTACCTCCAAAGATAACGAGAGGCGTACCTTCCATTTTATACATCATAGCGACATCGTATATTGAACCTTGTTCACCTGAAGGAATGTGTTTCGAATAACCGCCTTCAACTCCATCAAGCATTTCATTTTTTATACGGATATTGGCAAATGTTCCTCTCATCATAACTTCATGGTTTCCACGACGTGAACCATAAGAGTTAAAATCAATTGGTGTAACACCTCTTTCAATCAACCACTGACCTGCTGGAGAATCTTTTTTGATATTTCCAGCTGGAGAAATATGATCTGTAGTTACTGAGTCACCTAACACTGCAAGGACAGATGCATTTCTAACTTCATACTTATTAATAATTCCATCTTTGATATTTTCAAAAAATGTTGGATGAGCAATATATGTTGAACTACTATCCCATGAATAGAGTTCACCTTCAGGAGCTTTTACAGCTTTCCACTCTTTATCACCGTCAAAAACATTGGCATATCGTTTTTGATACATCTGTGAAGAAATATGTTTTAAAACAACTTCTTCAATTTCTTTATTAGTGGGCCAAATATCCTTTAAAAAAACATCATTACCATTTTTGTCTTTTCCTAATGAATCCTTAGAGACGTTAACATTTAGGTTTCCAGCTATCGCATAAGCAACAACCAATGGAGGTGAGGCCAAGTAGTTCGCTTTCACATCTGGAGAAATACGCCCTTCGAAATTTCTATTTCCTGATAACACAGAGGTCGCAAGAATATTATTTTCATTAATAGATTTAGAAATAGGACTCGGCAATGGACCTGTATTTCCTATACAAGTTGTACAACCGTAACCAACTAGATTAAAACCCATATTATCGAGAAACTCTTGCAATCCTGATTCAACAAGATAATCAGTTACAACTTTTGATCCTGGTGCAAGGGAAGTCTTGACCCATGGCTTACTCTTAAGTCCAAGTTCATAGGCCTTCTTTGCTAGAAGTCCAGCAGCAACTAAGACTGAAGGGTTTGAAGTATTTGTACAAGAAGTAATGGCCGCGACAACAACATTTCCGTGTTTCATCTTATAATTAGCACCTTCCACATCAAATTCTTGATTCATCTCCTCTGCCTTATAGCCAAAGCCAGTGACAAAGGCCTTGCCAAAAGATTCTGCGGCAACGGTAAGTTCAACTTTATCCTGAGGTCTTTTAGGACCAGACAGACATGGGGTAACTGTTGAAAGATCAAGTTCAACAATAGATGTGAAAACAGGATCTGCATCTGTGGCCTTCGCCCAAAGTCCTTGCTCTTTTGCATAGGCCTCAACAAGAGCGACCGTTTCCTCGGAGCGACCAGAAAATCTTAGATAATCAATTGTCTTTTCATCTACTGGAAAAAAACCACAGGTAGCACCATATTCAGGGGCCATATTGGCAAGTGTTGCTCTATCAGCAAGCGATAGAGCACTCATACCTGGTCCATAGAACTCAACAAATTTATCGACAACACCATGTTTACGTAGGGCCTCAACAACATTTAAAACGAGGTCCGTCGCAGTAATTCCTTCATTAAGTTTTCCTGTCATTTTAAAACCGACAACTTCAGGAATTAGCATTGTGACAGGTTGTCCAAGCATTGCGGCCTCTGCCTCAATACCTCCAACACCCCATCCTAAAACAGAGAGACCATTAATCATCGTTGTATGCGAGTCTGTTCCAACACAAGTGTCTGGGTAGGCCACTGTTTCACCCGAATCAGAATTTGTCCAAACAACATCTGCAAGGTATTCAAGATTTACTTGGTGAATAATTCCAGTCCCCGGAGGCACAACACGAAAATTTTTAAAGGCCTTTTGACCCCACTTAAGAAAATTGTATCTCTCAGCATTTCTATCGTATTCAATTGCAACGTTTTGATCGAAGGCCTCTTTAGTCCCAAAATGTTCAACCATCACAGAGTGGTCAATGACAAGATCCACAGGAACAAGTGGATTAATCTTTTGAGGATTTCCCCCTAGTGTCTTCATAGCATCTCTCATGGCCGCAAGGTCCACGACTGCAGGAACTCCAGTAAAATCTTGCATAACAACGCGGGCCGGATGATAAGCAATTTCATGTGATGATTTTTTTGTTTCGGCCCATTTGTCCAGGGCCTCAATATCACCCCATGTTACACTTTGACCATTTTCATTTCTAAGAAGATTCTCTAAAAGAACTTTTAGAGACTTTGGAAGTTTATCTACGTTTTTAAGTCCAAGGGACTTGGCCTCATTAAGTGAATAGTAAGAGTATTTCTTACCACCAACACTAAGATCCTTTTTTACTTTACTCATAATGACGAACTCCTAGATTACATAAATTCTATTAGTCACAATTATTGATTTCGCAATTTGTATAGAAATTATATAGGAAAGGCGGAATTAGTTACACTATTCCGCCATCTTTTTTAGTAAGTTTTCGTCATTATTAGTTGAGCTTCTTAATCAGATTCGATCAGAGAGAAGTGACCACTTTCCACCACCATCTGAGCGAATCATGTAGCCAAGATCGTGAAGTTTACGTCTAAGGTTATATAGGTGAACATCTACTGTTTTAGGGTGTACATTTGTACTTTCCCAAACTTTTTCAAGAATATCATTACGAGAAATACAACGACCTGGTGAGTCCATAAAAAGATGTAATAGCTGTTTTTGCTTACTCGTGAGATTCTTCACTTCTTTTCCATCGAGCATTACCGACTTAGACGCTCCTTCAATTTCAAAGCGCTGTCTTTGGGCACCAGAAAGAACGTTCTCAACTTTAACGACCAATTCATTTTTCTTAAAAGGCTTAGTTAAATAATCTAATGCTCCTTCTTTGAAACAAAATCTAAGAGCATCAATATCATCAATACTTGAAACAATAATAAAGGGAGTATTCAAGACAGAGCTTTCATCTGAGTTCGTAAGGTAATTTAAAAAATTACCATCATCTAACATCAAATCAGCAATAATCATTGAAGGCTTGTTTTCACTACTATCCATAGCATTTGCAAAATCAGCAATACTAGAAAAATATTTGGTTTTATAACGATGATCTAAAGTTTGTTCGTAAACAAACTGGCAATCCTTATCGTCTTCGAGAACCCAAATACTTTTATCCATCAACATTCCATTCATACAGCAATCCCTTTTCTCTAGAAAACAATACTTATCTTAGTATCTGACCCCACGGGGTCAATTGACATTTTTTTGATGAATTGAAGGCCATAGTGACCTCTCATATTTTTTACTTTGTAACTGGGCACTTCATAATATTTCGTAAGATCAGCTGCACCAATAATATTATTCTTTAAAATAAGTTTAATAGTGACTAAACCAGAGTCAAGAACTTTAAGGCCCAGTTGAAATTCCAGTGGATTTTCCTTACTAGACTCAAGACTATCTAAACAGTAACTATATATTGAAAAAAGGATTTCACTAAGCTGCCAGCATGATGGGCACTCACCTAGTGTATCCACAATCTGAACATTAATGTATTCTCTTTTTTTCAAATGGTAAGTTTGCGCTAAACGCATTGCGCGACTTGCGGCCTCTTCGAGAAGGTTGCCACTTTCCATATCGAGCTCAACGGGCAAATAATCGCGATAAAATGCTCCCATCTCACACAACTCACCCATGACTTTTGCAAACTTAGTAAAAAGTGGATCAGATTCTAAATTAGCATTTTGCTCTATGAGCTCATCCACACAAAACTGTAAGACATGGAGCTTACCAGAGACATCATGAGAAAATTTCGAAGCAGCTTCACAGAGCCTATCATTATGCTCTTTGAGTTCTTTTTTTACATTGCCCATACACATACTCGATTTTGTATTGAATACTAATAATACAATAGTTTAAGATACAGTTGTAAAATAATTAAGGGAATTCATTAGAAATGCTCAACTCAAGTCGCAATATTTTATTTTTAATTTTAGGTTGGATTTGTATTGCACTTGCAGTTGTTGGAATTTTCTTACCTCTGCTACCGACAACTCCATTTCTTATTTTAGCGGCCTTTCTCTTCTCCAAAGGTAGTAAGAGACTGCATGAATGGCTTTTGAATCAAAAAACATTTGGTCCCATTATTCGCAATTGGGAAGAAAATGGAGCAATAGCACCACGTGCCAAAGTCATTTCAACCCTGATGATTATCAGTCTTTTTAGCTACACCTTAATTTTTGTTGAAGTTCAATTGTGGATCAAAATACTAGTGTTATTTACAGGAATTTCTGTCCTTACATTTATTCTTACTCGACCTAATTATTAATCATTGTCTTCTTTCCCTGAAAAAAACAATACGTCTTTCCAGAAAAGGTCACATTTTCATGATCGACAATAATCCCACTTCCGTCAGGGCAAGCATAAAGAGGAATGCCCCTTTGCTTTGAGTATTTTAAAAGTTCTTTGTCATAGCGTTTTGAGTTTTTATAATGAGGAAAAAATTCAAAATGGACAAGATTCATTGCTTTAAAACTTCTGACGTTATCGTCGTTCTCATCACAATCAAACTCAGGAAAGCTTGCTGTATCGATACGAGGACTCATTATAATCGCCCCCGCACTAAGTCCAGTTAAGATTCCGCCCTCTTTTACAAAAGATTTTAATCGAGAAAGCATTCCCGTTTTTTTTAAGTGCTTGATAAAGTAAAAAGTATTTCCCCCCCCAAGATGAATAACATCGCTTTTTAGAACTTCATTTAGAAGAATGTCATCGTAAGGAATATCAATTGGGAAGTGTAAAAAGCGCCTTACACCAAAGCGCTGATATTGCTCAATAAATTCTTTGAAATACAACTCAGATTCATATGAACATGAGGGAATAAATGTGATTAAAGGATCTTCCTTTCCCACAAGTTTCAACAATTGCTGATCAAGAAGAGTATTCTCTTCTTCATGACCACCGCTATAGAAGACAAGCTTCACTCTCTCTCCCTATATTCCTTCTCTATATTCACGAACAATCTTTAACATTCCTCTCATTAAAGAAGATTGATTTCTTATATCATGAGGAGTGCGTTTATCATCAGGATTAAAATCCTGATAGTCTGAAAAATCATGAATCAATGTATGTAAGTCCTCGGGAGTCAATCGAGGTTTCTGATTCATCACTTTAGCAACGATTGTCGTTATTGAGTCACCTGTTACTCTGTCATATTTATTGATAATCGAAGATCTCATTGTAATCTTCAATAATAAGTCGGCAAATTGAATACCAAATTGAATACTCACCTTATCAAGAATTTCTGAATAATATTTCTGAAAGTGAGCAACCATTTTTTCACGATAAGGACTTAATGCAACATCTGCATCAGTTGCATAATTTGATCGCCCGATTTGAACAAATTCTTGGGCCGAAACAGCTTCTTTTCTAGAGAGATAAATTTGAGGCAATTCTCTTAATAAATCTCTCATGCAAAAGATTGCTGACCAATTGATACCATCTGCAACTTTTTGTAGGCCTTCAAGAGATTTTGCTCTTTCAAAGTATGAGTAAGGCTTCATAAATTTATCGACAAGTTTACGATTCTTACTCATCATAAATTCTACATGATCTTTTTCTAGTCCAATTTTAACAAGTAGATTCTCTTCTTTTCTTGTTTTGAATATTTGATCAAACTTCTTTTGATTGCGACTTCCTTTAAATACTGAAGAGCTTCTCTTCTTTTTCTTTCTGAGAAAATCAACAATTTGTTCAAAACTTAGAACTATATGCTTTGCTTTTTCTTTTTGTTCTTTGATCGTCGTTGAAAAACGTTGTATATCATCATAACGATACTCATGATGAAAAAGTCCAAACTGACGGATCGAACCATAATCAATGATTCCTCCATCCATTAATATATTATCTCCATCCCAATCAAGCCAACAGAAGATATAATGACTCTCAAAATCGGCAGAAAGTTTTGCAAATATATCAGTTTGTCTTTCAAGAAAATAAGTATAGCGATCACTGTCTTTCTTTGGAACATCTGTCCAAAAACCATTTTCTTCTTGTCGAGAAATAAAATAATCTACGACATTTTTTAATTCGTTATAATTGCCTTGTTTTAAATGATTAAACATATGAGAAGGACGAATTAAATTTTCATGGGCACGAATATTAATAGAGATCCCTCCATTAAATTCAATAATTCCCAAACAACGCTCAGTCCTAAGACCATTCTTATTCATAATCTCGCTAAAAAATAGCGTCGATAGTCCTTCGTCTTTTTCTGAATATCCACACCCATAAGAGATACTTGGATCGCCCGTTTGGAAAAATTTCTTTTTAATATGGGTGGCCGGAGATAAACGAGTTGCACCAGTACCACAACTAGAAATATCCCAAGTTACACCTTTATGTGAAATCTGACCATTCCATATACTTCTGCCATCTCCAGAAGTTTTCCCCTGCTTATTTGGGTGCTGGAGTTGAAGATAACGAGTGGCCATATATTTATGTGGAAGAATATCTTCTTCTTTAAACTGAACATTATTAATTTCGTCGTATTCATTAATGATGACGATACTGAAAGTCTCAAGAATTTGATCTTCTAATTCTTTCGTGACATGTCCATCATGATCTTTTGGAATAAGACCCATCTCTTTTGCGAGATCGAAATTAAAATAGGCAACCTTCCCGCCATGTCTTTTTCTGGCCTTGTACAAAACGCATGAATCAGGACACGCCTTTTGAAAAGGATGCTCTCCATTAATCTTTTTGAAACGAGGATAGCTCGCTTCTTTTTTACTCTTACGAATAGTTGATTGATTTAATGCTTTACCCATACTAACCTCAGTCTCCTATAAGTATATCAATTCCAAACAAATATATTTTTCTCTGACAAAATTTGCCTACAATTGGCCCAAAGCGCTTCCAGACATGACAAGAACTCATTGATTTTTCACTATTTGTAGCGCACTATGAGTCCATAATGACAAAGGGGAAATCATGGCATCAAATATGTGGGGCAATACTGAGACAAAATTTTTCTATGAACTCTCCCCTGATTCGATCTTGGATTGTGTCCAAAAACTTGGGGCCTCACCAAGTGGTCGCTGTCTTCAATTAAACAGTCTTGAAAATCGTGTTTATGAAATTGAACTCGATACAGCTTTTTCACATAACGATATGGAGCTTGAACATCTCGTCGTAAAATTTTATAGACCAGGAAGATGGTCTAAAGAACAAATTGAAGAAGAGCACCAGTTCCTATTTGATCTTGAAGTGAATGATATTCCTGTCATCGCTCCATTGCGCTTTGATGGTACATCTCTACTTTTTGATGAGAAAACAAATCTTTTTTTCTGCGTCTATCCAAGAAAAAGAGGAAGAACTCTTGGCGAACTCTCTAAAGATTCTCTTGCTCAAATAGGAAGAACACTGGCAAGAATTCATCTTATTGGTCAAACAAGAAAGGCGAAGCACCGCCTAAAGCTTGATCTTGCAACTTATGGTCACAGCAATCTTCAAACTCTGCTTTCAACACCACATGTGCCAAAAGAGTTTTTACCATCGCTTGAATCGAGTGCAAATAGTCTGTTAAAAACGATTACTCCTCTTTTTGAGAATGTTCAATTTCAAAGAATTCATGGAGATTGTCACTTAGGAAATCTTATCTGGCGTGAAAACGAAGGTTTTACCTTTGTCGATTTTGATGACATGGTCATGGGTCCATGTGTACAAGATATGTGGCTACTTATCCCTGCTGATGGAGAAGAGGCCAGCGAAAAGCGTTCACATTTCTTAGAAGGCTATGAGATGTTTAAAGAATTCAATTACGGGGAGCTAAGACTCGTTGAGGCCCTCAGATCACTTCGCTATATCCACTACGCTGCATGGATTGCAAAACGTTACGATGATCCGGCCTTCCAATATGCTTTTCCTCATTACAAAGGTCCAGAATATTGGTCTGTGTTTATTCAAGATTTAAGAACTCAGGAATATAAAATTCAAGAAGGGACAATGTACTATTAAGTCATTGCCCCCGTCTTGATTGATTATTTTTTAACGACTTTATTGATGATGATATTTTCTAGTGGAACATTTTGAAATGGTCCATTATTACCAGTTTTTACTTTTTTAATTCTATTAACGACACTCATCCCCTTTGTTACTTTTCCAAAAACGGCATATCCATAGCCTTGTGGTGTTTTTGAAGTAAAGTTTAGATGTGGGTTATTTCTTACGTTAATAAAAAATTGGCTCGTTGCTGAATTAGGATCCATAGTTCTGGCCATGGCAAGTGTTCCTGTTTCATTTAAAAGACCGTTATCAGCTTCGTTGATGATTGGCGCTTCAGTGTCTTTCTTTTTAAGATCAGGAGTCATTCCTCCACCTTGGATCATAAAATTATCAATGACTCTGTGAAAAATAGTTCCATCGTAAAACTTTTTATCAACATACTTTAAAAAATTCTCAACTGTTTTTGGAGCTTTCTGATCAAAGAGCTCTACCTCAATTTCACCAAGATTTGTATCGATGACAACCTTAGTGTTGGCCATAACTTGAACTTGCATTAAAACCATGAGTGCAAAAATAAACTTTTTCATAAACCTTCCTTAGCTATTCATTATGGGATAATTTTTTGCAAAATAATTATACTCATCTTCATTATATTTATCTTTTCCATTTACGAAATCACAAAAGAACTCCTTAGAATCATCTCCCCAAAAAAGTTCTCCTTCAACATAGAAGCTTGGCACACCAAAAACACCGCGAGCAAGTGCTCTTTGATTATTGTCCTTTATGGCCTTTCTCATTTCTTTTGAACCAACTCTTTCAAGTAGGTCTGATGCTGGATGACCTGCTTCATTTAAAATCTCTTCTAATGGATCAGAATCACCTATATCTTTACCAAACTCCCATCCTGCTCTAAAAAAGAGATCAATAAGAGACTCTTTTTGACTTTCATCTGCGGCCATAATCATGCGCAGAACATAGAGAGAATTAAAAGGTAAGTTTCTTGGCAAAACAAAAGGAACTCCCCTTTTCAAACTTTTTCGTAAGCAGTCTTTGAAAAGATAATTACGCTTTGTTTCAATCTCTGCCGGTCCCTTTGTTTCATAGCTTGTAATAACTTGGGCCAATGACACAGGAATAAATTCAATAGCATATCCTTTGTCTTTAAGTTTTTGAATCTCTTCTCTAAACCAAGTCCAACTTAAGTAGGAATAAGGCGATAGAAAATCGAAGTAATATTCAATTTTTTTCTCCATAAAACACCGATATACCTTGTCATTCAACAAATACTAGTTAGAGTATTTATTATGTCTATTTTTCGATTGATCATATTATATTTGCTTTGTGGACTAGTTGTCACTAAAGCAGATGTCATAAATCTCACAAGCACCGAGCGTAATACTCTAAATATTACGTCCCAAGTTTCATTTACAGAAACAGATGCAGATAAAACTCCCTACAACATTTCTCAAGGACATGTAATTTACAAAGCGATTGATTCTGATCAATTTGTAAAAAGCTACTCGACTCAGAAACTCTGGTTTGAATTCACTCTTAAAAACACTGATTCAGGACCACTTCAGCGAGTTCTTGTCTTTGATACTTCTTTATCGGGAGAGCTAAGCTTTTATGAAAAAACAGATGATGGTCAATTTAACTTCATTGAAAGAAGTGGTAGCTCACTACCCGCGATCCAAAAAGAACTTAAAAGCCTAAAAGCGGCCTTTGCTATTAATCTTAAGGCCAAAGAAGAAAAAACTTATGTCATCACAAGAAAGTCTTTGCATCAGCTTGATGTTAAATTTCTAATTAAAACTTACGAAAAATTTCTTGCTGATGATTTTGAGCAAAAGGTTCTCCTCACATTTTATGCAGGTGTTGTTGTTGCTCTATTTGTCTATAATCTCTTTCTCTACTTTCATTCCAAATCGAATGATTATTTACGTTATTGCATCTTCATTAGCTGTATCGCTGCAACTGTTCTCAATATAAACGGTGTACTTGATCTTTTTATTTTTTCTGACACAGAATCTGCCAGTAAATTTCTTATGGCCTTTTCATCAGCTTCAGTTGTCGCAATTTTATTCTTTTCTTATTACTTCTTACGACTCTATGAACTTAATCCTTTATGGAAAAAGTTTTATACATCAATTGGTGTTGTAGCCGTTTTACATGCTATTGTTCGTCTTTTTCCTTTTGATACTAAATTGCAAACTATTACAGGAATCAGTATTGATATCACCATACTTTTTACTATTCTTGCAGTAATTATAAGTGGTATTTTCTCTTTGCGAAAAGGCCATATTTTGGCGAAATACTTCCTTATTTCATGGACATTTTTCTTTGCAGGAGTATTGATTTGGCTTGGAATTTATTATGGCCCAATACCAAAGAATCTCTACACAACGAATGCTATTTTAATTGGCAATATTTTTGAAATGCTTATCATTGCTTTTGCTCTCTCATATAAATTGAACATTTTAGAGAGACAAAAAAGAGACGCAGAAATTCAAGCAAAAGATAAAGAACGATATCAAAGACTCGTAAGAGTTTTATGCCACGATATTGGAAACTCACTCTTTATCATCCAAGGTTTTACCAAGAATGCTCTTAAAAGACCTGAGCTCATTAACCAAAATATAACTTGGCAAAAGATTCATAAGGCCACTCAAAATATGAGTAATATTTTAAAGACAGTGAGAGAACAAGAAAATGCAGTCCTCACACAAGACCAAATAAATCTTGGCCCGGTTTGTTTAAATTCGCTTTTACAAGAAACACTTTTTTATTTTAATGATAAATGCAAGGCCAAGAATCTCATTCTCCAAATGGATTTAAATGAGAAAATCCCATTAATCCGATCAGAAAAAACGAGTTTATTAAATAATGTTTTAAATAATATTATTTCAAATGCTATAAAATTCTCTCATAGTCGATCCATAATATCTGTAAAAACATATCAAAAAGATCAACAAATATATTGTGAAATTATCGATCAAGGCGTCGGAATATCGCGCGAAAAAATTCGTTCCTTAATAGATGGGCACTTTATTCAATCGACCCAAGGCACCCACGGAGAGCATGGAACGGGCTATGGACTGACATTGATCAGGGATTATATGAAAATCTACGGTGGCCATTTTGAGATTCAATCCACAACTGCCCAAGATAAGAATGGCCAAAATGGCACAAAAATTGTCCTCACCTTTTGTGCAGCTAAAGAAAAGTTCCCGATTGAAAAAAAATTAGAAGGACTTTAAAATTACTCTACACTTAATTTGATTATCTTAAGGAATTGTAATGGGATACACACCACTTAGAATTTCTACTGTTAAACCTGGTAGAGAGCTTCCCTTTGATTTATATATCTTTTTTAAAGAAACATATCTTTGCTACACAAATCGTGGTGCGGCGATTGAAGATGAAAAGTATCTAAAACTTAAAAAACAAAAAATTGCAAAATTCTATATTACCGAAAAAGACGAACCTAATTATCAACGTTTTCTTGATCAACTACTCAATGAAACGATGAATTCACCCACGGCCACAACTGATGAAAAAGTAAATCTCGTTGAAGGAGCTTGTGGAACGGCCGTAGAAAGAATGCAAAAAGATCCAGAAAGTGAGAGTTCATATCGTATGACTCAAAATGCTGCGAAAAGTTTACGTCAGGTCATTGCTAATAATCCCGATGCGTTAAAGAAAATTTTTGGAAAGAAGGCATCTGATGCTGATCTAATTATTAAACACTCGCTAAACGTTTCGGCGCTTGCCACTAAGCTTGCAGAGAAGTGTCGATTAGAAGACAAAGAAGTTGATGATATTGCAACTGCGGCACTCATTCATGATGTTGGGATTGCAAAGCTAGAAAAATCTGAGCAAGACCTATTCAAAAAAGATAAAAAGCAATATTCGAATGATGATAAAAGACTTTATAACTTTCACGTTAAAGACGCCATCTCTGTACTAAAAGACAAGCCTTGGGTTACAAAAAGCATTATTGATCTTGTTATCAATCACGAAGAAGTTCTCAGTGGTCATGGCCCTAACAAGAAGTCAAAACTATCTAAGTCTGAAGAGATTCTCTCTCTTGTAAATAACTATGACAAAAGACTCATCACTAGCGATAAAGGTCCCAAGGCCGTTATTAAAGATATGACGATCGATGAAGTAGGTAACTACTCTCTTGAACTTATCAACAAGTTTAAAGAAGTTCTAGAGGCCGAGGGATTACTTGAATAAGCTTTCATATATTATCATTTTAGTATTTGCACACCTACTTTTTTCAAGCTGTATAAAAACAGAAACTATTAGTGATTTTGAATGTGAAGAAATTGCGATGAAAGATTTTAAAGGACTCCCTTCATATGGGAAAGTCTTTAAAGAAAATTGTATGGAAAGAGATCTCGTCTACTCTCGTCAAAAATGTCAACTTGCATTTAATGACTTGATCTACGGAAAAGGTCTTGTGGAAATCAAAAAGACTTATGGTGAAAGAATCATAAATTGCTTTAATGAGAGGGAGCTAGAAAAGTATGCTCCCCCTACTAAACTTAAATAATAATTCTTAGTGAATCGAAAGTAATTTCCGACTTTCCAATCAACTCTAAAGTCTCATGTAAATTCGATTTCAAAAACTCAATTTCAGAGTCTCTAACACTTGGATTGAGTTTTTTCAAATTTTCTAACCTTTGAATCTCGTTTCCAAGCTCTTTCATGGCGCACTCTTTTGCATTTGCTATAGCACTATTTGCTTCACCTTCAGCAATCATTCTTGCTTTCTCTAATACGGTTTCAACCTTATCGCGAGGAAAGCCCATGGCCTTTTTCTTATTATCTGCACTAGCATCTTCAACAAGATCATCTAGCATATCTTTTGACCACTTATCAGTGAACACTTCACCTTGCGGGTTGATTAATACACGAATCGTTTGGGTTGGAAGATATTTTGCAGTATCCAATCCTCTTCTAGTTAATGAACGAAGAGCAAAGAAGCACTCAAGGTAGACCTTACCTGTTGATTTTCCCCCTTTACGTTGGGCCACACACATATTCCCAACACCCTCACTTAAAATAAGTTCAATAACCCCTGACACCATTGGATGGTCCCAGCTCATGAACTCCACATCTTCTCTTGAAAGTGCAATTGATCTTTCAAAAGTCATTCTCTTACCGTCACTATCGAGGGTAGGAAAATGTGGCAGAAGCATATTATCACTTGGATGAATATATGTTGTAAAAGGATCTAGATCTTCAGAATCCACACCGAGGTGATGAAAAACACTTTCTAAATAATCTTGGAGTGAATGATCTTTATCGCAGGCCTTCAATTTTGCGATCATTTTAAAAGCTTCATCGTGATTGTATGAATTGTACTCAATTAGCTGGTCTCTTCCCTCTTCAAGTTTCTTTTCAAGCTCAGAAGAAATTTCACAAGTTCTACCAATCAGTTCATCAAGATTCCCATTACCTTCAAGAGCATTGATCAGATCTTCTCTTACATTTGAAAGAACTTCTAAACCAACTTTACAGTTTTTCTCAAAGGCATTTAAACCTTCATGATACCAGCGATAAAGAACTTCTTCATAGCTTCCCACCCCGTATGGTACGTGGATATTAATATCAAATTTTTGACCAATTCTATCGAGACGACCAATTCTCTGTTCAAGAAGGTCAACAGAAATCGGGAGATCAAATAATACGAGATGGTGACAGAATTCAAAATTTCGCCCTTCACTACCAATTTCAGTACATAGAAGAACTTGTGCACCATCTTTGTCAGCAAAGTAAGCGGCACCTCTATCACGGGCCATTAAGGAAAGATCAGAGTGAAAAACACCTGTTTTAATACTAGAGACGTTTTCTCTTAAGAATTTTTCTAACTCAATAACTTTAGACTTAGACTTACAAATCAATAAAACTTTATCGTTATTTTTTTGCAAGAACTCACAAAGCCACATGGCCTTCTCATAGAAAAGCCCATCAATTAATCCAACTTCTTTGTAAGAGCCTTCTGTCTTTGCATTCATGGCATGACCCTTCAGCATTCTCTTTGGAAAGAAGTCATAATCTCCAGCAAGGTTGGCCCTTGAATTTCTAAAAAGAATTCTTCCTGTTCCGTGACGATCTAATAGATCTGACAGGATTTCTTCTTTATCTTTTGATTGATCAACGCCTAAATCTGTTAACAAGGCACTATGTTCAGGTGACAAAGCTGTATTTGAAAGAATTGCTTTAGTGATCTGTGCAATTTCATGAAAGTGCTCAGACTCTTTTTTAAAGGCCTTGTAATCATAGAATCTATTGCCATCTAAAAGCTTTAGTCGAGCAAAGTGTCCTGTTTGTCCTAATTGCTCAGGAGTGGCCGTTAACAAAAAGACCATAGGCACTCTCTTGGCCACTTCTTCAACGATTGAGAAGGCAAGATCAGGTCCTTCTTTAGTCCACTTTAATTGGTGGGCCTCGTCAACAACAAGAACATCAAAGTCAGAAACATTTAAAAAGTCTCTGGCCTTTTGTGCTCCTCTTAAAAGATCGAGACTGGCAACAACAAGTTCATTGTCAAAAAATGGATTCATTCCCTCTTCGATATGAGTTTCTTGATTCACTGTCGCAAATGAGAGATTAAATTTTCTTCTCATCTCTAAGAACCATTGATAAACAAGTGAATCAGGAACTAAAACAAGAACCCTTGAAGCACGGCCTGTTTTAAGTAAATTTTGAATACAAAGACCTGCTTCGATTGTCTTTCCTAGTCCCACTTCATCAGCAAGTAGAACTCTTGGTAGAGGCTCTTTTAAAATTTTCTTGGCCACATAGAACTGATGAGGAAGAAGTGACATACGACCACCAATAAGACCTTTAACATCACTTCCTTCATAGCTCTCAACATGTTTCAAAGTTTCAATTCTTAATTTGAAATGATCATTTGTTGAAATAAGCCCATTGTATAATTTTTCATGAGGTTTATTGAAACTAATATGATGTGAAATATCAGATTCGTGAATTTCTCCACTTTCTGTCACATAGGTAAAAAGCCCATCGACTTCTTTTACTTCAACGACATTTAGTTTTTCATTTTGTTCGCCGTGATGAATGACTTCGCCTTCTTTAAAAACAACTCTTTTTAAAGGGGCCGTCTTTATTCCATAAGAGCGGTGTGTTTGTGATGAGCGAAATTCAACAACTAACATTTTAGATTGGACATCAGTAATAATACCTAATCCCAATTCAGGTTCGGCCTCGCTAATCCAGCGTTGCCCAGACTTAAATTCTTGCATAAAAAAACCTCACATTATGTGAGGTTCTACACTAAGCTGTTAAATTTTCAAGAATTAATGGCATTAAGGAGTAAAAACATCTCTGATTAATGAAAATAATCCCTTTCCCTTTTGGACTTGAATGGGGGCGACAATAAATTCTGTTGCCTCATCCTCAAAACGCTTCATACGTTCCTCATGGGAAAACTCAATATTTTTAACTACTTCTTCATTTACATGGCCCTCTCGTAAGCGATCGACCATGAGATTATTCTTCTCAACAATTTCTCGGGCCCTTTTAACGGCCTCTTGAGCTTGATTGGTGCGCGTCTGTAAACCCCTTTGGTCGAATGTCTCCCAAGGTCTAAGAACGCGCTCTTTAAGTTCCGTGCGAGTAGCACGGCCCTTTTCACTATGTTTTTGAATATCACCTAAACTTAAGGCCATATCATTTCCTCGGTATTAGTACATCCAAGAATTTCTTTGTGCCTCACCTTTGGGCGGCACGTAATTAAATGCTTGATCATTATCCTGAACGTGTCTATTTTGCAAAAACTCACAATAATTGACAATGCGACCGTGTACTTCTTTTAGAAGTTCTCTCATTTCTTTTGCCACTTCCTGACCTGGAACGTGTTCATTGAGGGAAAGATTTAGGGCCGTCGCTTCTTCACCAGAGATATTTTCACGAACACCGTGCTCTGTACAACCTTCTACATTAGCGCGGTACCACTCAAGAATATCTAATGATAATTTTCTATTTTTTGTATAACGAGTAGGAATAAAAATATTTTCAAAGCCTAGTCTCATCTCATCTTTGAATTCTTTCAAAAAATGTCTAAAGACTTTGAAATTTCTAAAATTGTTAATCTTACACTCAAGCGGTGACACTAAAATATCACAAGCAACAAGAGCATTTGTTGTTAGCTTATTCCAGTTTGGAGAACAGTCCATAACAACAAGATCAAAGTGCTCTTTAAGGGCATCGATTACCTTTTCTTTCAACCAAAACTCACGACGATTGATATTGCTTAAAGAATCATTTAAAGCAACAAGTTCTGGAGTTTCAGGAATAAGAAATAAATTAGAAAGATCTGTCGGTCTAATTGTTTCACTTAAACGAACTTGATTATTGAAAAAGTCCGAAAGACCTTTTGTTCTATTTAACTTCTCAATGACTTCTAGCAGATCTTGTTGATTATCTAGATCATTTTCAAATCCTAGGGCCGTAGTTACGTCACCTTGGATATCAAGGCCAACAACACAAACCTTATGTCCGTGCAAGGCCGCTGTACGGGCTATATTTAGTGCAAGAGTACTTTTTAAAACCCCACCTTTTGTTGTAAAAACAGAAATGGCAAGAGGCCTATCAAACTTTTTAAAATAACCTAGCTTTTCACCAATAAGGGGCATTTCATTAACGTCCCAACCTTTGCGAAAAAGGGCACCTGAGCGAAATCGCTTTGATTCTGGAAGAACGCCTTGTTCTTCAAGTTCCTCAATTCTCTCCTTGAGATGCAGGCCACCAAACATCTCTGCTGTTTTCTTGAGGGTAAAATATTGTTCGGCCACAAAATACTCCTAAAAATAAGATCTTATTAAGAGTGTAGAAAGAAAGGTTTTAAGTGTCAAAATTATAGAAAAGTATGTTACCTTAATTAAATGGACATTACAGAAGTCACTTTGAAAAATGGCCAAAAGGCCACGCTCCAAATGGTTCGCCCAGAGGACAAAAACCTTTTCTTAGAAGGCTTCTCGCACCTGTCTGAAGAAACTAAGAGACAACGTTTCCTTGGCCCAAAGAAGGAATTAAGCCCTAAGGAACTCGATTTCTATTCGAGCCCTGACGATTACAACCATATTGCTTATAGTGTTTGCATTCGTGAACCTAAGGCGCAAGGTCTAGGAGTTGCACGTCTTGTTCGTTTGACAAAAGATGGTCCTACGGCAGAACTTGGTATTTTAATTGTAGATAAATATCAAGGCCAAGGAATTGGTTCCATTCTAATGGAAGCAATCATTAAAAGGGCCAAAGAAGTTGGAATAAAAAACATCACTGGTCTTATGAATAATACAAACACACCAATGATTGGACTCTTAAAAAAATTTAAAATCTTTGAATTTCAATCGGCCGGCGAAGGCCTAATTGAAATAAAGGGCACTATTTCAATTTAATCATCTTCTGCCCAGAAAGATAATCCACTTTAGAAACACCGCCTGAATTTTGAAGCTCACTAATTTTTTTAACGATTCCAGCGATTCTTTCAAGCGCCTCTTCTACTTTATCCAAATAGACGAAATCTTTTTTATTCTTAGCAAGATTAATCATGCCATGAGCAACAGTCAGAGGGTTATTGATTTCATGATTATAAGTAATAATCAACGAGTTCAAAGTTTCAAGTTCAGTTTTTTCCAACGATCTCTTATTCAATTCAACAAGATCAAGCTGGGTATTCATTCTGGCTATCGCCACTTCAATATGAGTAGGCTTAATAATGTAATCATTGGCCCCAAGCTTTAAATAAGTCACAACATCAAATGTATGATCCATGGCCGAAATCATAATAATAGGAAGTTCAAATGGAGAATAGGTTTCACGCAGCTTTGTAAGAACAAGATCTCCAGAAATTTTAGGAAGCTGAATATCGAGAAGAATGAGATCAAATGTGTTTTTTTCAACTTCTTCAAACGCTTCTGTTCCGTCGCGAACAACGACAACGTCAAAACCGCGTTTCTCTAGGCCTAAAGACATATACTTTGAATAAATAATATCGTCTTCAACAATGAGGACCTTTTTATTACTCATAGAGGTCTCCTATTTCATTGAACTAGAATCAAAGTTCTCTAACTCTTTTATTAATTGTTTCATCTGAACTTCAAGAGCGAGAGTTTTTTCTAAAGCGCCTGATGTCACCTTTTCCTTACCCATTGTTTCAAGTTCAAAGGCCAATTCTTTAATGGGTTCGGCACAGAATGTACTCAACACACCTTTAAGTGTGTGGGCCGAAATCTGTAATTCATCTGCATCATTATGCTTGGCCGCATCTTTAATACGGTCGACCATTTCTTGATAGGTTCTAATGAAGTCGGCCTTAATTTCTAGAAAGATATCTTCATCTCCGTGAAACATGGCCACTAAGTTCTTATCGTTAAAGAGCATGATAATCTCCTTATTCTCTCTTTTGGAACTATTGTAGCAGAAATGAAGATTAAGTGTGGGGATTTTAAAAATTCTAAAGGAAAAGCAATAATCTCCCCGCAATTATGCGGGGAGGATATTCTTATTTTTTACCAATAAACTCAAGACCGCCCAAATATGGACGTAGTTTCTCAGGAATGCGAACTGACCCGTCTTCTTGTTGGTGGTTCTCTAAAAATGGAACCAAGATTCTTGGAGTTGCAACCGCTGTATTATTCAATGTATGGCAGAATTGAACTTTACCTTCGTTATCTCTATAACGAGTATTTGTTCTTCTTGATTGCCAGTCATGAAGTGCTGAACAAGAGTGAGTTTCACGGTATTTATTTTCCGAAGGAACCCAACACTCCACATCGTACATGCGAACCTTTCCGGCCCCCATGTCACCTGTACAACACTCAACTATTCTATAAGGTAGTTCGAAATCTTGAACGATTTCCTCAGATGTCTCTAAAAGCATCTTGTGCCATTTCTCAGACTCAGCAGCATCGTTTTTACAAATGATATATTGCTCAGTTTTTTGGAATTGGTGAACACGAATAAGTCCTCTTACATCACGGCCATAACTTCCCGCCTCTCTTCTAAAACATGGAGAAAAACCAGCGTAGAAAATTGGAAGATCTGCTTCTGAAAGAATTTCATCTGTGTGAAAGCTATTGATTTGAACTTCTGCAGTACCTGAAAGATACATATCGTCTTCTGGAAGATAGTAAACTTGATCACGACCTGTTGGGAAGTGTCCTGTTCCATATAGGGCCTCTTCACGAGCAAAGGCCGGAGTCGATGCAATCGTGAATCCCTTTTTCATAAGTTTCTCTAGGCCATATCTATGCATCGCCATCTCTAGGAGAACCATTTCATTTCTTAGTGAATATGAACGGCTCCCACAAACTTTTGCAACTCTTTCGAATTCGGCCCAGCTATGTTTTTCTAGAATCTCAACGTGGTCAAGAGGCTTGAAAGAAAATTCTGGAAGATTACCATGCTTTTTAACTTCAATATTATCTGAATCATCTTTACCAAGCGGCGCTTTTGGTGAAGGAATTTGTGGAACTAACCACAGCATATTTTTTAATTCATCTTCTTTTTCTTGAACAGAAGGCTTAAGAGCATCAACTTTTTGACCAATCTCTCTACCTTCTTCGATTAACTTTGGTCTTTCTTCAGCAGATGCAGAAGGAATTTTTTTCGAGTGAGCATTTCTTAGCGCTTGAAGCTCTTGAAGCTCAGTCTTTAAAGTAACGATCTCTTTATCTAGATCGATCATTTTATCAATATCAAGTTGAATGCCTTTTACTTTACAGGCCTCTTTCACAGCATCCGCATTTTCGCGAATAAATTTAACATCAAGCATGGCGTTATCCTTTTACGAGTAAACAATCTTAAATTTATTATAATTTCATCTTTTTAGAAAGTGTTATACTAGATAAAGTACAATGACATCATGCTATAATAAAGAAAAAAGGTTTTTTTATGGATTTTATTGTTGGCGATATTCACGGATGCTTTGATGAGTTTATGGCACTGAGAGAAAAGTGTCAGGAACACGCTGGCAAAAATAAAATCCGCATGGTCTCTTGTGGTGATCTTATTGATAGGGGTCCAAAATCCTTTGAAGTGGTTGAACACTTTGCCACCCATGGCGAAGATATTGCTCTGCTAGGTAATCATGAACAAGAGTTTCTTGTCATATCGCACCACTTTGCACCATGGAATTTTGACCATGTAAAAAAGTATCCCATCTGGTTTCATTCACTGGCCGAGTCTTATAAGAGTGGTGAATTTTCTGTGGAGTTTCCCACTTTAGAAGATTATGCTCAGTCCCATATTGTGAATTGGACAATGCAAGGCGGTAGTCAAACTTTAAAAAGCTTTGAAGTAGACCCCCTTGATCCTACAACTTGGTACTTCGATAAAACCCTCATTGATTATATGCTTTCACTTCCCCTTTATTTGGAAGAAGACGAATACTTTTTAAGTCATGCCCTTGTTACGCAACATAGCTTCCCCCATTTAAAAAATGGTAAAATTATCGATGTAGAGGATATCGATCATATCTTTGATATTGTCGATGAGCTTCTTTGGAATAGAGATCAAGAAGATCTTTTTATTCATCCAACTAAAATTATGGTTTCTGGTCACACTCCTTTTCAAGAAGGGGCCAATTGGATGCATGAAAAGAAAATTTTACAAGTAGATACAGGCTGTGTTTATGGGGGTCCCCTTACGGCCTGGTCGGCAAGTGATAATACTTTACTCATTCAGCCCAGTTTACAAAAGAGCACTGCCAATTAGGGCCTTTTTATGCGATAATAGTGCACTCAATGTGAAGTTTACTCAGGAGTACCCATGGCCAGATGTCGCTATTGCAACAAAGAAATTACTTGGATGAAAGAAGGAAGAAAAAACGTTCCTGTTGAAGGTGACGGTACTGTTCACAACTGTGAAGAGAAAAAGAATGCTCTTAATACATTCAAAAAAATGGATCGCGGCTCTATCTCTGCTGAAGAAATTGCAAAATACGAAGAGGCCATTAACAAGAAAAAGAAGTAATGCAAAAATTAGTTCTTCCCTCACAAGAAACTCTTTCTCTTTCACGCTACCCAGATAGAAAGAATGAAACATTGATGCCCTTTGATGCGTCCGATGAGCTCGTTCTTTCTCATTTTCACGAAAATGAAAGCAGCGCTCAAAATGTTCTTGTGATTGAAGACAATTTCGGAGCTCTATCCTTAGGTTTAAAAGAAATAACGAAAAGTATTTTCACTGATTCTTTTGTTAGCTCAAAAGGCATTCTAGAAAACTGTCTTTCTAATAAGATCAGTGCACCAAAAATCATTAATGATTTGCAAAATATAGATAAAGAATACGACTTTGTAGTGATCAAGCTGCCAAAAAATATGTCTTATTTTGAAGATCTTCTTATTACTATTTCTAGAGTCTGCCCAATTGGAACAAAGATCATTTGTGCGGCCATGATTAAACACTTGCCCACAAGTGCTTTCACTTTACTTGAAAAATACATTGGTCCCGTGACGACTAGTCTTGCGAAGAAAAAAGCGCGTCTTCTATTTTCGACGATTGAAAAAGTTCCACAAGAGTTGAGCTCTCCTTATCCAATTCAAGTGCAAATGCCAGGCTTTAGTGAAAAATTCTCTAACCACTCCAATGTCTTTAGTCGTGAAAAACTGGACCAAGGTTCAAGATTTCTCCTCGAGCATATTCCTAGTCGTGACTATAAAAATATCCTCGATCTTGGGTGTGGAAACGGAATTATTGGTATTAAGGCCAAAATGAAAAATCCCGATTCACATATTCATTTTGCCGATGAATCTTTCATGGCCATTAAAAGTGCGAAAGAAAATTATCAAAAATACTTTAGTGATGAGGCCTTCTTTCATTGGACAAACTGCTTTGAAAACGGCGAGAAAAACTTCTTCGATCTCGTTTTATGCAATCCACCTTTTCATCAAAACAACACTGTCGGTGATTTCATTGCTTGGCAGATGTTTAATGACGCCGCCAAAGTTTTAAAAAAAGGCGGACAGCTTAGAGTCATCGGTAACCGCCACCTTGGTTATCACATCAAACTCGCCAGACTTTTTTCAAAAGTCGATATGGTCGAAGGCAATAAGAAATTTGTTATTATTGATGCGTTTAAGTAGAAATTCTTCCCGCCATCAACTCACTTAAAAATCTTGTCGCCTCGATTTTTGAAAAAATAATTTTCATGATTGATGTGATCGGAACAGCGAGAAACATACCAGGAATGCCCCAAACAAGGCCCCAGAACATTAGAAACATAAGAACTGTAACAGGGTGTAAGTCCATTGACTCTCCCATCATTTTCGGTTCAACAACATTACCAATAATAAATTGAACAAGAAGTGTTAGCACTAAAACAAACACAAACTTGGCCCCGAAATCAAATTGCAATAAGACAATTGGTAGTGGAATAAGAGTTGCGATGATAGAGCCAATATTTGGTATAAAATTTAACATAAATGTTAAAATCGCAAACATGAAGGCCAATTCAACATTGAAAAACCAAAGAATAAGGCCAACTAAAAAACTTGTTATAAAAGATAAAAGAAATTTTGCGGAAACGTAGTGAGAGATTTGTTTATGGATATGGGTCACCATTTCATGACTTTGTTTTGATACACCCTCTCCAGCAATTAAAAAAGAAGTGATTATCAATACAAGAGTGGAGTTGCCCACTAAGCTCATAATTGAGCCTGTAAATTTTTTTAAATAACTTAGAAGAGGAAGATTTAACAATTCTTCTCGAATAATTTTTTCATCGATTTCAATGCCAAAACTTTCGATTCTAAAAACGACGTCATCAAAAAATTTCACGAGCTTGGCCATATAGACATCTGCGCCCGCGATAAAACCTTTCAAAGAGAAAATAACAAAAATAGTCACAATACTCATGCAAGCCAGAAATAAAATAATGGTTGCAAGAGCACTCAGCATGCGTGGCCACTTTAATTTCTTTTCAAACCACATGATGGCAGGACTACTAATGGCGTAGAGAAAAAATGAAATAACAAAAGGAATGAGTATGGCCTTGGTGTAAACAAGGCCAAATGTTAGAGCGCAGGCCGCGATAATCATCAGACAGATATTATTAATGCGAGCAAGTTGCACTTCTAACATAGAAAACCCTTAGCTTATGAATGCTTTAAAAGTTGAGTAACAATTGCATCCGCTGATTTTGGATTAAGTTCCTTTTTGTAAGTTGTAACAATCGTTCTTGGAAGAACAACTGTTCCAAGGTGTTCGAGCGTTTGTTTCATTGCTGCACAAACTTTATCTCCGCCACCACCAGAGTGAGTGGCCACTACTGCAAATTTTCCATTGAAACCATCTCTCCAGTCTTCAGTTGCACGTGAAACCCATGCGATGGCATTGTTCATTACAGGAGGAATGCTTCCGTTATATTCAGGAGCAACCCAAATCATGCTGTGTGATTCAGCAATTTTTGCAGTTAATTCTTTTGCTTTATCAGGAACGCCATTGGCCTCTGATTTTGGTGAGTAAAGGGGAAGATCAAGCTCCTCTAAATTCACAACTTCACATAAACCACCATGCTTTACGACTTCTTCGCATAGTGCGTTTGCTAATTTGAAGTTATTTCCGCTTGTCGCGCTTAAAATGACAACCTTCGCCACAATTTTCCCCTTTTTTTATCTATAAAATTTATACATTAGGCCAACAGGACCAATTATTAGTATTACACTCCAAAAAACTCAAACAATCAATCGTACAGGGCATCGTCATGGCAAAACTTTTGATTTTCTTAGCTCTTTTTTCTCCACTTGCATCATTTGCATGCCCGTTTTGCATGAATGACGACAAAGAAGACCCGGCCAAGTATATGATCGAAGTTGATAACCCAAATCAATCAAATGTGGGTGAAGCCAACTTTGCTTTAATACCTTCTCAAATTTACAATCTTTACCTGACTGAATTTTCTAAAGCACAAAGATATACTCAACTCAATCTTTACTGGGAAACACCCTACTTCTCTGCTTGGGCCGCGGCACCGATGGGAGAAGATAAGCAACATTTCACTCTGAACTTCTGGGGTGGTATGGCAAGAATTCCTGGAATGACAAAGGAGGGTTGGGCCTTCACTGCTTGTCATGAAGTTGGCCATATCCTTGGTGGTCTTCCTCGCTTATCAATCAAAGATCATGCATGGGCCTCAAGTGAAGGACAGGCCGATTATTTTTCGGCCGCTCAGTGCTTAAAGCGCTATTTTCTTTCTCACGATTTTGTGTCTGAAGAATTCACACCTCTCTCTCCCTTTGTTCTTGAACTATGTGCCAAGGCCCATGGAGAAAATTTGAGAATGAGAAATGTCTGTGAACAAATTGCACGTGCGGCCTCAAGCTTTGCCCGCGTTCTAAGCTTTTTGTCTCCAGAGGCCAATATGATTTCTATTGATACTCCAAGCCACAGTATCGTCGAATTTACCATTATCAACAGCTATCCCGATCCTCAATGCCGTATCGATACCATCCTCTCAGCGGGCCTTTGCGACAAAGACCCTTTTAGTGAAGACTGGATTTGTACAGAAAATCAGGGATTTAGACCATCATGTTGGTTTAGTAATCTCTAAAGCAACACTTAAGGACATCCGACAAGTTTCCTATGAAAATAGTTAAATCACTAACACTTACATCTTTATTTTTATTATCGGCCTGTTCATCAACTGGTATCCATAAAACCAGCGATAGAACTCCTTCATCAGTTAAAAGTGAAAAACCATATATTGGTGGTTGCTTTGATACAGTTGGACGCTTCTTAGAAGATGACTACGCTAATAAATTGGCCAAGGCCCTTGAAGAAAAAAAGCTTGTTCAAAGAAAAACAAAGCGTCTAACGATTAAGGCACCTGGTAAGCATATGTTTGCCCGTATGCTTGATTATGGTTCACATATTTTCAAAAAAATTATCAATGATAATCGCTATCATGCCTTCTATATGTACGATGATGAAGAAACCCTTCCCAATATTTTGATTTATATCAAAGGTCTTGTTGGTGATGAGAAGGCCATGGGTGGTTTTGAAGATTCGTCGAAAATCGTTACAACTTGGTTAAAAGAATTTAAAAATTACGAAGCTGATTTAGATGAGATGCTTAAAATGCGCGTCTCATTGGCCTACAACTTAAATATTTTAAAGACCTATAAAAAATCGAATCCTGATTTTGATCGTATTCAATTCTCTCTTTGGAAAAACGGAAAGTGGGAAGAGACTATTATCACAATCAGACAAGATGATCATAACCTAGAGGCCTTGATTGGAGATTTACAATCAAAACTTAATACATTTGATGGTGGATGGAGATCATCTCCAAACAAAGATTCAGGTGGACTTGCTAGAATTTCAATCGGTCACATTGATGAAGGAATGCTTAGAACAAGGGTTCTTAAACAGGCGTACCTTAGAGACCGTCTGACGATCTTACATAGAGAATTAGAATTTGCTTATAACAACTTAAATAACAGAGATGAATTTGCATCAATCTCTGAAGAAAATAAAAAAGTTATTACAGATCTCTACAAAGAACTTTCATTCACTCTTGCAAAAGAAGAGTATAGACCTTCACATTGGGCCGAAAATAGAATCAGCTACAAGAAGTTTATGTCTGAATTTAAGTATTCTTCAAAAAGCAGTAAGTACTACCAAAAATTTCTTGATAAGAGTGAGAAGATTAAAAACTATCTCTCAACAAAAGATCTTTCACGTGCTCGTTTTACAAGTGAAGGTTATAGAAAATATGCTCGTGCAGGATACTTTACGACAACTGCAGGGCTCTCTGTTGGTGGGGTTGTAACAATTTTCAATCTCGATGATAAATTGGCCGAGATGTGGGAAGAGGCCCTTAAGTGGTGGTATGGCGATAAAATTGAGTGTGTTAAAGCAGATGTAAAAAATGATTCTGCATACTTTGATTGTTTGTGGAAATACTACAAGCAAGAATACCCTGACCTAGTTACGCTTGCGACTAAAAATAGAAATTTCAATCCATTCGATCCTGAAGATCCGATTATGAAGAAAATTCCTGAACCTGTTCGTTCAGCGTATATTGAAGACTATTTAGGCATCAAAAAGTTGAGAGACGCCTATAAGATTATTGCGGCCAGAGAAAAAGAAATTAAAGAGCTTTTCATTCTCTCACAACGAAAAATTGGCGATGCCACTCAAACAGATCTTGATGATCTTCAAGAGTGTGTGATCGTTGCGACAAATAGATTACCATTTTGTATCTTTAACAATGTCCTAAACCCACTTATGAAAGAGGGTCCATACCATACAGAACTTGTGGACAAACAAGATCCTGAGAATTTTGAATTCAACAATTATGAAGGAATTCCTCAACCTATTCGTGAGCAATACCGTCAAAAAGTTGAGCAAATTATGGATGAAAGAGCATTGTTATCTGATCTAAAAGATCTTGATGATAAGTCTATTCGCTTTCTTTTTGACTAAGATAAAAGATACTTGCCCCTGCGAGCATCATGACAATACACAGGAGCTGACCCATGGTTAGCTCCCCTATGATAAATCCCAGCTGCCTATCGGGCTCTCTAAAAAATTCCACTATAAATCGGCTAAGGCCATAGCCAAAAACAAAGACGCCGGTAAGTCTTGCTTTTTTATTGGCAAATTTAAATACAAGCGCAATCGCAATCCACAAAAAGATACCTTCTAAGATCGCTTCATAGAGCTGTGAAGGATGACGAGGTTGATTGTCATAGAGGCGTGGAAAAATCACGGCCCATGAAACATCGGTCACTCTTCCTGCGAGCTCACCATTAATAAAATTCGCCACTCTCCCACAAGCAAGCACAGGTGGAATAAATAGTGAGAGAGCATCTGATATGCTAAAAAATGAAATTTTCTTTTTGTATGAAAAGTAGAGAGTCCATAAACCTGTGGCGATTAAAGCGCCGTGAAAACTCATCCCCCCTTCCCATAAATAAAAAACTCGGACAGGGTCTTTTAAATAGTATGAGAAGTTGTAAATAAAAACGTAACCAAGTCGGCCTCCGACAATGAGAAGCAAGAAGCCAATCAATAAAAAATTATAAAGGTCTATGGCACTTTTGAAGGGAAGTTTTCCTCTTTTAAACAAAAACTCCATACCAAAAAGTAGCCAGAAGTAGCCCCCAAAATAGACAAGCCAGTACCAGGGAAAGACGAGATTTCCTATTCTAAAGGCCATGGGATCGAGTGCGTGGACGTAATAATTCATTGATTTCCCTTAATTTTTGGGAACTTAGCAATTGTTAAGATTTTATTATACCTATTTACAGAAGATAAGCAAAAATCATACAATTTCACAATGGTATTAAAAAAGATCATAAAAACAAAAGTTAAGAAGACCATCACTCTGGCGAGCTTTTGTTCCCTATTCACTGGCTGCGCCACTATGATTGGGGGAAGTAAGGACAAAATCGAACTTACTTCTTACCCGCTAGACGCACAAGTGTATCTAGGTGATACCTACATCGGTCAAACTCCCCTGCAGTACAACTTTGAAAGAAATAGTAATGAAAGTGTTACTGTAAAAAAAGAAGGCTACAAACCTGTAGATTTCAAGCTGGAAAAAGAATTTAATACGCTTGCCACTTTGAATCTGATAAATGTCTTTTTTTGGAGTGCAGATGCGATGATGGGTAACTTAAGGAAGTACTCACAAGAAAAAATCCACGTTACCCTTACGAAAATAAAACAAAATATCCCACTACTTGGTCATCAGACTCTCAAAGACTCGACAAAGCTCAACAAACGTCGACTTGCTTCTAAAAACGAATCTCTATAGCGCTCTTCAATCATGTATCTTTCTTTGTCCTCATTATAAAGCTCTTGCTTAGATAACTCTTTTCTCGCTTCATGAGTTTTGAAATGCTTAATTTCTTCATACATATCAAAGAAGACTTGGTAGTCTTCATGCTTATGATTGATTCGATCTGTTCTATCTATAAGCATACGAATACGAATACAGCCCTCTGACAGATCACATTGACCTTCTACAATAGCTTTTGAAATTATTCGAAGGCTCTCTTCTACAAACTCTTTTCTCTCTTTTTCTTTTTGTGCTCCTTCTAAATCACTTTTCAGCTGTAGGGCCTTTCTGTGTGAAAGCTCACGCCACAAACGACCTGCAATAAAAGACAGAACAACGATAATCACAGTAAGGGCGATAAGAATTGGCCAAAAGTAAGTTTCCAACATATTTTGTTTCCCGAAAAAGACGTTATACTCTGTAGATATGGCATGAGTTTCTTTTAATGTCCATGCCTTGTCATTGCCACGAATCCCAAGTCGTGTTACTTTGCCCGAAATTAAAGGTGTTTATGAAAAACAAAAAAATCTATAGTTACGATGTAACAGAGAAAACTACGCTAATCGAACTTTTGGCCAAAGATACTGGCCTATCAAAGCAAAGCCTTAAGCGCTACCTCAACAATGGGGCCGTATGGGTGCAGAAAAAAGGTAAGAAGAAAATTGAAAGAACTCGTCGCGCAAGCTTCGAGCTTTTACCTGGCTCTCACGTTAAATTTTACTACGATGCTAAACTTGAGAAATTTGAAGAACTAAATCCAGAACTCATTTATGAAAACCGCCATTGGGGTGTTTGGTATAAGCCAGCAAATCTACTTACTCAAGGTACGAAATATGGTGACGCTTGTTCACTTGAGCGCGCACTAGAAAAACTTGGAAAGAAAGTCTTTCTTGTTCACCGCCTTGATAAAGAAACGGCCGGACTTATTCTTGTCGCCTACTCTTCAAAAACTGCAAGTGACTTCCAACAAATTTGGCATACAGACAAAATTAAAAAAATGTATCTTGCTGAAGTTTTGGGAGAGATTGAAGATACAAAAGAAGTCCAAATCATTAAGAAAAAGCTTGATGACAAAGATAGTGAAACTCATTTCACTGTCGTTGAAAATAGAGACAAAACAACGATCATCGAAGCGGCCCTACAAACTGGACGCTTTCACCAAATTCGTCGTCACTTTGATTTAATCGGTCACCCAGTTATGGGAGATCCTGATTACGGAAATAAGAATAAAAATGAAGAGGGATTAAAATTGATTGCTCACAAGCTGACAATCACAGACCCAATCACAGATAAGGCCTTTGCTTTTGAATTAGACGAAAAAAAACGCTCCCTGTAGGAGCGTTTATTTTTTAGATTCTTCTTTTACTTTTTCTTTTTTATCCTCAACATTCTCAACAACCTTACTAACAGCAACAGTCTTTGTTACTCTAGTACGTACGATGCGAGGAAGATTAATAACGTAACCTTCTTTTGCAACAAAGGCCTTTCCAATTCTAGCAGCTTTTGCCATAACGTCCTCCTTCACGATTCTCACACAAGATAAGTTCGTTTCCTCAAAGGTCAAGTGCTACGCAGTCATAAATTGATATTTTTTCTCATGCGCATCTTGTCACCCATCTTAGCACTAAGGCCTCTAAAACCGTATCGGGTGTAGAAAGAAAAAGCTCGACTGTTTTCTGGTTCCACAAGCAGATGAATTTCTTGGAGATTCCATTTTTTATGGCCAAGCGCAATTACTTGATCAACAAGCCGTGTTGACGCTCCTGTGCCTCTATACTCAGGCAATAGATAGACAAAGCATAGATAACATAAATGCGGTGGGGCCTTGTAGCGCTTAAGAGCACTATGACCGATGACTTCATTTTTGTCGTTGAACATCAATAAACATAGAGATTGAGTTTGAGAATTTTCATTCATCCACTCTTGCCATTGCTCTGAACAAAGAGGCCATTTTCCTGAAGGCCATGCCAAACGGAATTCTTTTTCACTTTGAAAAAGTGAAGAGATGGAAGTGAAATCGAAAGGTGTATTTTCAGAAAATCTGTAGTCCAATTGGTCCACCACAATTATTGATAACTTTTATTGGCAAATAATATCAAGAAATCAAAAATTTAGCGACTGGGCCTTTTAGAAAAAAGGACTAATGCACTAAAATTACAACCATGGCATGTTAGGCCCACAATTCATTAAGAGATAGGCCCTATAATTGCCTCTATGACGAACCACAAACTAAATGTCATCGTCTTTACCAACAATGACAGAGAGGCCACAGACATTGGATTTCTTCTCTCCCAAAACAATTGGGAGGTGGCCCTGGCTTGGAATGAACGTCAATTTCGAGAGTATGAAGAGGGATTTAATACAGACGCAATCGTTGTCATCTTGGAAGATAAGGAATTTTTAGAAGACGATCTTTTAAAAAAGCTCATTCCCAACTACCCTGTCATTCTGATCGATAACCTTCCCGCCTCAAAAGAAAATAAAAATTGGATATTCTCTCTCGTAGATAAAGGTGCCTATAAAGTCGATCATCACAAAATTCAAAGTGAACTCAAAAGAACAATTCTGTCGTCTGTGTTATTTTATCGTAGCGGTGAGATGACTGCATAAAAAAGCCTGGATGGAAAAAATAGGGATTAAAACCATCCAGGCCAAAAAAGGATAAATCTAATGTGCAACCAGATGACCTATCCCAAAATCAGAATATCAAAGGTTAATAAACAAGAATATGATAGGAATCAGGCAATTTGCTAAATTGATAACAAAAATAGCTCTTCAACATGTAAATCGAAGTGAATTTTTTGGCCTTCCTTAAGTTTAGAGTGGGCCGGGACGCGAACAATGAATCGTTTTTGATCTAAACAATCAAGCCAAAGATCAAAATAGGCACCGTAGAATTTTTTACGGCGGATGATACCAGAGAATTTCCCCTCATTTTTAACGTCACACATATGGGGCCTTACGACAAGGTAAGCAAACTTTCCTGTAATATGGGGATAATCTTTTTCATTAAATGAAAATTCACCAAATGCATTTTTAGTACTTAATATGCCTGATGATCTTGTGATGGGACCTGCAATTAGATTTACGGCCCCAGTAAAGCGGGCCACATAACTATTTGCAGGTCTTCTATAAATGTTCTGTGGTGGTGCAATTTGTTTTACTACACCATCGGCAAGAACCATAATGCGATCAGATTCACTAAAGGCATCTTCTAAATCATGGGTCACCATGAGCAGAGTAATTTCTCTTTCTTCACAAATTTCAAAAAGCTCTGCTTTCAATTCTTCTCTTAGGCTTTTATCAAGATTTGAAAATGGTTCATCGAGAACTAAAATTTCTGGGTGATTCACAAGAGCACAGGCCATGTGAGCACGCTGTTTTTGCCCCGTAGAAAGTTCACTTGGTTTTTTAAAGTCTTTGTATTGAAGGCCAAAGACTTCGATCATATCGCGAACTTTTACGTGAATACTATCTTCACTTTCATGGGCCACTTTAGTTTTAATATTATCAAAAATTGTTTTGTCCTCATCAAGAGAGAGTTCTTGAGGAACATAGGCCATTTTCTTAGCAAGGCTTTCGTCATAGAAATTCTCATTTAAAAGCAACTTGCCATCGAGAAAAACTTCACCGCTCTTTGGACTAATAAGTCCTGCAATCATTTTCACTAACGTACTTTTTCCCGTACCGGAAGGACCGATAACAGAGAACCTTTCACCTTTATTTAAGTGAAAGGATACTTCATTGACTGTTGTAAGTGATTTTTCATCAAAAGTTTTTGTTAACTTTTTAACTTCTAAAATAGGCATATTAGCGATTTACCACAAAATATGCCCTCTGACGAGAGAAGTTGGCCGCTTTGATTAAGCGGCATTTAAAAAGGCGATATTATCCTCGATATAGTGTGAATTAATCTCATACTCAACTAGCGAGTTAAAAAACTCACGAGAAAGACCGTGGCCTTTCGCAGACGTCCAAATTTCCGTTACTCCGCTATCAAACTCACCAGCATTAAAAAGGCCATAATGACACGAGCGCGAATAGAGCGAATGGATTTCATCGCGGTAATGGTCAACAATAGCATCTTTTAATAATCTCAACTCCATGGAGCCCCCTTCTTCGTTTTCGGATAAATGCCATTATGAACCTGAATCGGTGGCCAGCTGGGAGGAAATTTTAAAAAATATATGTAATTGAGAATTATTAAGAAGTTAGAATCGAGTCCAATTAAAAATATTGTCAAAAAATCTTTCTGAAATCTGGCAATTTTTATTCTCAATTCTCTTATTTCGAGAAGTTACAAACGATCGGTTTAACAAGTCTTAAATAGTCCACTGTTCTCATAATGATAGACTCCGTAAGTATACCGCTATTAAAGGCGATGAGCTCATTGGCCAATATTGATTCATCTAAATAGAGATCATAGGGATAGATCACACCGCCACCAAATGGAACGAGGGCCCCCTTCTCTACACCACAAAGCTCTCCAAGCTCATCGCTTGTGGCAAAGCGCAGCTTCTGACTTTTAAGAAGTGAGCGGACTTTAGCAGAATCGACTTGCTGCGAAGCGCTGATCACAAAGAGCCTAAAATCATTTTTGTCTTTAAATAAAAGAGTCTTGCCCCCAAATTTTTGATCGAGACCCCGGGCCATGGCCGATTGTTCACAAGTGAGCGCGCGATCATGGGTCATAAGCTCATAACCTATATTGTTGTCCTTTAGAAGTTGGTGAAGCTTTTCATTAATATTCATAGATGATACTTTACCACCCGTTCACCAAATGAGGAGTATCTATGACGACAAAAGTTTCAGAAATCTTTAATCCTGATCTTTGGACAGAAATTCCAGGATTTAATTTTGAAGATATCACATATCACAGGGCCAAAGACCAAGGCACTGTACGTATTGCTTTTAATAGACCTGAATGCAGAAATGCTTTTAGACCAAAAACTGTTGATGAACTCTTTACAGCACTTGAACATGCGCGCATCACTTCAGATGTTGGTGTTGTACTTTTAACAGGAAACGGTCCTTCTCCAAAGGATGCTGGTTGGGCATTTTGCGCAGGTGGAGATCAAAGAATTCGTGGAAAAGATGGATACAAATATGAAGGTGCAGATCAAGGCACTCCTGACCTTGCCAAACTAGGTCGCTTACACATTTTAGAAGTTCAAAGACTGATCCGCTTCATGCCAAAAATTGTGATGGCCGTGGTTCCTGGTTGGGCCGTTGGTGGTGGTCACTCACTTCACGTTGTTTGCGATTTAACTCTTGCTTCTAAAGAACACGCTATTTTCAAACAAACAGATCCAGATGTAGCAAGTTTTGACTCTGGTTATGGTTCTGCTTACCTTGCTCGCATGGTAGGACAAAAACGTGCTCGTGAAATTTTCTTCTTAGGATTTAATTACTCTGCTCAAGAAGCATTTGAAATGGGCATGGTCAACAAAGTTGTTGCTCACGCAGAGCTTGAAGAAGAAGCACTTCGTTGGGCCAAAGAAATGAACAGCAAATCTCCTACTGCTATGAGAATGCTTAAGTTTGGTTTCAATCTATGTGACGATGGTTTAGTTGGACAACAACTTTTTGCAGGAGAGGCCACTCGTCTAGCTTATGGGACAACAGAGGCACAAGAAGGTCGCGATGCGTTCCTAGAAAAACGTGATCAAGACTTCTCTAAATTCCCTTGGCATTACTAAAAGATTCAACAGCATGGTCTTTTGACCATGCTAGTTTTTCATTTTTTTCATAACTCGATCGACTAAATTTCCAATCTTTTGATCAAATTTTTCAGCACAACTTGTCGTCATATTCTCAATTGATAGATCAAAGTATTCGCTCATGAGATTCATATAAGCATCATCAACAAGAAGCGATCCTCTTCTAATTTGTGATGCATAAAAATGATCGTAATGTAAAACGAGTGAGCGGTATTCATTGAATGTTAATAGCGAAAAATTCTCAGACACACGAGGAAGGATAACTTCCTTCCACAATTCGTTATATTGTCTTACATACTTCACTTGCTTAGGTGGATTTAAAAGTTTAAATCGAAACTCTGAAAAATCTTTGGCCATAAAACAGTCATCAATCCATTCTTTAATAGGAAAGGCCTTAAATCTAGCTCTGTTTTCAAAAAAGCTATCACTGAATTTTTCTTTAAAACTTATCAAGTCAGTACTATCAAAATCTTTAAGAGCTTTTACGCTAATGAGTAGTGTCTTCATCTGCTCATCAATAAAGTCACTTTCAAATAGAAGTTGGATATCAGGATATTTTTCAAGGAGATCATTGCTAAAAAATTTTGTCAAATTATGAAGACTCACCTCTTTTGTATTTAAACCAATTCGCTGTTTCACTTTACTAAAAAATCCAGATTTTTTGATACGAACTGAATTCTCGCCAAAAGAGCTTGGAGTATATATCCAATCTTGAACCTTATTCACTGCGAGTAACTTCTTTAATTCTCTTTCTTGTAATCGAATTTCTCGATAACTAAATTCTTTACCAATCATTTTACTCATTTTCTCGCGATGAAAAAAAGTCGAGACGGCCTTGTAATAAAGATAAACAGGAATATCACCCACAATATGAAAAACGACAAAGGCCATCAGTGGTTGATCTGCATAAAGAAGCGCACTTGGAATAGTAAATTGTAAAATATTAGTCGATAAAGCATATCCCACATAGAAGATACCTTTTTGACGAATAAAGCTTCTTACGCTTTTTAGGCGTTCAATAAACCACTGAGATAAAGCACGCCACTTAACATTGGCCAGCGCCTTTTTTGCTTTAAGTCTCTCTTCTTTTAATAAAGCACTCTTCTCAATAATAATTTCGGCCTGTTCTAATAACATGGCCTCTACTTTGAGAACATCATTCTCCACCGTTGAATCAAGCTCTAAATTGATTTCATTAAGAAATTTTTGAGTACTTTGATAAAGACTAGAGTTAATTTCCATTGCAAGGGAGACATCTTCAACTTTTCGTAGATGATCATTCCATTCAGGAGAAGCGAGTCCCGAAAAAGAGAATAAAACAAGAGTAAATAAGGCAACTATTTTCAATACATTCATCGAAGATTATCGTCTTAAAAGAGAAAAATTCTTAGGTTTCCTTTTACTTTTTGCGATAAGAAACTCATGAAATTGCTTTATCTAACTCTTTCAATTCTCTTTCTCACAGCTTGTGCTAACCAATCACAAAGAATGCCAGCTAGTATAGACAGAGGAAGCTGCTTTATAAAGATTCAAAGACACTTCGCACTTGGATCATCCCCTTATTCATCCCCTTATAAAGACCAGCTCGCTCAAATGAAATTTCTTTTTGGCCAAAATGAAATCCAAGAAATCATTGAGAACCCGGCCTATAGTGAATTTTTCTTAAGTTCTACTAATGAGAGTGAAAAAGAATACTATGCCACAATTCTTTTATTGCTTAAAAAAGATGAAAATCTTGATGATGTGACTCTTAAGCAAAAGTTCCAATCACTATTTGAATGCTAAATCCTTACTATCTCTAAATTCTTAATTCGAGAGTCTATTTTTAGGCCATTCATAATTTCTAAAACCTCTAGAATAAGGTTATGGCAAAACTTACGCAAAAATCATTAAAAGAAATTCTCTCAAATATCATCCTTAGCGATGAATTTCTTTTTGCATGCTCTTTTGGTTTTTTCTTATTAATTGGTCTGCCTTTTTTTTCAACAAAACATATCAATATCGAAGCTTGGGCCGTTTCCTATGTATTTATTGTTATGACCGTTCCTGTTTTATTTCTTCGTCTGTTTAGTTACCTAAGAGCACAACGAACGAAACAATATCAACAGGAAAAAGATGAATTGGAAAAATCTCTTATGCGCGCAGAGTTTTTACTTCGCTCTAAAAGTATTGAACTCAGAGAAAAAAATATCCGCCAAGTCGATCTCCTAGAACGACTTAAACATGCTCAATACCAACTCGCTCAAAAAGAGCGTCTCGCAGCACTTGGAATCTTCTCTTCAGGGATTTCAGAAGAGTTGAGCTCACCCTTAAACAGTATTCTTAATGGGGCAACGATTATTGAACAAGTCGTTGCTGAACTAAAACAAAATAAGAACGAAAATGCTTTAAAAGATATCGAAAAATATTGTGACAATATTCGCCGTCAATCTGAAAATGCTAGAAAAATAGTCGATGCACTTGAAAAAAGAAATGAGATGGGACTTAATGGTCATGAGACTCTAGATGCTCACCATCTGGTTGAGGGTGTTTTAAATGAACTTCGCCTCTCGCGCTCTGATGAGCGCTTTTCACATACGACAATAAAAAAGATGATTCCTAAAGATTGTCACTTTATTTCAAATTCAACGGCCATTACAACTATTCTCTATAATCTTTTAGACAATTCACTCGATGCAATTGAACAACGAATGCTAAAAGACGAAAAAGATTATAGAGGTCACATTGAAATAAATTTTAGAAAAAGAGAGCGAGAAATTGTCATCAATATCTACGATAATGGTTCAGGGATTAGTAAAGAAGATAAAAAACAAATTTTCTCTCCACTATTTACCACCAAATGCTATGAACAAAACCAAGGCCTTGGTCTGTGTGTTGCGGGAGTTGCACTTGCCCATGAAAAAGGTACGATTTCTGTAGACTCCGAAAAAGATTCTTTTACCCATGTTATCGTTAAAATTCCTAGCACTGAAGAAATGAAAGCTGACGTCGCTTAACTTAAAGAGTACACCACTTCTTTACGGAAACATAATTTCACTTTAAACTATTTTTTAAACATCATCGAGGAGCGATAACTTGCGCTTAGCACTACTTATTACAGCAACATTAATTTGGGGTCTGGGTTTCGTTGGAACTCGCTGGACCTTAGAATCCTACTCTCCTCTATGGTCAAACTCACTACGCTATATTTTTGCAGGTCTACTTTGCATTCCCTATATTGCACTCAAGGGAACGATTAAAGACAAGAAAGGTCCTCTTATTTGTTCGGCCCTTCTTTTTTTGGCCCTCCAGCTTCAAACGATGGGCATAGCACAGACGACACTGGCAAAAAGTGGTTTTCTCACTGTATTCTATTCAATCTTCACACCTATACTCACGCTCTTTCTATACGGACAACGTTTCAGAATTGGTTATTGGATTCTTCTATCTGTGGCGATGTTAGGGATTTTCTTATTATGCGATTTTGAATTTTCAAATTTTAATGCAGGAGATTGGCTAACTCTTCTTTCGGCCCTCTTCTTTTCATTGCATATCTTGGCCGTTGATAAATTTGCTAAAGATCTTCCCGCTGTGGAATTCAATTTATTACAATGTCTTTATATGGGTATATTAGGTTTTATAGTTGGACTTGCCTTTGAAGGACCAATTTCACTCGCGCCATTATCAACGTTTGCTTTTCCTTCTCCTCTGCTTGGATTTTTAGTTCTTTCAGTATTCTCATCAATTATTGCTTTTAGCTTCCAAGTCTATGCTCAGCAAGGAACGCCTCCACATATTGTAAGTCTAGCTTTTTTGATGGAGTCCATTTTTGCGGCCATTTTTGGTTATCTGTTCTTTGCTGAAAAACTTACGACAATGGCAATGATTGGATGTGCACTAGTGCTTGTGAGCGTGGCCCTAATTCCAAAGATGACAAGATTCGAGAAATAAAAAAGGCCAGCAAAGCTGGCCATTTTTTTTAGTGGTGGTGTCCGTGCGGACCATGAACGTGACCGTGAGCAATTTCTTCTTCCGAAGCTTCTCTAATCTCAGCAACTTCTACTGCAAATGTAAGTCTTACACCAGCTAGTTCGTGGTTACCGTTAATTGTAACGTGCTCATCAGTAATTTCATCAACTTTAACAACCATTGGCCCAAAGTTGCTATCGATATGGAATTTCATTCCAAGTTCAAGATTTGGGAATTGTTGGAATTGTTCACGTGGAATATTTTGAACTAGACCTTCGTCGTATTCACCGTAAGCATCTTTTGCTTCGATAGATACAGAAAATTTATCGCCTACGTTTTTTCCTTCCATTTCTTTTTCTAGACCAGGAATAATATTTCCGTGCCCTTGAAGATAATAAAGTGGATCTCTTCCTTCAGAAGAATCTAAAACTTCTCCACCATCATTTGTTAGTTTGTAGTGCATTGCTACAACTTTGTTTTTAGCAATAGTCATAAATATTCCTTCGCAAAAATTATTTGTTACTCCTAAACTATGCCAGTTCATAGAAAAAGCCTAGTAGAACTTGGCCAAATTAGGCAAAAATGATTGATTTCTTCAGAAAATATTGAAGATTACTCGGTGAGTCTATAGATAGAATTCGACTCCTGGTGTCCATTTTTTACTATCAACATTTTCAGTTGTTACTTCGTGTTGAGTATAGGGAAAGTAATCACAAGGGATAATCTCTTCTACCTTTGAGCCCCATGAATTTAACTTCTCTAAACCAAGTAGTGCACCCTTGAGCTCTTCAATGGATTTTGCTTCACCTTCAACGGAACAGGCCACTTCACTGTGATTGTCTCTATTATTTGTAGCTCCCCCTAAAAGTCCTCTTCTGAGAAGGCCACGTACAAATGTTTGACGAAACATTATGGCCTGAACTTTGCCGTGAACTAAAAAGCTTTCTTTAATAATCATAGAAACTCCCTAATAAAGTTCAAAGGTTCTTAGTTTTGTATATGTCGGACCTTCTGAAGATAATTTAGATTCGTAGAGATGAAAGTGAGTGATCTCAAATTGCTCAGTTGAAAATAAAGAGTTTTCCATCGTAAAGTTGACCAAATCTTCATAGTGAGTTTCTTTAAGCCTTGCAATGGTCACATGTGGGACAAATTTTCTTTTTTCGATTGAAAAGCCATTTTTATCTAGAAGAGATTCCACTTCACTTTGCAATTCTTGAAGGGCCAATGATTTTTCGACGTTCACCCAAAGAACTCGAGGAGCCGTGCGAGAGCCAAAATGACCGACATCATAAAGTCTTAAAGAAAAGTAGTCTGTTTGTATTTCTTCCAAAACATCAATGAGTTCGTCAACACGATCATTTTCAACCTCACCAAGAAATTGAAGAGTAAGATGTAAATTTCTCTCATCTACCCATCTTGCACCAGGGATTGGAGTTTTTAAATTAATCAAATTTGAACTGATTGGCCTTGGAATTTCAAGGGCCACAAATAATCTTCTCATAAGAATATGTTAGACCCGTAAATTCATTTTTCAAGGTAAAAGCACAAATAATAAGAAGAAAATGAAATTAGGCCTTTGATGAAGAATCGAGAAGATTTTTTATACGCGCTAGTTCCTCTTTCGAAAGAACAATAGGCAATAGAATTTTTTGTAGGCCTTCAAGTTTAAAATGAATGGCCATTTGAAGGGCCTTTTTACCGATAAGTTTCGGAATTTGAACAAATGAGATGTGAATAATATTTAGTGCCGCCACTAATGGAACAACGGCTTTATCTTGACTATCAAAATTTTTCACTAGGGTTAATGATGAAGGTAGAGATGCTACGGCCTTTTCAATCTGCTCTTTTTGAACAGAAAAATGGTTTGAATTTTCAATTCCAAGAGCAGGAATAATCATAGAAAGGGCAAATAGTACAAATAGGAACTTCTTCATTTTAGGTATCCTCCCAGTAAGAATATTGTAAGAGAAATAGGGGCCCAATAGTGATAAGTGTGAAGAAACTACAGGGGCCGTTGGCCGCTGGAGCATACTAAGAGTGACTATTTTTTAGACACTTTATTAGAAAGAATTGAATTGATGATGTTTTGCTCCAAACTTTCAGTATGTTGGGTTTGCTCTTTTCGTCTAAGGATCATCAACTCATCAAGACGCGACAAAGTATCACGAGAAGATTGGCACTTAGGGCATATAAGCAAGTGAAATGACAGATTCACCCTTTGCCAAATTCCAAGTTTTTCTTCATGCCACAGAAGTTTTACAGCATCACGACACTTCATATTCACCTCTATGGCCTTAGTGTGTGAAGTTTCAATAATGTGACACTATTTTAGTGGGACAAGGCCATTAGACGTTGAATGCGCTGTTTTGGTAGAGGATGAGTATCAAGGAGAGAATTTTTTCGACCAAAATTATAAGGAAACATCAGACCAACAACCCAATGGTTCATAGAGTTAAGCTTTGAGAGGGCCAGCGCCAGACCTTCAGGATCTTCAGTTAAATTAACGGCCATAAGATCGGCTGCGTATTCCCTATTTCGCATAAGCGCCAAAATTACCAATCTTAAAATTGAAGGGACTATGAGAATCGCTAAAAGAAATGACGTTGAAAGATTAAAGCTGCCCATTAAATAGAAAGGTAAAAAGAAAATAATTGAAATATGAACAAGAGTACTTAAAAAGGCCACAAAGGCATAAAGACCTTGCACAATTTTTAAATAGGTCGCGTCTTTATGAATGATGTGTGACAGTTCGTGAGCAATAACTCCTTTTATTTCTCTCTTATCCATTCGTGCAATGAGGCCTGCTGAGATGGCCAAAATGGGACCTTCCTTTGTTTCAGTGGTAAAGGCATTAGGAACTTTAGTGTTCAGAATATAAAGTTCAGGAGAGCTTTCAAGCCCGGCCTTTGCGCTTAAAAAATCGACGACGCCAAATAGCCATGGAACATCTTCATACTTCAAAAGAACACCGTTATGAATTTTAAGTAAGAACTTTGAAGACTGTTTGGCGTGTAGAGAAAAAACTGTAGGAATGATTAATGCAAACAATGCACTAACAAGGTCTTCTAATGCAACATAAGCAAAAGTAAAACTGAGTAAAGCAAGAATCAAAAACAACAAGGTGTCTTTAATATTTAAAATAAGCATGTAATCTTGCCACTTCTTACGATTTAACATAATTTAATTATACCTTAAAACTCTTAGAAGATGTGAATAATGATAGAAGCCATAAACCTTTCAAAATCCTTTACTAGCTACAAGAAACAAGATGGAATCACAGGAACATTAAAATCTTTTTTCCATCGCGTACCCATAAAAAAAAGTGCTGTTAATCAATTTAATCTCTCCATAAAAAAGGGAGAGATCATTGGACTTCTTGGTCCAAATGGTGCCGGAAAAACGACACTTATGAAAATGTTCACAGGTATCATTGTTCCTTCAGAAGGTGAACTTTTAGTGAATGGTCATAGACCATCAGAGAGAAGCAAAGAATTTAGGAAAAAAATTGCTTTGGTTATGGGGCAAAAATCTCAGTTATGGTGGGATATTCCGGCCATGGATTCATTCTCACTTCTGCAAAAATATTATGAGATTCCAGAAAAAGAATTTCGCGAAAAAGTCGAATATATGTCAACTTTGTTGGGCGTTAAAGACCTTCTTCATGTTCATGTGCGCAAACTCTCACTCGGAGAGAGGATGAAACTGGAATTGATGGCCAGTCTTCTCCATTCACCTGAAATTATATTCTTAGATGAACCCACAATTGGTCTCGATTTAGTGGCCCAAGAAAATATCAGAAATTTCATTAAGGAATATCACAGAAAAAATAATATCACGATTATTCTGACATCTCACTATATGGCGGATGTACAGGCCTTGTGTGATCGCCTTGTCCTAATTTTCAAAGGAACAAAAGGTTATGACGGCCCGTTAAATGATTTTGAGAAAATTCTTGGGACGAAAAAAAGTGTTTACTTTACTTTCAAAGATAAAACAATTCACGATGACTCATACTGGAATGAATTAGACTCCACATGGAATGAAGACAGAACTGAAGTTGAAATCAAACTTGATGAACAACAACTAAGAAATGTCTCTAGTGAAATCTTGGCAAAATTTCCTGTGATTGAATTTCACACCGAGAAAATGCCAATTGAAAAAGTGATGAAAACGCTTATGGCAAATCCTGATATTATTTTAGATCATTCGTCACAAGAGGGAGAAAAATAATGGCGAATCTTCTTAAGTGGTGGCAAACCATGCGTATCAGTTGGTCTAGATACACTGCCTATCGTTTAAACTTTTTTTTACAAGTTATTGGCCCGGCCATTGTTTTTTTCTTTATAAAATATAGTCTTTGGTCAGCGATCTTTTCGCAAGAGCCCCACAAGGTTATTCAGGGTTATGATTTCCAAGGGATGATTAATTATCACGTGTGGACTCTTATCGTAGGTCTCGTGGCCCAAGGGCATACGGCAATGAATTTATCAGAAGATATTAGATTGGGAAGAATTTCGACTTATTTAATCTACCCTTTTAACTTTTGGGAATTTCACACGGCAAGTTTTTTTAGTTTTCAAATTCTACAGTTTTGTATAGCCCTCATTTCATTGGGTATATTGTTGGCCATTGGAGTGATATCTTCTCTTACACTCTCTACGCTTTGTATTGGTTTTCTTTTTTGTTTCTATGTCAGTCTATTCTGGTATCTCTTGCAATATCTCACAGGAATTCTAGGTTTTTGGTTAGAAGAAACTTGGATGCTCAGAGTAATCTTACAGATTGTGGCCGGTTTTCTTTCGGGAGCAATTATTCCGCTAGAGCTCTATCCTCAAAAGTTTGTTGCTTTTTTAAATTACACTCCATTTCCCTATCTGACTTACTACCCTGTTAAGGTTTTTAGTGGCGACTATTCTCATTTGATGCAGGCCTTTTTGGTTATAGCTTTTTGGATAGGAATTACATTCGTTTTAAATCACCTTGTTTGGAAAAAAGGGATAAAAAACTATACAGCAGCGGGAATGTAGGACGGGAATATATTAAATGAATACTATTAAACATTATCTTAGCGTCTATCGAAAATTTATAGAGACAAGTTTTGCTGAGGCCGCGAGTTTTAGATTAAATTTTGTGCTCTTAATCCTTATGGACATCGTCTTCTATATCAGTGCACTGGCCACAGTGAGCTTCATCTATGATCACGTGAGTATGATTGGTCCATGGAATAAGGCCCAACTGATGTTCTTCGTGTCATTCATGCTTGCAGTAGATCATCTGCATATGGTTATTCTAAGTGAAAGTTTTTGGATGCTCTCCACTGATATTAGAACAGGAAATCTAGATTACACTTTATTAAAACCCGTTCACTCAATATTCATTGTCTTCTTCAGATATTTCAGGGCCTCAAGTACATTGAATATTTTTGTAACATGGGCGACACTTATTTATTTTGGATTACAGGCGAATTTGACGACACTGTCTTGGATAAGCTTACCCTTTCTTGTAATACTCGCCTTTATCCTACTGGCCATCTTAGAAATTATGATCTCAACGAGTATGTTCTGGCTTACGGAAGGGCTTGGAATTAATTTTCTAAGAATGCAGTTACAGCAAGTTTCTCGCTGGCCGGACTATATTTATCAAAGAACAATCAAAAAGGTATTTACCATCGCTTTTCCAATTTTAGTCATTGGTTCTGCTCCAGTAAGATTTCTTTATGACAATAAACTATATGAAAATATTCTTTTACTTATTGGCGCCATTATTATCTTCTATTTCTTACTCTTAAAACTTTGGGATATAGCTTTAAGAAGATATGATTCGGCCTCAAGTTAATTTTTTTGTATTCGACTCACAAATAATGGGCCAAATCCACATTTATCAGGAAGAAAGAGGACGCCATACTTAGTCCTCTCTCCTTTTTCATACATCTCACCTTCAAGAGGTAGGAATTTAAAATTTTCACCTTTTTTCTTTTCTAGTTTTTCAAGCACACCATCGTTTTCAAAAGGAGAAATACTGCAAGTTGAATAAACCATCTCACCACCAGACTTTAAGGCGAGAAGGGCCGAACATACGAGCCCAAATTGCAAGCCCGCAAGACGCTTAGTTCTTTTTTCTGACCATTTTTCAACTTCACTTGGAGCTTGAATAATATGCTTTTCACCAGAACAAGGCGCATCGACTAAGATAGCATCAAAATGATCTTTCATCTGTAGCCCATACTGAAGGCCATCAATACCTTTAACAGTAATGGCCTCTCTCAATCGATCTGGAATATACTCGCGAATTACGGATTTGAGGCGATCCCTTCTATTTCGTGAAACTTCATTGCAAAAAAGCTCTCCTTTGCCATTCATCGTTTCAAAAAGAATTAGAGTCTTTCCGCCTGGTGCTGCACACATATCAAGTACGACACCTTCATCAGCAATATTCAATGATCTGGCGACAATCACACTTGCGGGATCCATAGGATAAAAATAACGAAGGCCATTTTCATCGAGCTTGCGATCAAAAGAATCGTCATATGAAGAATTCTTTACAAAGCAGTCCTTAAGCCACGACAACTGCTCAAGTCCTTTAGGAGTGGGGAAATCTACCCAAATATTCTTACGTAGAGTTTTCATATCATTAGCGGCCAATGCCGACTTCAAGTCATCCCAGCGAGTTCCATAATACTCTCTAAAGAAATCCTCAAAACCCTCTTGTCCTTTTTTCGCCACGATAGCTCCCTTATATTTTAAAAAGAATTTTATTTACAAAAGTCTATGAAATTCCGTCATCGTAAGAATCCTTTAACATATATTCAAAATTACTGTAGGCCCATTAGGGTAAAATTTCAATAATTTCGACGAATTCACGACCAGAAGGAGTATTATCATGGGTGCGCTATCAATGGATGAACTAGACAGACTAACCCCTTTTTACATCAATACTAAGTACAAAGGAATGAACGGCAGACTCTATGCAACGAAGGAAGACTGCGTCTTCACCGAACATTCAAAAATAATTCATCAGATCCCTTTTAAATTTATCAAAAATATTTCAATGCCTCGTATCCCCAAAGGAAATGAAGAGCATGGAACTATTGAGCTTGCTGATGACAAGACAACTTATAGTTATGCCATAGATGATGACTTAACAAGTGCGGAGGAAGTTTACTTTTATCTCAAAGGAAAACTTCTAGGAAAAAAACAAATCGATAGCTTTTTGAAGGATATTGTTGATTTGAAAGATATTGAATGTAAAAAAATGTTTCCACCTTCAATCATTGCCCGTTTTCTCACATTGCCAAATTTGCTTTACCCTGGAGAAAGAATACAGGCGGCCTTACAAGGGCGCTATTGCCCTAGTTTTTCTAAACACACATATGGAGTTCTCACGGTAACAGACAAAAGAATTTTCTTCTTCGATTATGCAGGAATGGTGACCAGAGACTTAGAGAGAAGTGAATTTAAAAGCTTGCGCATAATAAATAGCTTCAATAATTTTTCAGATGGCCACGGAAGAAAAACCTACAGCGTGGAGTTCAATGACAGTGATTTTATTGTCAGTGTTAGAACTAGTAGACACATTAAAATTGAGATGTTTTACAAAGTCTTAGAGCCTAATAAAAAACTTGATGAATCTTTTTAAAGTTGAGTTCCATGAAAGAAAAATGGACCGCGAATCTTCTATACAGATTCACGCCCCTAATCATATTGTTTTTTGCCATAAGCTTTGGCGTATTCTTTATCATTTCAAATAATGGAAGTGATAATAATGCCGTAATTGGGATCAATGCCACAAGTAGGATTCTCAACGGCTTCTTTGGGGCCCTTTTGACCTCCATGGCGCTCATAATTACTCTAACATCAAACCTCTACACCCCAAGGCTTGCGAAAATTTTTGTAGAACATCCTTTAACAATTCTTGGCATGGGTTTTATTCTTCTCGCGAATCTCACCATTATATTAGGGGGGCTCGTTCCACATCACAATATTTGGTCTAAGGTTTTGTATGTTACCTCATTTATTTTTTGTATTCTGGCAGTGGGTGGAATTATTCCTTATTTGTACTACGTTAGCCAATTTATAAAGCCAACTTTCTTTTTACCCATTTTAAGAAAACAAATTATTTCACGATTATCTATTATAAGAGACAAGAAAGTGGACTACGATTATAAGTCGAGTACCTTTCACAGCTTTGAAGTCCTCTCTAACATGGCCTATACGGCCGCCCAGCGAAATGACAAAGGACTCTTGCTTCTTGTTCTAAGCGAGTCTTACGAGGTCGTCACTCACCTTATTCATAATTACAACAATGAGAAAAGTACATGGCGTCTTTATGAGCCTTTCTTTGTCCCTGGAATGACTCAAGAAGCACGATTCTATCTCGAAAAAGAAAAAGATTGGCCAGAGGCCTATTTTATTGGAAGGCTTACAAAAATTCTCAATGGGCTTTCCAGTAATCAAAATGATGTCATTCCTTTTTATTGTGAAAAAATACTTGAAACACTAGATGAGGCCATCGAACAAAAAAGAGATAATGTTGTCGAGTTGCATCTTATGACCCTCAATGCTCTTTTTAGAAATGCCATCGATCAAGAAAATTATGAAAAAATCCAGACCTTAAGTTACTACTATCGGCTTGCCATTGAGCTTATTCCGACGGACGGCCAGCATATACATTTTGCAACCAGAAGCTTTTTACATTATGCCCAAATCGCTTCTAAAAAACATCAAACTGTCGCCTTAGAGAGCATGCTCTTTGATCTAGGGCGAATTGTTCTGTACTTTTCTTATGAAGGTGAAGATATTGCGACGAGTTTTTTAAAAGATGCAATTCTTCCCAATATGGACACGACGTTTTTTGAATCCAAAGTTGGGCCTATTTATTTCAAAACAATGACTAAGGCCTACTGGGAGGCCCTCTCTCGTAAGAAAGAAGATCTTGCGGCCCTGTTATTTAGTGAGTTTATAAAAAATGAAGATCATCTAAAAGCTTCAACAAGAGAGCTTCTATGTTACAAAAGAGAAATGCATTGGGAACTCAATGATCGCCTTTTAAGCTTTTCTCATATGAGTGAAGGGGCCACGAAACTAGCTTCTAACTATTTTAAAATGAAAAAAGCTTCATGACAAAATCAGCTCTTTGAGTTCATTAAAATCGATAGGCTTGTCTAAAAAACCTGCTGCTCCTAGACCCCTGGCCCTGTCTACAAGAGCTTCGTTTTTAAGTCCTGATATGATATAGACCTTTTGTTTTAAGTCATTAAGTTTTATCTCTCTAAGAAGTTCTAATCCATCCATATCAGGCATGCTGATATCACTAATAACTAATTCAAAATCTTCTGGACTTGCTCCTTTAATGAAATTCAGAGCATCAATACTTGAGGAGAAGAAAATAAACTTCACTTCTCCCTTTTTAATTTCTTTTTTAAACTTGATATTGAATAAGGGAAACATATCTGTTTCATCATCAACAAGCAGAATATTTCTCATAGCAACCTCTTGGACACTTCATCTTATTATCCAATTAATTGATATTAAGTGGGCCTAAATTTGTAATTTATGGAAATTTCAGAGTTCTAAATTTCTCGTTCTCAATTTTTTCTTCATTTTTAGAGCAAAACCATTTAAAGTGCCTGTGAATATGGTCTTTAGGAGGATTTGTGGACGAGTTTATTGAAAAAATTATGAAAACACTTGAAGGGCATGGTTTTCCATCAAAGAAGGTTTCGCTGCCCGTTGAAAAGATGTACGAAGCGGCAGATAACAGAGGACTCAATTTTAATAAGGTTCTCGATCAGATGAAAGAAATTCATCAAATCAATGCCGATATTCAAGTTGAAAAAATCATTTTCTCGAAAGAACTTGCCCAGCAAGAACAAGCAGGCCCATTCGCAAATCCCGATCTTATGAAACAGGCCCAAGAAATGATGGGAAAAATGAGTACTGAAGAACTACAACAGATGCAACAAATGTTTCAAAATATGAGTGAAGACGAAAAGGCCGAACTTATGAGAAAAGGCCGAGAACTCGGCCTTATCTAAATCAATCTACCATGGAAGCTTTTGACCATTACTGTGCCAGAAGCTTCCACTATTTTCTAAATCTAATCCATCAATAACTTTAGTTAAACCACAGGCCGCTTCCTCTGGAGTAATTTCTCCATGAAAATCAGTCATGCGTGTTTTAACGTATCCAGGATGAAGAATACCAACACTGATACCTTTTCCTTTCAAGTCTACAGCAAGAGATCTTGTAAAAGCATTAAGGCCTGCTTTTGACATTCTATAGCCATAATATGACCCTGAAGTATTGTCCTCAAGAGAACCCATTCGTGAAGACATCATCAAAAGTTTTGAACCTGACTTTAACTTAGATAAAAAACTCATTGTAACTTTCAATGGCGCTAATGTGTTTACCTGAAATTGTTTTTCAATTGTTTCAAGATTCATATCGCCTAGAGTTTCATTTAAAAAGACTCCTGCATTATTAATCAAAATATCAATCTTTTCATTTGGGATTTGAGCTACAGCTAATGCAATAGACTTTTCATCTGTTACATCAATACCACTAATAACCTGGGCCCCAATCTCTTTGGCCTCATCTGTTTCTGTGCGACAAATAATATATACTTCATCATTGCGTTCGCGATAAATTTTCGCCAGCTCTAGACCAATCCCTCTATTTCCACCAGTGATTACAACTGTGCTCATGAATTCTCCTGTAAAAAGTTTGTCCACAAGCATTTTAGAATGTAATGGATATCTTCTTCAAGGTTTAAAACAAGAACTGATCTTTCTTCTGCTGAGAGAATTGTTAAGTCTCCTCTAGGGGGATACGAAGTGTAGTGACAGCCTAGGACAACGGCGTAACAGCGCATGATGAGCTTTTCGCATTTAACCATATCGCGACCTGATATCTTTGAAATTTCGCCAGCGACTGATTTTACCCCATCGATGATCATATTTTTATGATCGCGAATCAAGTCTTCAGATAGTCCTCTTTGGAAAACCATTCTTTTCATTGAAGCGAGTTTCAAAAATTGCTCGTTCTCAAGGACCGGTCTTGAAAAGCACACTGCAAAGTCTTTGGCCTCACGAACTCCAGTGTCTCTTAATTCATGACAAATTTCTTCGAACCAATTTTTAAAATAGACATCAAGGGCATAAAGGAAAATCTCCTCCTTAGTCTTGAAGTATAAGTAAATGGTTCCCTTGGCCACTGAACTGGATTTCGCAATTCGGTCAACGGAAGGTAGTTCTCCACCCTGTTCTTCAAAAAGTAGATTTAAGGCGGTTTCTACAATTTTCTTCTTCTTTTCATTTTTTTCGCTGGCCGTACGTGAGCGCCTTCTCACCTTTGAGGCATCAGCATTGAGTGGTTTCATATTGTTCAACCTCCAAAAAAGTTCGAACTTAAACAAATAACATTCTAGTGACCATTAGTCATCAAAAACAAGTAATGAAGTAACTGACCGAAAATTCAAGATGGACACTTGGCCAGATAGTATAAAAAGTGCCATAATTTCCCGTCATGGCACGCGGAAAATACCACTATTTAATAAAGCTTCAATATGACGGCCACAACTATCATGGCTGGCAAAAGCAGAAGTACTTCCCCACCATTCAAGGAGTTCTTGAAGAGACATTATTGCGCTTTATAGAAACAGATATTTTTACTTTTGGGGCCTCTAGAACAGATAGTGGTGTTCATGCCCTTGCCCAATATTTCAAACTAAGTCTTAATGAGAAATGGAATCCAGAAGAGCTAAAACAAAAATGGCAGGAAGAATTGCCAAAAGAAATTGAATTGCTTGAAGTTTGTTTCATTGATCCAAGATTTAAAGTGGCCTTAAGTGTAATAGAAAAAGAATATCGCTATTACTTCACAAGTGGCCGCGACAATAATGCCACACTCATTACTCAACATGCAGTTCACTTCCAAGAAGAGCTCAATTATGAAGAAATGAATCTTGCCATTAAAGAATTTATTGGCGTTCATAGCTTTCACAACTTTCAATACAGAAGTGACACCAAGAGCGGTTACACTCGTGAAATCTTTCATGCCGAAATTCTCCGTAATGTTTCACACCCCTTTCATCCAGAAATTTATGTTGATGCATTTGTCTTTAGAGGCAATGGTTTTTTGAAGCAAATGGTACGTCTGATGGTGGGAACACTGATTAATATTGGGATTGGCACGAATGATAGGCATAATATTTCTGAATCTTTTCAACCTCAATCTAATCTTAAGCTCGGTTTTATCGTTCCATCCTATGGATTATTCTTAGAAAAAATTGTTTATCCTAATTATGTCTATCAAAAAATTAATAAATCCCCATAAAGTTAAAGGAAAAATATTCCGTGATGGTTATCATATAGTTGAATGTTCTAAATCATTGTACAAATAAAATTAGCCTGATAAGGAAACAAAATGGGAAACGATAATTGTTTTGATGAAAAGCTCATAAGCGAATTCATCGTAGATGCAATCGACATACTGGACGAAATGGAACAGCTTTGTCTAAAGATCTCTAGTGGTGAGATCTTATATAAAGATGCCAAACGTCTCCTATTTCAAAAGGCACACTCTTTAAAGGGTGCATCAGGCATGTTTGGCTACAAAGAAGTAGAAGCATGGATGCACAAAATTGAACAAACTCTATCTAATGATGAAGATGAGATCAACGAACTTCAACTGGACAATTTTTTTCAGGTTTTTGATCATTCGAGAGACTCATTTCTACCAAAAGAAAAAAACTCAGTTGAAATCACAGAAGAAATTGAAAAAGAGGTTCAAGTTCTTGAGAAGCTCCTTCTCATCGGCCAAAACCCACTTATAAACGAATTAGAAAATACTTTTGAACAATTTGATATTATTCGCTGCCAATCTATTAGTGAGGCCATCTCATTGTTAGAAAGTGAAAAAATAAAAGCAATTATTACGGCGCCTAAATCAACAAGAGGAACTAATTTCATTCAACTTAGAGAATATTTTCTAACCAGAAAGAAAATTCCAACACTCTTATTGGATAAGAATAAAGACTATTTGAATCTGTTAGAAGAAGACCATTTTAAGGCCGCTTCTACGAGTAAAGATGATGAATTGAAAGCTCTTATTAGCGAATTTATTCGCACTGTTGAACAGGATTAGTTTTTAAAAATAAAACAAAAACGTGATGCTTCTTGATTCTTATGCGCAGACTTAAATTTCTCAATCTCCTTTTCTCTCATTGCATAAACATCAGACAAATAATTAGCTTTAAAGTCAATTTCCATTGCTTTTAAAAGATTATCGTTCTTTGACCAATAATCTCTATCGTCTTCTGTAAAGTCGAAGGTTTGAACATTGAATTTTTTAATTAATTCAAAAAAATCAATCCTCTCCTCTTCATTGGTAAAACTGCAAAAGAGAATAAACTCACCATTCTCATTTAATGCGTTTAGGATGCGCTTTATGAGACGTTCTTTTTTTTGAATATGATAGAACGAATCAACACAGTAGATAAGATCAAACTGTTTTGATTCAAAATTGATTTTGCCTAGATCATTTTTAAAAAAATGAACATTGCGCGGATGCTTTTTAGGAATAAAGCCAGAATAATCAATCCCAATGAGCTTTTCGCAATTATTCAATTGCCCCACTTCACAAGCAAGACCACCTGGACCGTGACCTAATTCTAAAACTATAAGTTTTTCTTTATTAGTGATATTTTGAAAAAAGAAATCTCTTTGAGTAGGACTTAGCATATTGAAGGTACATGATGTTGTTCCATGAAGCTTTAAACAATAATCCAAAAAGACTTTGGAATCTTCAATCTTAGTATAAAGCTTAAAAAAGAGGTCCGGACCATATGAGGACCAAAATATTGGGCCAATTGTTTTATTAAGAAATTTTCTCAAACTCACCAAGGACCTCCAGATGAGAAGAATATGGGAACATGTCGAATGGACGTATCCACTTTAGCCTATACCCTTTTAGCAAATTCCTATCAGATTGAAATGTCTTAGGATTACAACTTGAGTAAAAAATCCTCTCTGGGGAAAGGTCTTGGATTAAGCGTACAACATCCTCACCTAGGCCTCGTCGAGGAGGATTTACAATAATAGTATTATACTGACCTTTTTGATTTCGAAGATAGGTAAAAGCATCTTCTGCTACAAATTGAGTGTTATTTGAATTATTCAATTCACAAGCGTAATTAGCACATTCAATAGCAATTGATGAAAGTTCCACTCCTACGACAGATTGACTTTTACTGGCCACGTGAAAAGAAAATCCACCAACCCCACAGAAAAGATCAAGAACTCGCTCACTGTCTGTAATATGTTGTTGAACTTCGTAATAGAGTTTTTCTGCAATCTGGCTCGTCACTTGAAAGAAGCTTTGAGTAGAAACAGGCAACCAAAGATCGTTCATTTTATTGAGTACAAAATGATTTTCAGTAAGAAAAATCTCTTCATCACCCTCATGACTTGCCATCGGTTTTGGCTGAATGTTGCAAGAAACGACTTTAAGAGATGAATTGAGTACCATCATCTCACCGACGGCCTTTTTAAGCCTGTCCAAGGCCTCTTTACTGCGTAAAACAAAGCGATAATACATTTCACCGGTAGATTCTGATTTATAGGCAATAAAGTATTTTAATTCACCAGTTCTTTTATGAATATCGTAGGGAGTTAGAGAATATTTAATAATCATTTCTTTGATCGTTGGAAGAACTTCATTGATGCCATCTATATGCAAAGGACAGTCTAAAAGTTCATTAGTTTGCCAACGATCTTCAGGCGCAGGTATGCCAAGTATAGGTTGAGATACTGTTCCACTGACAACAAGTCGGGCCTTATTTCGCGATTTAAAGGGATCTTGCAAAAAAATAGCAGGCCTAACTTCAACCTCAGACAAGTCCCCTATTTCCTTTTTTAAATTTTCAACTTTTATGGCAATATAATCGTTCACACGCTCATTTAAGTGAGTGCACGATTGACATTGTTTAAGATTAAAATAATTACAAGTGTTTTTCATCTTAGGCCATACAGTTTAGTAAACCTGCATGGAGAGCATCTCCATTCAAGTCTTTCCCAATGAATACAATCTTATTTGAGAGCTCCGTCTTACCAGAGATTTCTTCGAATGTAAAAGTTGAAAAGACTCCTTGAAAAAGGATAGTACGTCCATCATCAAGGTTAATAAAGCCTTTTGATCGATATAGACGAGGTCCATATTGAAATAAAATATAATTTATGAACATTTGAAATTTTTCTAAACTCATTTTTCCATTTAGTTCAAAACTTCTAGATGTGAGTGCTGCTTGAAAACGTACTGAAGAATTAAAATACTTCCTCTCAATAACTGAGGCCTTCAAACATTCAAATTTTGTAAAATTATGAATTAGACAAAGATGATCGCCATCTTCAAATTCTGGATGAGGAATTTCTCCCGCTTGTCCCATGCTATATAGAATATCCAGATCACATTCATTACCATTTGAATACATGGCCATTTTTGAGGCAAATAAAGAAACGGCCTCTTTAATATTATTGTCCATTTCTTTGGCCGCATACGTATAGCAAAAACGACCTGCACTTAATGCCTTGAAGGCAAATGGTTTTGAAGGATCAAAAACGATCATCTCATTGAAACCATAGCTCCCTTCAAGACGACTGAGTATATCTATTCCTTGGGATAGATATTCTTTTTCTATGTCTATAAGATTTTCATCTAAGACCATTTCTATAAGTGGATTTTGCTCCTTAATAAAATTTAGAGTTTGATCACTACCAACGCTCTTTGTGAGATAGCAATAATTGGCCATCGCAACTTGAGCGGCCATAAGAGAAATACCATCTTGATCGTTATTTTTAAGACATGATAGAAAGGAAGATTCATCAAATACATTGACAACTGATTTTAGGGTAAAGTTTTTATTAAAGTATTCACTTCCAAGAATCGTTTCAATTATAGGTCCAGGCTCAGCAACTCCAGTGGCCTCAATGAATATGTGCTCGACCTCTTGTGCTTTATCAGAAATATCTTTTAGATTTACAATAATATCCCCTCGCATACTACAGCACAAACAACCAGAACTCATATCAAAGACAAGACTTTCATCATTGAGAATTTCTTCGTCAATATTAACTTCGCCAAATTCATTTTCGATAATGGCCACTTTCTTATCTAATCTTGAAACAAGTTTTTTGATTAGTGTTGTCTTTCCTGAGCCAAGAAACCCCACAACAAGGTTAACGTCCACACTCATTTCTTGTCTCCCCAAATTCGTTGAATATACTGATCACGTCCGGAATTAAATCTGTAAAACTTATAGCGAACAGGACTCTTCTTATAGAAGTCTTGATGATATTCTTCTGCCTCGAAAAAATCAGTTGCAGCAACTATTTCCGTGATTATTTTCGCCCCAAAAACATTCTTCTTTTCTAAATCATCTCTTGATTTAATGGCAACTTTCTTTTGCTCATCTGAATAATAAAAAATGGCCGTTCTATATTGACTTCCAATATCTACAAATTGCTTGTCTTTCGTTGTTGGATCAATATTATGCCAAAAAATATCAAGTAATTTTTCATAACTCACTTTTGTCGGGTCGTACTTAACACGAACGACTTCAGCATGACCACTACTGCCATTGGAGACATCTTTGTAAGTTGGATTCTTTTGATGACCACCCATGTAGCCAGAAGTCGTCTCCAAAACTCCTTCTATTTTATCAAATGGCGGTTCCATACACCAAAAACATCCGCCAGCAAAAGTAGCATATTCAAAGGCATAGGATTGAAGACCAAGAAAGAGAAAAACAAATATCGAGTAAATCAATTTCATTATTGCCTCCTAAATATACTATTTAAAGGCCCCATAGTTTAGATAGCTCGAAATCTTAATCTGGTCACTATTTCTGTAAGAAGAAAGGAAAATCTCACGACGAACATAATCATCAGAAATATTATTTTTACAACATAAGTCTATAAACGCATCATCCTCTAATACCTCAACATGACCATCAAAGATCACCATATCAAGAATAAAGCTCAATCCTCTTTTAACATCATCAACATTCATTGTACTACTTAGCTTTAACAGATCATTTTTAATTTTTTGTTGCCAAGGTACTGGTGCTTCTTTTTTTGTCATATAAAGACAAAATGACAGAAGTAATTCATCGTCAATTTCTTCATCCCAAGCAAATTTTTTGCTGAGTTGATGTTCTTGATATTTCTTTAAAATATCAAATCGATCTTCAGTTTCAGTCAAACTCATCACATATAGAGCGCGTTGAAATGTATGTACGCCCTCTTTAATTATAAAGTCATTAATTTTTGTTAGCAGAGCTTTATTAGTTCCAAGAATTTGATGCTTTAGCACTACAAAACGACACAATAATAAGACACTCAATTCTTTTTGAGTTGTCTCAAGGCCTTCCAAAAGTTCAAAAAGTCTGCATGCAATTGTGTACTCTTTTTCGTGAATAACCCCATCTGCACATGCCATAGTGAGGGCAAAGTACAGACAAAAACTAATAACACTTGGATCTTCATTTTTTAATATATCGTGAATACCCATGCCCGAATACTGACGAACAACTTGCATCGAATGAACTGAGATGGATAACTCTTTCATGACAAATTCAAAAAACGCTGTCTCTTTCTTTGATATCTCACCATCGCAAGTGACTACTGTTGAACAAATGGCCATAATCTTCTCTTTTTGGCCCTCGGTAAAGTCTAATTCTTTATTTGCATAATCGAGATAGAGCATGAGATCTTTAGAAACTCTTCTTTGCAGTGAAGTCGTCTCCAATGTGGCAAAAAAAGCTCTTTCATCTTTATCAATACTGCCACCAGACAAGATGGCAAACATTGTCATAAGAAAATAGTCAGTTTGTCTGATATTTGCTCTTTTTGGATATTTATAAAGAAGTACTTCTTCTTTAATCTGTTTGATTCTTTTTTCAGATAGGCCTAGACCACGAGAATACTCATTTAAGAGCTTTATTCGCCATGAATTATATGATTCATCTACGAGCAGGATCTCGCAAACATCAGTGAATATTTTTTCTTTTTTTTCAGAAGTGACTTCTTTATTGATATAGAAAAGAACTGTTTCAAAATGAATATAACTATCAAGTGAATTTCTATTTGCGACAAAGAAGTGATCATTCGCATATTTGATCAAGGCCAATGAATCGGCCTCCACACATGTTCTAAATTTAGGATACTCACTCACACCATTTTTAAAAAGTGTACCATTACTTAAAAGAATATCTTCTTTATAGCTCTTCTCTCTTAAATACTTTTCACGGGCCTCTAAAGGGATTTTCAACGCATGGAAGGCCATATCCCAAACAAGATGATCAATATTCATTTCTTCTTCCTTGATTTTGCGCCTTTTTTCTTACCTACATAGGCAACACTCGCACCATAAAATAGTGAACACATTAGGTAATAAACCCAAAGTAAAATAACGATAAAATTATAAAAATGACCATGTTCGGCAACGAGGTCATCTTTAAAATATGTTAAATAGATCCAATAAAATGATTTGCCGATAAGAAAACACAACATGAATGTTGCTGCTCCAAAAAAAGCATCGGTGTATTTCACTTCTATTGATGCACTAAGCTTATAAAAGAATGTGAAAAAAACTAATGTTACAAATGAAGCAAAAATATTGGATTCAATAATTGTGGTAAACGGCCCATTACCAAAACCCGCCTCAACAATATACTCCACAAGAATTTGTCTTTGCGAAAGAATCAAAAGTAAGACGAGAAAGATAGCGACACAAAAGCCGACTAATGCTGATTTAACATCATCTCTAAACAGGCCTCCATCTGGGTCTACTTTGCTAATGGTATTGATTCCGAAAACAAAAGTTGTACTGACACCCATACAAGTCACTGCCAAAAATAGCACTTGGACAAAATTGCTCCCCTTGGGACCAAGCTGGGCCTCGACGAGTCCTTCAATATTTCTCAAAATCCAAGGATCTACTTTGGGAAAGGAAAGATGAATACCATTCATCACAAAATCTCTGGCCATTGAGTTGTCGTGAAACAAATATCCTAGCAATGAGATAAGCAGTAATACGAGCGGGCCAAAACTTAATATTGTAAAGAAGGTTGAAGCACCGGCCACAACCTCACCTTTCCTTTTTTTGAAAAGAACAAGTCCATTAAATAAGCGCAACGTTGTTGTGCGCATGAACTCTACACTTTGATTTTCAATTTGTTCGCCAAATTGGTTGAGTTTAGCAACTGATTTCATAAGCAACATATCGGAATTATAAGAGGTTGCCTTAGTTGAAAAACATTTTACTCAATTACTTAAGTCTTTGAAATCCTGCACGTAATAATTTGCTGATCAAACCACTATAGTTAATTTCTTGGTGATTGGCCGATAAGGCATACTCATCATGGATTCCAATATTAGGATTGGTGTTTACTTCTAAAATTGAGCAAACCCCTTTTTCATCCATTCGTAAATCAATTCTGGCATGACCATCAAGACCTAAAACGGTATAGGCCTTCAAGCACATCTTTTGTATCGCCTTAACTTCGCTAGCGGATAATTTTGCAACATCTGTGCGAATACCTAACTTTTTACGATGCTTTTCATTAAACTTCGCCCTGTTGGTATAAAATTCTTTCTCAGGATTTTCACTATTATCAAAGAATAACTCCCAAACAGGTAGAGTCACGGCCTTTTTCCCTGGAATAATACCCACAAAGAATTCTCGTCCTGCAATGAATTCCTCTATGATCGCATCATCTCCAATACTCTCATGAATAAACTGAACTCTTTGGCGCAGCTTCTCTTCACTGACTACAACTGAGCTTTGTCCAATTCCTTTTGATGCTTCTTCATGTAAACACTTAACGATACAAGGATAGGTTAAGCGTTGGCCAATTTGATAATCTTTATCCTTTTTTTGAATAACTTGAAACTGAGGTGTTCTCAACTTGTGATGAGCTAATATTTTTTTAGTAAGTGATTTATCTCTACCGATCATTAAGCTCTTTGAAGAACATCCCGTGTAAGCAATATTCATCATCTCTAATAAAGCGACAACGTGAGCGTCTTTATTCACGTCACCTGCGTATTCTTCTAATAAATTGAAAACAATATCTGGCCCAAAAGATTTAAGTGTCTCAATTAGCTCTTCTAAATTTTTATAAAGTCCAAAAACAAGGACATCGTGGCCAAGATTTTCCAAGGTAGAGATAACGTCAAACTCTGTTGACCAATCTTCGAATTCTTTATTTTTTATAGTAGGAGCATTTTCGGGCGGGATTAGAAGAGGGTGTACGAGAACTAGGATTTTATTTTTTTTCACATGGGTACCTTATGCCATCCATAATCGATTAAGGTCTTTGCCTTCATGGCCAAACCTGCAACAAGAATTTCCTTAGTCTTCTCTTGTGACTTAGAAAGGACGAGCTCATTAACAAAAGAAGTTTCCTCCATTCTGCGCATGAGGGCCACAAGCTCCGAATTTCGTAGTGCCGTTTGGGCTGCTACTTTTTTTACAATTTCTTGGCGTTCGGCCTTTAAAAATTCACTTGCCTTTATATTATCGGCGCGAAATGAATTCTTTGCAAATGTACTTAGAAGAACCTTGCCAAAATTGCCTCTTAGGTGATTTTTTCTCTCAGTATTCTTACTGTTAATATACTGAGAAAGTGTTCTCGTATCTTTTTCAATAGCATCCACTCGTAAAAACTTCTTTTTCACAGGGCGCTGATGGCGCAGACCACTCATTGCCTGATCCATATATCTAAGCTTTTGCAGGGCCTTTCCACGATAGTTACTTCTCCATCGCCTATCAGTTAGCCAAACTGCAAAAGTTTCAGCAAAATCTTCATCAGGATGAGATTGAGCGTAGCCACCACCTAAATAGTTTACAAATTCATGAGAAGTAGTTTGAGCAAAATATGAAGTTGGATAGCTCAATGTCGACTGTCCAAAGAGTTTCTGTCTCACTGAGCACTTTCTTAAATCGAATGCATTATCTAAGGCATGACCCATTTCATGGCGTAAAATTTTAAGGGCCTCTGATGAGTTCTTCCCTTCAACAATGCCTGTTTTCTGAAAAATATATTGAGTTAAATCAGCACTGACGAGATAGAAAGGGATGGCAATACCAATTGTGCCATCCAAACAATACCAATCATCACTAACCCAAAGCTTGGGTTCGAAGTCTACTCCTCTGGCCCACAACTCTCCTAAGACAATTGCCAAGCAAGCACTTATCCAGTGCTGACTAGGATCAAATGAAAATTGATTGAGTGGAGTGCTTCCCTTGAAATTCATGTTCTTCCCTTAGCACATATTGATTTTTTTTCACTAGAATCTGTAAATCCTACAATGAAAAACCAATATCTAAAGCATAG
>NZ_AUNE01000010.1 GCF_000447755.1 Bacteriovorax sp. BSW11_IV | reverse complement strand
AACTCATGTAGATTTATTTTGTAGCTGCTGTAAAAGTCCTTTTAAGAACAAAGGGGATTCTATGAAATATCTTATTGTGCTTTTGATTACAGCAAATTCATTTGCTTCTATAGATCAAATTTATAGTCGTGGTCATGGTGATCGTTTTCCCACAGAAGTTTCTGTGAGTGAATTAGCAGAGGATTATCTTAGAGAATTTGATGAGTCTTTAGGCATACAAAGTTATGAAGAAGATGAGGTGACTTATTTTTCGAATAACAAAAAAGGAATTGGTCTTATTAAAAAAACCAATCAGGATGAGCCTGTCTTTAGAAATATTTTAAAAGGTATTCAGTATTATAGACCTTGGAAAAATGGAAAGGATCTTCTTAAGGGAATGGAGGAGTACACTTCTCGTTATGGTTGTATTCCAAAAGTTACATCTGTATCACATGGTTGGAGTTCAGAAAGGCCTGGAGAGGTTCATGGGCTTTCTGGTTCAAAAGGATATAATGGAATTTATGCCACTAAGGAAACAAGACCTGATGGCCTAATTTCTAAACTTGGAACTACTGATGTTAGAGGTGATTTAAAACAAAAAATTAAAGAAGGATCGATTCGTTTTTGTAATCGATGTTTGATTCAATTTTATGCCTGCAATATTTCAACTTTATTTGCCAAGACAATTGCAGAGGTGACAGGTTGTCAAAGCGTCGTGGCCACAGGTAAGGCGTATCCTCATTTTCAAAGTAATGAAACTGAAAGAGATAGAATGCTGGGAATTACTGGCGCTCATTATTGGCAATCAGGTGCAGGAAACTGGGGAGAAAGAGGAAAAGTCGGTTGGTATAGAGCGACGCCAATTGATGGAAAGATTATAGAAGAAAATATTGGGCAATTATATATTGCGAGATAAACAAAGGCCCTCTTTCGAGGGCCTTTTTTGTTTGAACAAAAAATTAGAATTTAATTTCAGTCCCTAGACCAAAGATAGTTGCATCATTTTTATTTGTTGATGTAACTTTGTCTTTGAATTCATAAGTCCCAACTAGACCTCTAAGCTCGATATTCTTATCAAGAGCGTACTTGTAACCAAGGGCCATTTGAGTTGTTTCGTTAGATTTTTTCTGTTCAGCTGTTTGGTAAGTGAAAGCAACTTTGTGTGCATTCATTTTGTAAGTAACAGCTCCGATCATTCTCTCAACTTCAGTTTTAGTGTTGTTGGCCTCTACTTCTTCGCTAGTCATCGATACTGCGAAGTCAAAAGCGTTCATGCTAAGTTTAGCACCGTAGAAAAGAACAGTGTCATCTTTTGTGCTATATGAAGAAGTTGTTTGGTAGTTTACGAATACATTTAGTTTCATGTCACCCATTGTGTGGTTGAAGTCTACCATGTGCTCGAAAGTCTCTGGACCGTAGTTATTTGTATCAGTTGAATCGTTTGCCATTTTATTTGATTTGTCTGAAGAAATTGTATAAGTCAGACCACCAAAAACTGGAGTCGTGTAAGAAAGTAGGTCAACACGGCTTCTATAAATTGCACCTAGACCACCTTTTTTACCTGCACCAACAATGTTTCCAAGAATTTTAGCTTGGTCAGCATTAGCAACACCTAAAATTGTGTTTGATAGAGGGTCAAGAGTAAGTGCCTTAGCAGATGAAGGAGTGTATGTTTGACCGAAAGTCACAGTTCCTAATTTTGTCATGAATGAACCTTGAGCAAGTCTCATTCTGATTCTGCTTGAACCGCTTTCAGTTGAGTTGAAGCCGATTTCAAGAGCGTAGTTAGCTTTAACTGCTTCAGAAACAGCAACTTCGCCTTTTGCTCCAAGTCTAGTTTCAGAGTTGTCTACATCTCTAACGCCAGTTGTTGACTTGCGAGTTTTTACATCTTGGTCAGTGTAAGCGAAAGACTTATTGATCTTTCCGTAGATTGTTGGTGCACTCATTGTCATTTCAGCGTTAACTAGAGCTGGAACAGCAAGTACAGCAGCACTTGTAAGAAGTACTTTTTTCATTTTCTCATCCTTTGAGTGTGTGAATAAGGTTAGTAGTTATAAATATGCTAAGTAAGCAAAATGAATTTGCAAAGTTTTTTTTGCTAGTTTAACGAGATCTTAACTAAAATTTAGTTTTCTATTCCTATTGTAATTGTTTTCGACCACTTATCTTCTCTTGACCTCTATTTCATTTGAGTTTAAAAATGCGTCATGAAAGAAAATAAATTAATTGAATTAGGAACGTGTGCTAAGCCTCACGGTATTAAAGGCGCTTTTAGTCTACATCTAGAAAGTGGAGATGAAAGTATATTAGAAGCTGGAATGAAACTGACTCTTTACCCTTTAAGTGAAAAAAGTTGTATCGACAAAGAGGGTGAAGTGGTTGAAATCCAAAAAATTTCAGTCGGTAATAAGACAATTGCTGAATTTAAAGGAATCGCCGATCGCAATAAAGTTGAAGCGATGATTCCTTTTAAGATTTGTATTGATCGCTCAGAGTTTCCTGAGGCCGACGATGATGAATATTATATCTCAGATTTGATTGGGCTTGAAGTTTATGAATATGAAACGGAAGTCCATTTAGGTCGCATAAGTAAATATTATGAGAACTCTGTTCAAATTATTCTTGTAATCTCTGGTAAAAAACCATTTGAGGTTCCATTTGTAGAGCACTTTGTACCTGATGTTGATGTGGAAGCTGGAAAAATTTGGGTTGTTGTTCCTGAGGTGATTTAATTGAGTCGCATTTGGATCATTACACTATTTCCCGAATACTTCGCTCCACTCAAAGATGTGGGGGTTGCAGGACAGGCGTTACAAGGAATGAGAGGCGAAGGCATAGAGCTTCACACTGTTTTGTTGCGTGATTATTCTCCAAAGGGTCATAAGGGTGTTGATGATGCTCCTTATGGTGGTGGACCAGGTATGGTCATGAGAGCTGATGTTTTAAAAAATGCTCTTATGGAAGGTATTGTTGGTCCTGGGCAATATGGGGAGAATTTCAAAGATAAATTGCATGTCATCTACACAGGGCCTCGCGGCAAGGTGTGGAATAATGAATACTGTAAAGATTTGGCCGGCCGTTATCTTGGTGAGAATAAGACAAAAGATTTAGTTTTTATTTGTGGCCGTTACGAAGGAATCGATGAGAGGTTTCTTGAGGAATATGTCGATGAGACGATTTGTCTTGGAGACTTTGTACTAACCGGCGGTGAAATTCCTGTTATGGCCATTATTGATTCGGCCATGCGCTTTTCTAAAGGCGTTCTTGGAAATAATGAGAGTGCAAATCTTGATTCATTTGAAGATGGACTTTTGGAGCATGCTCAATACACAAGACCAATGGAATTCGACGGAAAAAAAGTTCCCGAAGTTTTATTAAGTGGTCATCATAAGAATATTGAACTTCACAGACAGAAAGAAAAAGAATATTTTACTAAAAAATTTAGACCCGATCTTTATGAAAAATACAAAGATCAGGGCAAAAAATAGAAGGATTCATTCATGAGCAATTTGTATCTTGGTCTTGTTCACCATCCCATTCGTAATAAAGTTGGTGAAAAAGTAACAACTTCTGTTACGAACCTTGATATTCATGACATCGCCAGAAGCTCTCGCACTTTTGGAGTGAAAAAATATTTTATTGTGACTCCTCTTCAGGCACAACATGACCTTGTAAATAAAATTTTAGGACATTGGGAAGAGGATAAGGCCGCAGCTTATAACCCTGATAGGCAAGATGCCCTTGCCATTGCAAAAGTCATCAATTCAGTTGAAGATGCCATGGCGGAAATCGAGAGAATTGAGGGGAAAAAGCCAATTTTGGCGGTAACTGGTGCCAATTTTAAAGAGTTTAGCGGAGATTCTGCTGACCTGCGTGAAAAAATGAAGATTGACAGTGCACCATGTTTTCTGGTATTTGGTACAGGATGGGGACTTCATGCACAGGTTTTAGAGAAGGCTGACTTCTTCCTTGATCCTATTTTTGGGATCGCTGAAGATGGTTATAATCACCTTTCTGTAAGATCGGCCGTAGCTATCTATTTAGATCGCTTGGCGCGCGCCTCTGAATCCATGAAATAAGGTCTGCTTAAGAACGGCACGGTGCCGGTCCTCTGAGAGATCAATAGTTAACTGTTGGAGTTACAGATGAATTTGATTGACGTAGTAAACAGTCAGTACAAGAGCAAGAACGTTGAAAACTTTCCTGAATTTAGAGCTGGGGACACAATTGCTGTTCACGCTAGAATTAAAGAAGGTGAGAAATCACGTGTTCAGATTTTCCAAGGTGTAGTTATTGCACTTAAAGAGCCGAACGCGATCAGCGGACACTTCAGAGTGAGAAAAATCTCTTCTGGTATGGGTGTTGAAAGGGTTTTCCCATTCCACTCACCAAACGTAGAGAAAATCGAGATCGTTCAAAGAGGTAAGACAAAAAGAGCTAAGCTTTACTACCTTAGAGATAGATCTGGTAAGTCTGCAAGAATTGCTATCGATTACGATAGAAAGTAATTCTCAAAAAGATTTAAAAAAAATGAGGCCCAACATGTTGGGCCTTTTTTTTTGCCATTTTTCGTATTAAAGTACGCCCATGATTGAATTTGAATTTATAAAAACTAATGATGCTTTGATCGCGGCAAGCGATGAAGTGGGACGTGGTCCACTTGCTGGTCCTGTTGTGAGTTGTTGTGTTGTGGTCAATGGACCATTTGAAGAGCTAAATTCTTTTTTACAACAATTGCGCGACAAAGGTGTTAATGATTCAAAAAAATTAAGTGAGAAAAAAAGAAAAGAAATTTTAAAGAACCTTTCTATCGATAAGTTGAAAGCGAAAAAAATTGTTCATGTTAGTGGTGAAAATTTTTCTTTCTCTTATTATATACAAGAGATTTCAGCACAGAAAATTGATGAAATAAATATTCTGAATGCATCTCTTCTTTCTATGAAAGAGGCCTTTGAGTTTTTAAATGTTAAAAATAAAGAATGCGCTTTCTTAATTGATGGTAATAAGTTGCCAAAAGGCCTTGCGAAAAATACTCGTGCCCATGCTATTGTGAAGGGGGATTCAAAGTCTGCTCTTATAGGTTTGGCCTCGATTATCGCAAAAGATTACCGAGATGATTTAATGAAAGAGCTTGGAAAAAAATATCCAGGTTATGGATTAGAAAAACATGCAGGCTATCCCACAAAGGCCCATAAAGAGGCCATTAAAAATCTCGGAGTATCTCCGATTCACAGAAAGACCTTCAAAGGTGTCAAAGAGTTTGTATCCTTCGCGTAAGGGAAAACATCTTGAAAAAAAAATGTCACGACTTGTTCATAGTAAGCAAATGGCGGTATTAGTATCACCGCTATTTCTACGTGAGCGAGAAATGGGTCAAGTTGATCTTGTGGGGTTAGTTAAAAATAATGATGGCCTATGTGTAAATGTTTACGAAGTGAAGTCTTCTTCTAATGTTGCTTTGTGGCAAAGACGGAGGTTGTTGCATTCATCGCATTTTTTGGGACTTTTATTTAAAGCTTCGGTAAAACTAAAAGTGCTAAGCGAAGAAAGTTGCATTATTTGAATCGATTGACTATCCTATCTTTATGAAAATACGTCAGATTTTTTTACCACTATTTTTGTCATTAACTTTTCTACTCTCATCACCGGCCGCGCGCGCTGAAGTGGATCCAAAGCTTAAGGCATTGGGTGCTATGGCCGCTTACGGGACTGTTGGTGGTGCGCTTCTTGGGACGGCCTCATTGGCCTTTGGTACTAAAGGTCGCTCTGTGGCCATTGGTGCGTCACTGGGATTATATGCTGGCCTTATTTTTGGTGGCTATGTTGTGATGACTCACGCCATGAAAAAACGTGGATATCAGCAAGGGGGCGGAGAGTATTATCCGGATGCTCCAGCTGAAGTGAATCCTTATGAAAATGCTCCTCAAGGCTATTTCCAAGATGGTGGGAATAATCAGGGGCTTTTAATGCATGAACTTAAAATGAATGAAGATTTTTCGAGTAGTGTAAAAGTGGCCTTGAATAAACAAGACCACTCTGACCAGAAGATTGGATTTGAGCTGTTAAATATTCAGTTTTGAAAAGTGTTGCGACGATTTCCGAAGATAGTGTTGAGTTCTTCGGTATCGTCGTTATCAAACTCGCTGATCATCAGCTCCATAGCATCAAAATCATAAAGTTTAAAAACTTTCAAAAATTCACTTTTAACATTTGATAATTTAATTTGTTCTTTGTTCTTATTTAGAGAGCGAATTGTCTCAACAAAGAAGCCAATACCAGAGGATCCAACAAAGTCTAATGAATGAAGATCAAGTGTGATCGTCGAAGTTGGGTTTTCTGCAACAAGGTCATCCAACTCTTTTCTAAGTGGGATTGTGTTTTCATAATCGAGACCACCTTCCATATGGACAGTGATATTTCCCGTTGCATCTGTTCTCATTCTTGCTTTCATAGACATGTCATCTCCTTGGCGTAGTTAGCAATCCTTATGTTAACACTTGGTGTTATCTGAGGGAACCGGGAACTTTTTGATCTCCTTGCTGACGGGGCCTGTGAAGAGGAGTAAAATATTTAAATACTTATTTTTTTTAGCGAAGGATTAAAGTTGAGCAAATTAGTATTAATAACTCTACCAATTGGAAATAGTGAAGATATTACAAAAAGGGCCCTTGAAACTCTTAAGGAAGAGAATCATTTTTTGGCCGAAGATACGAGAAATCTAAGTAAGCTTCTAAATCATTACGGCATTGATAGTAAGTCAAAAAATATCGATTCATTCCACGATCACTCTGAAGATAAAATTGCTCGTATTGTAGATAAAATTAAACGTGGTCAAAGACTTTGCATTGTATCTGATGCTGGTTCTCCAGTTATTTCTGATCCTGCTTTCCCTTTGATTCGCGTATGTTTACAAGAGGGTGTAAAAATTGAGGCCAACTCGGGAATTAGTGCAGTAACGTGTGCCCTTGAATTAAGTGGTCTGCCACCGCATCCCTTTCATTTTCATGGTTTTCTACCAAAAGATAGTAAGGGCAGAAGAGAGTATTTTACAGAGCAACTCTCACAAGTTGGGACCCATATTTTCTTTGAATCTCCCTATCGCATGGAAGAGAGTTTAGAGATTTTAGCAGGCGTTCATCCACAAGGGGATGTGGCCGTGGGAAGAGAGCTTACAAAAACTTATGAGACGGTTCACCGCTTTAAGGCAAGTGAGTTTAAAAACGAAAATATTAATTACAAAGGTGAATTTGTTCTGCTTTTTTATGTGGGTAAAGAGCACGTTCCAACAAAAGCTGAAAACCAAAAACTCAAAGATCTTGCCAATCAGTACTTGCGCGAAAAAAGATCTACAAAAAACCTATCAAAACTTTTGGCAGAAATTCTCGAAGAGAAATCGTCAGATATTTATAATGAATTAATCTGATCAAAAAACTCATGTTCTAAAGAGCTAAACGTATCAATCCGATAGGAATCTAGTTGAACACTATGATTTTGGGATTGATATGGTTAGCGATTTACAAAAAAAAATTGAAAGATACGAAGAACTAATTAAATTAGGACAATTAACATCGTCTTCATTGGATATTAAACAAATTCAAAAAAAGGCATGTACAAGTATCGCTAAACTTCTCGATTGCGAGAAGGTCCTTCTTTATCGCAAAGAAGAAAAATTACAAGAAGTTGTTTATCGCTATCAAATTGATCACAATATCGAAGAAGTCCGTTTTGCTATTGATGAACATAGTTTTGTGGGCGCCTGTGCCCATTACTTGGCGACACTCTCAATTAATAATGTCAAAATGGACATTAGGAAAAAACGCGAAAGTGATCTTGTAAAATCTTTGAAACCAAAAAATATTTTACTCTTTCCCCTTGTATCCAAAGGGGAGCTTATAGGTGTTGTTGAGGCGATTAACAGTAATAAGGGTGGCTTTGACGAAGAAGATGTTCATTTTTCAGAGGCCATTGCAAATGAGCTAACGACAACTCTTTTAAATGCCCTTCTTTTTGAAAAACAGCAACGAATGTTCATTCAAGTGGTAGAGTCTTTGGCCGATGCTATCGGAAAAAAAGATGCTTATACTGGTGGTCACACAAAACGTGTGAGACATTTTGCTGAGATGATTGGCAAGGAGATGGAGCTCAATTTTAATGAAATGAATGATCTTCTTTTGGCGTCAGTTCTTCATGATATCGGTAAAATCGGTATTGAAGATAGTATTTTAAAAAAACGAGCACCGTTAACTGATAGCGAATTTGAAATCATGAAAAGTCATCCGGCCTTAGGTCATGAAATCCTAAAAAAGATTGAAGGCCTTGAAAATGTCGTGGATGGCATGCGCTTTCATCATGAAAGACCAGATGGTAAAGGTTATCCTTTTGGTCTAAAAGATGGGGAAATCCCTGTTATCGCCAGTATCATTTCAGTGGCCGATACCTTTGATGCCATGATTAGCACTAGACCTTATCGCAAGGGATTGCCGCCAATGGTAGCTTATGAAGAAATTTTAAAATATTCGGGAACTCAATTTGATACGGCCGTTGTGGCGGCCTTTGAGCGCTGGTTTAAAAAATCTCGAATGTACAAAGATTCCACTCTAGTATCACAAAGAAAAGCGAGTTAAAATATTCTTATTGATACAAATAAGGATGGTTAATGTTAGTACGAATTATTGGGGGACACGGTGGGGTCTCGCCAGGATTTAGAGCAACTAGTTATCTTATAGATGGAAAGCTTTTAATTGATGCTGGTTCAGTGGCCAGTGGTGTGCACATTAGCGAGCAAGTGAAGATTGACAATATTCTTATATCCCATTCCCATCTAGACCATATTTCTGACCTTGCCTTCTTGGCCGACAATTGTTTTGGTATGAGAGGAACGCCGTTTGAAGTGTGGACCAACGGTCCAATCAAGCACAATATCATGACCCATCTTTTCAATGATGCTATTTGGCCTGATTTTTCAAAGCTTCCAAGCCGAAAAAATCCCACAATGCGCTTTCATGAAATCAGACCTGAAGAAGTTTTCAAGCTAGGAGAGTATACGATTACTCCTGTACCAGTGAACCATCAAGAAGGGGCACTAGGTTTTATTATTGAAAAAGGTGATTGTGCTCTCGTTTTTACTCAAGACACTGGGCCCACAGAACGAATTTGGGAAGTGGCAAAAGAAAAGAAAAACCTTAAGGGAATCTTCACAGAGGTTTCTTTTCCTAATAATTTGATTCAGGTGGCCATAGATAGCCAGCACCATACCCCAAGTACTATGAGTGAAGAACTTAAGAAGATGCCTCCCATGGTCCCTATTTTTCTGGGGCATTTGAAGCCAAATTTCCAAGATTTACTCGTTAAAGAGATTCACGCCATTGGAACAGATCGTATTACGGTCCTAAGTTCTGACGATACGAGTTACATGTTCTAAAAAACGAGAAATTTCGCTAATCTTTTACTTGTCTAATCCCCTTGGATTAACCATGATAATCACTTAAAAAATGACTATCAAAGGGGCACGGCAATGACTTGGTTTAATAAAGTCCAAAACCCAAAATTAAAAAGCGTAAAAAAAGTAGCGACAAATACACCAACTGGTTTGTGGAAAAAATGCACGAACTGCAACGAAATCGTTCAAAGTGATAGATTAGAAGAAAGCGTTCAAGTGTGTCCTTATTGTGACCATCACTTTCGTTTAGATGCTGTAAGCAGAATTTCTCATCTTCTTGACGAAGGAACTTTTGTTTCACTTGGTGATAAATTAACAACAACAGATCCACTAAATTTTACAGATAAAAAACCATACTCTGATCGTCTTCAAGAGGCCTATGATAAAACAGGACTTGTAGATGGAACTTTCTGTGGTCTTGGTAAGATCAACGGTAAAGAAGTGGCCATCACTGTGATGAACTTCCAATTTATGGGTGGTTCAATGGGTGTTGTTACTGGTGAGAAAGTGGCCATGGCCATGGATGAAGCCTATAAGAGAAAAATTCCATGTATTGTTATTTCTTGTTCTGGTGGGGCCCGCATGCAAGAGGGGATTCTTTCTCTAATGCAAATGGGAAAAACAAGTGCTGCAAGACAACGTTTGAAAAATGCTGGTATCCCTTATATTTCAGTTTTAACTGATCCTACTACTGGTGGAGTTGCTGCAAGCTTTGCAATGCTAGGTGATGTGAATATCGCTGAACCTAAAGCGCTTATCGGTTTTGCGGGACCAAGAGTTATTGAACAATCAATTCGTCAAAAACTTCCTGATGGATTTCAGCGCTCAGAATTTCTGCTTGAGCATGGTTTCGTTGATCGCATAGTTCACCGTCATAAACTAAAAAGTGAACTGTCGTTTTTCATCGAAATGTTCGGTAATGAGTCTAAATCTAAGTAATATAATCAATCAAACATTCGATCACTCGCGTGAAGAAATACTCGTGACTGGGCTTATAGAAAAGCTTGGTCACGAGACTTTTAAACCGGGTCTTGATCGTTTGCAACCCTTCTTTTCTTGTTTTCAAGAAGACTTTAAGCAAAAGAAAATTGTGACTGTAGGTGGCACCAACGGTAAGGGTGAAACTTGTTATGTGCTCTACGATATGCTCACACGAGCGGGAAAAAAAGTCGCATTGTGGACTTCTCCTCACATATTATCAGTTCGCGAACGCTTTTTATTACCTGGCGGGCCTGTTAGTTACGATGAGCTTGAGCAAAGTTTTGTATGGGCCTTTGCCCATATTGGTGAAAACAAGCTGAGTTATTATGAGTTTTTGTTTCTCATTTTTTGTCGTTTGGCCCAAAAGGCCGATGTTGACATTATTCTCTTTGAAGTTGGTCTTGGCGGTCGCTTTGATGCTGTTAATATTTTTGATGCCAATGTTTGCGCCATTACTAGCATTTCTCGTGATCATGAAGAAATTCTTGGGCGTGGTCTAAAGAAAATACTTTTTGAGAAATTTGGAATTTCAAGAGCAAATAGGCCTCTCGTAACGGCCCTAGAATCGAGCACTCTTCGCAACTATTGTGGCGAATTGTCACGCGAGAAAAACGTCAATTGGATTGATCTTTTTGCAAATGGTAATCTCGTCATTCAAGATGATTATAGAAAACGTAATTTGACGCTTGCAAAGTATGTGGCCAATCTTGTCACAGGTGAGGATTTCTCCCTTGAAATTGAGGCCCAAATCCCAATGAAAGGGCGCTTTGAAAAGATGACAAGAGGGAATATTTCCTTTATCTTTGTAGGTGCACATAATTTGGACGGCATGAGAAAAATGAGAGATTTACTCTTAGCTAAAAATCCTGAATCGGATAGTGAGCTTCTCCTGTCATTTTCCAAAAGAAGTGATAAAGATATTGAAGATTGTTTGAATGTCTGGCGTGAGACATCTGTTTTTGAACAAATTCATGTTTCAACTTTTGAACACTTCAAATCAGCGAGCAAAGATCTGCAAAGAATCTGGGCCAAGAATCACTTCGAGAGCAAGATGCATTGGTGTGCTGATTGGAAGGAATACTTACTTGAAAAACCTCTTAAAAAGAGAACTAATATTTACGTGGCCGGATCTTACTACTTCATTGGTGAAGTTCAGCGTTTTATTCTTTCTCACTCTCACTTTTTCATTAAATAGCTTTGCCCGCGAATCTTTTGAAATTCAATTAGGAGAGAAAGTTCAAATTCTCTCGGATAAGGCCTATCGATCGGCCAAAAATGACCGCTTTGAAGCGGTGGGTAACGTTATTATTACTTACGGTCAAGATGCTCTTTATGGGGAGAGGGCCATTGTTGAATTTAAGGCCGGCAAGGCCACTGTCATCGGAAATGTTCGCTACGTCAGTGCCACAATGACCATGTATGGTTCGCGAATTGATTATGACTTTCGTGATAAAAAAATGGCCGTTCATAATGCAAGAGTACTATCTGATAATTACACTGTTCTCGGAAAGTATATTGCGAGAATCGATGAGAATAATATTGAAGGTACCGACGCAGAATATACAACTTGTCGTGACTGTCCAGAGTCATGGTCGATTCTAGGTAGTGATGTAAAGATTACTCTTGGAGAGTATATTCGTATCAAGGGTGCTTACATAAAAGTCAATGGCGTCATTGTTATGTATGTTCCTTATATTGTTTTACCAATAAAGAAAGAGCGTGAAACTGGACTTCTTTTTCCTTCCATAAGTTTCAATTACGAAGAGTCTGTGCTTTTTAAGCAGCCGTTTTTCTGGGCCATTAGTGAATCGAGCGATATGACAATTTCACCGGCCTTATATGGAAGAAGAGGTAAGGGGGGAGAGTTCCAATACCGCCAGGCGCTTGGTGAAAAATCATGGTTTGAACTAGACTCGCAGGGATCGTTTGACAATATTTGGCAACCGGGAAAGCTTACTTTTGATGAAACTAAGACGACTAAATTTCGTCATTTTTCTGAGTACGAACAGCATTTAAATCCTACAAACAATCTCACTCATCACCTATATGTAAGTGGAATGAGTGATCTTGATATGGTTCGCGATTACCAGAAATTCAATGAAAGCAAAATTCGCGGCAGTGATACCGGGATTGAAGGTTTCTTTGATTATAGACAAGATTTTTTTAATCTTGGCGTTGAGTCTTACTTCAGACGAAATCTCCTCTTTGAAAATCCTAAGGGATTTGATCACCGCTATGTTCAAGTTTTACCAAGAGTTAATTTTGATATTGGTCAACTAGAGCTTTTTTATTCTGATATCCCACTACTAAATCGCCTGACTTTTAGCATGAACTCTGATTTTTCCATGTTTAAGCAAAATCATTTAAGTGAAGGCAATTATATTAGAAATGCGAGACGTTTAAATGCTAAACCTCGTATCGATTGGCATATGGGGCATGTTGGTCCTTTTAAAATAGCCACTTCAGCGACTTATGATTACCAAGGGTATTACTTTCCTTATGAAAAACAAGGAGAGCGAACTTTCAGAAAAAGTGCTGTGCTTTTAGAATCTGAAATGAGTTTAGAATTGGAAAAAATCTATGGCGTGTCTTTTCGAGACAGCGTGAGTTATTCTGAAATTGATTTTAAGAAAAGTAAAACTCAATTGCCTCAAAAAGAAAGTGAAGACGTCACTGACGGAAATCTTATAGGTAAAATTCCAGTTATTCGTGCAGATTTTACTGAAGATCAAGTGGAAGTTATTAACAACGCTTACAGGCATACTCAAATTTTTAAGCTTAAGCACTATCAACTTGCCGATAAAGGAAATACTGGAAATCAAGATTTTCTAAATCAAATTCGTGCCGATGATGGGATTGGTCACTTTGATAGTATTGATTCTCTAAGAGAAGAAGAGTTTGAAAAGTCCCAGGCCACTTCTAAAACAGATATACCTCTTAGCAATACAATAGAGCTTCAATGGAATAATTCTCTTATTAAAAAAGTTCCTAATAAATTTAATCCTTTTGAAAATGAAAAATACTTGCGTGATAATTTTTCATACTCACGAATTGCTTATTTTAATATTTCTCAAGGTCTTGATTTAAATGCTCCAGAGGGGGCCAGTACGAGTCAGCGCTTAACAAGACTCCATCTTGCCACTGGTTTATCTCTTGGAAGTTTTGGATTTGCCGCTAATGAATATTATTTTCATGACAATCAAGAACACGTATTCAACTTCTCTGTTGGTCAAACGTTATCAATTTTTGGGTACGCGTTTTCTTTTAATTATGATTCAAATGCGAGACCGATCAATAAGTACATGAACTTAAATGCTTGGTTAAGACCAACGGATCTTTTCGAGTTTTCAATTGATCGTAAATACAATCTTGAAACAGAGAGCTTTGAGAAATCAACTTATGGTGTGATCTATTCTCCTAATAACAACTGTTGGAAAATGGAAGTGAGATACTCTACAGATGAAATTCAAAAAGATATCTCATTTAATTTTTTATTTAACTATAATTCAGGAAACTTTGTTTCCTTTCAAAAATAATGGTTACTATAATTGATTTCAATGACAGTTTTACTTTCAATATTGGTGCAATTCTTGCGTCCATGGGCATTGAACATAAAATCATTGCCCATACACAATTAGATCAACTAGAAGTCCAAAGCGGAGTTTATCTGCTAGGTCCAGGTCCTGGGCATCCCAATCAGTATCCAAAGGCCATTCAATTTATTAATGAGAATTTAGGTCGGGCCGATCTTTTTTTCATGGGCCTATGTCTTGGTCATCAGCTGTTGATGCTCGCAAATGGGGCCAAGATTGTTAAATGTAAATCACCAATTCATGGTCAAGTTGAAAAATTGAAAATACCGAATTGGTCGGGGATCTTTTCCAGAACTGTATTTGGAAAAAAGGCCTATGTGCAAAGATATAATTCATTATGTGTAAAATCAGTAGCTTCTCATATCAAAACTGTAAAAAATAGCAGTGGTGAAATTATGCTCGCCACGGCCCCTGGCCTTTATTCATGCCAGTTTCACCCTGAATCCGTGGGTACATCTTGCCCGAAAAGTTTTTTTTATGCGATAGAATATTTTTTGTATAATAAAAATGATGAAAAGGGTAATGAGGCTAGAAGGCCTTTACGATAAAAAAACTATTCAGCTACTACAGACAAAGGCCAATACGGCCTTAACGTTTGATTTTAGGCCAAGAAGTTTCAACTTCATTCAGCAATATCTTTTTTTAGATTTTATTACTGTTCTTAAAAATTCTACGCTTCCATTTTCTATCCAATACGAGAACGAACCTGATTTTATGATCAAAGATACTCTTCAAAAATTGGATGCAATTTACTCAGGGCCAGTAAGTTTAGAATTTTCAGATAATCAAAAATGTGAATACTATGAGCAATTTTCGAGGCCCTTTATTTGGCATTATAATGTTCAATGTAGTGATATCTCTGTTTTCAAATCACCGCTTTTAAAAGGTATCGTTTTAAATTATTCCGATATAGAAGACGCTCATAATAAAAATATTCTTACTTCCTTTGTTCAAAATTTTTACCGTTTGACCCATGATGTTTTATTAAAACGCAATGGGCAATTAATCTTAAAATTGGACTGGACATCAAATGTGATGCCTACACTTGCAGAGTATTTTGATTTTAATGTTATTTCTGTGCCAGTTAATTCAAATGTTGAAATTTGTTACAGAAATGTTGATCAAAATAAGTTGCAAAGTTCCCTTGAATCCTTAAAAAACTTTACAAATGCTCTTTAATTTGTGATCACTCATGCATTAAAAATGCGGAGTGATTATGAATATTTTATTGTGTAATGATGACGGCGTTTATGCTGAAGGGATTCAGGCCCTTTACGACGCCCTTAAAGATATCGCCAATGTTACAGTGGTGGCACCACTACAAGAAAGATCGACAACTGGACACACTCTCACACTTGATCAACCTCTTAGACTTGAAAAAGTAAAAGAGAACTTCTATGGCCTATCTGGCTACCCGGCCGATTGTGCTCTTATGGGTATTGCCCATGTCTTAAAAGAAAAGCCTGATCTTGTCATTTCTGGAATAAATCGCGGTGCCAATTTGGGACAAGATATTTATTATTCTGGAACTGTTGCCGCTGCTAGAGAAGCTGCCTTTAGGGGAATTGCTGCTATATCTGTGAGTACCGATATCGATTACTTTGCCCATCACAAAGACAATATCCATTATAAAAGCGCTGCCAATTTTGTGCGAGAGCTCGTATTGATGGGAATTCACAAATACATGGGTAAGTATGATCTCATTAATATCAACGTTCCCGATCTTCCTGAAAACGAGATTAAAGGCCATGAGATTACGGCCCTTGGATTTCGTTTTTACTCGGAAGAGATAAAAGAAAGACGAGATTTCAAAGATCGCCCGTACTTTTGGATTGGTGGCGTCTATAAAGGACATTGCCAAACAGACGGAAGTGACTGTAATGCCGTAGATAAGGGAAAAATCTCGATCACTCCACTCAACTTTTCTGTAAATCCGACCGAAGAAGTAGGTAAATTATCTGACTTAATTGATAAACTACTTAACTCAGGGTCTAAGGGAATTGAGAACACTTAAGCTAATTACAATTATTTTTTCTATTAGTCTGTTGGCCTCTTGTGCTCACATGAACAGTGGGCACCATATTCAACTTACTAATGAAGACAATTTAGAGAGTTTAAGCAAAGAGCTAAACGTTTCTCCCCTTAAGCTGCAAGAGTTTAACCCAGGTAAGACTTTCAAGGCCGGAGAATGGGTTTTTGTACCTCTAAAGCGTGGAATTATCGCCAATACTCGTGGCAATCGTTCACCAGCTTCTTTTGAAAGTGCTAATGAAGAAAATACAAATCTCTATTTAGCGAGTGGTCAATTCGTATGGCCAGTTCCTAGTTCAAAAAGAATCAGTTCAAATTTTGGTCATCGCTGGGGCCGTAAGCACGAAGGGATCGATATTGCTGCTCGTAAAGGGGCACATTTTGTATCCGCTGCAGATGGTGTGGTCGTTTACTCTGGTCGTGAGCTTGGTGGTTACGGGAATTTAACAGTTGTTGCACATGAAGATGGTTTTTTCACTGTCTATGGCCATGCTGATAAGAATTTAACTTACAAAGGTCAAAAGGTTTTCCAAGGACAAGTTATTGGTCACGTTGGAAGTACTGGTCGTTCGACAGGTAATCACCTGCATTTTGAAATCCGTCACAACAGCAAGGCGTTGAACCCTGCTGTTGCCTTGGGAAGAAATTAAGAATTATTTTGCTGGGCAACTTTTCTTAGAAGCTTTAGGTACATAAGGGCCGTATTTCTTGCGTCCTCTAAAGCAGTATGGGCAACTTGACCCATTCCTAGATATTTCATTAGTTCTGATCCAGACTCACACTCTGGTGGAATTGTTTTCATATCAATAAGACCATATGTGATACAAGTTAAATCAAGAACTCTGTGGTTGAAATGCTTTCTCATAAATTCCCAACCTAGATCGCGGTTAAGAAAGGGAAGATCGATGGCATTCATTGATTTACCAAAAAGAGTAATTCTCTTATTTTGAAAGTATTCTTTCATCATTGATGAGGTCAGATAGTTTTCAAGTTGTTCTTTGAATACTTCAAGAGTGACACCATCTTTATGGGCCTTTCTGATTAGCCCCTCATTGTGCTCTACAACCCATGGATCAAGATCATCTCTTAGGCTTTGGAATGATGGACATTGCACATAAAAGTGTTTTGACATTCCTTCTTCTAAAATTTTTGTGTGACTATCAAATGGAATACAAGCAAATTCGATAATAAGATCTTTTTCTCTAAGACCTGTGGCCTCGATGTCAAATGAGAGGTAGCGCATGATTATAACCTTTGTCTATTTTCTTTATTATCCCCAAAATATGGCCAAAAGAAAACACAATAATACAGAGGCTAAAGATAATCAAATTCTATGGTCGCACCAAAGAGATTGATGTAATCATAAAGGGCCAAAGAGCAGCTCAAGAGGCCAGATGCTGTTGTGCATTTTTTACAAATTCCAACTCCTGCACAAGAAGAGGCCACTGGAATGGAGTTTCGCAGTAAAAAGTCCATGAGGTTTAGCTCAAAATCATCACGTGTGATTTCGAGAGACTTAACTATTTTTCCTGAGGCCTTACCTTTTACAATGAACTGCATTTTAATTGATCGCGAGAGCGGAAATCTTTGAAGAGTCTGTTGTCATAAGAACCCCAGATATTTCCAATATTGTCAGTGTGGTAGATAGGCATATTGAGGCCCTGTAAGTATTCTAGTTCTTCAATTTTTGTTCTTTTGGTCTCAAGAACAAGCCTTTTAGGAGGAACAAGAATTAGAAATCGTGGAGCGGTAAGGGCCCTTTCGAGATCTTGTTCATTATGAACATTTGTCATTTTAACAATATGTTTATGAAGGAGTTGACCTGGGTCTGGGCCTTTGGAGGACATAAAAACATTGTTATTATTTGTATTGAAGCACAATCCACTTGGGGTCACTTTTTTAGAGCTATAGAAGAGAAAATCACTTCTGTCTGAGTCTAATTGCGGAGTGAAAGAGATTGTCGCATAAAGGGCCTTTTTTCCATCTTGTAGACCGATTTGGCCGCGAAAGACTCTTGTTGTGTCTGAGACCATGTAGATAGAGTTATCGTAAATATTGAGATCAAAGTTACATTTGTAATTATCCTTGTCCGTTTTGTAGTCAAAAAGATAATGTTGAACTTCTGGTTTTACTTTTTTTGATAAATACTTTGAGACTAATGAAGCCAGGTTAACTTTTGGAATGGTTTCATTTTCTTTAAGGATTTGTCCTGCTCTGAAATAATATTTTTTGTAACTCGGAATTTGATAGAGTTTATCTTTGTATTCTTGAAGAAAAGTTGAAAAACGATCAGATATGGAAATTCTGTCTGGAGCAGATTTTTCAACTAGTGTCGCTAGCGCATAGAGTGAACGGGACTTCTTATCATTTTTTAGAATGTCGTTTAATGTCCAGATAAGATTACTTTCACCATTATAGAAAGCGTGGCTTCTTTTATCGCCTTCAATTTCAAGAATTTGCATTTTAGCATCAGGTGAAAAAATATAGGGAGAGTAGAGCATTTCAGCAAGTACTAGAACGACAAAACTCTCAGTACTTGTTAGTTTATTTTTTAACTTTAATTTTGAGAGTAATTCATCACTTTCATTTGTTTGTGTGAGCAATTGGGATTTATGATTTTGGTCGCACATAAAGTCATTTTTGCTTTTTTCTTTTAAAACGATGTCTTCTTGTCCTTTGTCTGCTTCAACAATGAGAGCACATGAGGACAAAAAACTAAGAACAAGAATGGAAATTAAAAATTTAGTCATGAATTTGATAAAGTCCTTCAATAGTTTCACTTTCTTTTTGATCAAAATCGTTAAACACAGGTGGCCTTTGGTTTGGTCTTCTGTCGCGCACGAGCACAAGAACCCATAAACCAGATTGATCGACACCTGGATTTGATTGAGGCTTTATATCAACTAAGTCGTGACCTTGATTAATAAATTGAAAGAGGTTTTGATCAAACTCCGTTTCTCTATAGCCCGACTTGCGCATTGGTGGTGCAGGGATATAGTACGTAAAGCTGTGAAGTTTATAGGAATTAGGAAATAAAACGCGGTGTAATTTCCAGAGTAAATTGATCATCTTTTTAAAACCTTTTTTTAAAATTTTAATTGGCCAAATGACTTACGTCAATTCATGTCTGCCCCTATGGTGGAAAAAGTTTCCATGTGTTTTTTTTTGTGCAGGAAATTAATTTTGTGGCTATAATAAAACTGTGAACGACAGGAAGTTGTTGACGACAGGCAGGAAGCCGAAAGAAGGGAGCAATGCAGGGCTCCCTTTTTTATTTCTAGAAAAGCTCTTCTTTTGTTTTTGATTTATCCGCAAGCTCTAGCACTTCAAAACCATTACCAGACGGTCTGAACACACCTTGATCAGTAAAAACAAGACTGACAACACCAAAACCAGTTAGGGGCAAAGTACACTTTGGAACAAGTTTAGATTGTCCATCTTTGTTGAAGTGGTTCATCATCACATAGACCTGCTTGGCGCCGTGTACAAGGTCCATGGCACCGCCCATGCCTGTCAATTTCTTTCCAGGAATCATCCAATTGGCCAAAGAGCCTTCGCTATCAACTTCCATTCCTCCTAGGATGCAGTAGTCGATATGGCCACCGCGAATCATTCCAAAACTCAATGAACTATCAAAGAAAGAGGCCCCTTTTTGAATCGAGACTGTCTCTTTTCCTGCATTGATAAGTGTCGGGCTAACAGAGTCTTTTGTAGGTCTTCCTTTTACGCCTAAGACGCCATTTTCAGAATGAACCCATAAACCTTTATCTTCTGGAATTCTTTCGGCCACCATTGTTGGAAGACCGATACCTAAATTCACACTTGTGAAGTCATTGATATATTCAAGAACTTTGTCGGCAATTTGCTCGTTGGTCCAGCTCATATTAATCCTCTTGAACTTTTAAAAATTCGATGTCGTTTTTATAATTTGTTCCTTGATAAATTCTCTGAACAAATATGCCTGGAAGATGTATATCCTCAGCTGCAAGCTCGCCAACTTCTACAAGCTGCTCTACTTCAACGATTGTTGTCTTTGCGGCCATGGCCATGAGAGGGGAGAAGTTTCTCGCCGTTTCTTTGAACCAAAGATTTCCAAAAGTATCGCCTTTTTGCGCTTTGATGATTGCAAAGTCCGCATGTAAGGCCTCTTCAAGAATACAGGGTCTGTCGAAGTGTTTAACTTCTTTTCCGTCAGCAACTACAGTTCCATAACCGGTCGGTGTATAGAAGGCCCTAATACCCAAACCAGCGGCCCTAATTCGCTCTGAGAATGTCCCTTGGGGGACGAGTTCAATATCGATTTCTTTGTTCATAATTCTTGTTTCAAGATCAGGATTTCCTCCAACATATGAACAGTACGCCTTTTTAATTTTGTCTTGGATCAGAATTTTAACAAGTCCACGCCCTGAGTTTCCAATATTATTGGAAATAACAGTGAGGTCTTTGATATCCATTTTTGTAAGGGCATCGATACTATTTTCAGGAATTCCACACAGTCCAAAGCCACCACTCATGATGCTGGCCCCGTTGTGAATATCTTTAAGCGCTTCTGTTGCGTTTTTGTATACCTTTGAACTCATGTTCAATCTCCATAAGAAGTGATTCAAACTTTTTAAGCCCTAGCTCCAATTGTTTTGGTGACAAGATGTAGGCGGGGCAGAAAATAAATGAATTCCCAATTTGTGATACGAATATTTCTTTTTTTAGTAATTTAAAAAAGTAGTCGTCTTTTTCTTTTAACTCAACGGCAGCAAGAAGACCAACTTGTCTGACTTCTTTTACACATTGGAATTTAGCAAAGCTTTTCATATATTTTTTAAAGACAATTTCTAGGGCCTTTAAATGTTGCTTAAATTTTGGCCTTTCTAGGATTTGTAGGACTTTTTTTGTTGCAGCAAGACCTAGCGGGTGAGCGTAATTTGTTAGACCGAAGCTAAAAACTTCATGGTCAAAAGTCTTAGAAATTTTCTCACTAACCCAAACAGCACCAAACGGAATATGCCCACCTGTAATGGCCTTGGCCATGCAAACCATATCGGGTTTTATAGGGTAGTGGTGAAAACCAAAGTTTTTTCCTGTTCTTCCAAAACCACAAACGACTTCATCTAGAATAAGAAGTATTCCATATTCATCGCAAATTTTTTGGATACCTTGCCACCATTCTTTGCTGGCAATGATCACACCATTACCACCAGTGATTGTTTCGAGACAAAAGGCCGCAATTTTATCTGGACCAACTTTTTTGATAATGGCCCTGGTTTTTTCTATGGCATTAGGTTCACTGGGTTCAGGTATGCGAACTGTCCAATCTTTTGGAGTCGCATGGGCCTTATTGCGCCAATCTCCTGTCACAGAGAGAGCTCCAAGACTGGCCCCGTGATAAGAGCGCTCTCTGGCGAGAATAATTTTTTTCTTCGTTGTATAGCGGGCCAGTTTCAAAGCATTCTCTACAGATTCTGCCCCAGAGACCGTGTAGAGGATTTTTCCCGTTTTCTTTTTTAGATGTTCAAGAAGTTCGAATGAAACTTCGTCTTTTAAAGAGAACATTGCTTTTGGATTTGAAACGCTAAAGCGAACCGATTGCTTGGCGATGGCCTTGATAATTTCAGGGTTATTTGAGCCAAAGGCCGCGTGATAACTTATGGACGAGAGATCCATAATTTTTTTACCGTCTTTTAAAATAAAAGTCGCTCCATTTGCCTTTTCGTATTGGAAAAAATGATCGGAGTCTTGGGATTGCCAAGTAATAAAGAATGGACGATTTCCCATAGCGAACTCCTTAGCTTGGGAAGAGGAGCTAGAAAGTTAGCTCTCTTTCTTCGTAGTTATCATCATACACCTTGCAGCCGCGCCAAAAAAACAACCTTTTTGTCAAATGGTCGTAAACTCCACCTCCACAAGTCATGGATGGGTCTTGGGCCCCTGATGCAAAGTGCGAACAAATTGATTTTGGATGGCCATCATGATCCCCTAGGAGATTAATTAAATCTTCATAAGTCTCACATTGGCCAATCTTTTTTTCTAACAAAGAATATCGGTTAAATGTCGTTGAACTTTGAGCCGTTTTTTGTTCGATTAGTTTAAGTTCATCACCTAGGCAATGATTAGTATGAAATGTCTTGCCCAATGAAGAATCATTGGTTTTTCCAACCATGGCCTTTGCACTTGGGGCAATTTCCCAGTGCTCACTTTGCCCAACACTACTAATGAGATAGTTGTGACCTGAGGTTACAGGGGCGTTTACTAGTGTTTCTCTCATACTATTAAAGCATGGATGCTCAAGAGTGCGACGAACAAGTGCGGGCCATATGAGACCTGCACGAGCGTTTTCTGTATTAATATTATTAACGCCAATAAAAAGACCTGTATCACTGACCCCCATGAGACCTAAGCAACCAACAAGAGAGAGGACGTGCATTTTCGGTCCTTCTTTACTTGCTGGAATTTCGATGGTGCACAGATAATTCTTAGCACTTTGATGCATATCCCAAGTTTGTCCTGAGACTTGTTGGTTTTGTGAATGGAGGTGAATTGTTGAGCATCCTTCTTCTGGTAGCTCGATATCACGAAAATCGGTATAATTATTGAGGATTACTATATCAACGAGATCGACTTCGGCCCCTTGGGCAATCCCTTCAAGTTCTTGTGCTAGATGAGGAGCAAAGAGCTTAGTACAGTTAAATTGTTCCATAGCAAGCTCGGAGAGTTTTGATTTTAAAGAAGGGTTTTTCTTTAACATCAGATCTTTTCTTATGGCCGCAAGCTCAGCAATGGCCCCTTTGAAACTCTTTCCATGATGAAGGCCCCATTCTTTGAATGAGGCACCATCTTTATAGATTATATGAGGGAAATTTAAATCTGTCATAATGCTACTCTTTTAGCTCTTAATTAGTATTTTAAAAACTTCTTCATTTGTTCATAACTCGGACAAACGATAAAGTTCTCACCATTTTTTTCAAAAAGAGCTTGTGTCGTTAGAGGAATATGTCCTGTGAAATGCCCAACACCTGAGTCTATATCAATTTTTGAAATAGGGTAGTGATTTAAAAGCGCTCCAAGTTCATTTTGAAATTGTGTAACTGTTTTTTTGTACAAGGCCATATCATTTTCAATGGCCTCTTTTGCTTTAAGATAAGTTCCAAATGAGAATTCATCACCATCCCAAGTACTAATCACCATGAGAGGCTTATCGATGAAAAACTGCTCTTCCATTGCACACAGAGCGGCCTGTCCTCCCATGAAGATCATCACAGCATTTGGTCTAAGTTCTTCAATATTTGATACACTGTATGAGTCCATATCATAGCGGTATAGAGAAGATGCTGTTTCATTATAAACAACTGGAGTGTTGTATTTTTTTGCAATCATTAAAATTTCTCTGAGCGTATCTTTTGAGATCCTCTCCATTTTTTTACTTATAAGAGGCTCTAGCCATAAGGCCAAGAATTTTTCATTTTTTAGTGCCGTTTCAAGTTCCTTAAGTGAACGATCCTTATCAACAGTTGGACAGGTGATTTTCGTTACTGGAAAGAATTCATCTCCATACGATAATGAGCGTGAGACAAAACTTCCTTTCCCAAAATAATGACCATCAAAAGTGATATTTTTAAAACTCTTTTTGTTCTCATCTTGGTTAAACCAAATAGAGCGTGCGATTTTATCTACACATTCACTTTGCCCACTGGCCGTATAACTATGTCTAAGCTGTGCCGGTAAAGACGAAAGCATTTTAGTAATGAAATTTGAAAATCTTTTACTGATAAAATTTGAGAGGCAAATTTTATTAATCAAAGAAGGAAGTTGTTCTTTGCAGTAATTTACATCAAGATTGCCAAGTCCCATTGGGGCATTGATGGCGCTACTTAGAAAGTTCGTCGTTTTATTCCACTCTGTCGTAGAGTTATAGTAAAGGACATCTCTATATTGTTCGAAATCAGGGTAGTCCTCTCTCATGTAGTCTGTTAACACAGCACCGAGAGAAAGGTTTATAGAGAACATGGCCCTGGCCATATGGTCTCTGTTTCTTCCGTTGATTTTTTTAATATCTTTTTCAATACCATTTAAAAATAGATAGTTTTTAAGATATGTTCCTAGACCTTTTCCTTGCATATTGTTCGATGCCGTTGTGTCAAGCATATACAGGCAATTTTCATTTTCAAAGTTTGGATCTTTTCTAAGACCACGCTCAAGTGGATAGAGCTTCATTGGACCGGCAAAGGAGATGGCCAAAATCTTTCCCTCTTTTTCTAAAGCATAGGCCAATGAGTTTTTGTGAGTTACAGTTTTTTCGAACTTTTCAATTTCTGTTTGGCGTGCGGGCTCATAGACCTCTTTTTCAAGAGCGATAATTTTATCTTTGTATTGTGCAAAATTTGAAAGAGTTATTTCAGTCAAAGTAAATTGAGTTCTCTCTTCAATCCATTCCTTGGCCATCTTTACAAGCGTTGAAGCACTTTTGTCGGCGAGCTTTAAAAGTCTGGCCTCAATAAAGATTTCTTGCCAAAAATAAGTATCTTCAACTTTATTAGAAAACTCCGGAGCACACTCTAGTGGTGACACGTCTTCATTCTTAAAGACTCTTCTGGCAATCAAGTCCATGTGCTGAAATAAGAAGTCTATATCACTATCTCTATAGGCCGTATTTAATCTAAAGCGAAGCGTTTCATCACCCGCCGGATAATAGAGAAGACCAAATTCAAATCTGTGTTTAATAAATTCATTTACATTGGCCTTGTCTTTTAAATCGAATCCAAAGGCCATTCCATGAACTCTCGGATTTGTGACATAGTCAGCGTGCTTGCGACAAAAATCATAGAGTTTTTTCTCTGTTCTTTTTTCAAGATCAACAATATCATCGCTCAATTGATCCATCATGAGGGCATGGATGTATCCGCGATATATACTTGCAACTGAAACTTCTTGGTTTTCGATTCCATCAATTGGAGAGAGGACAATTCCAGTTTGTGCTTTTTTTGCACATGTTACATAGTCGGGTAGAATTTCTTCTCCTTTCGAGTTTTGAAGTTGAAATTCTTTGTGCCAGAAAAATTCACGACCTAAGTGAAAACCTGTTTGAACTTCATCAAAAATAATGGCCACACCGTAAGATTTACATAAAACTGTTAAAGCTTGAAAGAAGCGGTTCGTAGCATAACGATCTCCGCCTTCACATTGCATTGGTTCAATGATAACGGCGAAGATCTCGCCATTTTTAATGTGGTCACGAACATATGTTAGTGAATCAATTTCTTTTTGAACAAGTTCATCATTACTTTTTGGGGCCGTGAAACTTCTCGATACGGCATTTTCCCAAGTTTTAAGCCATTCTTTATCGGCCTTAATAAGTGCCTGACCTGATTTATCTTCTGGAAAAGGAGCATAGATTGATTCAAAACCAGGCCATTCGAATGGCGCTCTTTTTGATTGATTCCAAGTGCTCATCAGGGCAACCATCATACGGCCATGAAAAGAGCCTTCAAAGCACAGGACTTTTTTGGCATTTTTATTGGCCCTATTTTTATAAGCAAGTCCTAGTGCCACTTCATTTGATTCAGCTCCTGAATTTGTGAAGCTCATGTGAACATTATTCCAACCTAATTTTCTTTGAAAAAAGTCGTTGAGTGATTTTTTTAGATTCAGAAAATTTTGTGTATGCTGTTCATTTGTCCAGCATTCTTCTAAATGATTTGTACCAAAGAAAGAAGAAGGATTGAAACCAAGACCGAGAGTTGCAATTTGTGAGGCTGCATCCATAAAGTAATGGGGACTTCCATCACTTGTTTCTACAGCAAAATAAGGACCACGACCATTTTTCAAATCTGTAAGATATTCTTTCTTTTCGGCCGGGGCCTTTTTATTGTCGTAGAGTTTATCTAATTCTTTTTTTGCAAAAATTTCATCGTTCTTGTTAATTAGTTTCATTAGCTTCTCGCATTCTTTGTAATGATTTGAGTTAAGTAATCTTTGAATTTATGACCATTGTGTTCCATCATTTTTGGAAACATCGAAATGGGAGTCATTCCTGGGAATGTATTAATTTCGTTAAGATAAATCTTGCCATCATCAGTTAAGAAGAAATCAATTCTCGACAAGTGCTTAAGCTTCAGTCCTGTAAAGGCCTTGCGTGCAAAGTTTTGCATAACTTTAACTTGATCGCTTGTAAGATTTGGCGCGACAACTTCAGTTGTTGTATGTGAGGCATTAGAATATTTTTCTTCATAAGTGTAGAACTTTGATGGACAACTAATCTCACCAGGAATTGTGACATGGATTTTGCCATCATATTCATAAGCGGCGATTTCTAGCTCTCTCGCATTTACTGTTACTTCCATTAGAACTTGTTCTGAAAGTTTAAAAGCATTATCTAAATGCTGTTCAATTTCGCTCTTCTCTTTTACAAGATAGCATCCAACGCTTGAACCTTGACGAGCGGCCTTGATGAAGCCACTTTTATTTTTGTCGTAAAAATCCTGCGCCTTTTTAACTGATTCCGCGCTATTTTCACTTAGGAAAATATAAGGTGTATTATTGATTTCTAGAGCATTAAACCAAAGTTTGGTTGTAATCTTATTAAAACAAATTTGACTTGCTTCTGGGCCACAACCCAGATAGGGAAGTCCCATCATTTCAAAAACGGCTTGAATTTCACCTGTTTCTCCAGGAGGCCCATGAATGCAAGGAACTGCAAAGTGAAGCCTTTCACTCTTGCCACTTTCCTTCCAGACAATTTCTCCCGCACGACGAAGTTCTACTTCAAGACCATCGCGATCTATGCGGACACCATCTTTTTGAATAGTGACATGAAAGATATTAAAGTCTGGATTCGATTTGAGATTTTCGTAGATATATTCGGCAGAGATGAGGGAAATTTCGTGTTCTGTGCTTCCCCCGCCACAGATGAGGAGAATATTTTTTTTCATGACACTTATCCTTGTATCAAAAAAGGGGCAACCTATGGTTGCCCCATTATATCATTTAATTTCTTAGTTTCTTAGGTACTTTATCGGCATCTAGTTCAGCAAAAAGAGAGAAAAGTTCATCGTTAGTTAAAGTTTTTGATCCTTTTTCTCCGTAACCACGAAGACTGACTGAATTTGTCTCCATTTCGCGATCTCCGATAACGATCATATAAGGAACCTTCGCCTTTTGAATTTGGCGAGTTTTGTAACCCATTGATTCATTTCTATCGTCAACTTTTACGCGCAGACCTTTGTTATTCAGTGTGCGAGCGAGTTCATTTGCATAAGCAAGATGAATATCATTGTTAACTGGTACGATAATGGCCTGTTCAGGGGCCAACCAGAATGGGAATGCTCCTGCAACGTGCTCAAGGTAAACACCGAAGAATCTTTCAAGAGATCCAAGTAGGGCACGGTGAAGAACTACAGGTCTTTCGTCGGCACCTTCTTTATTTGTGAAAGTAAGATCAAATCTCTCTGGAAGTTGGAAATCTAGTTGGATTGTTCCAAGTTGGAAGTATCTTCCAAGGGCATCGGCGATTTCTACGTCAATTTTTGGACCGTAAAATGCACCATCTCCTTCTTTTACAAAATATTCATATCCTGAACTTTCTAGAGCTTGCTTAAGGGCATTTTCAGCTTTATCCCAAGTCGCATCGTCTCCCGCTTTTTCTTCTGGACGAGTTGAAAGATTAACTTTGATACCTTGGAAGCCGAAGTGTTCGTAACAAGTGAAGAACATCTCCATTAAGCTTTGAATTTCCCCTTGAATTTCATCAAGAGCAATAAAGATGTGGGCATCATCTTGGCAGAAAGTTCTAACACGAGTTAGACCTGCGACAGCACCAGCTTTTTCATAACGGTGAAGACGTCCAAAGTCTGCATATCTTAGAGGTAGGTCGCGGTAGCTGTACTTGTAATGCTTGAACATAAGCATGTGACATGGACAGTTCATTGGCTTCACTGCGTATTCTCTTTCATCAATGCTAGAGAAGTACATATTTTCTTTGTAGTGAGCGTAGTGTCCTGAAGTATGCCATAGTTCACTGTCCAGAACTTGCGGCGTAATAACTTCTGAGTATCCAAACTTTCTGTAAATTCTTCTCATGAACTCGATAAGTTCATTATAAACGAAAGCACCTTTTGGCATAAAAAATGGTGACCCTGGAGCAATCATTGGTTCAAAGTGAAAAAGCTCTAACTCTTTACCAAGTTTTCTGTGGTCGCGTTTTTTAGCTTCTTCAAGATCACTCAAGTATTTTTTTAGATCTTTCTTATCTAGAAAGCTTGCAGCGTAAATTCTTTGAAGCATTTTATTTTTTTCATTACCACGCCAGTAAGCACCGGCAATGTTAAGAAGCTTAAAACTTGTAGAAAGTTGTTTTGTACTCTCAACGTGTGGTCCACGGCACAGGTCGATAAACTCACCTTGTTGGTAGCAAGAAATTTCTTCAGTAGCGGGAATATCTTTAATAAGTTCTACTTTTAAAGTTTGTCCCATATCTGCGAAAAATTTTACGGCCTCATCACGAGACATTACTTTTCTTTCTATCTTCAGATCTTCTTTAATGATCTGTTGCATGGTCTCTTCAATTTTAACGAGGTCTTCATCGGTAAGCTTGTGGTCCATGTCTACATCATAGTAAAAGCCGTAATCGATTACGGGTCCAACACCAAATTGCACATGAGCATCAGGGTAGAGCCTGTTGATAGCTTGGGCCATAAGGTGGGCCGACGAGTGTCTAATAGTATCGAGGTCAAATTTTGCCATTTGTTTGTGCTCCGAGTCTAAGTCGCTAAAAATACTCTAAATTTATATCTTCACACAATAGCAATGCGTACCTATTAAATCAACGAGTTGAACATAATTTTTACATATTTATGAATAGATTTTGACTATCAGCGTGAAAATGTGGTAAGTATTCGCATCTTTGGGAAACATAGATGGGAATTTTGACAAGGGAACTCTATGCACGAAACCAGCAGCATAAACACTGAAGCGACTATTGGAACACTGGCTTTTTTAGCGAACAAAGAAAGCTTAATACCGCCTCAGGAAGCAGTTAACGATTTAGAAGTAGGTCGATCTTACTACCAATTGGGTAAGATTTATTACGATAAGGCCGACTTAACAAACGCAGAAGTGAATTTTATCAAGGCCTTAAGTCTTGCGACTGAGCCTCGTGATACATATTCAATGTTCAAAATTTACGGGTTTTTGATTCGTATTGCTTCTGAAAAATTAGAAAATCACAAAGCGAAAACATATATTCAGCAAGCTGAAATTCTTGTTGAAAACCTTGCGACTGTTCTGGGAAGTCTGCATGCAGAATACTTCTACAACGTAGGGATCGTAAAAAATTATAGCGGTGACTTTATTACTGCTAGAGAAAATTACGAATTAGCTTGTAAAAAGGCCCGTGAAGAAAATGAGCCAGATTTACTAGCTAAATGTTTACTTGCGCTCGCGCAAAATGCCTTTCACAGAAATTCATTAAATGAATCTCTCGTTTATCTTAAACAACTAAGTGATCTTTTAGAGATTGTTGATAAATCATACCTTCGTGGTGCTATGTACAACCTTTTTGCAAAAGTTTTTGTTGAAATTGGTGATAGCAATAAGGCCCTTGATTACTTAACTCTTGCTAATAATACCCTTCAAGATAAGAAGTGTTGGAACCTTCACGGTTATATTCTTCTTCTTAAAGGTAAGGCCTATAAGCTTTCTGGAGACTTCTCTCGTGCGCTACTATATTTTGAGCTATCAAAAGAGGTTAATGATCCAAAAGTATTTAAGCGTTTAGAACAACTTATTCTTTCTGAAATTGAAGATGTAAATGATGCCAGTGTTGATCTTTATCTTGATAAGACAAATCGTCTAATTAAAGAGAGACATCTTGGAATCATTGACTTCAAGCACCGTTTTGTTCTTCTTGAGATTTTATTTCTTCTTTCAAAAAATGCTGGAACCTATTATGATAAAGAACAGTTGGCAAAAGCTATTTGGAAAGATGAATACAATCCTCTTATTCATGACAAATTGATCTATACAAGTGTGTCACGTCTAAGAAAGTTGATTGAGCCTAAAGGTGAAACTGATGACAAGAGAAAGTATATTATCCGTGGAAAAGACGGTTATACTTTTAATCCACTTGTGAAGATCAGATTCCACATGGAAGCAAAATCTCATCCAGAAGCACCGATTGCCAACGTTGATTTAGCTTCACCAGTTTAATCACAAGGGGAAATCATGGTGCGAAGGATCGCGCTTGTTTCATTGCTCTTGGCCTGCTCTATGGCAGGCTTTGCTGAAAAGTCGGGAACAATTCTCGTCCAAGACAGAGCTGTTTTTCGCGTTGAAACGAGACCTTACTTTGTCTCTGAACTAAATCCCATTTTAAATTCTTATGGCCGCTTTAGATGCCTCAAGAAATCATTTCTTGTGGGCCATATGGAAAAGAATAATTTGCCAAATCAGGCACCCCTTGATTTTGGAGCACTGCCATTGGATTTGGAAGAGCTTCGAAAACGTGAGAGTGAAGTTCAATTACTTCTCACATTATTAAAAATTCGAAATTTTATTCCAGGAACGTCAGTTTCTTTTAATCCTGAATTATTAGTTTCTCTTAACTTCAAGTCTTGCTACAAAGCTGTTTCAGATTTAAATGAAATTGAAAAAGAGCTGCTATATTTAGAAGTTTATTTAAGAAATCGCTTCATATCTCGATCAAAAAATCGTCAAACAGAATCTTTGAACTCCTTTTTAGAAACAGTGCTAAAAAAGGTGAATTATGAATTATATTACTGATTATTTCGATGAAACCAAAATGCCAGATGAGGCCCTTTTCCAAGAGCTTGTGCACTTTGATGAGCTAAACTTCCCATATGCCTGGACATTGAACTCTTGGAAAGATTTTTGTCGCACTCGAAAATTTCATTTATTCCTTTATCGTCAAAATGGTCAATTGCAGGCCAGCGCTCTATTTGAAGAGATAAATGATGGTGAAGTAGGCCATTTGCACAAGATTGCCGTTGATCAGTCGGCCCGTAAACAAAAAATAGGATATAATTTTATGATGGCCTGTGTAAGAGATTTGTTGGAGCGCGGCCTATCTGGAATCTATTTAGAAGTGGCCACCAAGAATGAAGCTGCCATAAAGTTGTATGAAAAATGCGGTATAGAAGTGCAGCGTCGCGTAAAGAATTTTTATTCAAATGGTGATGATGCGTATATTATGTATAATTACTAATATAAATCTGATCGTTTCAGTTCTTGCAAAACTAGTAAATTATTGATAAAAGTGTACTACACTTCAATTTTTTATTTATTGAGTGTTCTAAGACATTAAGCAGTTTGCTTTTTGGGTAGATTTAAGATCTGCCCTTTTTTTTTATTAGGGACCAAAAAATTTTTGGTTGGAATGAGATGGTATTAAAAGAAGAACGTAAAGGTTTAGAGAAAAAGTTTTTTGAGCTGTGTACACAAGTTGTAGAAGAGCTTGAGTATAAACTCTATGACCTTGAATATATTTACGGTAGCTACACATTGCGTGTCTACATTATGAACCCAGAGACAAAAACAGCTGTTCTAGATGATTGTGCTGCCGTGGATAGAGCTCTGTCTCCTCATATTGATACGCTAGAGTGGATGCCAAGTGAGTTGACTCTTGAAGTTTCTAGTCCTGGGATTTTTAGAAACTTAACTTCAGTTGAACATTTTGTTGGTGGAGTGAATGAGCGTGTACAACTCACAGTTTTTGGTAAATTGAATGAGTATGCCAAGGTTGATTTACCAAGGTCACTAAAGAACTCTAAGAAGTTTATTGGTGTCCTAAAAAATGCAGATGAGCAAGGGATCTTGGTCGATGTTGAAGGCAATGAAATAGAACTTAAGTATTCAGATATTAAAAAAGCAAATTTAGAACCCATTCTCGAAAATTAGAGAATTAAATTGATTAAGGAAGGTTAGTATGAACTTTTCAGAACTAGGAAGAGTAATTGAAACGCTTGGAAAAGATCGTGGAATCGACAGGGCCATTATTGTTAAGGCCATTGAGCAGGCTTTTCTTGTAACAGCAAGAAAGAAGTTTGGAATCCAAGGTGAATATGAGACTCGTTATAATGAAGCTGATGACGATATCGAAATCTATCAATATAAAAACGTTGTTGAAACAGTGAGAGATGCTATTGTTGAAATCTCATTAAATGACGCTAAAGAATTAGATGAAGATGTAGAAGTTGGTGACCAATTAGGGATAAAAATTGAAAACCCTAATTTTACAAGAGTTGATGTGCAAACAGCTCGTCAAATCATTTTCCAAAAAGTGCGTGATGCTGAAAGAGAAATTCTCTTTTCTGAATTCAAGCACAAAGAAGGTGATCTTGTTACAGGTATCGCTAGAAGATATGAAAGAGGAAATATCATCGTTGACCTTGGTAAGGCCGATGCTGTTCTTTCTCGTAGAGAAATTATCCCAGGTGAGAACTTTAAGCCAGGCGATAGAATTCAAGCTTACCTAACAGATGTAGTTATGACTAATAGAGGACCTGAGATTCGTCTTTCTAGAACGTCTCCACTATTTCTTGTTAAACTTTTTGAAATGGAAGTTCCAGAAATTCAAGAGGGAACAATTGAAATTAAATCTGCTGCTCGTGAGCCAGGTCAACGCGCTAAAATTGCGGTTACTTCTGTAGACAGAGAAATTGACCCAGTTGGTGCTTGTGTTGGTATGAAAGGTTCAAGAGTTCAAAATATTGTTAATGAACTTCAAGGTGAGAAGATCGATATCGTTAAATACTCTGATGATGTAGATTCTTTTGCTAGAGCTGCTCTTGCGCCATCTGAAATTTCTAATATCCAAATCAACGGTGAAGAGAATTCAATGGACGTTGTTGTTGATGAAGATCAACTATCACTTGCAATTGGTCGTAGAGGTCAAAACGTAAGACTTGCAGCGATGCTTACAGGCTTCAAAATTAACATCATCTCTAAGTCTAAACTTCAAGAGAGAGTTAATAAGTCTGTTGCCAACCTTATTCAAATTGATGGTGTTACAGATGCAATCGCTCAGGTGCTTGTTCAAAATGGTTTTATGGCCGTTGGTGACCTAGCTGCTGCCGATGCTTCTGAATTAGCTGTTCTTTTAGCAATGTCAACTGATGAGTGTGCAAAACTAGTTTCTGCCGCTACAGATGCAATCGCTGCTGGAAATATTCAACTTCAACCAAGTGAAGATGAAGATTTGGTTTCAGCTTCTGCTGTACCAGCTTATAAAGGTCTTCTTGAAAATAATGAAAGAGAAGAAGATGAGGGAGAGAGTAAGTTCTCTGAAGCAGAGAAAAGGCTTCGTGAAGAGCTTGCTGCATTTAAAATTAAATAATGGAATTTAGATATTCAGATTAAACGGAGAAATGAATGCCTAAGAAAATATTTGAATTGGCCAAAGAATTAGATATTGGCGCATTGGATCTAGTGGAGAGTCTTAAAGCTAAAGGTTACGCCGTTAGAAACCACATGACGTCTTTGTCTGACGACGAGGTCGAGAAGGTTCTGGCAGAGTACTCAAGTGCAGATCAAGACAAGAAACCAACTGAGAAGAAAAAAGTTGTAAAAAAAGCAGCTAAGAAAAAAGTGGTGAAAAAAGTTGCTGCGAGTGCAGAGGGAGAAGAATCTTCTGAAGAAGACGATCAAAAAGCAAAGACAGTTACTCGTCGTAAGAAAACTGTTGTTGTAAGAAAGTCGTCTAGCAATGAGGAAGAAGAAGAAAGCGCTGTAAGCGCTGAAGCAACTCAATCTCCTGTTGAAATGAAGTCAAATTCTGATGACGAAGAAATTAACGAAGTATCTGAAGAGAGTGAAGAAATTTCTGATGAAGAAGAATCTGAACCAGTTCTTGAAGCAGCTGCTGAAGAAGCAACGGAAGAAGTGGTAGAAGAAGAAACTTCTGAGACAGAAGATGAAAAATCTCCAGAAGAGCTTTTAAATACAAAGAAATTTGGTCTAAGAGTTGTTTCTAAACCTAAAGTAGAAGTCAGAAAGAAAGCTACTCAAGAGGAAGAAGAAACTGAAGATCGTCCAAAGAAGAAAGTTTTCGCAGCTACTACAACTGATGATCAGACAGAAGAATCGAGCGGTGAAGGCGAAGAAGATGACGAAAAGAAACGTGAGGCAAGCAAGAAGCGCTTAGGTGGTCTTGCAACTATGGTTTCAGGCAAGAAAGTGGGGGCGCCAGTTAGTCGTTCACAAGTTCTTGTACAAACTAAGGCCGACGAAGAATTGAAGTCATACACTGCTTTGGGTGTCGCTGGTAGACCACTTTACAGCACAGTAAAGAAGAAAAAGATGTACTCAGGTCCAAGTAAAAATACATTAATTACAGAAGTAAAAGAATCTAAACGTATTGTTAAACTCCACAAAGGTGCTGATGTTGAACAATTAGCGAAGAAGCTTTCTGTTAAATTAAAAGATATGATTGATGCGTGTCTTGACCTAAATCTATTGATTAAGGCCGGAGACTACGTTGGAATGAAGCTTGCTTCTCAAATTGCAGCTCTTTACCAATATAGAGTTGAAGACGTTTCTTTTGATGAGAGCAAGGTTCTAGGAACTGATAAAGATGTTGATACATCTGATCTTCCACTAAGAAACCCGATCATTACAATTATGGGTCACGTTGACCACGGTAAGACAACTCTTCTAGATTATATTAGATCTGAAAAAGTTGCTGCTGGTGAAGCCGGTGGTATCACTCAGCATATTGGTGCTTACTCTGTGGATGTTAACGGTAAGAAACTAACTTTCCTAGATACTCCAGGTCACGCCGCGTTCGCTTCAATGAGACAGCGTGGAGCTGATGTAACGGATATTGTTGTTCTTGTCGTTGCAGCTGACGATGGTGTAATGCCACAAACAAAAGAATCAATTCGTTTCTGTCAGACAGCAAATAAGCCAATTATCGTTGCTGTAAACAAAATGGATAAAGAGGGTGTTAACCCTGATAGAATTAAGCAAGAACTTACAGAGTTCAACATTACTCCTGAAGAATGGGGTGGTGAAACTCAATTCTGTCCAATTTCTGCACTTAAAGGTGATGGTGTTGATGGTCTTCTAGAAGCAATTGCTCTTCAGGCCGAAATTCTTGAACTAAGAGCTGATCCTAAAGGAGATGCTGAAGGTGTGGTTATTGAATCTAAGGTTGAACAAGGACGTGGAGCGGTTGCGACTATCCTAGTTCAAAAAGGAACACTGAAAAAAGGTGATTCAATTGTTGTTGGCGAGACTTTTGGTCGCGCTAGAACATTAATTGATAGTACGGGAGCGCAGTTGAATTCTGCAGGCCCTTCAGTTCCTGTTCAGATCCTTGGTCTTGGTGAAGCACCAACACCAGGTGATGTTATGAACGTAGCTAAAAACGAAAGAGAAGCTAAAAAAGTAGCAGAAAACAGAATGCTTGAGAGAAAGAAACTTGAAGCTGCTCCTGTTAAGCAAAAACTTTCTCTTGAAGACTTCTTTGCTGCTGCTGGCGGTGCTGAGACTCCTAAGAAAGAGCTTTGCCTTATCGTTAGAACTGACGTTCAAGGATCATTTGAAGCTATTAAACAATCGGTTGAACCTCTTTCAAATGCGGAAGTTACAGTTCGTGTAATCGCAGGTGGAGCTGGTCCAATTACTGATAGTGACGTTGTTCTTGCAACTTCATCAGGTGCGTTCATTCTTGGTTTCAATATGAGACCTCTAACTTCAGCAAGAAGATTAGCTGAACAAAATGGTGTTGATGTTAAAACTTACTCAATTATTTATGAGCTAATCAATGACATTAAGCTTGCTATCGAAGGTCTTCTTGATCCAGATACAGTTGAAGAATTCATTGGACGCGCGGAAGTTCGCGATACATTCTCTGTACCAAAAGTTGGTGTTATTGCTGGTTCTTACGTTGTTGATGGTAAGATTCAGTCTGGATGTAATGTTAGACTTCTTCGTAACGGAAAAATTATTTTTGATGGAAAAATGTCATCACTTAAGAGATTTAAAGATGATGTTAAAGAAGTTAAAGATGGTTACGAGTGTGGTGTTGGTCTTGAAGGATTTAATGACATCAGAACTGGCGATACATTCGAAGCTTATATGATGATTCAAAAGAAGAGAACTCTTGAAGATCTTGAAAAAGAAGCTAAGAAAGCTGCTAACAATTCATCTGACTCAATGAGTATTTAAGGATTATTTGTGGCCAAGAAATCTTTTAAAAAAGAAAAGTACACTGAGAGATTAGTTCTAGAGATTAACTCTTTTCTAAGAACAGGGGCGTCTGATCCACGCCTCTCTTTTTTAAGTGTAACTAAAGTGGAAATGTCTGTTGATTATTCATACGCAGACATCTACTGGGATACATTTGATATTTCTCGTCGTGGAGATTGCAAAAAGGCCATCGAGGCCGCAGCTCCAAAAATTCGTTCACAACTTGCGAAAGTCCTTCAAGTAAGACAAGTTCCTGAACTTCGTTTTGTTTATGACTCTCAATTTGTTGAAGAGCAAAAAATTAGTGATCTTCTTAATAGTGAGAAGGAGCTAGGAAAGAGTTTTTCTGACGACGATTCAAACGAGGATGAGGAATAATTCATCATGGGTCGAAAAAATAAAAATGAAGGGCCAGCTTATGGCCCTTTTGTATTTAATGTCTACAAACCTAAAGATGTCAGTTCATTCGATGTCGTAAGGCACTTCAAGTACCATCTTCCAAAAGGTTTTGGAAAAATTGGTCACTTTGGAACACTTGATCCTTTTGCTGAAGGTGTTCTTCTTATTGCTATTGGAAATGCCACTAAACTTACTGACCTTGTTCATGAAGGGCCGAAAACTTATGTCGCTGAAGGTATTCTCGGGATTCATTCCAATACAGGGGATTTAAGTGAGAATAGCGAAAGTGAAGCTGTAGATGCTTCTCATCTAGAGAGTGCCACATTAGAGGAGCTAAAAAATCTTCTTGAAAAGAAATTTCAAGGACCTTATATGCAAGTGCCTCCGCAGTTTTCAGCAACTAAGCATGAAGGTCGCTCATTATATGAGTGGGCAAGAAAAGGTGTTTTTATTAAAAAAGACGCCGTTCAAAGAGAGGTTATCTCTCTGGAAATTTTGAATTATGAATTTCCAAAAGTTACTTTTCGCGCAATGGTCAGTAGTGGAACATATATTAGAACGTTATTTGAAGATATGGCCTTTGAACTTAAAACGGCAGGGGCCCTAAAAGAGTTAAAGCGTGAGGCCATTGGAAATGTCTCTTGTGAGAGCTCACTTGTTAAAGAGTTTTGGCCAGAGCGTGGGGTAGAGATTGATGTTGAAAAATTAGCGACACCATTTTTTACGCTATTACCTTATGAGAAAGTTCAGGTACCTGAGGGGAAGTTGAAATTAGTACTCAATGGGGCCGATGTTCAATGTCCGTATGAAGACGGTCAATACTGGTTATTTGATGAAGACAGGCTTTTGGGGCAGTGTCATGTGCTCAAAGGACGCTTGAAGATTAATGTGAGGCTCATTCCCTGAAAAAAATGTACATTTTCGATTCTAAACTCTCGAAATAATTTAGACGAATTGTACACTTTTAGGTTAGAATGGCCCTATAACTGATAATTATAATTTTAAACGATATATAGAGATTTAGAACTAAGGAGTTGTGAGTGAATACGACTATGATCGCCATGGGTATTGCTGCCCTAGCTGGGATTGGACTTGTAGTTACCCTAGGAGCATTGTCCCTACTATCTGGCGCTCTTCACTTTCTGTTTGCGAAACCAAAAATTTCAATTTTAAAAACAGAACTTGGAGATACAGGTTTTGCTTTTTCTTTCAAATGGAATGCGGCCAGAGAGCCAGCTAAATTTGATCGCATTAAAGTAAGGCTATTCAACCCATTTGGCTCACCAACGCAAGTTGATGTGGCGAAGGAATTTTCTGCAAAAAATGATATCTTTGCTGAAGATCTAGATATGGGTCCAGGAATGAAGCAAATCATTGAGACAAATAGACTTGATGATTCATTAATTCAACTTGAAGTTATGTCTACTAAAGACAGTGTAACTCACCACTTTGAAATGAAAGCGAGAAAGTTTCTAGAAGCAAGACAAGCTGCTAGTCAAACAGCTAAGCAATTTAATGAAGTAAATGTAAAAGCTGCTACAAAGCCAGTTTATACATCTGTAAACCGCACTTTTATTGCTGAGCCATTTCCAGCTTCAAATAAGTCTCTGAAAATTTCAACAAACCCTGAGTTTGCTGGGCAATTTGCAGATGCTGGTGCTGGTGCAGGAGCTGCTACACAAGAGAATTTTGCTGTTTCAAAAGTTTGGATTGAAGATGGTTGTATCGTTTGTAATGCTTGTGAAGGTATTTTCCCAGAAGTATTTGAAGTAACAGACACAACATGTCTCATTAGATCAGGTGCTCCACTTGATGATGGTTTGAAGATTCTTGAAGCTGCAGAGGCCTGTCCTACTGAAGTTATTAAATTCACTAAGGCCGGCTAATTACACTTACGCCAAAAAGATAAGATAAGGGTCCTAACAAGGGCCCTTTTTTTATTCAATTTTCTAAAGTATCTAATCCTAAGTCATTAAAATTCAACAATCATAAATTACAGTTTTTTGGCATCTCGGTTGCAATAATAATCCCAAACAAGTTTGTAAAAGATCTCTACTTTTGGGAGTAACATGCTGAATAAACTAGGAAATGTACTAATTTTGTCTTCTGTTTCATTAAGTGCTCTAGCTGCAGGAAACAATACAGTTGTCCAAGATTTAAACACTAAGACAAAAGATCTGTCTGTGACGGTATCAAACTCTATAAGCAGCTCACTTAAAAAGGGCAATGAGAATGATGTCGTTAATACATTGAGCGTATTGAGCTCATATAGGATCAATAGTATTTATTCAATAAGCAATACTTTAACTTTTGATAAAGAGTTTACAAACGATCGCGAATTAAAGGCCCGTGATTTACTTTTTACGCTAACAAGAAAGTTTGAGGCCCCTGTCACAGGATCATTTTTAAGAGTGAAATCATCTCTAACAGCGCCTATGTCAAAAGCGTCACGTAAAGATAGTGAATTGATTGCAGGACTATCACTGGGAGTGACTTTTGGAATGGGGCTGGATCATATTATTAAAGGTCTAAATTTTTACTATTTACCAGATGTAAAAACGTCGTTCTATAAGTATGAAACGGGACGTTTTTCAGGTGAATCAAATGTTCAATATAGAGTGCTACAAAGACTCATTTTTGAGTACGCACTTGCCGATAAGTTTTCGCTAAGTTTCGACAATATCTATTACAGAAATTGGACTTTTGCGGGAACGACTACAGACGTTTTTAGTTTTGATCAATCAGTTGCATACCAAGTAAGACCAGATCTTTCGGTTTCATTTGGTCACTCTATTGGAGGGTATGCTCTTCATTCAAACGGAGTGGATAGTAATGTGAAGCTTTTTGATAAAAACGAATCGCAAATTTATACAGGTTTTGATTACAGATATTAATTTTCGAACTGAAGCAGCAAACAAGGGAAAGAAAATGACTAAGAAAAAAATCATCAATTCAAGTTTCGTCGCACTATCGCTTCTGGCGTTTGGATGTGCCAAAGAGAGACAAGAAGAGTTTTCTCAAGGCCAAGGTCGCAACTTACTTAATGTAAGTGAGTACAATGGAAAAACGTTTGAACTAACGACGACTTCGAGTGTTCAATCAGAAAGTACTGCATCTTCTGCGACAAGATCGTTAGATGTAGGAAATTATGATGGAATGAACAATATGATGATCGTGGAGTACACAACAGATGCTCCATTATTTCAAGGCTTCACTTTTAGAGGTCTTCCAAATCACAAATACGAAATTCAGTATGAAGTAACTGATAAGTATCTTGTTGTTAACAAAGTTGCGAGTAAAGATGCTATTCCATTTGATGAGTTAACATATGCAACTCAGTTAAATGATGGCCGTTATAAAGTTCCTCTTCTTGGTTATCCAATAAGACTAGTAAGTGTTGAGAATATTCAGAACTCTTACGGTGAAGATTCAAGAAAGTTAATGGAAATGTCTCAGAAGTCTGTGGCCAATTCATCTCATTTTGAAATTGCTAGCACGTCTTCTTATGAACTATTTGCTGCTCAACAAAAGATTGATGTTTTCCCTGCTGATTTCTTTGATGGACAGTGGTTCTATGCTGCAACAATTGTTTCTGCTTCTACAAAAAATGCCACTTCAATTGGTCGTGACCTTTCTGTTGATGCTGAGGCCGATAGTGTTTCTAGAATTGAATTTAAAAAATATAAAGATTCAGTACTTGCCTATAACTTAAACTTAGACCAGATCATTTCAAGAGAAGATGATATCAACTTGAAAAAAGCATTTAAGGTGCCTGTAAATTGGATTGATTACAAGCGTGAGACTATTAATGGTCAAGTTTCAATGAAAGAAGTTGCTCTTGATAATAACAATAAAGAAGCAAAAAATTGGGAAGATAGACGTTTCATGAAAATTGATTTCAAGAACGTTTCTTCTTTAATTACTGATGGTGTTAGAGATGGTGTTCTTCAAAAACTTGAAGTTGCCAAAGATTTTATCAGTTGGACAATTTGGTATCCTTCAGAAGAAATTCGTGTAAAGTTTGCTCTTCGTCGTGCTCATAAGCCGATCGCGGGTAGAGTTTATAGAAAATCAGATTTTAACAATTTTGGATTTTTCAAAACATATAAGCACTATATTAAAAACCATAGACAATACCGTGATGAGGACTTTGATAAGCTAGTTCTTCTTAACCGTTTCAATCCTGAGAATAAAGTTATTGAATACTATTTCTCAACAAATACATCTAAAGAGATGAGAGAAGTTGGGCGCAAAGGTATTGAGGCCTGGAATCATGCTTTTGAAGAGGCCGGAACTGGTATTAAAGTTGTGCTTAATGAATCTCGTGACGTTGAGTTAGGAGATATCCGTTACAATATTCTAAATATCGTTGATACAAAAGATGGTTCAGGTCTTTTAGGCTATGGTCCATCAATCTCTGACTCTGAGTCTGGAGAAATTATTTCAGCGACAACGAATATCTATGCAAACCCATTTAGAGAAGGGCTTATTGCAAATGTTCGTAATTATATTAAAAAAGAACTTGGAAAGTATGAAACGACTAAACAAGAACTTCTTGTAACGAGTGCTCCTTCTAATAGATTGAATTCTACGATTGGTGGAGTTTCGGGAAGTTCTAGTGCTTCAATGATTAGCTCTTCTTTAACAAATAGTACAGAATTTAAAGTTCTTCTTGAAAACTCAAGCAAGCTCACTTCAAATGCAGAAGAGCTTGGACTTAATGCAAAGACACTAGAGAAGCAAACGAATGCTATCTATAAACTTTTAAATATCAAAAAGTCTGAAGAAAAAGAAAAGCATAATCACGAAAATAGCTCTCTAGATCAACTCTTTAGCCATGGAACAAATTGCTCTTACGCAGTAGTTGATAATGATTCTTATCAAAGAATTGCTGAGCAGTGTAGTGAAGTAAATGATTACGTTAAAGAACTTGCTTCTTTACCAGGTAAGCCAACATACGATGCTCGTGAAATTGAAGTTGTTGAAAAATGTGCGAATAAGCTGCTAGAAGAGAACGTTCTATCAACTGTTGTACACGAACTTGGACACAACTTTGGTTTAAGACATAATTTTTCTGGATCAAATGATCCTGAGAACTTTTCGAAAGATAAATCTGATAAAGTTCATGCGATGACTTCGTCAATTATGGACTATCTTGCTAATGACGTAGCAGAGCTTGTTGCTCCTGGTAAGTATGATGTAGCGGCGATTAAGTTTGGTTACGCTGAAAAAATTGATACTGTTGAAGGTCAGGAACTTTCAGTTGCAAATAAGAGTATCGAAGAAGCTACGGCCTCTGCTGGTCTAGTTGCGAAGCCATACAAATTCTGTACAGATGAGCACGTGTCTCTAACTGATCCACTGTGTACTAGATGGGACCAAGGTTCAAACCCTGAAGAAGTTGTAGATCACATTATTGCTGACTTTAAGTCATTCGTAGCTCTTTATGGGCGTAAGTATGACAGAGCTTTTAGTCCTTCACAAAATATTTTAGCTAATAAGATGTTAAACTCTGTATTCTCTCTGAAAGCTATTCACGATCAGTGGAGATACTATGTTGCAAAAGAGTTAGGAGAGTCAAATAAGTACCTTCAAGGTTTTGATGGAAAGTCTTTCCAAGCTCTTGTTAAGAATTTAAATGCATCAGACTCTGACATTGCTAAGGGACACCAAAGGTATTTAAATGCTGCAACTAAAGCGTATGAATTCCTTAAAGAAGTTGCTTTTCACTCTGCTAAGACTTGTGAACTTGAAAAATCTGATGGTTCAAGAACTGTTTTAGACTTTGAACAAGCAAGACAAAGAATTTGGGGTATGTATTCAAAGAACGTATATGCATGTTCTGACATTGCTTCAATCATTGGACAAAAGTTAGTTGCTGAAGGTGGATATATTCTTAACGATATTAAAGTTTCGAATAATCCTGGAAACAAAGATGACTACTTAAGAAATCAAATTGCTGGTCTAGAGGCCGCAAGACAATTCGCAATGCTAGGATTAGTAATCAGAATTCCAATGATTATTTCGCACAACTACGAAGGTTTCTATCCAAACTTCATGGATAATCCAGTTTGGAGAAATGAAATCATGGCCATGGTTCAAAATCGTGTCATCAATGGTGTTGATAAAAAGTCACTTGGAGAAGCATTTGCTAAGAACTCATTAGCAGCAGAATCTCTTGAGTTTTTTGCTACAGAAAAAGATCTGATTGTATCTAACTATGCTGCGGTTGCTGAGTCTCTATATATTCCAGGCGATACTGAAGCTAGTATGGAGAGGGCATCTGCATATTATCTATTAAGAACTAGAGATGAAAGAGTTATTCCACAAGGTTTCGTAAAGACTACTGTTGGAAGTAACTATGTTGCCGCTCCAGCTCAATCTCCAACTGGAGAGCTGATTAACGAAAGAAATGATTTGAATTTTCTTAGAGACCTTTCAAAGACAGAATTGTCAGACAATCTTGTTGCTGCAATAGTGAAGACTTTAGATGAGAAACTTCTTGATGTGAGTTCAAAGGTATCAATTGTAAGATCGGAACTTCAAGAGGCCTTAGATAAGATCAATTTTCCGCTAGATGCAAGTATATCGGAACACTTGGCCGATGATGCACAATCAATCATTACTGTAAAAGAAGCGATTGAACGTATTAAGCATAATGAAGTAATATTATCTCAAATTGTGCAACAACTAGTGCCAAGAGTGGGTTATGGTATTCAAAAATATCTTTCACCATTCATCAATTCAAACGCAAATCTTGGCGCTCTTTTAGAAGGATTCGTAGAGCAAGATGCAACTGTTGCAGACAAGAAGTTGAATGAAGTGTTAATGCCATTTGTTGAGCAAAAACAATTGAATATTCTTAGTGCTTTCATTGCACAAGCAACACCTAAGGAACAAGTGCTTCAAGAGTTTGTAAGAGTGGCGAAAGAGTACAGAATGAACTCTAAAGAACTAGATGCTAAACTAGATGCTTTAACTAAAATTCTAATGTCTATCTAATAAATGGCCCTCTTCGGAGGGCCTTTTTATTTGTCTATAATCTTTCGACTTTTAATATATCTTTTTATTCTTTTGTCCTTTCTTATAAGTCTTTAAATAAACTAAAACTGGGAATTTATAAGGGGGCACTTATGCCAGCAGTATTACCAAGACCACATCAATCTCAATCTAAAAAAACAACTGACGAAACAGAGTTTTTTAATGCCATAATGGAACAAATGGATGCTGAGAATAAATCGGAAACTGTAAGATTTAGAAAAGAAATAGACACTTTTTTAACCTATAAGAAGCTTCACAATAATCATATTCAATATCTGTTTTGCTTCTATGGAGCCTATTTTACATCTCTGTCTTTCTATTCGATTCAAGGCCATCCTGGCGTGATTGCATTTAATGAATTTATTGTGATTATTGGTGGCCTATTTCTATTATGGTTGGGCTTTAGAGTTTCATTTCCTCACCTTCGACACGAAAGTGAAATAATGGATTATTTAAATAGTCGTGCCCATAGAGAAGAGGGAAGAAAAGTTGCATAAAAAAGTCCGGCCAGGCCGGACTTTTAATTTTAGTATTTGATTTTATTTTTGATCATATCTGAGTTCATGATCGCCTTAAGGCCTTGCTCATTTTCATCCCAGATTTCTTTTAGAGTTTTTCCTTCTGCTATAAGTGGACACTCGTATGTAAGTACGGGACACTTATACTTCTCCGGTGCATAATTTCCTAACGATCCAGGAGTCGGATAACCAACGTCCGGTTCACTTGGGTATTTATTGAATTGTTCAATAAACTCAGCAATCTCTTTGCAATCACCATTGTAGTTAAGAAGTGGTTTCCACGAGTGGAATGTAATAATCTGCTTTGGTGGAAACTTGTTAAAGAGCTTGTCTAAATATTTATTTTCTGGCTCGCTCATTGGCCCTGTACCAGGATGGTATTTCGCCTGGCGAACTTCAGCACTCCAATTTGTCGTTTCTAAATTTCTGTTTAGATCCACTCCGTGGGCATTTGTTCTTGTGCCTTGACGGTAACCATCAACGTTTAAAATTGGCACGACAACAATAGGTAGCTCTTGGGCCTCATCTGTTTTTAGCCATTCGAAGAGGTGGTTTAAAACATAAACACCCTCAACTTCATCACCATGGACACCTCCAAGGAGATAAAGATAATTGTCACCTTTAACGTCTGATCTGTAAGCGTGAATGTCTGCACCTTCAACGCTTGTGCCTGATCTTAGTTCAATAAAATTCATGATTCACCTTTATTCTGAGCGATATACTGCACATTGACCTGGAGTTTCTTCAACTTCAACTTCAATATTTTTAAACTGAAAACTAAAGCGTTCTGAAACTAGTCTTTTAATTTCATGAGTAATGTAGATGGCAATTCTCTCTGCGCTTGTATTTAAAATTGGCAGAATGAGAACATCTGTCTTTGGCATAGAAAAGAAACTTCCATCGAGAGTTTTCATTTCGTAATTTGTGTCTTTATCCAAGATTTCAATCATTGTTGATTCGCCTGGAATTAACAGTTTGTGATCAAGTGAATCACATACTTCTCTCACGATCGGCTTAATATCTAGGAAATCGAAAACCATGTCGCCTTCTAGGTCAATTGCGTCGGCCTTTAGGGTAACGCGGTAATTATGACCGTGAAGGGGTTCACGTGTTCCATCTTTAAAAAGCATGAAGTGAGAAGACGCAAAATTAAAGTATTGTTTATAAACTCTAATGGAGTATTCCGTATTCAAGTTGACCTCTTCAATTTGATTTTGAATTCACATCTTTATCATACTGGTATCTCGTTGCAAAGGATTCCGCAACGTTTGTGCGTATAGTCGATGTCATATTTGGCTTATCATATTAGATTTACTTAAGTATGATTGCTCTTTAATAAGTAAAAATATCGCCAGAGGATATTTCGTGAAAAAAAAGTATTTACAAGTATTGAGAGAAATGAAGAGTTTGTTCTCAGATAGTGACTCTCAAGAGGCCATCTCTTTTTTAATGGATAAAGTTGATCATCATGATTGGCCGGTAATTGAAAGACAAGAAACAACTCCAGGTGGTTTTCCGCTACCTAACGAAATAAAAGATTTCCAAAGGGCGTTGGTTGTTTTTTCTGATGGTGCTTGTCGTGGAAACCCCGGACCAGGGGCCTGGGGAGCAATGGCGCAAACTCAATCTGGTGAAGTTATTTTCGAGGCCTCAGGTGTCGAAATGAAAACGACTAATAATCGTATGGAGCTTGAAGGGGCCATTAATGGTTTAATTCAAAGCTATGAGTTTCTTATTGAAAATGAGATTGAAGTCGCATCTACGCCTGTGTTTGTCTATAGTGACTCACGATATGTCGTAGACGGTATTGAGAAGTGGATTACTGGCTGGAAGGCCCGTGGTTGGCGTAAGGCCGATAATAAGGCACCTGAGAATGTGGAGCTGTGGCAAAAGCTAGATCATATTACAGAGAGTTTTAATAATTTAAAATTTATATGGGTAAAAGGCCATGCTGGACACCCTCAAAATGAATATTGTGATCGTCTGGCCAATTTGGCCTTAGATGAAGCTGGATTATAGGAGTAATGATGTTTAAGAAAATGGTCGCGATTGTACCTATGGTACTTCTTTTAGTTGGATGTTCTTCTTCTAAAAAAGAAGATATTTCTTATATGGAAGCGGCAACACTTTGGATGCAAAATGCTGCTGAAGTTAGGGCCCTTACATACCAAGCGTTTAATGCTGCAAAATTATCTTTAGATAGTGAGCTTAGAAAAAGACACAAAAAACCATTGGGAATTGTTTTGGATATCGATGAAACAGTTTTGGATAATTCTCCTTATCAGGCCAAAAATATTTTAGAAGGTCGTACATATAATGATGAGAATTGGAGTGAGTGGATTGACGAAAAAAGAGCGAGACCTTTGGCCGGTGCTGTTGAGTTTTTAAATTATGCTGAATCTAAAGGTGTAGATATTTTCTATATCTCAAATAGAAAAGTTAAGAGCTTTGAAGCGACTTATGAAAATATGAAAAAAGTTGGTCTTCCCGTGAAAAAAGAAAATCTCTTTTTGAAAACTCATTCAAACTCAAAAGATAAGAGAAGAAAAGTTGTATTCCAAACTCATAACATCGTACTTTTGTTTGGTGACACTCTTGCCGATTTTGCGACGGAGTTTGATGAGAAAAATTCAAATGAGCGCAATATTTTAGTTGATCATTTTAGAAAGGAATTCGGGCGTAAGTTTATTGTGCTCCCGAATCCAATGTACGGGGATTGGGAATGGGCCTTACATGAGTACGATTACAGTAAGGAAAATAAAGAGCGTGAACAAGAGCGTCAGAAGTATTTGTACCCTTAGGATTTGTTTAAAATTCCCTAGTTGCGCATTTTGGATTATGTTACTAAAATATAAGAGAAAAGGATTTCATTTAATACAAAGGATGGATACATGAAAAAGATGTTCGCACTTACACTTATGTCAGCAGCTATGCTAACAGGTTGTATGAAAGGTGAGCAAAAAGCTGATCTTTCAAAAGAAGAAAATAAAATTTTCTATTCAGTAGGTACTATGCACGGTGCTCGTTTCAAGACTCTTGAAATGTCTGAAACAGAAAAAGTAGCTTTCATTGCTGGGATTAAAGATTCTCTAGATGGAAAGCCTGAGCAAGTAAACTCACAAGAGTATGCTATGAAGTTCAGAGAGCTTTTAACTAAGAGAACTGAAGATATGGCAAAAGGAAACAAAGATAAAGGGATGAAGTTCCTTGATTCATTTGTATCTTCTGAGCAAGCTCAAAAAACAGCTTCAGGTTTAGCTTATAAAGTTCTTACTGCAGGATCTAATGATAAACCAGCAGCTGAAGACACAGTAACAGTACACTATAAAGGTACTCTTATTGACGGAACTGAGTTCGACTCTTCATACGCAAGAAATAATCCAACTAGCTTTCCTCTAAATAGAGTAATCAAAGGTTGGACAGAAGGTCTTCAATTAGTAGGTAAGGGTGGAAAGATTAAACTTGTAATCCCATCTGAGCTTGCTTACGGTGACCAAGGTGCACCTCCTAAGATCCCTGGTGGATCGACACTTATCTTTGAAGTTGAACTTCTAGATATTCAAAAAGCACCAGCTGCTAAGAAATAAGTTTTAATGAGGGGCCACTATGTGGCCCTTTGTTTTTAGTGGGTTACTAGCAGTGTGACGCAATGCGTCTGTATTTTTAACTCCTTATGACCCGTTGTTCTATAATTATTTCCACACTCCTATCAAATATTCATTCCCTCATGTATTTAGTCCCTTAAAGGTTTTTTACTATACCGGGGGGAAATATGTACAAAAACTTAGCAAAGCTATTTGTTGTAGCTAGCGTTGCCCTGTCTTCGAGTTTTGCAAGTTACAAGACGATTGATCTTGCAGATAAGGCCGAAGGTAAGGTCGTTGGTGTTCGCGTAGGCGATGTCGTTAATTATCTTGGAAATATTGTTCCATCACTTTCTTCTGTAAATTCTGAGCTTCTTAAAAATGCTGAACGCTATATGCAAGAAACGAGCATTAAGGAAATTCATAATCTTTATTTCGATAAAGTTCCCGAAAGAAGTGGGAGTGATATTAAGCTTAATCTTCGTGCAATGGTACGCCTAAAAAGTGGTGCTGTTGAATTTAAAGTTTTAGATGTTCGTTACAATAGTGCAAATGCCGCTGATCTTCAGGTATATGCATCTTCGTATTCTATAAACAACACGAATTTCGAGTTTGCTGTTTCACTTGTGGACAGAAAACTTACTGCTTATGATCGTAAGAATAACACTAAAATGATTTTTCCATTAGGTGTTGGTTCATTTGATGAAGGCGTTCTTTTTGATGAGTATTCTCTTTTAACTCCAAGATTCAAAAAAGCTTATCTTGATAAGAGAGTTGCAGAGTTTTCTCGTAAAATGCCACGCTATTTTAAGAAAAAACCATTCATTAGAATTCTTACAAGTGAAAACGTTGGTGAGGGATGGACAGGAATTGGTTTTCACGTTCAACCAAATCTTGACACATTTGTTAGGGCCTTCGATAGCCATGGTTGTATGAGAATGCCACTAGATGATCTTTATACACTATATTATCTCGTAGATAAGTCTCCAACGACTAACATGCCAATCGAAGTTAGCTACAGAACTGGCGATCTAGATGATCACCCATTTCCAAAGCAAAATAAGCCGTACCAAAGAGTCGTAAACGTTGGCTCTAAAGCTGAGCCTGATTGGACACTTGATAGAGATAATCTTGTTCAAACTGGTAAGAATTGGAATGGTGTAGCTCCACACGAAGAACTACAAGATCATCCTGCTGATGATTATCATGATATGTTCAATTACAGTATTTCTGATCTTGTAAAAGCTAAGCAGAAAGAAAAAGAAGATGCTTGTCGCGAAGAAACAGATAATGACAAAGACTATAAAAAATGTTTAAAGTCTGGAAAACGTAAGAGAACTCTGAAAGATAAGTTATATCGTTGGTACATCCACGGAAATTAAGAATAAAAAAGGCCTCCAATTGGAGGCCTTTCTTTTTATAGAAACAATTTTTCAATTAGATTCTAGCAGGCTTGTACCAACAAAGTGGTCTAACACCGTCTACATAGTCTTGTGATCTGTTACAAGTACCGATTGTAGCATCTGATTCATCTACATCTGAGTAGTGATCTTGGTCACAAAGTGCACCTTGGAAGTAAGTATCAAGACGACATTGTGGAGCTGGGTGGTTGTCATCAGTTTTCGAAACAACTTTTGAGTCTGGAGTTTCGAATTTAAGTTCTGAAGACATATTTCTTAGAGCTCTGAAAAGGTTAGCTAGTGACATACCTGCCATTGCACCTCTTTGGCACATAGCTAGGTCAGCAGCATCTTTAAAGTTAGCAGCACATTTTTCTGTAGCGAAAGCAGGAACTTCAAGATTAGCAACGATTTCTTCGTTGTTATCTTTTTCCATGAATTTTCTTAGACATTTTGAAGTACCGAAGTAGTCAGCTTGACCTTCGTTTGACGCCCAAGAAGAACCCCACCATGAAGCTTTCTTAGGTGCTCCACCTAGGTGGTGACCAATTTCGTGACAAACAACAGTTGCGAAACCATCTCTTGTGATTGTTTCGTGACGAGCAAGACCACCGAACATTTGAACTTCCCAAGTGTTCCCGATCTGACGAGCGTAAGCGTTAACAGTTCCATCTGTCCAGTTTCTTACGATCTGAAGAGTTTTACCTTTTGCTTCGATAATTGGAGCGTAGATACCTTCAACTTTTTCGATAATTTCGTTGAATTCTGCTTCAGTTATCCCACCATTTGATTTTTCACCAACTGGAATGTAAAGATCGTTTTTCTCAACGATACCAGTTTTTCCGTCCATGTCGCATGCAAATGCTGGTGTTCCCAAAAGACTTGCAAGGATCGTCATCATGATCATTTTTCTCATCTGTTCCTCCCTGAATGAGAATATCTCTTTCCGTAGATTTTTATTTCCTAATGTTAAAAGTTTGTTACTGTTTGTTTAGTTTGTCTAATCAGTTTGTTAGTTTTTTGTTAGTTGTAAGAATTTGTTAATTTATGAGGTGCACTGTGGCAAAGAAAATTGTTTTTTATGTTCCGGTAAATGAGGCCCCTAAAGTGAAAAAAGCGTTGTTTGACTCAGGTGCAGGGGTCATTGGAAACTACGATCAATGCTCGTTTGAAGCAAGAGGACGAGGTCAATTTCGCGCACTTTCTGGGGCCAATCCTTTTATCGGAAAAGTTAATGAAGTTGAGTATGTTGATGAACTAAGAGTGGAGATGATTTGTAAAGATGATGTACTAAAATTGGCCTTAAAAGCTCTTATTGAGGCCCATCCTTATGAAGAACCGGCCATTGATGTGATTGATCTTTTTGATTTCTCTTCACTTCTTGATTAAAACAAAGTGATTTCTTTTAAAAAAAAAGGCCCGCTTGGGCCTATTTTTTTTCTTTGTGCTCTCGATTGAAATATTCAATCTGACGAAATTGTCTTTCTGTAAGATTGGCCTGTTTTTCATCATGTTTTTCTAAAACACTTAGTGGCATTCTAAAGTTTGAAGATGAGCAAGAGACAAAAATTCCAGCAAGAATCGTGCAAAAAATTACTTTTTTCATAAGGCATCCTTTGTTTGCACATACCCTATCGTCATTTCTGCAAAATACTTGAGTGAAATAGTTTTATTTCGTTAAGTTATAGAAATATCGTTGTTCATCAATGGAAAGTGAGTTGATCGTATCGACTTTCTTGCGTTTAAGCCCATGCTTTTGAATAAGCTCATCGGCCTTTCTAATTCTGGCCGTAATGTCACAGGCCATGTGGTAGAGCCACTTTGGAAATATCTCTGAACTATTTGCCACTGGGATTTTTAAAAGTTCTACTTCTGTCGTTGCCACAACAAAGGCAGAGCGCTTTTGGTGATCAAAGTAAGAGAGTTCACCTAAGAATTCATTTTTCTTTAAAGTGGCCACTGGATGAACTTTTGTACCTTCTACAACAAAGACAAGTAATTCTCCATCAATCACCTGATAGAGGTCGTTGTCCACATCACCTTGGCGGCAAACTATATGATCTTTTGGATATTTGATTGTTTCGTAATTCATGCTCTAGTCCTCAATAGGTTTATAATTTAAAAACTTCTTTTACTTGCAATAAGATGCTTCGCTGCAAGTCTTTAAAGTAAATGTGCTGAGGAGTTTTCTCATCAAAAAAGAGAAGTTCTCGACCTAATAAGAGGGCCATGGTTTGATCAAAATCAATTAATCTAATATTTTCTCTTTCAGCACTTTTTCTAATAATACTATTGATAACCGGATGGGCGCGCCACATTTGACAATCGAAGGCATGGGCCATGGTTAACTCGTCACGGGCCTTTTTGTAATTACCCAAATTCAGGGCCGTTTTTCCAACAAGATAGTGAGAAAAAGCGTTGCCTTTAGTTACAGAGAGCAGTTCCAATGCTTTTTGGTGAGCGTCTTTATCTAGACCTGCTTCAATAAGATTTTTAATATCATTTTGCTCGATAATTACTGAATTTGAAGTTGCGTTGTCACAGACTTCTTTTGGCGTCTGATCTAATTTAATTGGCGGGGTAATGACGATAAAGCGTGAATTGTGTTCACGACCTAGAGTCAAGAGATAATCGAATTCAATTTTAAATAAACTAAAGGCCAGCTCATTCATTCGTTGGCGCAAAAAGAAATTAGTCTCTTTTTCAAACGGCTTAACTTCATCTCTGATTGTTATTTGCTTAACTGCTTTATAGACGAACTTTGATAACCACGGAAATGTCATTATCGTTGAAAGGATTCTTTTATCGCTATAGCGTTCAATATTGATTTTGATTTTATCAAAATCACCTGGCCACGCTGCCAGTTCATAATTTTCTTCTGAACCTCCAAAGTAGAGGACTAGTTTTGGCCACTTTTTTAAATAGCGCATTTTGTAGAGAGTCCTATGAAGGCCCTCATGCTCTTTGGACCAATTATAAATTGTAAGCGGGTTTCTAAGCTTAACACTGGCCTTGTCGATAATTTCTGGCAAATAGGCGTCCAAAGTGCGTCCCATCGCGTCGCCAATAACCAAAATATCGGCGTTTTGGGCCGCTTCAATTTCATTGGCGAGGGGTCTGTATGACATCTTGTACGGAAGCGGGATAATCTGTTTTGGTGTGATATAAACAGTATAGGCACCGTAGGCAGCACCGGCCAGTAATGTTATCAAGATAATATATTTAATTTTTTTAAACATCTAAATACTAATCCAGCTACTTAACTATAAAAAATGAACGAATACCTTTATTGTATTTGAAAAATCTGGTAGTTAAAAGACGGGTTTTTCTGTCCTATTTTTGAGGTATTTTATGAGTGATCGTTGGGTCCCAGAACTTCTGGCGCCGGCCGGAAATTTAGAGAAATTAAAAGTCGCCATCCTTTATGGTGCGAATGCTGTCTATCTTGGTGGTCAAAAATTTGGCCTAAGATCTGCGGCCGATAATTTTACACTTGAAGAGCTTGTTGAAGGGGTTGAATTTGCCCACGCAAGAAATGCAAAAGTATATGTTGTTTTAAATAGTTTTTTACATGACAAAGAAATTGATGAGCTGCCTGAGTTCTTAAAATTTCTTGATGAAGTAAATGTAGATGCTGTTATCGTATCAGACTTGGGTGTCATCAGTACGGTAACTGAAAATTCGAATCTAGAAGTTCACTTATCGACTCAAGCAAGTTGCCTAAATGTTGAGGCCGCAAAGCTGTGGGCAAAGATGGGTGTTAAAAGAGTTGTTCTAGGGCGTGAAGTTTCTGTTAAAGAAGCAGCAAAAATTAAAAAAGAATCTGGTCTTGAAGTTGAAATGTTCATCCACGGATCAATGTGCATGGCCTACTCTGGAAATTGTGTCATTTCTAATTATACGCAAGGGCGAGACAGTAATCGCGGCGGTTGTGCTCACTCATGTCGTTTTGAATATGGTCTGGATTTTTCTGACGACCAAAGAGCTAAGGCCCAAGATATTAAGGCCTATTTTATGAGTTCAAAGGATTTAGAAGGGATTCGCGTTCTAGAGGAATTCATTGAAGGTGAAATTGATTCACTTAAAGTTGAAGGAAGAATGAAGTCACACCACTATGTCGGGACGATTTCAAAAGTCTATTCAGATGCTCTTAACTTTTATAAAGAACATGGCCATCTTTTGAGTGAAGATATTAAAGAATGGGAAACAGAACTTCGTAAAATCACTCATAGAGATTATACGCTTGCTTCATTAGTCGAGCCGGCCGGTGCAGATTCAATTTATACAGAAAGAGAGCACGATGATAACGAGTATGTTGTTGCCGGTGTTATTCTAGATGTCGTAAAAAATGATCACATGGTTTTAGAAGTGCGCTCGGCGTTTAGGCCAAATGATTCTCTTGAATTAGTTCCATTCTCAGGTAATGCTCGTATGTTTAATGTTGATTTCGTTACAACAATTATGGATGAGCCTTATGAAAAAACGAAACCAGGCTATCTTGTAAAAGTGCCTTACGTAGATGGGGCCATGCAGTGGAATATTGTAAGGGCAAAGTGTCTTGCTGTTGCCGGAGTTTAAATGAAGATTATCACATACATAAATCATATTGATGAAGTTGAAGTACTTGTTGAAAATAAGATCACTGAGGCCATTGTTGGTGTAGATTTGTTTTCACGTTTTGGTCGAATCAAAATAGATCAAGTAAATGAGCTCGCAAAAAAATTAAAAGAAAATGGTATTCGACCAGTTTTTGAGTGGGATGTTTTAATGGTTGAAACTAGATTTCAGGCCATCGTAAGCAGGCTTAAAGAAATAGACCTTTCTCTATTTGATGCCATTCGCGTACAAGATCCCGGTGCTATCAACTATGTTATTGAACATTTGCCAAATCATAAAATTCAACTAAATTTAGAAACGGGAAATCATAATCTCATTGGGATTAAAAGATGGATTTCTCTAGCAAAAGATAGAGTTGAAAGGATTGTCCTTTCAATCGAATTTCCAAAAGAGAAACTTGCTAGTTATTTGCAAGAATTAAAAACTCCGATTGAATTTTTAGGATTAGGAAGAATTCTACTTTTCTATACTCCTAGATCACTTTTGACTCCGCATCTCATAGATCACGACGATAGTGAAGTTATAAGTGTTCATGAAAGACCAATCGAGATTAAGGGATCAAGTGAAGAATCTCCCCATAGTGGATTTCCTATTGTTGAAAATATGCATGGAACATTTATGTTCAATATTAAGGACCACTGCCTTCTTGAAAACTTTGGTGAGTTAAAGGAAATGGGCCTCGAGTATGTTCGCATCGATCTTCGCTTTTTTGAAAATAAGTCAGCTTTATTGCCAGAAATAGCAAAGCTCGCGACTTCTCCTGATGTTGAATTAGCTAATGTCTGTAAAAAGATTTATGGCGTTCCCGTTATTCGTGGTTACTACAATGTGAATAAGTCTGATGCTCTTTTTTCAAAGCTTAAAAATACTAAGATTCTTAGAAAAGATGGCAGCTATTTAGGTGATGTCATGGAAGTGAATAAGAAAAAACATATTGGTATTCTTATTCGCAATAGTGAAAGGGCGCTCGTCGTCGGGCAAAACATTCGCTTTAGAACTCCGGAAGGGAAAGAAAAAACACTAGAAGTTACAGAAATCAAAAATTCTTCTCACATGAATGTGGATAAGGCGACCAATGGTATGGTTGTTTTTGTTCCTCATGTCTCTGGTATAAGTGTGAAGTCTAATGTCTACCTGGATTAGTGTATTGGCCCTGCTCGCTTTCTTTATGGGAAGCGAGGTTATGGCCCAACTTGATACTCGACTTGGAGCTAGCGCAAGATCATATCCTTCAGGAGCGGCCATCGAAGGAGAGTTTGGTTATGGCCAAAAAATTTGGGATAAAGACAAAATTCTTTACGGATATATCAGGCCTTTTGTGCATCTCAAATCAAGCCTACTTGTAAATAGTGCAAGTGCAGGTGTCGAATTTTTTCCTATTTCATTTTTTGGATTCTCATACACAAGAATGCAGGGTCATCGTACGTTGAAAGAAGTGCAAGGTCGTGATTGTAAGGCCACTAATTGTAGCAGTTCTGTTGGGAAAAATATTTTCTCTTTGAACACGGCCCTGGCCTACAAAGACTGGGTCATGCTTTATCAACTTAGGCGAGAGTTTATAAGCTACAAAGATGAGGCGTCATTATTTTCAGACGAGTTCTCAGGAGTTCTACTCACAAGAAGTGATCGTCAAGATATTCATACTCTTGTTATTGGTTTTAGGCCCTACAAAGAATGGTTGATTGGTGGTTTGCAAATCTATGCAAAAGGTAAGAACACTGATGATTTCAGTTCTTATAGAGGTCTTCTCATGCAGAAAACGTCAAATGTATGGAGCTATGGTCTTGGTGTTGGATTATTTAGAAATATTGAAGATCACACTCATGGTAGTGCACTATTTCTTCTTAAATATAATTTAATAAACGGTTTAAGGTTATTTTAATGAAATATACGATTTTTATTACAGTTTTTTTACTAACTTCATGCAGCCTTTTATATGGAAATCTTGGTGGAAAATTTAACGCTAGACCAGATCAATGGAATGAACGTTTATCTCCTAAGGCCCATGAGCTAATTGAAAAGAGTTTTCAGGGTATCGACATGGAAAAAGTTGTGGATCTTCATGCCCATGTGGCGGGTATGGGGACAGATCACAGTGGTTTGTGGCTAAATCCTGATATGAAAAAGTGGTGGGCCCATCTTGGTAAGTATAATCGCTTCAATGTCTATTTAAGTGCATCTGGTGTAGAAAATAAAAATCATGCTGATGCTGAATTTGTGGCCAGGCTTGTCGATTTGCAAAAGAATATGCCTAAAAAGATTAAGGCCAATATTTTGGCCTTCGATTATCACTATAAAAAAGATGGTTCAATTGATTATAAACATTCTGAGTTTTATGTCCCCAATAGTTATGTCTATGATATTGCCCTAAAACATCCAGGGCTATTCAATGCCGTCGTTTCGATTCATCCTTATAAAAAAAATGCGCTAATCGAACTCGAAGAGTATGCGAAAAAAGGAATCCGTTTTGTAAAATGGTTACCCAATGCTATGGGCATGGATCCTTCTGATAAAGACATTATTCCTTTTTACAAAATGATGATGAAGTATAATATGATTCTTCTTACACACGCCGGAGAGGAGAAGGCCGTAGAAGGTGAGAGCTATCAAGAATTAGCAAACCCACTTAAGTTGAGGCTTCCTCTTGATTTAGGGGTGAAGGTTTTAGTTGCACATCTTGCCAGCCGCGGACCATGTCATGATTATGACAATAATGATATTATTGTTGATTGCCACGACTTATTTTGGCGTCTTTTCAAAGATAAAAAGTATGAGAAAAATATGTTCGCTGAAATGTCGAGCTTATTGATCCATGCACGTGTTGGAGAGCCTCTCTATTTTCTAATGGAGCATCCTGAGTTTCACCATCGCATTGGTTACGGTTCAGATTATCCATTACCTGCGATTAATTGGATTTATAGAACTTCACAATTGCTTAATATGGGTCTTATTAGTTCTGATGAGAAAAAGGCCTATGATGAAATCTATGGAGTAAATCCTCTTCTATTTCATTTTGTTCTCAATCGAAATGTGCGCCACCCTAAAACGGGTAAAACTCTATCGGCCAAGGCGTTTGAGTCTCCATTTCTTTAATAAAATGGGCCTTTTGGTGGCACAAAGGCCCTAGTTCATAATATTTTCTGACATTAGACCTTATTTTTGGCCTTTTTAAATACTTGAGATTTATTTTTGCTCTTCACTTTCTATAATGATCTCACCAAGGGGGAATCATGGGAAGATTGAATTTATTACTGGCCTTGAGTTTTGTTTTCTTACTGACTTCATGCGAAGAGAAAGTTGCTTGTCATGAAGATATATTAAAAACGATTTCTGACCTAGAAACTCAGTTTCAAACTCTTCATCAAGAAGAGGTTTCACATTCTCAAATTGATCAATTTAAAACAAGTGTTCAAAAGTTAACTACTGTTGCAGGAGATTTGGCCTCTTGTACAGATCAAACTGGAAAGATTGTTGAATTTAAAAAAGAGGCCACACGCATTTTGTCTCTTATAAGTGTTAGCAACAGCGCTAGTGCGAAAAAGAAAAATTTGATTACTCCTGAAGTCGTCTATGGCAAAGATAATAGAGTTGACCTGCAATTTGTTTCTAACCCTCTTCATCGAGATTTGGCCCAATCTGTTGCCGCTCACATTAGTAAAGATAAAATTAGTGCAGATGGTTCATTAAGCTCATCAACGATAGGTTCATCTATGGGACTTTGTAAGAGTGAGCGCTTTGTAGAGCAGATTAATCCTGCTCGTTGTTCAGGTTTTTTAGTGGGAGAAGATCTCCTTGTCACAGCAGGACATTGTGTTACTGGTTCAAGTGATTGCGAACGTTATGCATGGGTTTTTGATTTTTCTGACGATACAAAGAAAGTTGATAAAGACAAAAGTGTATTTAATTGTAAGGAAATTGTTTCGCGTGAATTATCTTCTTCTACAAAAATGGATTATGCTTTGATTCGTCTGGACAGGAAAGTTACTGATCGCAAGGCCTTGAAGTTTAGAACGAAGGGTGAAATTTCTGATAACGCTCCTCTTGTGGTCATTGGCCATCCCTCAGGCCTTCCAGTTAAAGTCGCCGATGGGGCCAATGTTCGTAGTGTGGACAATGATGTTTTTTTCGTTGCAAATCTTGATACATTTGGAGGCAACTCTGGATCGCCAGTTTTTGATTCCGCTACAGGAATCGTGGAGGGGATTCTTGTTCGTGGTGAAAATGATTACATTACAGTCACTGAAAATGGTGTTTCATGTCGTAAGGTTTTCACCTGTGCTGATGATGAATGTCGTGGTGAAGATGTCACTAGAATTACTCATGTGAAGGACTTACCTCAAAGAAATATTCCTAGTGAAGAGGAAGTCTCCATCGCCCTTGTGAGTGGACAGTATACTGAAGATCAAAGTTCTTTTATGCAGATGAATACTTATTCCCATGACAGCCTATCAGTCTCAGGCCAGCGCGTTTTTAATAAATGTGTGTATCATATCTTCAAGTCGGTCGATGCTAAAGAATGGATTGATGCTATTGAAGGTCCATGCGACCAAGAGTCGACACTGGCAACAATTGTGGCGAGTTTTCTATCTGAAATTTAAACTTTGTTTTCTCTAAGGGTCTTTCGGTTAATGACTGCTAAGGCCCTGTAATTTATTCAATAACTAATAGGTTTCTTATGTGAGTTAACTCAATTTTATCTTAAGACTCAGTTTCTACTATTATTAAGTTTTCTTGACTGAGTATAATGAACGCATGAAAATAGCGATTCTTCTTTTTTCTATATTTTCTTTCATAACTAGAGCTTCAGCAAATGAGGCCTTGAAGCAAAAACTAATCCAGACAAAATTTCCTAATAATAGAACCCTTAAAGTTACGTCTCATCCCGATTACGCTCCAGTTGTATGGATTGATCATAAAGATAAAAAAATGAAAGGGATCGCTCTTGATCTTCTACGTCTCATTCTTGATGAAGTTGAAGTTAAAGTTGAGAGCGTTAATGTCAACTCTTGGGGCAGGGCCCAGGAAGAAGTTCGTGTAGGCAGAGTGGATATGCTTCTACCTCCATATAAAACTTCAGATAGAGAAAAAGTTTATGCTTTTCAAAAAGCTCCATTTCTTATGGACGATACAGTTATCTTTGTAAAACGTGGTCGTCCGTTTTACTTTGATAAATATGATCATCTTGTTGGCAAGAAAGGTGTCAGTATTATTAATGATAGTTTTGGACAAGAATTTGATAATTTTTCTAAAAAGAAGCTCAATATGACTCGTCTGACGAAAACAGCGCAGTGTTTTGAGTTTTTGTTAAAAGATAGGGCAGATTATTTTGTGGCCGGCCTTAATGCTGGTTTAGTGATTGCTCGTAAAATGAAAATCAATGATGAAATTGATATTCTTCCAACACGGGTCGTTTCAACCGGGATGTATTTTGCTATTTCTAAGGCCTCTAAGTGGGCCAATCAAGAATTGCTCGAATATATCAATACCCGTGTTGCTCAAATGCACGAGGACGGTACACTCGATCGACTACAGCGAGAGAATTACGAACTTCTTAGTCGTTAACCAGGCCATAATTTTCATGGCAAATATTCATGCATTGTTCTTCTGAGGTTGCAATTTTCTTTGCCGCCAGTTTTATTCCATGAACATTGGCCTCTATATCTTTTATATCAGGAGTTCCTGGTGTGAAAATATCGTATATTTCTTTGGCGACACCAGCGATATAGCTTTCAACAACACCACAATCAAGAGCAATGATACATGAAAATGAGCAGTGTTTTGTTTTATCAATACCTGGCATATTGACGACTATGTCTTTGTACTCATAGGCCTTGAACATGGTGCACAGGAATTTATCATCCTTGTCACCTGCAAAGGCCGATAAATTAAAGAATAATATTGTGATTAAAACTTTTGCTATTTTCGTTTCCATAACAGAAGTTTTACATCAATCCCACCATTTGAAAAGTTTAGAGCATCTAAAAATCGATAGTTTTTATTCTTAGGATTTGGAATAATTTTTGGGATTAAAAAGGCCATATAATTTGGAGCACAGTTCTTATCATAGATATCCATTAGCTCATCAAAATAATCTTTAGTACTTCCTTCGACTTTTACTCTTTTTCCATAAGGTGGATTAGTAATGAGTAGAGAACTTGTAGAGTCTGTTGAGACAAAATGAGTCGCATCCCCATGAATGACCTGAATTGGTAGTGTCTGGGTAAAAAGCGATTGATAGACCTTAATATTTTTTTCTAAACCCTTGAAGGTATTTTCTGAAATTTCATTGCCAATGAATTTTGTAATACGCCCCTGGTAGTTATAGACATGTTTTTTTTCTAATTTATAGCTTGATAGATATTTGTAATAGAATTCTCTTTTTTGTGGCAAATCTTTCATGAGAGCTTCAAAAAGAAAAGTTCCAGATCCGCACATAGGGTCAATGATACTCTCTATTTCATCACCTTGATTTTTTATCTGTTCAAAAGAAAATTGGAGGCAAGCACTCGCTAAGTTTTCTCTCACAGGGGCTTCACTTGTAAATAGTTTGAGTCCTCGTTTATCTAATCTTTCACCAGAGAGATCAACTGAGAGTGTGCAGTTATCATCTAAAATTCGAACGTGAATTGTACTTGGAGGTAATGACTCAAGAATATCTGCATACTTTTTTTGTGGCGGTTGGGCCTTATAATAATTTGATATGGCCTTTTTTGCAGAATCTTCAATTTTTCTCGAATCAAACAGACGAGAGTTTTTTGCACTAATGGCAAATTCTGGAATTTGTCCAAAAAGAAATTGATTCCATTTAACTTTAGTCAATTTGTTGTAGAATTTAACTATGTCACGACAAATAAACTGGTCGATCTCCATGAGTATTTTAGTCGGAATCTTTAAATAGGGGATATGGCGAAAAAATTCCATTTCCTCGCTTGCAATACAAAGGGCACCTTTTTCTAATTTTGTAATAGGTGCACAGGGCCACAAGTGCAGGAGTTCATTTTTTGCTAAATTCTCAAAACCCACAGGCGTAATGATATGAAATGTCTTCTTTATTTTTTGATCGGTCATATGGCATACTATTTTTATGTTTGAACAAAAGATCCAATTTGCTTGGGATGATTATAGCAAAGACTTTGGCCTTGGGCGAATAATCCTTTTCACCTGTGCATTAAATACTTTTCTTTTTTTTCTAAGTGCCATTAATTATGGTGAAATAAGTTTTATTCCCCTCATTCCAATTTTTGTGGCCATGCTCTTCTACTATTTTCGCGATCAGATTGTGCGTAAAAGTCCTACTTCAATCTTTGTTCTCAATGCCCTTATCATGACGATTGTTATAGTCGTTAACTACACTTTTTGTGGCATGGTTGATGAAATGGCCCAAGGACTCAGACGATATGACTCTTTGTTTGCGCAGATTGATGAAGCTCTATATGGAGCGCCAATTGCAATTGTTATTGAAAGATTTATGGCAGGTCACGGTGTATTTTCCACGATTTTTTATGACTATATCCAATCATGTTATATCACATACTTTTTGTTTCCTTTTTTTGGAGGAATTGCTTACTGGATACAACTTGAAGATGATCGCAGGCCTAAAATAGGGCGCTACCTTTCAAGTATTTTGATTTTTTTTAATATCAACTTTCTCTTGTATATCTTGGTTCCAGTCAGTGGGCCTCAGTTTTTTCAAAAAGAATTTTTCACGACTGCTCTTCCTTTTTCTTTTGTCGGAGAGTTTTTTAACAATCTAATAAGATCGGGACAACCCACGTTTATTGATTGTTTTCCTTCAGGCCATACAGGAATTGCCCTACTTGTAACGGGATGGATGTTTCGTGTTAAAAACCATTACCGCTATCTCTTTCTCGCTGTTGGCCTAGGGATGATCATTGCTACGGTCTCTCTTCGCTATCACTATACCCTTGATCTGTTGGCGGCCGTTCCATTGTCCATTTTATCCTATAAATTGGGCCGTAAGCTTTTGCCACAACCTGTCGTTGTAAGGCATAAGCGTAAGTGGCGCTATTGATTCATTAAAAGTCTTCATGACTCAATGAACCTCAACGTCTGATAAAAAAAAAGCTATGATCTACAAAACAAATTTTTGAGAGGCCCCATGAGTGGAAAACTGGTTTTAGTTCCAACACCTATTGATGAAACAAACCCTTTAGAGGGAGTCGCCCACGCACTTTTGTTAAAGGCCGCTACTGATGAATTAGAAAATTCTATTTTTGTCATAGAGGATTTAAAGCCTGGTCGTCGTCGATGGTTGTCATGGAAGCTTCCTCGTGAGGTTGTAGAGGATTTTGTTCTTTTCAATGAACACACCAGTGAAAAATTGGCCCCTGATCTTATAAAGAAATTAAAGTCTGGTCACAATATTTATCTTATGAGTGATGGTGGTTTACCGGCCTTTTGCGATCCTGGTCAAAATCTTGTGAAGTTGTGTCATGAGCAAAATATTAAGGTCACTGCAACACCATTTCAAAATTCAATTTCATTGGCCATTGCTCTTTCAGGTATTGATCATAATAAGTTTCTTTTTGCAGGCTTTCTTCCCATCAAAGATCCTGAACGTGCATTGGCCATGGATGAAATTGTCGGAAATAAGATCACAACAGTTCTTATGGATACTCCTTACCGATTAAAAAAGCTTCTTGAGGAGCTCGAAAATAAAATTGATAAAAAGCGCAATGTCTTTTTGGCCATGGATTTAAATAGTGAAAATGAAGAACTTCTCTTTGGGCCTGTTAAGCAGATCCGCTCAAAATTAAAAGAGTTTAAAAGAGAATTTATTCTTGTTTTGGCCCCATGAGAGGACCGTGCCGTAGGAAACAAGCCCTATTTACCTGATTTTGTTTTTAACTCATTGATTTTATGACAAATATTGGGTGAAAAAAATCATGACGAATCCCGTCAGACGTGGTAGAAAAACCCCGTCATGACAACGATAGATAAACGAAAAACAGATCACATCCTTTTGACTGAGAAGGCACAGTTTGGTGCTTCTTTGGCCGATAGTCGTTTTTATTACGAGCCACTTCTTGGTTCACATCAAACAAACACTTCACTTGAACTTAATTTTCTCGGTAAGAAAATGCAAAATCCTCTTTGGATTAGTTCGATGACTGGGGGAACGGGTCAGGCGAGACATATAAATCGCAATCTTGCGAACGCGGCCAATGAGTTTGGTCTCGGTATGGGGCTCGGTTCGTGTCGTCCGCTTTTAGAAAGTGATGAGTATTTTAACGATTTCAATTTAAGGCCTATTCTTGGAAAGGATCTTCCTTTTTTTGCAAATCTTGGAATTGTGCAAATAGATGAATTGCTAATAAACGGCATGGTTTCTAAGCTTATTGATGTTCTTGGGCGCCTGGATGTTGATGGATTAATTATTCATCTCAACCCAATGCAAGAGCTCTTTCAACCAGAAGGTGACTTTTTGCCTCGCCCGTCTTTAGAAGTTATTCAAGATTTTCTTGAAATTTATAAAGGCAAAATTATTGTAAAAGAAGTTGGTCAGGGGATGGGCCCTGAGAGTTTGAAGCTTCTTATGAAAATGCCCATCAGTGCTATTGAATTTGGCGCTCTTGGTGGCACAAACTTTTCAAAATTAGAAATGTTGCGTGATAAAGAGAATGTCAAAACAGGTTTTGGCCCTCTCTCTTTTGTCGGCCACAGCGCCCTTGAGATGGTTGGTTTTGTAAACTCTATTTTAGAGAATGAAAAAGATATTCTTTGCCGAGAGTTTATAATCTCAGGTGGGGTTAAGGACTTCTTAGACGGTCATTTTCTATTGTCACAGATCAACGCAAATGCCGTTTACGGACAGGCGAGAAGCTTTTTGACTTATGCAAACGAAGACTACGAAAAATTAAAATATTACTGTAAACAACAAATTGATGGACTAAAGATGGCCAATCAATTCTTAAGAGTAAGGAGCTAGATTTGAAAACTGTATCAGGATTTTCAAAGTTAACTAAGCTTGAGAAGATTAATTTCCTTGTTGAGAATTATCTTCAATCTTCTTCTAAAAATTCAGAAACGATCAAAAGCTTTTGGCATGATGATGCTGAAGCACAAAGAATTTTTGATGACTTTTCTGAAAATACCATCACAAATTTTTACGCCCCTTATGGTGTTGTACCGAACTTCCTTTTAAATGATAAGATTTACTGTGTTCCTATGGTTATTGAGGAAAGTTCTGTTGTCGCAGCTTGTGCAAAGTCTGCTAAGTTTTGGCAAGATCGTGGTGGTTTTAAGGCCAAAATTATTGATACTGAAAAAGTTGGCCAAGTTCATTTCATCTGGAAAGGTGAGAGTGAAAAATTATTTTCTTTCTTCAATGAAACTGCAAAACCAAAAATTCTTGAATACGTTAAACCTCTTGTTCAAAATATGGAAAAAAGAGGTGGCGGTTTAAAAGATATCGAACTTCGTGATCACACAGATAAAGAAGATGGTTATTACCAAGTGTGGGCCACTTTTGAAACTTGTGATGCCATGGGAGCGAATTTTATCAACTCTGTTCTTGAGTCCATTGGAAAATCACTGAGAGATCAAGTTTTTGAAAGTGAACTTTTTGTTGGTACAGAAAAAGAACTTTTAGTTGTAATGGCCATTCTATCTAATTACACACCAAATTGTCGTGTCCAAGCATGGGTTGAATGTCCTGTTAAAGAACTAGAAGATTCAGGGTTAGAAATGAGTGCCGAGCTTTTTGTTGAGAAATTTCAAAGAGCAGTTCGTATTGCCCATATCGATGTAAACCGCGCAACAACACACAATAAAGGTATCTTCAATGGAATTGATGCTGTTATTCTTGCTACGGGTAATGATTTCAGAGCGATTGAGGCCTGCGGTCATACATATGCCGCAAAAGATGGACAGTACAAGTCTCTTACTCACTGTGAAGTAAAAGATGGCATGTTCAAATTTTGGATTGATATTCCTCTTGCTCTTGGAACAGTTGGCGGACTCACGGCCCTACATCCAATGGCAAAAATTTCACTCGATATGCTAGGAAGACCTGGAGCTAAAGAGCTAATGATGATTGTTGCGGCCTCAGGTCTTGCGCAAAACTTTGGAGCACTTCGCTCTCTTGTGACTTCTGGTATTCAAAAAGGTCATATGAAAATGCACCTTATCAATATTTTAAATCAACTTGAGGCAACCGAAGAAGAACGAGAAGTTGTCAAAAGAGAGTTTGAAAATCAGGTTGTGTCTTTTCAAGGTGTAAGAGCGACTTTAGCGAAATTAAGAAATTTACAGTAAAAGGATAGACATGCTTACTGAAAACGAAATCCTATCTCGTCATATAGGGAACAATCCTGGGCTTCTTAGCACGGGCAGAGACCAATACTTTTTTGGTCATGGAAAGCTTCTTCTTTCTGGTGAGTATTTCGTCCTTGATGGTGCTGATGCTTTGGCCCTTCCTACTAAACTAGGGCAATCATTAAGTGTGCGCTATTCAAGTTCATTTGAGCCTAAACTTAATTGGAAGTCATATGATTGCCATGGCAAATTGTGGTTTGAGGCCAATTTTGAATTTTGGCGTTTTAATATTTTAGATGAAAATCCATCTGATGATATGGTCGAATTGCAAAAGCTATTGCGTCAGGCGAGATCTCAAAATTCACATTTTCTAAGAGACGATGTTGATGTTTACGTTGAAACTGTTTTAGACTTTCCAAGAGATTGGGGGCTAGGATCAAGTTCAACTCTTATCTACAATCTTGCACAATGGGCCTACGTTTCTCCATTTGAATTATTATTTAAAACTCAAGGCGGGTCTGGTTATGACATCGCGTGTGCCCAGTCAGAAGGCCCTATTCTTTATAAAAAGAATTCAACAGGTCCTCAGTGGTCTCAAACGTTATTTAATCCAAGCTTTAAAGAACAATTATTTTTTGTTCACTTAGGAAAGAAGCAGAACTCAAGAAAGGCGATTGAATATTATAATAAAATGCGTCCTTACGCTCCTGAAGTTATTTCAACTCTTTCAAGTATCACTACAGATCTTGTAAAATGTGAGACTCTTTCTGAATTTGAATTTTTGATTCGTGCACACGAGCTTTTTGTTTCAAAGACTCTAGATTTAGTACCAGCAAAGACTGAATATTTTTCAGATTATTGGGGCGAGGTTAAATCTCTTGGCGCATGGGGTGGTGACTTTGTTCTTGTTACATCTCATAAAGACCAGTCTGAAACCATGAAGTACTTCGAAGACAAAGGATTCAATGTTGTTATTCCTTATCGCGAATTAATCATGTCGGGTTCTCAAGTTGATAATAGTGGAGTTGAACTTGGAAAAACATTACATTAATAAAAATCTACTTCTCAAAGAAGAAGTAGAGACTGGGCGATTCGCATGGCGTTCGCCTTCTAATATTGCTCTTGTAAAATATTGGGGAAAGTTTGCAACACAGCTTCCTTGTAATCCCTCTGTGTCTCTAACATTAAGTGAGAGCACAACAGTTATGGATCTTTCTTATTCATTCAAAGATTTTAAATCTAAAGATATTTCTTTAAGTTATTTTTTTGAGAATAAAGAGGCTCCAAAGTTTAAAGAGAAAATAGAAAAATTTCTAACAAGTATTCTCGATATTTTTCCTTTTTTGGCCCAACTCGATCTTGAGTTTAATTCATCAAATACTTTTCCACATTCGACAGGGATCGCATCAAGTGCTTCTAGTATGAGTGCCCTTGCACTGTGCTTGTGTTCTTTAGAGCGTGAGCTATTTGGAAATTTACAAGATGAGGCCGAATTTCTACAAAAAGCTTCATATATCGCAAGACTTGGCTCTGGAAGTGCATGCCGCTCAGTTTACCCTTATGCGGCCACATGGGGAGAGTATTCCAATGAAAATAGCTCCTTATATTTTGCAAGTCCACTGACTAAGATTCATGATATTTTTAAGACATATGAAGATTCAATTTTGATTGTTTCTTCTGAGGAAAAGGCCGTTTCTTCAAGAGTGGGTCACTCATTGATGAAAGATCATCCTTTTGCGAGTGTTCGTTTTGATCATGCAAAAGAAAATATTGAAAAGATCCTATGGGCCCTTGAAAATGGTGATTTAAAGGTTTTTGGTGAAATTCTTGAGCAAGAAGCGCTGGAGCTTCATGGTCTGATGATGAACTCAACACCTTCATTTATTTTAATGAGACCCAACACACTTGTTATAATCGAGAAGATTAGAGAGTTCAGAGCTCAAACCGAGCTTCCTGTATATTTCACGCTTGATGCTGGTCCAAATATCCATCTTCTTTACCCTGCCAATATTAAAGAAGAGGTAAGAACATTTATCAAAGATGAGCTTGTATCGTTTTTAGAAAATGGCCAAGTTATTTATGATAGAGTCGGTTTAGGGGCCCTTGATTTATAAGCATGAATAGAAAAACTTTTAACTCTAAAATTTTGTTGTTTGGAGAGTATGCCGTTGTTCGACACGGAAATGCTCTGTGTATACCATATCCGCTTTTTGATGGTTCTCTTCGCTTTCCCAATGACAAGGGGAGAGTCGATCAAGAATTAAAGGCCCTTTCTACATATTTGGCCCGCCTTAAAAAAAATGGAGAGCTACTTTGTGATCTAGATGTTTCAAGCTTTGAGTTCGATGTTGGTCAAGGACTTTATTTTGACTCTACAATTCCTCAAGGCTATGGAGTCGGAAGTTCTGGTGCCGTCGTAGCTGCCGTATATGATCGATACAAAATTTCTGACGAGAATGAGAGCATTCCTAGATTAAAGAGTATTTTCTCTCAAATTGAATCTCATTTTCATGGATCAAGCTCTGGTATTGATCCACTTATTAGTTATATTAATCGTCCTATTATTATTGATAGTGAAGGCAATATTGGCGCAGCTGATATTCCTGAAAGCAAAGTAGGCAAGGGTGCCATCTTTCTTCTTAATACAGGAAGGGATCGTAAAACCGAACCACTAGTAAATTTGTTCTTAGAAAAATGTAAAACTGAGGCCTTCTCTAAGTTGTGTGATCATGTTTTACTACCAATAAATGACAGTTGCGTGAGTGCTTTTTTAGAGGGAGATTATCTTTCTCTTTATGAATTTTTCCGTGAACTATCTGACTTTCAATTTCGTCATTTCACACCAATGATTCCAAAACTATTTAGTGAAATTTGGTCCGATGGTCTTAAGTATGAAAATTATTATCTTAAACTTTGTGGCGCTGGTGGAGGAGGATTTCTTTTGGGAATGACTCAAGATTTTGATGAGGCCGTACAAGCGCTAAGTGGACACGAGATACGACCTCTCTTTAGATTTTAAGCAAATTGTCTGTTCATTTCTTCACGCTTTAATTTTGAGCCAATTTCTCTGGCAGCAGTGAATTGGCCTTTTTCAGATTTCCAATCTTCAATTGATAAAAGCGCTTTAGTGATTGTTGTAATTCTTTCGTCTTGAACTTTCTCAAGGTCAACATCAAATACTTTAAATGCAAGTTTACTCTGCATACGAGCAAGTGGGGAAAGAGACTCTATATGAGATAATTTCTCTGTTAGCTCTTCTTGTTCAAAGTATAGACCTGTTAAGACACCACTGTGAACGAGAGAGTCTGTGTGAACGATGCTGTTTGTATAAAGCCAGTTCTTTAAATTTTGCATCCCAAAGAGATTTGAAAAACTTTGGTAAACAGCACTACTAGGCATAAGGCCACGTTCTAAGAAATTGAATTTCATTTTCATACCAGATCTTGAAAATCTTAGATCGGCACCGCAAGCAAGCTCAATACCTTCTGCGCTTACATTTTGTTTTAAATCACAAATAACGATTTGTGGAAGATAAGAAAAACTTTTTGAAATTTTTGTAATTCTTTTTTGAAAAGCTAAGAGTTCGTCAGTTGTTGAACTCTTCCACTCAGATAGATCAATTCCTGTACAAAATTGTGAAGATGTTGAAGTGAGAAGAACTGAGCTAATTTCAACTTTTGAGCTTAACCAATTCATGATTGATTCAAGTTCAAATAACATTTCCTTATTAATTGTCTGGTTATTTTCTGGACGATTTAAAGAGATAGTAAGACTCTTAGTGCTTTTGCACAGTGAAGTCTTTAATGTATTGAAATTAAAGAGTTCCATTCAACCTTCCTTGGTCATTTTAATTTATAGGACATCATTCATTGATATCCTAAATCTATTCTTTCAAAGGTTTGATTGCTCTGTCAAAAAAAAAATAATTCCGTATTTATTAGTCGGATATTGGTGCTATTTTTCAAGCTTTCTTCGAATAATATCGTTTAGCATGAGCTTGTGATTATTGAAATAGATACTGCGATCAGTATGCAGTGCCAGTTCATTAATTATGTCATACATCTTTGTATTTTTCTTCGGTCTGTGGCGCGAGCTTAATGGCATAACATCGATATAAATTTCACTTTGTGGGTCAAATTTCATCATGGCCTTTTTAATTGTTTTCTTAAGTTCTTTCATATTTTCTGGCCATGTATGGCTCATAATACGATCAACAGTTTCTTCATCCAATTTAGGTGGAGTAATTTCTCTGCGATCAGCTTCTCTTTTGATAAGATCATGAACAATATCCATAAGCTCATCTTTGCGATTTCTAAGTGGCCTTAAATGTAAGTGGGCCTTACTAATATAGAAATATAGTTTTTTCAAAAAGTGGCCGCTTTCAACGAGGCTTTGTAAGTCTTTTGATGAAACTGTGATAACTCTTTTTTTAGATCTCGATATAAGTTCAAAAAGTATTTTTTGATCTTTTATACTTAATTTTCCAGGCTCTTCTAAGAGTAGAGCACCTTCTGTCGCAAGATGTGCTTCTTCTAAGTTTTGAGCGATATGCTTACTGGCCTCATGTGTATTATTACAATTTAAGTGAAATATTTCTTGAAGTGCAGTCGATCCTTGATTGTGAATTCCTCTTGCTAGTTCAATTTTCCCAACTCCATCTTCGCCAACAATTAAAATATTGTCGGCCTTGGTTTTGAGTGAGTTAATAATTTTTCTGATCTCGATGGACTCGAGACTTTGACCAATATAGAGTGGCTCAATTTTTTTCTCTATGGGATTTAGCTCTTCAATTTGGGTTATTCTTGAATGAGGAACAAAATCATCAAAATGATGTGAAATTAAACTTGCAACTAGTTTTATAAATCGTTCGTCTTTGATGGTGAATTTTTTACCACCATTTTTATTAACAAATTCGATAACACCAATTGTTTTATGTTGGCGATTGTAAAGAGGATGGGCAAGGGCCGTTTTCATATCATGAATGTTGTACGGGTGCTTTTCAAGCCTTCTTAGGTCAAGATTTACAACAGAGCCAGAAGTAAAAACGTTACCGATGAGGCCATGCCTAAAATCAGTATCTTTCACTTTTTCATTATTGCTTGAAAAGGTATTTTCTAATACGTGGGCATCAAGATTGATTTTGTAGACTCTTGCGTATTCACAATCTAGAATTTCTGTTGCTGTTGTTAAACTTTCAATGACAGGATCTTTTGAGCTTGTGATGTATAGGGAGCTCATCAAGCTGTAGAGTTCAATTCCTTCATTAGTTGAAATCTTTTTTTCTGAAACTGCAGATTCTAAGAGATATTCTTTCAATCGAGATGATGAAAATCTATTAATGAAATCCTTTAAGAAATAGGCCAATTCGGAATCTTCTTCCACTGAATCGAGTAGAACTCCATAAACGATATTTCGCGAATTTGGTGATTCGTAGAATGAGCGAACAATTTTTCCTTTAACTTCAAAGTCCCAGTTGTTGAAGAATCTTTTTGTATAAATCATGATAGAAATTTCTTCACCATCACGTAAAATTTTATTAGTTGAGAAATTGAGTCCAGTTAGGTTTATATTTACAATATCACCAGCAAAGATGGTTTTGTTGACACCATCACGATCTTTTATAATTTTCAAAAATACCTTGTCATTTTTGTGAATAGGCATTCTGAAAGATTTGTAAAATTGATAATTTAATAAACTTTTATCCATTATGAACTCCTGCCAATACTTATCGACTTTTTGAAGGATTAATTAATAAAGTTTCACCCAAAAAATGACGATATTTTCTAATGAAATTAGGCTTAATAATATGAGGAATTGGCCGTGAATAATATTAATAAATTGAGATCACATCGCTCCTTTAGAGTCCCTGTAACTGAAGAGGATAAGATAAAGTTTTCTCTATTTATGGGTAAAGATTTAGACTCTGAACAATACAAAAGTATTGAACTTGTGAATCTGTCATTAACCGGTCTAGGTTTCTATACAAGAAAGAAAATTACAGTGGGTCAAAGTGTTTATGCCAACCTGGCCTTTAAGGGTTCAAGTTTTCATATCCCAGGTAGGATCACTCGCTTGAGTGAAATTGTGAACGATTATGGAGAATGTGAAAAGTATTTTTGCGGACTAGAATTTGATGTAGATGATCATAGAATGTCTCGTGCTTTCATACAAAAATTTGTTTCAAGTTTTTCGAGTCGTCGTCTTAAAGATCATTTAATTGATCTTCTCCATGATCAAGGAATTGCCAGTAAACAAAGTTCTAAAGATAAGATTTCTCTTTTAAAAAATTTGTATCAAGATATGAGAAAATTTGATGAACTACATGGATTTCTGAAAATCATTTTCAAAGAAACATCACGACTCATTAAAGCATCTCGTTTTCACTTTTATTTAGTAGATCGCAATAGAGACAATCTTAATCTCTTTGACTTTGAAAAAGAGGCCCCATCAGAAAATCAGTTCTCTTTGAAGGGGACATTGATGGAGAAGGTTCTTAATCAGAGACGAATTATAAATACGAAACTTGGTCGCCTAGATAGTGATCCTTTATACAATGAGCTTCTTTCACTTTTCGATATCAAAACAACCACACTTATTCTTGTTCCTGTGTATGATGAACAAGGGACTATTTGTGCTGTTATGGAATTTGCAAATAAAAAGGGTGATGACTTTTTTACTTATGAAGATTTGCTTTTGTGTGAAATCCTTTCTTTTACAATTACATCAATTTGGAAAGATTTCCATCGCGAGCCTTTGGAAGATAGTGAATTAGAGTATCTAAATACAAGTGAGTTTGAACTCATCGGTGTAAGCGAAGAAACACTAAATTTGAAACGATTTGTAAATTCAGTTAAAGACACAAACCATAATGTTCTTATTCTTGGAGAGTACGGAATTGGTAAAAAGCTTATGGCCCAAATTATTCATCATCATAGTGATAGAAAACAAATGGGGGTTGGGGTTGTCAATTCCCATGATATTTTAAATGCTAATGATTTGAGCTTCATATTGAATGGTGATGAGAATCATGTTGGAAAACTTGAGTTATACTCTGGTGGCACAATTATCATTAAAGACGTTTGTTCTCTACAAATGGAGTCTCAGCTAAAATTACTTGAAATAATGAATTCTCGAAAGGATATTCGTTTTATAACGACGAGTCCAAGCAATGTAGAATTGATGGTAAGCGAAAATCGCTTCTCAATAGCTTTGTTTGAATTGATTTCTGAACGCTCTGTTCGTGTGCCTGCATTACGAGAAAGAAAAGAAGACATTGTTCCCTTAATGAGATTTTTCTTAGAAAAAGTATGTTATGCCAATGGTCTCTATGTAAAACGAGTCGGACCAAAAATTGTAGAATTTTTTAAAGATTACGATTGGCCAGGAAATGTCCAAGAGTTAAAAACCGCAATAGATCGACTGGTTCTCTATCATGGCTCTCTTCATTATATTGAAGACATTTCTCCCGATGTTGCGCCAGTTATTGATGTCGATTTAGGTCAATATCGTATCTATCAAAATATTTTACGATCCGTCAGTACGAGTAAGCTCGAAGGACTGTCATTAGAAGATCTTGAAAGTTTATATTTAGTCACTCTTATTCAAAAGTTCTTTGAAAAAGGGGAGAGTATTTCTAATCTTAGTGAAGTTTTTAAAATGAGTGAAGAGCGTTTGAGACAAACTCTTTTCCATGGTCAAAGACTTTATAAAGAGTATTTTGATATAGATTTAAAAGAGATTGAAAAACTCGCCTCTTAAATTTTTCTTGTGGCCCATAGAATTATTACGTAAACTTAAATAATGAATTTGAAATCATTATCTCTGAGTTTTTTGCTCGTCTTTTTGTCTGTATCTTCATATGCAAATAAGCATTACCTTGTTTTCATTCATGGAATCGCTTCAGATGAGGGAACGTTTGCAAGTGGTCAAGTGGCCTTACCAAATTATTTAAATAGCATACAAAATGAAGTTCAATATGTTTCGACCTCATTTGGTTATCCAACAGGTAAAGATCAGTATGACACATTTGATTTCGCAAAAATGCTCGAAGATTTTATGGCAAAATTGCCACTTGAAAAAAATGATAAATTTTCATTTATTTGTCATTCTCAAGGCGGCCTCGTTGCTATGAATTGGCTTAGGTTCAATTATTCAAATGATGGACTAGGGATTTTTAAATCCAAAGAAATTATCGAAAATCAAATGGATAAAATGGCGACTTTCGGCACACCATATTTTGGAACACAAATTGTTCGTGTTCCACTTTATTTAAAGAAGTTGAAAGATTTTATTTTCGGAAAAAAAGAACTTCGCGATATGATGTTTGGCTCACAAATGCTAACGAATCTAAGAGATACATTTTTTTATGATGAAAATTTTAAAAAATTTATCTCACATATCAAACTTTTGAATGTTTCAGGAAATTTTCAACTCGCGAAAACTTCTAGCTTGTCTTTTATGCTAGAAGACGATCTTGCAGTTCCTGTTCCTTCTGCGAGTCTGAATTTTGATCATTATATTGACCGCTCATTACCTGATCCTTTTTCTCCAAATAAAAAATTGAAACATTTTGAACATCACAGTGTAAGAACTTTCACGCTCGCGAGGCCTCATATCTCTTTGACAAAAAGAGGCCTGGTTAAAGTGCCAAAAGAATGTATTACAGATTTTTCGTGTGACCATGAAGGGTTTCAAGTCATGTCCCATTTTTTCTCAGATAATATGGACGGGCTTAATATCGACTTTTACGAACCTGAAAGTTTTTATGTTCATTTAAGACTGCATATTCCAAAAACTTCTAGGTACACAATTTTGAAAGATAAGGACGATTACGATATTACATTGAGCCCAGTTCTTGGTGATAATCGTCTAATCGCTGGAGACCCCTTCTTTTTTAACGTAGAAACCAAAGCGCCCCAAAATGATGATAAAGGTCATGTCGATATCATCTTGGCCGGTAAGCTTAAACACGAGCAGCAAAGAAACGTGATCTTAAGTGTCCGAGTTAGAGGCGCTTATTTAAAGCGTGAAATTCCCATCACAGTAAAGCGCGGCCGTCCTGTTGTAGTTGACCTTAATCTATATGGGCTAAGTGACTATTATCCTCGTTTTTGATAAAAAATATTTAACTTAAGGTAATTTTAAATTTAATCTTTTGAGTATTGTAGTTTATTATAAAAATATGAATAATAAAGTATTACTAGTTGATGATGATTTATTTTTACGCGACGCCCTTCATGAGTTTCTTCTCAATGAAGGCGTGGAAGTTGTTTGTGCAGAAGATGGTGAAGAGGCCATTGGACTGATTGACGAAACCATTGGCTGCCTTGTTACAGATATGGCCATGCCCAATTTAGACGGTGTTTCTTTGGTTCAAAAAGTTCGTGCCAGTTACCCAGATATTAGGATTGTGGCCATCTCTGGTGGTAGGATCTATCCGGCCGATCTTTATTTACAACTGGCAAAGAAGGCCGGGGCCGATGAAGTTTTCACTAAGCCTTTTGATCTTGAAGACTTTTTAAAAAGTATCGTTAAAGCGCAAAACTTCTCAGTTTAATCCAAAGATTTTATATATTTAACTAAAGGACCCCATGGGTCCTTTTTAAGTTATTGTTATTACATAATCAATGTGCTTTTTTGCTTCGTGAGTTCAGTGACAGTCTCTATAACTTTTTCACTTTCATGGCCCAGTTTTGTAAAAATGATATGTTGCATAGTGTCAAATTAAAAAAAGGAGACAACTATGAACTGTGGCCACAATAGGGCCTTGTCCTTAATCCTCCTCGGAACACTTTCATTTAGTTCTTTGGCCGACTCTTTAACTTCTAGAGTTGAAAATCTTTATGATCATGCTTTAACTAAAGAGCTTAAAGATGAAATCAAAGACCTAAGCAAGAGAAACCAACTTGCAACTGGAAGACCTGCTTTTTGCCCTTTGAATAATACAGCAACATATCAAAAAACAGTTGAGAGCTTAAAATCAATTGTCGCAGTTTTTCAAGACGATTGCTTTGATGGAAATAAGGCCCTTATTGATGAACTCCTAACAAGCTCAAAAACGCTAGAAGAAGAATTGAATAAAATGGCGAAAGAAACAGGTAAGGATCCTGTGAGCTCATCTTCTACAACTGAAGAAGAGAGTCAAATCGAAGTAAATGGAATTCCTTTTTCGCAGTTTATGAATGGTATCAATGTTCTTTTTAGTGATAATAAATGTACAAATCTTTCTAAAACACCTTTGTTAGAAAGATCGGCCGACATCATTCAGACGTTTTCACAATTTGGACTTTATTCTGCTTCTGGGGTGATTGTCGCTTATGGTGGTCTAGCGGTTTCTTCAATTCTAAGATTTATAAGTAATATTTTTGATAAGAGATTTGAGTTTGAAAACGAATCTGACATTGAAACTTTTATCAAGCTTAATTGTGCTTACTATGATGTTAGAAATCAGGTTAAGTCCTTAGAGATTTTTGATATCGATACCGGAGTTCATCATGAGGACTTAAAGATTGCGTCGGATTTATCAAATCAGATCAAAACAAAATTAAAGACTCTTGAAGAAGATAAGAAAAAGGTTCTAGAAATAATTTCTAAAGAACAAACGAATTCTATCAATTCAGTTGATAAAGACTTAGAAAAACTTATCTCTCCTATTTACGAAAAGATCAAGTCTCCAATCGGTGATCAGCCAGGTAAGTCTGCTGTTTATCAGCAGGCCGAAATTATCGGTGAGCTTTCATATTCTGTAGATATTTTAGTATCTAAACTGAACCCTTATATTACGGCCTCTAGTGGACCTGAAAGGTTTTTAAATATTCTTTTCAAGAAACAACTGGAAAAGCTTTATGCGCCAGAAGAGTTGATGGAGTTTTCAGTCAAGGATTTCAATGACCTCTTCTTAAAAGATCTTGCTAGTTCATTTAAACGTGTTCTCGATACAATTGCGAAGAAAAAAGAAAACGTAAAAGAAAAATTTGATGAAAACAATGAACTTTTTGTTTTCTCTCAAATTATTTCTTATAAAGACATTCGCGATTATGTTGATGGAAAGGATTTTAAAAAGAAAGAGGAAGAATTAAAAGGTGCTCAAAAAGTTGTTGATGATATTGCCGCTCGATTAAAGGCGATTATTGCTAAGAAAGAATATACTTCAGATGATAGTAAAGATGGTGGTATTAGAGAAATTATTAAATCTCTTGATACTGTTAGAAACTTTGTCTACGGAAAGTATGGTAAGCAGTTCATTGAAAAGATGAGAGATTTATCTCGCTCGCAAAATAAAAATTTCAATGAGTATTATAAGAATATAGAGGAAAATTATCTTTCAAATGGAACTATTGCGGATAAAGATTCTCTATATGAAGATAAAATTTTAAATGCCTGTGTTGATGCTAATACTGGGCGTGAGATTTGGGTTTATTCACAAAAATTATCAGAACTTGGATATGACTTCTTATCGACAAACAGTGATATTTTTGGTGATCCCGACAATTCAGATAGAAAGAAAATCAAGGCCCATAATGATTCTGCCATTCTTGCGAGACGAATAATGAGTGCAAGAGAAAGTGGTAGTCCTGTTAAATTTTATGGCAAGACTATGACTATAGATGAGGCCGAAAAATATCTTGAAGAAGAATATGGGGCCGTTGGGATTCGCAAAGATTATTTGGGCCCTGTGATGATGAATGTCGTTTCTAATAGACAGAAAGCACTTAAGCTTCAAGAATTAATTAAAACATACAATTGCGAATCACTTTCACCATTTCCACGATAAAAAAAAGGTACCGTAAGGTACCTTTTTTGTTTTTTTAATGTTGGTCTTCCATCCAGCGCTCAGCTCTAATGGCCGCCATACATCCACTACCGGCAGCTGAAATCGCCTGGCGATAGTAAGAGTCTTGAACGTCACCACAAGCAAAAACACCTGGAACGTTTGTATCTGGAGTTCCCGCTTTTGTTTTAATAAAGCCGTGAGAATCTAGCTCAATTTGTCCACCTAAGAAATCAGTATTTGGTTTGTGACCAATACCCATGAATAGACCATCTGTTGGTCTAACAGTTTCTTCACCTGTTTCATAGTTTTTAACTCTGATGGCCGTTACACCTGTCTGGTCGTGAATAATTTCTTCAACGCCGCTGTTCCATACAAAATCGATCTTTGGATTATCAAAAGCACGTTGTTGCATTGGCTTACTTGCACGAAGAGTATCACGTCTGTGAATGATATAAACTTTTGAAGCAAATTTTGTAAGAAATGTTGCTTCTTCCATGGCCGTGTCTCCACCACCAACTACGTGAACAACTTTGTTTCTGTAGAAGAACCCATCACAAGTTGCACAGGCCGAAACACCTCTACCAATAAGTTCTTTTTCATTTGGAATACCTAGGTATTTTGCAGAAGCACCTGTTGAAATAATAAGTGTTTCAGCAAGAAATTCTTTTCCATTTTCACACACAACATGAAAAGGACGCTTAGAAAGGTCAACTTTTGTAACGTGTGTTGAAAGATACTCTGTACCAAAGCGTGCCGTTTGTTTTTTCATATTGGCCATAAGCTCTGGGCCCATAATTCCTTCTGGGAATCCTGGGAAATTATCTACTTCAGTAGTTGTTGTAAGCTGACCGCCTGGCTCGTGACCTTCGATCACTAGGGGCTCAAGGTTTGCTCTACTTGTATAAAGGGCCGCTGTATAACCAGCAGGACCAGAGCCAATGATAATGACTTTTCTTTTTTCCATTTTCAATTCCTTCTGCGTACTAAGTTCTATTCTTCCGTTTGAAGTTGCTTTTTAATTTCTTCTGGTCTGTCGTCTTCGTCAGGATTTAATTCGTAGTAAGCTTTTACTGATACAAGATCGTTCGGATTTGGAGCTTCTCTTGTTGTTTTGAAAGCTTCACCCGTCATTGTGCACTCATATCTGTAAATCTGTTTTTTAAATTTTCTTTTTGCCACGAAGGTACCTCTCTAATTGATTACAAGCTCTATTTATAAGGGATTTAAGTCGTTATTTCAATATGTTTATGACGTGATGCGATATGTTAAGAATAGCGAGGTCAGATATGCCCATTGGGAGCAAAAGACTTTAAAATTTTATAGACCGTGTTATCATACTAGATAAGTTAACTTGTTTAAAATTGCCAAGGATGGCGATGAGAATTCTACTATTTTTGTTTTTAATTCAATCTAGCTTTGCGTTGGACTCCCTTCTTCCCATTGGTGCGAAGGTCATATCGGCCAGCTCTAGCGGAAATACCCTTGTTATAGACAAAGGTGAGGTGCGCGGTTTGCGTGTGGGGGATATGGCCCATATTAGCTTAACCCTTGGCTCACTTGAGGTTCCCCGTATTCGCATTCTTGGTCTTGCAGAGCTTATTAGACTCGACGAAGAAAAATCATACTGGATTTTTCGCGATAAAAAATCAAATTACAAATTGGTTAGTGGCTCTCAGATATCACTTCAGCGCCCCAAAGACCTACTTATGGGCCGTGAAAAGTTAAGTGTTCGCTCCAAAAGAGTTATTAATGATCCAAATTTAGATGGCTCAGAGATTGCGACCATTGAAAAAGAGGGCGTTCCCTCTGATGTTATGGAGCATGGAGAAGATTACTTCGAAGAAATGGCCACTTTGCGTGAAAATGATGTCACAGATAAAGATCTGACATCATTGACAGATGTGGATATGAAAAAAAGTGGAAAGGTTGCTGTTTCTGGTAATGTCGTTGAGAGGCTTCATGTGCCTCAACAGCAAAGTCTAGGTGAAGGTCAAGGCGTTCGAGAAGGTGTCAATCAAATCCGCGCCGAAAGTATGGTTCAATCAAGGGCCAAAAAAACGAATGACCTTCAAAAAGGGATTAATCAACTTTATTACGAACAAATGAGTTCAGATCCAAAAGATCCACACTCTGTTTCTGATAGTTTTATAAACGTCTTTGAAGAGTACAAAAGATCTCAAAAAGATAAGGCAAGAGTCAATCCTGCGTATGCAGCGAAGCTTAAAAAAGAAGGCGCTCTGTGGAGTGCTGGACTTAATGACAATCAACTTCGCGATTATCTTATCAAGACCGGAGTTGCAAAAGAGCGCTTAAAGCAAGACTTTGCTCTTGGCCACAAACTCTCTCATGAGCTTGATGTCAGTATTGGTACGGCCCTTGTTAATCAAAGTACAACAGAAGATCAAAATCATCAAAACCCTGGTTACTCACTTTCTCTAAGTTATGAGTACCATCTGGCCCGCACCTCTTTATCTCTTTCTGCTTGGTCGTTTGAGCTTGGACTTGAACGAGGTATTGCCAATATTGATCTCGGTGGTGTCAATGGTCGTTTTGTTTATGGAAATTTCTTCGGCGGTGCTAATTGGTATCCGTTTGCGCCACCTACATCTTTGAATAAATTGATCTTCTACATTGGTGGAGGGATGAAGCGTGGTAATGCTAGCGTGACTTCTGTTGAGTTATCGAGCGAATACTCGTATCAACAATTAACTCTTCCTTCTTTGTGGGCCGGTTTAAAGTATCGCTTTGATTCTCCAAATGACTACGATGTCGACTCGCCTGTAGGAGTTGGAATAAATGTTCGCCTTATAAGTGAAACTACACAGTGGTCAATTGTTGAAAATCCGCAGGATGATATAGAATCAACTCGATCTGTAAATGATATTAAATTAAATATTGCAATGAGTGTTTATTTTTAGGAGCAAGAATGTTTGCAAAATTTCTTTCTTTATTACTAATTTTTTCATCACTGAGTGCTTATTCTCTAGAGATTGATGAAAAACTAACTCTTCGTATTTTGAGTTTATCCGACTCGAAAAAGACGGCCCTCATTAATAGAGGTTTAGAAGATGGTCTAGTTGTTGGGGATCATGCGAAGTTTTTTCTTACAACGGGTGTGATTGCTCGTGGTGTCGTTGTAAAGGCCTCTCCTAGTCGTTCTATTTGGTCTTTGTATCGAATTGTTGATCTCGAAGAAATTGAAAAAAATAAAGTGATGAACCTTAAAATTGCTTCACCTGTTAAGATCACAGAAGATCCATCTAAGAGCCTTGTTCAAGTGAACTCTGGTAAAGGTACTGATCGTATTGCTGTTGCCACGGGAGATACAGAGGATTCAGAAATGTCTTCTATGTCTGAGGAAGACACAAGTGAATTAAATGCACTTTCTGAAAATGATTCTTTAAAAGAAGAGGCCCCTACTGCTACAGCACCTTCAACAACATCAAAATCATTTGAAGTTTGGGCCCTCGCAAATCTAACAAGTATGTCAGGAACTTTTGATGATGGAACAACTTCTACATCAACTTCACAAAGCTCTTTAGACTTTTCTATTGGGGCCGAAAAGTTTTTTCCTACCTCTAAATCTTTTTTCAAAAATGTTTCTCTTTTCGCTTTTATTACTAAGAGAAGTTCAACAAGTGGTGCCGATATCCAATCGACAATGGATTGGACTGAGTTTGGTGGTGGTGTGAATTATTACTTCTACAATACGCCTTTTCAGCGCAATCGCTTTGCTTTCTTTGGTACGCTTAGTGCCGGGATCGGTTCTGCTGAGTATACAACGGAAGTAGCAGAAGGGTCATCTGTTCCAAGTTCTTTAGGAAACTCTCTTTCGGGATCAAGCAGCTTACTGTCTATTGGAGTAGGTTCTCGCTATATGTTCTCTGGCAATCTTTCTATGCTTGGTGTATTTGATTACTTTTCTTCTTCTACATCATTTGACTCAGACAATGGCGATACAAGTGTTCTTAGCGTCTCAGGCCCACGCTTACGTGTTGGTCTAGCATATCGTTTCTAATTTAAGAGACATCTCTAAAATCAAATAATTCATGGGCCTTGGAGGAGAGAAGAAATTCTCTCATCTGGGCCATGTCCTGCCCTTGCCAGTTTAACCATTCATGAATATTTTCTTTTTCTATAAAGATTGGGCATCTGTCATGACCTGCGTTTAAGACTTCTTTTGGTGGTTCATCTGTTATTATGGCGAAAGAGTAAATTGTTGTGTTCTCTTTTTCATAATACCAACTGTCCCATAAAGCACAGGCCCACAGATGTTCGCTTTTTGAGAAAAATTCGATCTGTTGGCTTTTGTGATCGCGCTCCACAAATTCATAAAATGATTTCACTGGAACAATAGCATGTTTCGTTGTGGCTATTTTTTGCCAAGCGGCCCTTTTTTCAAGAGCATCGAGTCTTGCATTATAGGTTGGGAGAATTTTTTTTCTCTTCGTTTTTGGATTTATAGAACTGTAGTTTAAATCTTGCGAAAAGCTTGGGGTTAAACGATAGCGCATTGGTGTGATGACGAGTTCATCTTTGGCCCCTAGAATAATAGGGGAGTAAGTGCCAGGATAAACTCTGTCACTTGCATCCGGGAGTTTAAACAGTTTTGGCCATTTCTGGGTTAAATTTTGCAGTTCGCTAAAACGGCCCTTGTCTATTACTGCATTGAATTCTTTGGCCAAGCCTTTGATATTACGGTCAATATGGACGCTAAAACACATAAAAATTTCCTACTTACGCAAAACTTACGCATGTGGTATGCTCATATATATGAGAACAATTCACTTACCTAAGTCTACCACAATTCCCCTTTTAAAGGTCCAGTGCGGCCTCTTTGGCATTCAAGATGATTTCTTTGAAGACTACCTCTCTTTAGATGAAAGACTTGTTAAAAATAAGCATTCGACTTTCTTTTTTAGGGCCAGTGGTAATTCGATGAGTCCCACTATTTTTGATGGAGATATTCTTGTGGTCGATCGCTCACTCAAGGCCATTAATAATCATATTTGTATTTTCAATTTGGAAGGGGAGATGATTTGTAAAAGACTTAAAAGAAATGGCAATGGCGTTATTTTAGTTTCCGACAACGATGAACACAAAAGTATTATCATTACAGATCAGATGGATTTTACTTTATTTGGTGTCGTCGTTGCTGTGGCCAGAGACTTAAGAGGAGAGTAGCGCGTGATTGCCCTCGTCGATTGCAATTCTTTTTACTGTAGTTGCGAGAGATTATTTCGTCCCGATTTAAAGAAGCGGGCCGTGGTTGTTTTATCCAATAATGATGGTTGTGTTATATCGCGCACAGATGAAGCAAAGGCCCTTGGCATAAAGATGGGCCATCCTTTTTTTGAGATCAGAGATTTTTGTATTAAAAATGATGTCTCTGTCTTTTCATCAAATTTTCCTCTCTACACTAATATCTCAGATCGAGTGATGAATACCTTAAAAGGTTTTGCTCGGGATATTGAAGTTTACTCTGTTGATGAGGCCTTTCTTTCTTTGCATGGCCTGGCCTTGGACAAGCTTTATGATGAAGGTGTTCGTATCCGAACAAGCGTTGGCAAGAATGTGGGAATTCCCGTGGGTGTTGGTATTGCTAAGACGAAAGTTCTGTCAAAAGTGGCCAATCATATGGCCAAGAAGCAAAAGGCACTCAACGGTGTTTGTGTTTTAATTGAGAAGGAAAAAATTGATGAGGCGCTTAAACTTTTTCCTATTGAAGATGTTTGGGGTGTTGGACGACAAAATGCCATTAAGATGAAAGTTCTAGGTATTCGCACAGCTTACGATTTGGCAAATTTTCGTAATGATAAGATTTTGCAAAAATATTTTACCAAAGTTGGTCTCGCTATTAAAAATGAACTTCTGGGTGTGAATTGTTTCGACTTTGGGGAAAATTCTAAGAAGAAGCAAGAGATTATGTGCTCTCGCACCTTCGCCTCATCAATATGGGATAAGCGCGTTTTAAAAGAGGCCATCGCAAATTACGCGACAACGGCCTGTGAGCGCATGCGTGCACAAAAGTCTTTATGTAAGAAGATAGAAATCTTTTTTAGAACTTCTCCTTATCACTCAGGTGAAGATCACTATGTGTTTGAATTTGAAAAGCTTGAATGCTTTTCACGAGATACTTTCTATATTATTGAAAAATGTTTTGAAATGGTGGAAAGAAGTTTTCGAAAAGGTGTTGCTTATAAAAAAGCGGGAGTTCGTTTAGGAAATTTTTGCGATGAAGATAGTTTACAGTTTGATCTCTTTACAGATTTAAATCAGTTTAAAAAAAGAGACCTATTAATGGATGTTATTGACGGCGTAAACTGGCGTCAAGGCGAGATGAGCGTAAAATCTCTCGCCTGTGGTACAGATGCAGAATCTTTTCGTATGAATCGGGACTACAAATCATCAAACTTTGTCTGTTCTTGGAAAGAGATCCCTAAGGTTCGTTTATAAATTATTGAGTTCTTTTTTTAAGGCCTCCATTAAATCCAGATTACTTTGACGCAAGAAAAAGCGTTTTCTTGCAAGAGCATAAATAGGCCTTGTAATACCAATATACTTTATATCTTTTTTCTTTATTCCCGATTTTAGTGCAACACCTTCAGGCACAAGAGATTGGCAAAAGCCCTCTTTTGCAAGTTGGGCCAAAGGTGAAAAGAATTCACTTCTTTGATCAATAACAAGGCCTTTTAAAATAATTTCTCTTTCAATGGCCCGCCAAGTTCCACTTGAGGATTCTCCACAATAAAGAGGGAGTTTCTTATCACCTACAATGACCATTTTCTCTTGCCCAATGAGTTCAGCATGAATACCTGGACGAATGTCAACTTTTCCCGCAACGATGGCCAATTGAATATCACTGGAAGTCACCTGGTCAACGATAACGGGGCTTCTGTGGGCGTGAGGAGTAATGATGAACTGCGGATTTTTTTTACTATACTTTGCCAGTGCTTTGGCCCCCCATGTGGAGATGATAGATTCGGAAAAGCCAATATTAATATTTTGAATAATAGGATCGGCATCTTTAAAGAGAATATCTTTTAATTCATAGACAAGAGGGAGTGATTTTTCCAAGAGTAGATGGGCCTCTTTAGTCAGCTCTATGTAGCGCCCATTTTTAACGACAAGTCTTTTTCCACATTGGTGTTCAAGAGTTTGAATTCTCTTACTGACACTCGATTGTGTAAGGCGCAGCGAAGTTGCGGCCTTGCCCATTGTCTTGTGTTTTTTTATGGCCTCAAGTGTTTCGATAAGTTCAATCATAACTATTCCTTTATGGAATATATTATATTCAAACAATTCGCTTTTTTCCAGTTGAAAAATGACCGATAGTGAGTGGTGTAGAGGTTGATATGGAAGAAGTACTGATTTTTATTTATGTTGTTATTACAAGCACAATATCTGGGGCCACAGGAATGGCCGGAGGTGTTCTTTTAATGGCCATCTTCACTGGAGTTATGCCTCTTTCTAACGCCCTAATACTTCATGGAATTACCCAGTCCACTTCAAATGGATTTAGAGCACTTATCAATTACAAGCACATTCGCTTTAAAATTGTATGGCCCTATCTGTTTGGTACAGCGATGGCCTATGTGGCCTTAACATATGTCGATTTTAGACCTAATAAAAGTTTGATCTTTATTGGCCTAGGACTAATGCCGTTTGTTTCTTTGATCAAATCAGTGGGCAGTCTTTTTGATATTACTAAAAAGGGGCGCTCATTTATCTGTGGAGTTGTCGTTTCTCTAAATCAGACACTAATAGGTGTGAGTGGAGGTGTTCTCGATATTTTCTATATTACAGCACCACTGGACCGCTTTACGATTGTGGCCTCAAAATCATTTACTCAAGCTATTGGACATACTTGTAAAATAATTTTTTATCTCACTATTTATAAGATGGAGCTTTTAAATGTTTCTAACACAAGTATCTTGATCTGTATTTTTGCCCCATTTATTGGAGGAGTTGTTGGGAAGAAAATTTTGAAGAAATGTTCCGACACTCAGTTTGTGAAAGTTGTGAGAGTGGTTATGCTTTGTATGGGGGTATCACTCATCTATAAGGGCCTTTAAGAATTTTAAAAGTTCATAACAAAGGCCCTTTGTTGGGCCTTTATTCTTTTGTTAATTTTGCTTTTAAGAAAAGATTATTCATACGAGCAATTTCAGTTATTGAAATACTTTGTGGGCATTCAATTTCACATGCACCAGTGAAAGAGCATGAACCAAAATTTTCTAATTCCATTTGTGATACCATGGCCATTACTCTTTCATTGGTTTCAAGTTTTCCTTGAGGAAGATGATCGAGGTGATTTATTTTGGCCGCCGTAAATAAAGAGGCAGAAGAATTTTTACAAGTGGCAATACAGGCCCCACATCCAATACAAGCTGCCGCATCCATGGCCTTATCAGCATCTTTTTTAGCTACAAGAATTGAGTTCGCCTCGCCGGCCCCACCTGTCTTTACTGTGATATATCCATTTTTTTGAATAATGCGATCAAGGGCACTGCGATCAACAATAAGATCTTTAACAATTGGAAATGCACGGGCGCGCCATGGTTCGAGCACGATGGTCTGCCCATCTTCAAAACTTCTCATATGAACTTGGCACGTTGTTGTGTTGTCGTGAGGGCCATGGGCCCTACCGTTTACAAAAATTCCACATTGACCACAAATTCCTTCTCGGCAGTCATAGTCAAAGGCCACAACTTTTTCATCTTTAAGAACCAAGGTTTCATTCAAGTAATCGAGGGCCTCAAGCAGTGACATATCACTTGTAATATTATCAACACTGTAATCTTTGAAAGATCCCTCTTCTTGATGACTTTCTTGACGCCATATTTTAAAATTAACTCTCATATTATGACCTTATTTGTAACTTCTAACAGTTGGTTTTACGAATTCAAAATTTAATTGTTCTTTATGTAGTTTGAATTCATTTTCGTTGATAAATTCCCATGCCGAAACATAAGAAAATTGACTGTCATCTCTAAGGGCCTCTCCCTCAGGTGTTTGAAATTCTTCTCTAAAGTGAGCACCACATGATTCATTTCTCTCTAGAGCGTCTTCACACATGAGAATGGCCAGTTCAATAAAGTCTGCAAGTCTCAATCCTTTTTCGAGTTCTTGATTGAGCTCTTTATCGTGGCCTGTGATTTTAACATCACTCCAAAATTCTTCTTTTAATTTTTTTATGTCAATAATGGCCTTTTTTAAGCCAGCTTCATTGCGACTCATAGAACATTCTTGCCACATGATATGACCAAGGTCTCGATGGAAATGGTCTACAGTTTTTGACCCTTTTATTTCTAAAAGACGAGAAATGCGTTGTTCGACTTGGCTTTTTGCTTCAGTAAATTCTGGAGCGTCACTCTTTGGCGGATCATTTTTAATCGCACTACTTAGGTAGTTGTTAATCGTATTTGGTAGGATAAAATATCCATCAATACTTGCTTGCAATAAGGAGTTTGCCCCAAGTCTGTTTGCACCGTGATCAGAGTAGTTGCATTCTCCTATCGCATAGAGGCCAGGAATTGTTGTCATGAGTTCATAATCAACCCAAAGTCCTCCCATAGAAAAGTGAGCGGCAGGAGAGATGAGCATAGGGGATTTATAAGCATCAATGCCAGTGATTTTTTTATACATGTCAAAGAGATTGCCATAGCGATCTTTGATAACTTTTAATCCGAGTCGATTAATTGCATCTTTAAAATCGAGATAGACAGCATTTCTGAGTGGCCCTACTCCATGACCAGCATCAATTCTTTCCTTGGCCGCACGAGATGAAATATCACGAGGTGCTAAGTTTCCAAAACTTGGATAACGTCTTTCTAAATAGTAGTCTCGATCTTCTTCCTGGATGAGAGATGGATCTCTTTTATCATCTTTGTTTTTTGGAACCCAAATTCTACCATCATTACGAAGAGATTCACTCATCAGAGTAAGTTTTGATTGTGAGTCACTTGATTGGGGAAGGGCCGTTGGGTGAATTTGCGTGAAACTGGGACCTGCCATAAAGGCCCCTTTTTTATGTGCTCGCCAAATGGCCGAGCCATTACAACCAATGGCCAAAGTTGAGAGGCGAAAAACTCGCGAGTAACCACCAGTTGCTAAAACAACCGCATGCGCATTATGGGCCTCAATTTCACCTGTAATTAAATTTCTAGTGATAATACCACTGGCCTTTCCATCAGTGACAACAAGCTCAAGCATCTCGTGACGAGTATGCATAGTAACTTTTTTGGCCTCGACCATTTTTGATAATTGAGAGTAAGCGGCAACTAAAAGCTGTTGACCAGTTTGTCCTCTTGCATAGAAAGTCCTTTCTACTTGAACGCCTCCAAAACTCCTGTTGGCGAGAGTTCCGCCATATTCGCGTGCAAAGGGGACTCCTTGGGCCGCAAAATGATCAATGAGCGGTGCCGAGAGCTGTGCGAGCCTGTAGACATTGGCCTCTCGTGAGCGAAAGTCACCACCTTTGAGTGTATCGTAGAACATTCGCCAAACACTATCGCCATCATGTTGATAATTTTTGCAAGCATTAATACCCCCTTGAGCGGCGACAGAATGCGCTCTTCTAGGAGAGTCTTGATAACAAAAACATTCTACTTGATAACCAAGTTCTGCCATCGTTGCAGCGGCCCCTGCTCCCGCAAGACCAGAGCCCACAACAATTACTTTTAATTTTCTTTTATTGGCCGGATTTATCAAGTTTGATTTCGCTTGATAATTGGACCATTTCTTTTCAAGTTCCCCTTCAGGGATTTTTGCATCTAAACGTGTCATCTATTTTAACCTTGAGAAAAAAAATAAATGTAAAGGGGTATAAGTCCAAAGCCTAGTCCCATTACACAGCTATAAAATGTTGCGATCAAGGCAACATATTTTAAATATCTTTTGTGATAAAGCCCCAGTGTTTTGGCCGCACTTTGCACTCCATGGTGAAGGTGCATGGCCAGTGGAATTGAGAGAATCGTATAAAACAAAGTAATGAATGGGTTCTTTAGTGTTGTCACAACAACACTATAAATATCGATTTGACCTTTCGAATCTATCGGAAGTTCTGGTCCGTAACCGAGTTTAACTTTCGCCCAAAAATTTGCCATATGAACAATAATAAAAATTAGAATCATCAAACCAAGAAGACCCATATTGCGCGAGTTCCATGATGAGTTTTGTTGGGCATAATTCATAAAATACTTTTGTGGTTTCGCCTTTTTATTATCCAAAGTAATAATTAGCGCCATTACGCTGTGAAAAATAATGGCCAAGTAAAGCAGAATTGAAACTGCGCTGATAAGTGGATTATTTCTTAGTAGATGTGAATAAGTATTATAGGCCTCTTTTGCCAGATTATTTGGCAAGAGAAGTAAAAAATTTGCACTCAAATGAACAATTAAAAAAATGCACAGAAATAGGCCAGTGATGGCCATGATATATTTACGATTAATAAGCATTATCTTTCCTTAATTAATTAAAATAATCCTAATAGTTTCCACCATAATCCCCCAATTCCCAACCATACGGCAATATTGATTATGGACAGGTAAAAGCCTAATTTCCACCAATCAGTAAGCTCGACATAGCCAGAACCAAATAATACTGGGGCAGGACCCATGCCGTAGTGAGTTGTTGAACCAAAAAGATTTGAGAAAAATCCAAGAGAGATGGCCATTAAGTAGGGGGGGACACCGACAGTGATTCCTACACCCATAAAGGCCGCGGCCATGGCCGTCACATGTGCTGTGGCCGAGGCGAACATATAGTGAGAGTAAAAATAAATAAGCAGTAATGCTGGAAAAGCAAGAGTCCAAGCATGGCCGCCCATTTCTTTCGCTATAAGAGCACTAAACCAAGGAATGAAGCCTAGTTTATTTAAAAAATCGGCCATCATAACAAGGATTCCAAACCAAATTAAGGTATCCCAAGCTCCTTTTTCACTTTTTACATCTTCCCAATTGAGAACACCTGAAATGAGCAAGATCGCAAGCCCAGCAATAGCGGTCGTTGTCGCATTTATTCCTAATGTTCCCCCTAGAATCCAAAAAATAATAAGAAAGGCAAAAACAAAGAGCATAATCCATTCATTCTTTGAAATCGGTCCCATTTCTTTTAATTTTCGGCGGGCAATATTTTTGGCATCTGGAGTTTCCTTAATTTCTGGAGGATAAATTTTAAAAACAAGATAAGGAATAATGGCCAATGAAATTAGTCCTGGGACAATGGCCGCGAGTGCCCATCCGCCCCAAGTTAGCTCTACACCATTATTTGCCGCAAATTGAACAATTAATGGATTTGCCGCCATGGAAGTGACGAACATTGCAGATGTAATGATATCAACTTGGAAGGCCGTTAGAACGAGATATTCACCAATTTTTTTTCGAGTCCCATTGTCGGGATCTGAACCAAAATTGTGGGCCATCGATTTTAAAATAGGATAGATAACACCACCAGCTCTGGCGGTGTTAGAAGGAGTTGCTGGCGCTAAGACAAGATCAGTTAGTGCCAGTCCATAGGCCAGTCCGAGTGTTTTGCTTCCTAAGTGAAAAATAAAAAAATAAGCAATTCGGGATCCAAGACCGGTTTTAATGAAGCCGCGAGCAATAAAAAATGCAATAACGATAAGCCATATTGTGCTATTGCCAAAACCTGTGAGAGCTTGATTTTTTATATTAAGTGTATTTGTCAAAAGGGCAATCGCAAGGCCTGTAAAACACATCGTTCCCATTGGCAGTGCTTTTAAAATGATCCCTAAAATTGTAAAAATAAAAATGGCCAACAAGTGCCAAGCTTCAGTCTTTACACCTTCGGGAATGGGGAGAAACCAAATGATCGCACCTATTATGAGTGCACCTATAAGTTTGGGAATGCTAACTTCACTAGTTTCTAACTGATTCATTATGACCACCTTCAGTAAATGACATTTGTTTTATTTTAGGGGCAAAAATTTAGAAATTAAATAACTATTTTACAGCGCTACAACTAGCTCCACCGAGCACGCAAAATTGAGCACAAAATTTATGACAAAGATAAACGCGCTGATTGCCTTCTTTTAATGAGTGACCCATATTAAAACGCTCATCATAAGCAATAAGAGTACATGGCAGAACTGTTAAATTATCTTGGCCCTTTCTTTTAACGATCATTCTCTCGCTCGCACACATTTGTTGACTGGGGGAAACTTTTAGAATATCCCAACAGGCCGTCGTGATTTCAGGAACGCTTTTGTTTAAATCCATTTCAGGAAAAATGACCATTTTATCTTCACTTAATTGGACTCCCATTTTTTGAAAAAGATGGTGATAATGTGCCTTACTTTCATTTTGCTTTTCACTCATTAATGAGCGGCCAGCAATAGAGATATTTATTTTTTGATTATAAAGTTTTTGAATATTTTGAAGTGTTCGTTCAAATGTTTTTTCTCCTCGCTCTTTTTCATGAAGTTCTTTTGTGTAGTGATCGAGGGAGATTCTAATGTGAAGTTTGTCTTGGTATAATTTTGTAAGTTCTGAAAGTTTATCAAGATGTCTTTCAACGGCCTTAAAAGCATTTGTTAATACTAAAATATCAAGTCCCGTACTTAACACTGACTCGATAATTTTCATGATAGATGGATTTAAAAATGGCTCGCCACCAGTTAGGCCAATTAACTGAACATGAGTAAAATCTTTTTGTATTTCATTGAGAAAAATTTTAACTTCACTGTCATTTATATAAACGAGTTCATCATTGGTAGGAGAGGACTCAATATAGCAGTTCTCGCAAGTTAGATTGCAACGTGTACCAATGTTAAACCATACTGTTTTTAGATGTAGGGGATCAACATAAGCACGTTCACTGCCGTCAGCAGTTATTTTTAAATCCGAAAATTTATCAATAGTCATAGGATTATTGTAACAAAAAAATTAATGATTGGAATTAAGATTTAATCCTTTTTCATAAATCTTATTCATAAGCTCATCATTCGCACCAAGTAGGAATGCGATCTTTAAGATTTGATTAAGAACGATTTGTTTGATTAGTCCATTCTTCGAAAAACGGATCGAACTTGTTACGGCAAAATGGGGAAGGAGAGTTGGTGGGGCCCATTTATTTAACTTGTCACACAATAGTGTATCTTCAAAAATTTCTACATTTGGAATGGGACCAGCTTTTTCAAAGAGTTCTTTTTCCACAAAGAGACAATGATCGAGATAATATATTTCTTTGATTTTTCCTCGGACATTATTTGAATACCAAGATGTAAAGTCTAGAAGAAAATGACGGCGCTCAAAACAATGAGTAAATGCCCCCCAGCCACTTTGTTCGAGTAGTGTTCGATAACCCTCAACTTTCAAGTAAGATCGTGGATGGTGAAAAAGAATTAACTGTCCTTTTGCTTTTTTTGCCCCTTCGTTCAATCTCGCCGCTCGTGAGTTATTGTCGAGAAGAATAATTTGCCAAAATGCAGGACCTAGTTTGGTCTCTAGATAAGGATTTAAATTTTGATTATTGGTTACAATGATGGTTTCAAAGAGGTCGCCTAGATTTTTTATTGTTCTAAGCGACTCTATGATAAATGGGTTTTCTGCTTCGTTTGTGCAGGAAAAGACTATACTTATTTTAATCATATTAAAGTGATTGTAGCACTTTAACATGATCCATGAAACGTCTTAAATTTGCGTTTTCAACTTTGTCTGAGTTCTCAGTATCAACATTATCCAGAATACTCTTTAGGTTTTTATCCAGTTCGACATCTTCATCAATACTAAGAAGAACATCTCTTGTCATTTGCGCCCCATCAAGTTTTTCTAGGACGTCTCTTTGAGTCGATTCATTACTTTGTTCAAATTTACTATCTAGCGTAATCGCTCCAACGCGACCACCTGAGAGCTTGAATAAAAGGGCCTTGGCCTTCTTACCAATAGTTGCATCGTCGATTGATTCCATACTGCTCTTAATTGCTAGAGCAATAATCATATTGTAGCGAGCTTTTAAAAGCTCGATGCTGATTTCACGATTAACCCCGGCAAGGGCCACATGTTCATATTCTGTCAGTTCAATTCCACGGGCCTCTTTTTGCAGGGCCGACGTCATAAGATCGTAGAATGACTTTTTGTTAAAACCACCAACTGTACTATGAATATGCTCTTGGTGGTGATTGATAAAGTGCATTCCAAGACTCATGGAATAAAAGGCCATATCAAAGTTGTACTTTGTTTGCTTTGTATTGATGGGAGAAATCTCTGTTGGATCAATATTGTCCCAGATATCGCAAATTCTCTTATAGAACTCATTCATTGCATCTAGAAATAATTTGTCTCGAACTTCAACAGTGTCGTAAGTCCCGTTATTTGTCCAAAATTGGAATTCAAAACTTTGATAATAAACAGCAGCGGCCGCAATCTTTTCACCAAATGCCACATTGTCATCAAGGATGATTTTCATTTTCTTAGAACGGGTGTCTTCACTTTCTTTCGTTCTAATTTGAGGATACATATTTGCCGTCGTATCATTCATTATATTGGTTGTAACGCTCATTTTGCTCGTCGTATCGGCCATTTGTTGGGTTAGATCTTCCATCTTTTTAACCTTAGAACAAGAGGCGAGAGTGCATAGAACTAGCGTGCTAATGATTAAGTTTTTTGCCATATAGTGCTCCTAACTGAGTAGTGGTCCACTATATAGCGCAATCAAAAAATATGGGTGATAGGCCTGTAAATTCTATCGAGTGTCTAAGAAACTAACTATTTGAAATCTTGTGTGGATAAAAAAAAGACCGCTTACGCGGCCTTCTTACCATAGACAATGCCCTCAATTTCATCAGAAACCTGTCCCACTGAGCGGCTATCTCTTAGAAGATGGCCGGCCACATCACTATTGGCATTGGCAAGCTCACTATTGTGTTTTGTGGCCTGATCGATATTTAAGATCGCCAGATTAATCTCTTTAAGAGCATCGGCCTGTTCTTTAGAGGCCTTATTGACTTCTTCAATCATAATATTGTTGTTTTCAATACTCTCAACAATTTGATCGAGGAGGTGATCACATTCATTAGCAACTTTTTTACCTGATGTTATAGAATCGTGACCAATTCTCATTAGGCCATCAAGACCTTGAGTCGATTCTCTTACAATTTCTTCTACTGTTCTAATACTTGAGTCAAGGATTGCTGCGATTTCGGCAGCTGCCTTACCACTCATTGTTGCAAGGTTTCCAACCTCTTCTGCTACAACAGAAAAGCCTTTTCCTTGTTCTCCTGCACGGGCCGCTTCAACTGAAGCGTTAAAAGAGAGAAGTTTTGTTTGAAAAACAATATCATTAATTACTTTGGTTTTTTCACCAATTTGTTGAATAAGATCATTGATATTTGTAAGCTTACTGTTGTTGCCTTGAACTTGTCCAAGAATTAGCTCAATATTGCTTCCAATACTTTCAATTTCACCCACCATCTTCTCAACAACTGTCTTTCCTTCAATGGCCGTATTCTTACATGTTAGTGAACTTCTGTATGTGTGGTCTGTTGTTTCACAGTTTTTGTCTACAATGGCCGAGATTTCATTGATGGCCGCCACTGTCTCATCTAGACTTGATGCCTGCTCAGTAACGGCGCTTGATAGAGAAGTCGAATTCTCAGTCAGTTTTGTTGAAGAAGATGAAAGGTGATCAGTTACTTTCTTCAATAGCGCTGTCGTTTTTTCTAAACGATTTCCTACAATCTTAAAGATAGAAAAATAAAGTAGTCCGATGAAAATTGATGTAACAATTAATGATCCAATCAATGTTAGGGCAACTTTTTCAAAAAGTTCTTCCGATACTTTTTGTTCAACGACTGTTTTATCTAAGATATAGTCTTGAAGAGCATCAAGTTGATTTCTCGCATCTTCGAAGTGCTTTGAAATTGTTGTTAGAGAAAGTTCTCTTGCTTTATCGAATTGAGATTCGGCCGTATGTTTCAAAAAGATATCTAATTGATCAGACCATAATTTATGGTGCATCCAAAAGGCCTTTAGGTATTCTTTCTCTTTTTCATCTTGGGCCTTAGCCTCGTATTTCTTAACTCTTGTAACAACTTGATCATAGTTTGTTTTAATTTCTTTAATTTGTTCTTCAATCATTTTGCTATCAATATTTCCTGATGCAATTGTTCTTTCTGCGACGAGAACCTGCTGGAAGTCTCGATCTGATTGCACAAGCAAGTTAATAGACGGCAGATAATAGTTGAATGATTTAGTAATCTTATTATTCAAAGTGTTACTTGCATAATATGATATCCCACCTAGTGATAACATCACGGCAAATAAAAGTGAGAAAGAAAAAATAACTTTGAATTTGAACGAAATTTTATCTAGCTTCATGGACTTCCCTCTTAATTGTTACTCAAAACATATCGGTCAGTTTGCTTGATATTTTAAGTAAACTTTATGGGTTTTTTATGAATTTCTGATTTACTCTTTCTCGTAAAAACATGGGTTTACAAAATTTAAACATCGATATTTCCCATATTAAAGTTTGATTCATCTAACTTTTTAATTCTTAGTGGTGATATTTTCCTCGCCAATAACTTTAGAGCGAATTCAGTTATTCTTAAATAAATAGCTTCAAGGATGAATTGATGATCAAGAATAGTGTATTTCTCTTATTGTTGTGCTCTGCTTTTTGTGCAAATGCCTTTACTCCAAAATATGTTAATGAATCATACTTTGTAGAAGATTCTAAAAATGCATACTTCAATTTACTTTCGAGTCGAGAAGAGTTCACGATTGATCATATTCATGAGAATGGCTATGAAGTTCATGGTCCGACGGGCACAGGACTTTATCTAGAAAAAATCGGGGCCCCATTTGTTCAAGTTGAGATTGGAAATGAAAAAGGTCTCGATTATCCTCAATTCTCTGAGATAGAAAATGAATTAAAATCCCTTGCGAATCATTTTGAAAATCTCACAGACCTCTACTCAATTGGTAAGTCTGTTGAAGGTAGAGATCTTTGGGTTATGAAAATTGCAACTGATGCAAAAAAAGCAAACGATCAAAGAAAGGCGTTTAAATATATTGCGAATATGCATGGTGATGAAATTGTCGGAAGAGAGCTGATGATTCGCTTTATCAGAGATATCTTAGAAAGTTATGGCCAAGATCAAAGAATTTCTGATCTTCTTGAAAATACACAAATTCATATTCTTGTCTCTATGAATCCAGACGGTGCCCAAAGACGTAGAAGAGGTAATGCTCGCAATATTGATTTGAATAGAAGTTTTCCAGATTTTACCACAAGAGATAACTCGAATACGACGACTGGTCGTCCTCCAGAAACGGTGGCCGTCATGAATTGGCAAAAAGAACATAATTTTCTCCTTTCGGCCAACTTTCACGGAGGTGCTGAAGTTGTAAATTATCCTTGGGATACTTCTCGAAATCCTTTTCCTCATGAAGGGCTAGTTAAAGATTTAAGTACTGAGTACGCAGCTCTCGCTCCTTATATTGGAAGCTCTAGACAGTTTGCTGGTGGAATCACAAACGGTTATCAGTGGTATGAAGTTAATGGTGGGATGCAGGACTGGAGTTATTACTGGCATGCTGATATTCAACTTACTGTTGAACTGTCAGATTCAAAATGGCCCAACTACAGTATGATTGATTACTATTATGAGCAAAATAGAGAGGCCCTCATTACTTATGTCGAGAGAATTCACTCTCTACCATAAAAGAGGTTGGTGATGTTCTATATTGTCATTAATGGAATTGTAAATAACCACAACTTTTCATATCTAGAAGATGGCCCAGACAATAGGGCCCGTCTCGATAAAACATTGGCCCACGCTTCGACTAAAGAAGAAAAAACGAGACAGGATAAGCAAAAATATGCCATTGAGTTTATGGTTAAAAATGTTATCACGGCCAATGCTGATGATAGGCTAAGTGATATCTTTTCTACTATGCATAAGCATGGCATTCGCCATATTCCTGTCGTTAGGGGAGACTCACTCATTGGCATGCTCTCTTTGAAAGACCTGTTAAGTCTAAAAGAAAGTGCTGGATTCAATTTCATAAAGGCCAAAGAAGTAATGTCCTCTGTCGTTGTTTGTGCCGATGAAGAATGCTCTTTTCGAAACCTTGCAAAAGTAATGGTCAAAGAAAATATCAGTGCAATTCCCATTTTGAATTCTCAAAAAATGCTCGTTGGAATTGTGAGTTATGTTGATTTATTGAAAGTTGTCATTGATACTGGATTAGCAATTTAATCAACAAAAGTGGTCTGAATGAATACACAAAGAAGTTTAAAAGTCGTTATTACTGGTGGTCCAGGTGGTGGTAAAACTACGGCCATTGATCTTTTTCGCAGAGAACTGTGTGGAAAAGTAAGTGTCGTCTCTGAAGCAGCAACTTTAATATTTGCAAGTGGAATTGAAAGAACTGATTCTGAAGAAGTTGTGAGAGCAACACAAAAGGCCATATTCAATTTACAAAAAGATATGGAAACCATTGTTAGTGTCCAGCATCCAGAAAGACTTCTTATTTGTGATAGAGGAACTCTAGATGGCCTTGCCTATTGGCCAGGAACTGAAGAAGAGTTTTTTGCAACAATGCACTCTAGTTATGAAGAAGAGCTATCTCGTTATGATGCAGTCATCTTTTTTGAAACTGGGGCAGCTTCAGGAAATGATATCTCAAGTAATAACCCTTATCGAAATGAAGACGCTCAAAAGGCCATTGAACTTGATAAGAAACTACAGGCCGTTTGGTCAAAGCACCCAAAATTTTCTCTTGTAAGTTCAAACGAATCTTTTGTGAAAAAGATTATGTATGGAATTATGTCTATTGAGAATGTCATTAATAGTATTAAATAAAAAAGGATCTCATTTCGAGATCCTTTCTATTGTAGCCTTAACTCATGTGTAAAAAATTAACCGCTAGAGCGTGCAATAAAAGCCGTAGTAATGCTCCACTGGAGCATAACTTGTATAGATCGGACTCATGTGTAAGAAGTTTTCTGCAAGAATGTGCAAGAAAAGAAAGTTGGAATGCTCTGAGGTAATAAAAAAGGATCTCGATTTGAGATCCTATCTTGGAGTAGGCCAAACTCATGTGTAAGAGGATGGCCCGCTAGAATGTGCAATAGGACAAGTTAGAATGCTCCACTGGAGCATTCTATTGGCCTACTTAATAGCTTCGCGGATTTGAGATGATAGGTAGTCCATCACCCAAACGATAACTGCGATTACGATAACAAGTAGTCCTACTTCATTCCACTTAGCAAGACCTTGGTACTGCATTAGCATTGTACCAATACCCCCACCACCAACTAGACCGATAACTGTGGCCATACGAACGTTGATGTCCCATCTGTAGATTGTGTACGATAGGTAAGGAAGAACGATTTGTGGAACAACCCCGTACCAAATAACTTGAACTGGGTGAGCTCCTGTTGCTGTCATGGCCTCAATTGGACCTTCTGAAATATTTTCAATTTGCTCTGAGTAGAGTTTTGAAAGTGAAGATACAGAGTGAAGCATAAGAGCTAACATACCTGCGAATGGACCAATACCAACCCATACTGAGAAGATAATCGCCCAAACTAGTGGCTCAATTGATCTTGAAACGTTTAGAACAAAACGAACAAGAGAGTAAATTGTCATTGTTAATGGTGATCCACTCATAAGGTTTCTTGCAGCGAAGAAAGCTAGAATGAAAGCAAATGGCAGTGAGAAAGCTGTAGCGATAAACGCCATGTAGATTGTCTCAACTGCTGCAAATGTCGCATCAGCAATAATGTTAAAGTTAGGGTTAAAAAGAGCTGTAAAGATTCTTTTCGCACCAATAAGACCACTTGCAGACAAGAACTCTCTAATCGAAACTTGAGAAAGAAAAAGTCCAGCGATGAAAGTTAGGATAATAATGACAAGTCCAAAGGCCATAAATGGCTCTCTGAAAATTGGCTTATTCTCATCTCTTTTCATTAGGCCCATACAAGCTCTACCAATTGATAGCTTTGTCATATGAAGAGCAATCGCAACAACTGCACCTGCTCCTAGGGCGATTAGTGGTTGATTCCAAGAAAACTCAGGGAATCTAAGACCAAGAATGATTTTTTCATAAATGATCTTCCAAGAAACTAATATTGTGTATGACCACATGAACACGTCGATAAAAAGTGCCCAAAAATTAGCTCTTACTTTTTTAAATGTAAGACCCTTATCTTGTAAGAAGTCTGGTGTAGTATTTTCGTTAGTTGTACTCATATCCATTTTCCAGTCCTTAAAAATTAATCGATAGTTACTTCTACAGCTTCTTCACCGTAGATTGTTTTAAACCAGTTTTCATCGATATCTAGAGGTTTCCCTTCATAGATAAGTTTCCCACCTTTAAGGGCGATAACACGGCTGGCATACTGACGAACTAATGAAAGGAAGTGGAGGTTACAAATAATTGTTACACCAAGTTCTTCATTAACTTTTTTAAGGTATTGCATAACAGAGTGAGAAGTCGCTGGGTCTAGAGACGCAACAGGTTCGTCACAAAGAAGGACCTTAGGGTTTTGCATAAGCGCTCTTGCGATAGCAACACGTTGCTGTTGACCACCTGATAGGTTGTCAGCTCTAACGTTTTCTTTTCCTTCAAGACCTACGATTCTGATGTAATCCATGGCCTTTTTCTTGTCTTCTTCATTGTAGATTCCAAGAATAGAATTGATAACGCCAGTTCTTGCAAGAGTTCCCGAGAGTACATTTGTAAGAACAGTTCTTCTTGGGATTAAATTAAAATGTTGGAAGATCATCCCAATTCTTGATCTTACATTTCTAAGTGTCTTCCCTTTAACGTGAGTTACATCTTCTCCCTCGAAAAGGATGCGACCAGTTGTTGGTTCATGAAGTCTGTTTAGACAACGAAGCATAGTTGATTTACCAGATCCCGAAAGACCGATAACAACTAGGAACTCGCCCGCTTGTACGTCAAAAGTAACGTCCTTTAGGGCATGAGTGCCGTTAGGGTAAACTTTGTTCAAATTCTCAACTTTAAACATTTCACTCTCTTTGTTAATTATTTCACTAATGTGCTAGCGTCAAGTTCAAGTGACTTAACCATCGCTCTTAGACCATCATAGTCAGCGTCAGTTGTATCGATAATCCCTTCAACACTATAGATATTTTTAAAGATTTTTTGTCCAGCTTCTGTTGCGATAAATTTCTTAACGGCCGCGATGAACTTAGTTGTAACTTCTGGATCTAGATCCTTTCTGAATACAAATGGGTCGTTAGGAATTTTTTCAGTAATAGCTACGATTTTTACTTTTTCTTCAACGTCTGGGAATTGAGTCTTAACTCTTTCACGAGCGTCGCGAATTTTTCCTTCTTCTGAAGGAGCTGAGTAATAAGTTGCTCCACCATCTACTTGCTTTTGGTAGATCATAGTTACAACGTTGTCGTGCTTAATTGCGAAAGTTTGGTTTCCAAGAGTAACATTGTTATCTTTTAGAATTTTTAGTGGGAACATGTACCCTGAAGTTGATGAAGGGTCTGTGAAAGCGAATTTTTTACCTTCTAGGTCTTTTACGTCTTTGATATCGCTATCAACGTGAGCAAGGATTTGTCCTTGGTAGTAGTCATGGCCATAACGAAGAACTCTAAGCTTTGCAGTTGCTCCGTATTTCTCATTGGCCATTAGGTACCCGAAAGAGTTCATAACACCAATGTCAGCTCTTGCTGATCCGAATGCTTCAACTACAGCTACGTAGTTTGTAGGAATACCTGTTTGAAAGAATAATCCTGTTTCAGCTTCTAAGAATTTAATGAATTCTACTGAATTAGATGAGATTGTATCTGCATCTACTGATGGAGTGAAGTAAAGCTTCACTGGGTTGTTTTTTGATCCTAGTTTCTCTTCATTTTGGCAAGAAACACCAAGTGTAACTACCATTGCCATAAGCAATGCTGCTTTCAAACCTCTAAACATTTGTGACTCCCTTAAAATTTAGCAAGTTATCTTAATTTAAAAATTGCTTTTCATTACCATGATTTACTCAAAAGTTTTAGTCAGGATTTGCTTAAATTGCTCATTTTTTTAGTAAATATGTTCTTTTTTTTAGAGTAAGAACAATTTTTACACACCGCATGCGATGAATCTTATTGGGCCTGACAATTTAATCTGTGTATCCAGCTGCCCCAACCACTTGAGCGAATAGCAAATTTCTTAAAACATTTTTTATCTTTATTCGAATAAATCTCACAATGTTCTCTACCGCTTAAAAAATTTATGCCACTTCCCGTTTCGGCGTAGAGGTAGTAGTAGCGCGATGTCGTTTTACCAGCGATATGTCGCTTGCCGCGCTCAAGGGAAATTTCACCAGCGTTCTCAGTTTGTCCTGTAATTGAATTGTCAAAGACAAGGCGAAACTTCACTGCTTGTGAACAAGAGTTTTCAATAATCAATTGATCAAACTCTGGAGAGTTTGTTGGGTTAAAATTGTAGTGATCTTCTGTGAAATCATCTTGCTCGTCTTTGAGCCAAGCGTGAATTCTCTCTCTGTGATGATTTTGAAAAAACACGCCAGAATTAAATTTTTGTCCTGCGTAAAGTGAGAGACCTATGATGTCTTTATCTTTAAAAATTGGTGATCCGCTCATACCTTGGATGACGTCGCAATTGTGGCGTATGAGTCTGTCTTCAAAAAGAGTCATCGGGCATTGAGAGAATACAAGCCTATCCTTCAAATCTCCAAAAAGATCATAACCGTAGATTTCCCCGTTAAATAAAGATGTTCCGTAGTTCAGGTGTTCTTTGAAAGATGACCAACCTGTTTTCTTTCCAATATCTTCTTTTAGAAAAATAAGAGCGTAGTCTAAATCACTAATCCCTTTTTTTATGTAGAGATTGAGTAGGTATACTTTTACCCAGTCCATTGTGTGGTATGGGCGGTATTCGCGATCGAGTCCAGGAGTGAAAGAGAGGTCTTCGATCCATGTCTCTGTCTCTCTGTTGTAAACGCAGTGAGCGGCCGTTAAAACATGGCGGGGTCCAATTAGTACACCTGTACAATGTTCACCAATCTTGCCTATAGTACGGGCCGGAAAATAAGAGGTTCTTTTGATGCGAATAAGAGGATTTTGTCCCCCTGTTCCCATTTTCCCTGCATTTGTTAAGGGAGTGCTTAGATGAGGGTATTGACCATAATCGTTTGCATTAATGGCACTTGTGACTTGGGCCCACAGGTTTTGTGAAATGAGCATTGCCAAAATTGATATGATCACAAGTTTATTCATTGTTTTCCTGCGACTTAAAAAAAGTCTATCTTTTTAAAAACTTATGGCCCTTTATTTATAAAAATTCTCACTATTGTGCAAATGTTTCCGATATAAAAAATTAAGGGAGCAAAAAGATGCTGTTTTTGCTTTATTATTAATGCATGGCATTAAATATTAAACCCTTGTTTCCACTTGATCATCCTATTTATAGCAGACCTCCGGCCCCTAATATGGGGCTTCGGGCTGAATGTGAGGCATTTAACACTCAAAAGGACGAAAGAGAAAAAAGACCAGCTTTGGAATATTATCGTGCTTTAGATCATCTTTGGTTTGACTCAAGCTTATCTTTGAAAAATAAGAAGGAAAAAAAGCAGTATTGATGCTTTTGCTATGGTGGGGGACAATAGGGAAATGAAAATATTTTTACTCACCCTATTATGCTCACTTCCAATTTTCGCCGATACTCTACCTGAGTATAAATCTTCCGACAATGCAGGCATTTCCAAAGGGGAGCGCATTGATATGGTGGAGTCTTATATTAGTGCCCTTGGGAAGATGATGAATGAAATTTCAAGTAAAAAACTTCATGAATTAGAACAAGAGCTTAAAACTCTGAAGACTGAAATTGGGCAAAATAAAAATAAGAAATTTGAGGAGCTCATCAATTTGAAAATTTCTCAAGCACAAGAAGGGCTGAGTTTACAAATTCAAAATGAAGTTAAAAAACTTGAAGATCGACTACGTACAGATATGGTTAAAGATTACGAAGATAATAAAAAACTTTTAGAAAAACTGTTAGAGCGATTAGCGATACTTGAAAAAACTATTAATGATGTTTGATGAAAATGAGCAGGGTTTAATTTGGATTTTATTCGCAATATTTTAGTTCTTTCTCTCAATTATGAATGGGCCAATGAGCTTAAGGATATTCTATTAAAAAATCCTAAATTACGTGTTGATGTAGCAACGGGAAGAAATGCTGCTACAAAATGCATATCAGAGAAAACTTATCACGCCATAATTGTTGAAGATTCATTCGAAGAGAAAAATATTTCGATGATTCTAAGATCGTTAACGACTGCTAAACTTATAGCACCTAATCACATAATCTATGCTTTTGTAGACTTTGATTTTGCTAAAAAAATTGAAATACCATCAACTTTAGAATCAAAGTTTTGGATGTATTCGCAACCTATGCCTAAAGATGAATTCTCGGTTATTATCCAACGAATTCTTATGCCGCTTGAACGTCCAGGTGAGAAGAAGAGCTATGACAGAGAATTTGTTGAACTCTTAGTTATGTCGTCCCAAAAAACACTTCGTAAGCTTGGCGCCTTCACCTTTTTGAATGCTGGTCGACCAACGCTGCTTAATACCATGGGCAATCTCGATATAAAAATTCGCGGCAAGGTTATTATTAAGTCTCCTTTTTTTAAAGGCTCTCTTTTAATTAGTTTTCCTGAGAATACCTATCTCAATGTCTATGAGAAAATGACACAAACTAGGCCAGTTAAAATTACAAAAGAAAATGAAGATTTCGCAGGTGAAATTGCAAATATTGTTTACGGTCAAATGAAAAAAGTTTTAGAAGAGCAAGGTGTGCATCTAGATATGGCCATTCCTGTCTCTGATTTATCTGGACCTATTCGAAGTCAAAATCCTGTATTTGTCATTCCCATAGAGTCAGATTTAGGGCCATTTTTTGTGAAGTTGGCCCTAAACTACTATTAATCTAAAAGTCTTATATGAGGGTAGATAATATCTAATAAATCTATTCTCATATTCATTGTTTTAGCAATAAATGAATGGAAGAAAAGATTTGAAAGCTTCTTTTCTGTTTCAAGAATTTTTCCCATTTCCTTATTCGTAAAATCATCAGCATGAACACTATAGGGAATATTGAGCAATTTCTCTAATCTAAAAATAAAGAGTTTGCAGTGATCTTGTAAGTGATCTGGAAGAACTTTTTGAATATTTTTGAATTCGACTATGAGTTCTTTTCTAATTTTTCTATGCTTATCAAAAATAAATTGAAGCACTAAAAAATAGAACGTTGATATCGAATGTAGTGGCGTGTCTTTCAAATCCTCCATGGCCATCTGGATTTGATGATAGGAGTTATGAAAATCTTTTTTATCAAAGGCCACTTGAGCCGCCATCAAAGAACGATGTCCTCTTAATAAATGTTTTGGATAGTTCGGGGATTTTGATGAAATAATTTTCTGTTTTATTTCACGATCAAAACTGTGACTAATTTCTAAAATCTTTCCATCAAATACTTTTGGTGCCGCCCCTGGAATTGTAAAGAGAGAATCATGTTTTGTGTTCATGGCCACAACGCTAACACTACTAGGAGTGAGGGGGTCTAGAGTCATCTCTGGGTCTTTATGATAGTGTAAAGTTGTCACCATTTTTAAAAATTCAATGTCATTTTTTGTTTTTTTCTTTTGGTATAATTTAATTTTTTTATGGGCACTCTTAGTTCTTAAATCATTGTAGGATTCGATATTAAGAGGGATTTTTGAACTCGTATATTCGCAATCCTTTAGAGAATTGTTGATATAGAGTATATCTCCTTTGCCTAGTTGATGAATTTTATATTCAATTTGTTCACCAAGAAGATTCATTTCTAAAATCTCTGAACTTGGGAAGGCCATATTGATATTCCAAGATGTAATTGATGGATGATTTTTACAATACTCAATGGCCTCATCAATCGTCTTGGCATTATTTAAAAGATTTGTCGTCAGTTGAAAGATCGACTGACCTCTGTGATTAAAAATATCAGAAAATTTTTGGTGGATGGCCAGGGTGCGTCCGTCTTCAGTTCTCGTTGTAAGTGCTGGAAAGGGAAGTCCTGCTGTTCCAAAAGTAACGAGGGGTGTGTGGCCATCAAAACGGGATCTGACGAGTCGCTCATACTTGTCATAACTTCCTTGTAAGGGAAAGTCTAAGATTCTTATGTGAGTGATGCTTTCGTCTTCATTTTTAGTAAAAAAACTCGAACAACCAAGTAATGTACTCGGGATTCCAGGAATCCACTTTGCCATAAAACACATAAGCTCTGGTATAAGTAAACAATATTGTACTTCATTCTTTGGAAGATTGAGTCCTTCGGCATAGGCCATCAAATTTTCTTCGAAGTCATTACCACCTGTTGCCATAACTTCCAGTATTTTTTTGACAGCTCCCTCTATTATCTTCGTGGCCATTGGATTTGGCAGCGAGATCAGGGCCTTAATATGGTCAATGATAAATTTTGCCTCGTCTCGGTCTTTAAGACCTAGCTGGTAAAGGCCTTCTTCGAATGTTCCGAAAAGGTCTATGGTGAGGATTTTCTCATCCTTTGTCATAACTTCCTTTTATTAAGTTGAGGTAAAACCATGAATACGATTTTAACTCCTGATCTCTTTTCAAGCAATGAGGTTTTAAATGTGATCTTACTTTGTTTGGCGGCCTTTCGCGTATGGCTAGAGATTATTGGTTTCGATTTTCAGCATCTACCAATGACACGTGCACTTTCACAAAAGAATGGTGAAGTCGGTATGAATAACTTTCATCGAATGGGTTTAGTTTTCAGTATTGGCTATATACTGTTTTTCGCCCCCGCTGTCTTTATCTAGGGCCTTTCCTTCATAAAGAGTGATGTTTGCCAATTCATGGGCAAACATCTCAGGTGCTTCAAGTTGTAACTCACTGCCTTTTTTACGTATATATACTTCGACTTTAATCTGTCTTTTATCTTCTCTAAGAATGAGAGAATGAAGTTGGTAGATCTTATTTAATAGCTGAGAGTCTTGTTTGCGTGACAATTGAAAAGCATCAAAGCTTTTAAGCTCTGCCCACATCTTGCGAGGCTCTGTTCTGCCTTTGAGCATCTTGCTTAGGCCCATGTAGATGAGTGGATCAGACTCAAAATTGTCGCCCATAAGAGCCAATTCATCTGGAATACCCGTCATATGAAGAATATCGAGAAGGTGATTCAACTTATAAAGACCTTGAATTTTTAAATCTTTGGGCGTGAGATCTCCCTCAAAAATAGAGAAGATCTTTCTATAGTCCTTAAGAAAAATTCCTGCAGTGAAAATCTTATTCTGGTAGAGCCAATCTCTCATAGCATCTTCATAGAAGTGTGGAGAGGCAGAAAGAATAAAAGGATGAAAACCTTTTTTTATATAATCTTTTAAAATATCGACACTGCGAGGGATTACGGGAAAATTTTCAAGGGGACTTGTTAATGAACGGTAAACTTCTTTAGTCGTAGAATATTTTGTATCAACAAGAGTTTTATCAAAGTCACAAATAATGATTTTTTTACCATTAGAAATATCTAATGGGATATAACTTCCAAGAATATATTCAAGTCCAGGCGTTTTTTTTGTTTCATAAATTTGCAGAACGCTAATCTTCTTGCGATCTTCTGTCGTCAGAGGAATTTTGAAATAAAAGTTTCCAAAAGAGTCTGATTCGTAATGTTTGATGTATACTTCTTTATGATTTTCATCCAGCGCCACCACTTTCATGGTAAAATCACTTGAGTTCAGAAGACGAAAAGACTGAATTGGAAAACGAGGTGTAATCTTATCGATATCGACCTTGTCTAGAATATTAGTCTCTTTCATTGTGACAGAGGCCTTCACTGCGATATGCTCTGCTGTTTTGATGGCCAAAAAATGAACGAGATGTGGTCTTTTCATAATGAAACTCTTCCTACATAATAGAATACTATATATTTAAACTAATTAAGCTCCACTTAGCAAGGTTAGGGGCACAAGGAAAAGTTTTATGGTTAAAATGCCGCTCATTCACCTTGAGTTCTTAGGGGAAGTCCCTCTCTATTTAGGGCTCGGAATCGAAATTGTGACAGCATTTTGTCTCGGTGCCTTAATTGGTTTTGATAGAGAGAAAAAAATGAAATCAGCTGGGATCAAGACAAATATTATGATTTGCCTTGGGGCCACTCTTTATACTTCGATGTCGATGCTCAACCAAAGTATGGCCGGAGGAATGTCCGATCCTAACCGTGTCGCTGCGCAAATTGTTAGTGGTATCGGTTTTTTGGGGGCCGGGGCCATTATTCAGGGGCGCGGCAATGTTATTGGTCTGACAACTGCTGCAACCATTTGGGTAGTGGCGGCCATTGGAATGACTGTAGGGAGCGGTTACCCGCTCATTGCAACTATCTTTACTCTTACTATTCTTCTTGTTCTTAAGAGTCTTGGGCCAATCTACAAGCTTTTTGAGACTAAGAAAGACTATAAGTTCTATCACCTTGAGATTCTCTCTCGTGGTCGTGTAAAGACTACCGTGACAAAAATTGTTCTTACATATCTTGACGAAATTTATCAGATGACTGAAGAAGTTATCGATGTCAGCAAGGATTCACGTCTTTTGAATATTTATTTCAAGCTTCACCCGCGTAAAATGCAAGAGCTTACAAAGGAAATTGGAAGCGTTATTCGTGTTGAAAAAGTTAAATTTCACGTTACTGATGCTATTGAAGAAGAAGAGGACTAACAGTCCTCTTATTTTTTTGCCACTGAAAAATAGAGGACACCGTCCTCAAATTTTCTCTTAATAGATCTAGAATCAACAATTTCTGGAATATCAAAAGTCTTAGACATTACTTCTGATCTTTTTGACTTATTTAATGAACCATCATCGCCTTCAACAGAGTCTGAGAAGTTGCGTGTGAGAGTCAGGGTAATTTTTCTTTCTTGGGCAGTTAAATTGACCGTTTCTTTTTCGTAAGAAGGAATTTCAAGCCCGAGAATATACTCTTTTCCCATATCTTTAATTTGCGGGTTTAGTTTTGTCACTTGGTAGAAATCATCATCTACTTTCTCGGTCTGGTTATCTTTGTACTTACCATATTTTGCTACAAGAGATTTTAGTTCAGTGTCGAATCTCTCTTTTACGCGAGTGAGTATGTCGTTATGGGCCTTGTCCATTTGAGCAAATTTTTGTTTAAAAGAAAGATCCTTTTGCTTCAATGTTTCCGCGTAGTGCTCCTCGACAAATTTGAGTTCACTCTGGTGAGATTGAACCCTTGTATCGAGTTCCATTTGATTTTTTCCGTCAATATAGGTGACTTTATCCAAATGATCTCTTTTTTGTGAGACGAGGCGATCGCGAAATTCTTTTTCTTCTTGGCGATGAGATTTAACGAATTGATCCTGTTGTGATCTTAGCTTTTTATTAGCATCTCTTGAGAATTCGTCACCCCTTATCTTGGCATTGTGAGCGACTTGTTTGATTTGTTCGTCAGATTGAAAAGTGAGTTCTTCAATTTGAGCAATACTTTGATCATTGATACTGACGGCCTTTTCACGGGCCTGCTCAAATTGTGTGGCGTATTTGTCGCGCCATACTTCATTCATATCTTCAATTTGGGATTGATTGATTGTATTTAAATTCTCTTTTTCTTTTTGAAGCTTAACCTGGTTTTGGGTGAAATCTTCTTTAATCTTTCCCAATCGGTCTTCTTTTTCTTGGAGAGTTTCTAATACCTTTGCTTTATTTCTCTCGTGGGCATCAGAGAGTTCTAAGTCTCCCTGGATTTTAGTGGCCTTTACTTTGTCATTATAAACAGTATTGAGATCTTTAATCTCTTTCTCTTTAGTTTGCACAAGCCTTTTTTGAGACTCATTGAGTCTTTTTAAGTAAGCATCAGTTGTTGTTTCTTGTGTAACTTTCAATGAACTTCCTTGTCCTAGAGATTGGCTGAACCTTCTAAGATTTTTGATTCTTCTAGAGGAGGATTGCAGTGCTCTTTGCTTGCTCCAGTGTATCCTCTACAGGTCCATGTTCTTAGTAGATCAATTGCAATGGCCTCATTACCTCCATGATAACTTAAATAGCTCACGGGATCTAGAGTAGAAGTGACAAGGTAATTACCTGTAGCGCTGAAGCGCTCCATCTTGCTTTTTACAAAGTATTGATAGACACGATATTCAGCGCTAGCACTAAAGCTTAGGAGTGAGAGAGTGAATAGACTAATGAAGTTGAGGTGCTTCATCGAGAATACTTCCTTCTACAAGTTTTAAAAATGTCTTCATGATGATATTTCTATCTTCTTCAGGCATAGAAAATAACACAGTTTTTTGTCTTTCTAGACTTCTGTGTTGGCCAAGTCTTTTGATAAGACTCTTTGCTTTTTCCTGTTGTTTTGCATTTAATGGCGTGTTGTTTTTTGCTAATTCAAAAAACCAAGAGTCGTCAAATAAAGGGTAGAATCCAGCTTTACCAAGTTCAACAAGTCTTTTAATCGATTCTTCGCGGTTCATAGAAAACATATTCAATTGTCACTCCTTCTTGATGACTATATTAAAATGTTAGCGATACATGCTTCCCAAGAGCAGGGGGAAAAAGTTTCACAGATTAGGATTTGAGCTACTTAGGTGCTTTGTAAGAAATTTTTATAAACATACCCGTCTCAAATAGTCGGGCATGGGTTCAATAATTTGATTATTCTGCTTTTTTTTGTGTAAAATAGAGAGGGATCAATTGAGGATCCGTAACCCTTTTTCGTCAAGGAAGATGAAGTGAAAAAGAAGATTTCCCTTGGGCTAATTGGCCTACTCTTAACAAACCATTCTTACGCATTAGTTGACTATAGTGAGTCTGAACCAAGTTCTGCACCAACTCCTGTAAAGCAAATTCAGGCCCGTCCTGCTCCAAGAGCAGTTAATACTGTGACAACACAAGCTGCTGGCCGATCAAACTATACGCCATCAGGTATGTTCTTTCTTCAAACCGAATATGGCTCACACAGTGTAAATGCAGGTGATAAAAAGGCCGATCTTCAAACGATGAAGTTCTACGGACGTTTTGAAACGAATTATAATATTTTTATCGATGCAACTTATACAATGTTGCAAACTAGTGATTCGATCCTGGCCGAAGATGGTGGATGGCAACAAGGTAATCCTCAAATTTTAGTGGGCCTAAATTGGCTACGCTTTGGGGCCCCTGCTGAAATGGCAAGTATTGATTTTATTGGTGGTGCTCGCATGTCATCTTCTTCAGAGCTTGGAAGTTCTAGGTTGGATAAGATTGTAGGGCTAGAGACGTCAAAGCGTTTTAATATGTTTGCTCTCGGTCTTGGCTATGAGTTGAACCTAACTGGAACAGCTAAAGAAGAGAGTGAGATGAAAATTGGTAATATTCATCATTTAAAGGCCAGCCTTGGTTGGCAAGCATCTCCCGATATTCGTTTCGCTGTTGACGGGGGAACTGTTACAATTGGTAGTGCCAATGAAAATGATACTGGCCTTGTTCTTTCAGAGGATGTGAAATATAGTTATGTATCTCCAAAGTTGAATTTAGGTTTAGGACCTATGGTTAGTCTAACTATGGGGGCGACATTCAGAACAAGACGCGCTAAGGATGAAAGTCAACTTATCGCTGCTAAATTATGGCATCTGCCAGGTTTATACGGAAACTCTCTCTTTGCAGGGCTGGAGCTTTCGATTTAGGAATTTATGAGCTTTCGTTTAGATACTCCCATATACCACTGTCATCATTGTAAGAAGATCCTCAAAGAAATTGGGGATCTTTTATTTGTAGAATCAAATAGCAATCGTAGTTTTTGTAGTGAAAAATGTATTGAAAAATACTTCGCGCCAATATCAGAGCATTATCAAAAAATAGTCTCTACATTGCGCAAAGATTTACATCTAGAAAATGAACTCGTTCTTAGTTTTAGTGATGATGTTCACTTTATGAATAAAACATGTTCAAGACCTGACGAAATATGGCGTCTCGATAATAAACTTGGCGATGAAGTGTTCACTCTTATTACAAAGCACACTAATGATGTGGGAGATTTTTATCATATCGTGATGTGTACTTTATTTGATAAATCTCCTGCTTATATTTTTATGGCCCAGGCCACGAGCTCAGAACATCTTGTGACACAATTTCGAATTGGCTCTAAGATTGAAAATGTAGAGGAGTACCTCGCAAGCAATGCCCAAGAAGTTGATTTGTCTGATTATGGCGTTGATGAAGAAATGTTAAATGAGCTAGATGTCAAAAAGTCTTCAATGCTTGCTGAACTTATGGTTATGCAGTTGCCTTCAGATATTCAATTTGAACAATTTCATCTTTATGAAGAATATTTTGAACCAACTTTATCGAACCCTGATCAAGTTTATCGTTTTAAAGATAATGATGGCGATACTATGTTTAGTCACATAAAGGCCCATGAGAAGAATGGGATAAGTTTTTATTATATTATTGTTCTTCTTGGATTTAAGAGAAATGACGGCGCTGGAGACTCTCTATTGCCAGTCATGTCGTTTCCAACACTAGATGGGCAGGTTTGTCAGAAGTATAGGCGAGGTGAGCTTATACGCGGAAATATGACATCATAAAAAAGGCCTTCATTAAGAAGGCCGTTTTTTTAAAATCTTTTGTAGAGGTATTCGCCTTTCGATTTGAAGGCCTGGCAATATGAGCTATTGTTGTAAAGCTCAAGAAATTTTGAACAATACATATAAGCATCTGGGGCCAAAACCCATTGGTAGAACGGAGTTCCATAGAAGTAGGCCTTGTCTTTAACAATCATGACACTATTCATTGTCAGACCTGAGTACTTGCCACTATCTCTATCTTTGAAGAGTGAAATCTTATAAAGTTTTCCAGCTTCACTGGCAACAAAACAACGTGGATTACCAATATAGAATGATTTCCCATTACTTTCATAAGTCGGGAAGATACAAATTTGGGCATCTGTTTGTGGATTTTTAATTTGGATATAAACATTTGTATCTGTCGCAGAAGAGCGGCAAACGTTATTTGGTCCAATATGAGTATTGCTTGAGTCTGAGTAATTTGTAGAGTTGTCAGTTGACCACGTACAGTGTTTTGCATCGTCTGGAATTGTACTTCCTGTTACATCTGTCGTAGAGCCAGTGTCTCTGCCACCACCCGTATCACCAGTTGTTGTTCCACCAGTGGAAGAGCCAGTAGTTGAACCAGATTGATTATTCAATGAGCTCATATACAAAGAGCGCTTATCTCTGGGAGCTTCACACGAGGCCATAAGTGTTGCAAAGATAATGGGAATAAATATTTTTTTCATTTTAAAGGGTCCCTTTTACTAACTACTAGAACTCTCATCGGATAATTATGACAGATAATTTAGAGTTTTTCTCATGTTAGTTGCTAAGTTGCCGAAAAGATGTGTTATGAAGGTAATATTTTTTCTCTTTACATCTCTAATAGTCGTCGCAACATTTGTGGTATTTTTAGTTTTTGCTCCTTACCACTTTTACTATGTCACCTTAAATGAAGGTCTCATTTCGGAGTACCTGACTTTAAAACGCCACGATTCTTCATGGCATAAAACAAGTGTGGAACTAAGTAAGGGTGGTGATACAGTCTTTTCTGAAAGTACTGATCTTTGGCGTGATTTTCATTTCTCTAATTTTAATTTGCCGTTTCCTCTTTTGCACCCATCATTGCTTGTGGTTCCTTACATCGACTTTGAAGGGTCGTATGATGAATTAGGAGCAAGATTTTTAGATAGAGGAGAGCAGGAGCTGGCCGAATTTCTCATCCTCCCAAGTGAGAGTTATGAGCTTACTCAAAAAAAGCAAAAACTCTTTGAACTTCCTTATTTTAGGGCCCACTTGAGAGAAAAGACACCGGCCCAAATATGGCAAGATATGTTTACTCTCGATCTTGATCTAGAAGGAAAAGGAAATAGAGATTGGACGACTTATTTACAAGAACTTTATAAAATTGATTACCGCGATCTTGTGTATAAACTGTATATCTTAAAAATGAGAGAGCATTATTTCCCCGTTAATACAGATAAGTTTGCCTTTTATAAAGATACAGGCGTGGCGATAATCGATTTAAAAAATGATGATGAAAGCTACAAAGATGAACTCTTTTTTATTTTAGAAAAAGACATAATTTACAAGATTAAATTTCGCTATAATGTTCACAATATAATGGGTGAAGTTGTGCGTGAGAAAATCTTGCAATCTATTCGCTACCAAGAATCTTCAGAAGACTCAACCAATGCAATCTATGCGCAGTACAAACAGTTAGAGTATGAAGAGCGTATCGATCAAAAGGGGATGGTGTACTTATATGCAGCTTGGTCACACGTTCCTAAAAAGAAAGAATTTTTGAAAGAAATGATTCGTTTTTTAGAGAGAGGGAAAGGAAATCAAGTTTATTTGCGCTCACTCTATGATTATGCATATAAACTTTACGGGACAAATTTCTCGCTTGATAAAGACAATCTGAAAGAAAGTAGTGAAGAGCGTTTAAAAAGATTAATTAAAAAAGAATCTGATGAAGAGTATGAGGCCATAGGCCGTGAGAAGTTAAATATTGACGATACAAAATTTGAAAATCGCGAACAAAAAATAGATTTTCTACTTCAGAAGGCGAAGGACAATAATGAGAATCTAGATGAAAAGGATAATGTCCTTAGGTCACATTGAAGATTTGTTAAAATCTCATTTCTTCTTTTGTGAAAAGTACTGGGCATACCGGTGATTCGGATGCCCCTTTTAGAGCAAGTGGAAATGCACTAAGAAAATATTCACCTTCAGGAACTCCATTTAAATTCAGACATTCTAAGATAATAGCTTTTTGAAAAAGAGTGTTATGTATCGGCCTGTCTTTGCTCTTTGGTGCAAAATCGGAAGATTTCCAAGATGTACCGTAAAGATTGAATTTTTCGTTGCCAATTAAATAGTCAGCAGCTTTTTGAGAAAGGATGAGAACATAATTGGGATCGTGAGTGCCCATGGGTGTCGTTGGCATATCCGCCACTGTCAGAAGTAATTTTTCAGGCACTTGTTCATGACCTTGTGCTTGTGAGAGAGCTTCCTTTAATTGTTCTAAGCTAACTTCCCAAATAACTACGCCTTGTACGTCGTCGCTCTTTTGCCAATGACGGCCTTTTAATTTAGCAACTAGTGCTTTCCCATAGAATACCTCTGGAGAGTTTTCAAGATAGTGATCCAATGTTCTTCCATTTTTTTTTGTGTGGGCCTCGAATTCCGCATGAGCAAGACTATGTGGATTCAATATATGAGAATCATAGTTCACAGGTGGGTGTTCCTCTACATCCATAGAGTAAATATTTACTTTTTTATAGGCCGAACCTTCATTCCAAAGTGCTGGCGTCTGCTCGGTAATTATGGGGCTAAGTATATAAGGCATAGATTGATTTTAGCTTATGAGTATCTAAAAAGACAGAAAAGAAAGACCCCAATCAAGGGGCCTTTGTCTTTTTATTTTGTAATTTCAATCGATTCAAAATGTGGTTGCAAGTCGAGTTTTGCACGAGAGCTCTCGATGAGTTTTAGACCCTGTGCAAGCTTAACGATAATAAACTTTGGTGCGGCATCAACACCACCCAGTTGATCTGCGATATTTGTGATGGTCTCTGCGCTTTTGATTATATTTTCTTTTTCAATTTCAAAAAGCCCTTTATCTTTTGCACAGCTAATTGCAAATTCAAGCGATTCACCAGATTCTATCAAAGCATCAGTATAAAGATTAAAAACTCTTGCGCTCTCTGTTCTCATAAGTTCTGAAATCGTTCTATCAAGTTTGACAGTCTGTTCAGAAATTTCGTGATGAATTTCATCCATAGATTTAAAATAGCATTTTGCACTTGAAATTAATCCTGCTTGTGAATTCATCGCTAAAAGTGCACTCGTAAGTAAAATAAGTTTTTTCATTGCTTATCCTCAATGGTCTTTCCCATTTCTAATTATTCATCACATCGAAAAAGTTTTACCGATGGATTTGTTTTTAATTCGTCAAGTTGAGTATAGTATTTTGGATTTTGAATATCGTCATAGGGGGCAATACAGCCCATTTCAATGAGTGACTTCAAGACAGGAACATGTTTTTTGATCATAAATTTAGAAGCACTAAGACACACTTTTCCATCCGCAATAGAGCTAGAAATATCCGATAGGGTCGCCGTCATTTGTCCAAGGGCAAGGCCTGCCATTGTTGGGAGTGTCCACGCCATGGCCGCAACACATTTGGCATCATCAACCATTGGCCTATAAGAGCGGTGAGCTAGTTCTGTATCAGCAAAGCTATTGATCGATAAAAATATCGTTGTGATAAGGATTAGTTTTCTCATTTCGACTCCTGTTCCTAAATATTGATCAGAAGCAGAATATCAAAAAATTGAGGTCAAAGAATTTTCTTTGATTAGTCCTAGTAATGTTTTCTAAAGTGTTTAAAAACTAGACAAGAAGAAGAATCAAAACTCAAGACAGGCCTTGTTTTTGGCCGTTATTTCATATCGAATGGGGTTGATTTAAAGTAGAGCTTTTGCCAATTTTGAGTTTGCAGGGCCTGTTTATTATCAGGATTATCCCATGACGGATAGACTCTAAGGCCTCTTTTTCCTTCTTGTTTAGAAGTTATAATTTTCTTTTCTATAAGAATGTTCTTGGGAAAGAGAAAGTGGCCAGCGAATTGATCTTTCTCACAGTTGATAACAACAAAGTCAAACTCGTCTTTTTCATCAAATGGGCAAGTCATACCTTCGCGATTTCTTTTCCACAAGGTCACAAATTGTCCAATTTTCTTGGGAGTGATTTTGGCCTTTCTATGAATGTATTTTTTATTATTCAAAATAAATTCATATCCTTCGTATTCATTGGCCTCAGGATGTTTTTGATATGATGTAATATTGCTTTTTGTCATTCAGCTAGTGCTTTTTGTATAAAGTATGTTGGAATATTATCTGAAATAACATTTAAAGAATAGCCCCAAATGGGGTCTTTCGATATCGCTGTTAGCGAAGCAATGTGAGTGAATTTTTTTTGTCTTGCACAGTTGTGCAATGTTGATCAATGGCCATCTTTAGATGGCCATAAAAATCTGTATATTTACGGACAACCTTTAATAAGACCCGCAGGGTATTTCTTACAAATGGTTGCTGCTGCACCGCTATTCATTGTATCTAATGATCTGCGATTTTTAGAGAGTTGTAAAAATAGAATAGTTGCTAAAGTGTGCTCATCAGTGCCTTTCTCAAGCCTTCCTGCATATGTTGTAACGATTCCTATCTGATAGTTCTTATCACCCTCTACTTCAGTACAAGGAATTTTGTCTTCTTCTGCACAATTATATATTTGAGCTACTAGTTCACCTAGTTCCTCTGTACTAAAATTTATTGGACTAGGTAAACGTACCTCTTTATTGTCACTTCTAAGCTTTACTGCATCAGCAAGAGGTCCCCCAAAAGTTGTGAATGAAGATAAAATTGCGACACATAGTAATAGTTTTTTCATGAGGGTTTCTCCAATATTTTGATCTAACGGTTTATTTGTCTAGTTAGTCATATTTTGCCAGAGATTGTGATCGAGCAGGTGTTTTTAGAATTATTTTCACGCCCCTGTTCGAAAACTAACAGCCAACTATGATTTCAAGACTTTGCCAAAATATCATTCGTTTTTCAGTTTCATTTTTTAATCTTGTAACAGGGGACGAAAAATTGTTTTTTCTTTTTGAAGTATTTCAATAAGCACGTCTTCTTCTGAAGATTCAAATGTACCTATATATTGCCATCAGTGCGAATTAATCAGAGAATCCAATTTATAACGCGGATAAGAGATATTTGTTAATTGTAGAAGGAGAATCGTTTGAAAAATGGTGCCCGGGACTGGACTTGAACCAGCAAGCTCGCGCACACGGCCCTCAACCGTGCGTGTTTACCAATTTCACCACCCGGGCATAGAAAAAGACCTTCAATGAATGAAGGTCTTAAGTAAAAAATAATTTAATGAAATTCTAGCGCGTTGGCAATTTTTTTTTTATTTTTTCGTGACGTAAGGATCGAGTTCCCCTAAGAGAAAGCGCATACGTCGAGTGGTGTCTTCAAGTTTTGTGGTTTTCGCTTGGAGTCGTTCAAAGAGAAAGATTCCAGTGTCTTCTTTGGTGGAATTATTTGAGAGTTCAAGTTCATTTTCCTCTTCATCATCTTCAATGAAGTTTAAATGCTCATAGTCAGAAAACTCATTTAACAGATCGTTTAGTGGATCATCAATGAGATCTTCGGTATCAACGGGAAAATTCTTTGATGCTGGAAACATCACAAGGTTCGCACTAGCTGTGTTCTTTTTTTCTAAATCTTTCATGTCCTTCCACTTTTAAAATGAGCAATGAGCTCTGTCCGAAATTCATAGTGCATACGATGTGCCAAAACTAAAAGAGCTAACTCTCTAATATTGCGAGATGGTGACTAAAGGTCACTGGCCATCTTTTTGACAGTATGTTCAATTAAGGTACAATTTTCTCTTTTAAATTCAGAGGCTTAGGGTGTTATTTTCTAGACACCCCCTGTATTTTCTACCTACTACCACCACACTGTTATGCGAGGGATAATAAAAGTCTACTTTCCCAGGGAGGGGGCAGTGACAGAACCAAAATGCATGAAGTGTAAGCACTATCAAGTCACCTTTGATCCAAAGGCACCTAGAGGCTGTAAGATCTACGGTTTTCGCGGCCCTCATATGCCTTCTGCCGTTGTTAAACGAGAAACTGGGCAAGAGTGTCAGGCCTATGAACCAAGAATTGTAAAACAAGGCCCTAAAGAGCTTGATCTCAATTCTGACGATCTTTGGTAATTCGCTTTTCTTTTTATTTATTCATATGAAAAAGGAATCAACTATGAACAAAGTTTTGATTGGAGCATGTTTGCTTCTCACCCAAACCAGCGCGTTCGCTCTTTTTGGTAAAAAGGCCAAAGAACCAGAAGAGTTAACAAAGCTTAAAAAAGCTACTCATCAAGTTTCTGAGTACCAAAGCTTTGATGAAATTTCTCGTATTACTCCTGTTCCTTCAAAATTCAGACTGGGCCTTGGCGCCATTATTCGTATGGGCGTTTTTCGCTCACAAAATATTAACTATGAAGTCGCAACTCCAGATGAGTACAATAAACTTGAAAAACAAGTGGCAACGTTCTTTGATCATCCAAGTGCACTTCGTTCTTTAAAACTTGTTTCATACGCAAGACAACTCAATGCGAATAGTCCTTATGACATCAATACTTTTCTACCTTATTTTACTCTCAGAGATGAGAATGCGCTTTTTGCTAATGAGAAAACTGGGCCTGCGGCCGTGGTAAGTGACTCATTTAAAATAAAAGGTAAAGTTGAAGGAGAAGTAGAATATATCACACCAAAAGGTGAGAAAAAGCATGCCATGGCCGAGTACAAAGCAAGCTCTTTACCACAAACAGGAGTCATGCTTTTATTTGATGCCGATTTCCTATCTGTTCAAGAGCTCATTGCAAGACCTAAGGAAAACGTCCTTCAAGATGTAATCCTTCATGAATTCACTCATATTTGGCATAACGAACTTTTATCTGAAAGTAAAAGAATGGAAAGTGTCTATGGTTCAAGTGCGACGGAAAATGGTCACGATGCCATGATCGTATCAAATCCTTATCTGGCCTTTGGCGAGGGATTGGCGGAAGGACTTGAGGCCATTTATGGTACAGTTGCCGTTCAGTATGGGTTATTGTCAAAAGAAGAAAGAGAGCAGTTCTTTGGTCGCTTTACACAAAGAGCGAGAAAGGGATTAGACTTTCTTGTGAACAGACAAAGCTATATTCGTCGCAATAGTTATCTATACAATTTGTATGATTATAATAATTGTTCACTCAGAAAAAATGATTCCATCAATGCGGCCAACATGGATATGACTCGTATTTATGATTATTATAATTGGGAGAAATTTCAATCGAAGTTTTATTCTGATGAAAACATGGCCTCGACAACTTATTTAATGGAAAACTGTGAAATTGATTCTCCTTCACGTCTTGAAAGTAAAGAAGGGTTTATTGCAACGATTATTTATAATCTTCTTTATTCTGGCGCTATGGTTGACGATAAAAAATTAGAATTAGGTGAGAGTGTTTCTTTTAAAGGTCGTAAAGGACAAGAGGCATTTAGAAAATTTGTGGCCCTCGATGAATCTTTATTTGATCTTCTAAATCAAAATAAGGCCCGTAATTTGGCCTCTGATAATTCTAATTTAAAAAATGCTGAAAGAATATTTTTACAAAGTTTTAGAGGGCTTGTTTTAGCGATTAAAAAGTCTGAGGCCATTCGTTTGTCTGATCTTGTTGGATATCTCCTTTCAAGTAAAGATGTTTCAACTAACGTTAAAATGAAAGTTGCCTATCAATTGATGAAAGTGACAAAAGGCTCATGGTTTATAAAAAAGGATCAAGCTGATGAGGTGTTTGCGGGTTATTTTAAAACACCTGCTCTCATTAAAGAAAATTTGGCCTCTATTCAAGAACATCTAATTAGAATGAGCGATGATGGTCGATTAAAAACTGTAATGGGAACAATGAACTCAACTCCTGATATCATCGTAACTTTCCCGAGTCATTTCTATGGGCTTCAAGCTGCACGTCGAATTAATGTGAATGCTGCTTATCACATTGATTTAATCGATATGTTTGGCGTTGCAAATGAAAAGCTCACAGCTCTAGCTGAAAAAATGGCGAAGGGTTTTGTTTTTAAAAGCGAAAAAGAGTTTGTCGAATTTGCTGATACTCTTGGAAAGAAAGATATTGCTATGGCGATGTTGAAGCTTGGAAGCACAGGTCAAAAAGAGGCCTTAAGCATTCGTAAGAGTGGTCTAAAAGTAAAAGTTATCGATAAGCAAAGTTTATAAGAATCACTTTCGAGGGGGGTTAGAGAAATCTAACTCCTTCCATATTATAGTTTAATGGTCTAGCTTTCGCTTCTGGTAAGTTTTTATTCAAATCACGTACAATTTCACGACAAATTTTTTCAATATTTTCCTTTTGCTCTTTAGTAAGTTTTAAATTCTTGTCAGCCGCAATAATTACTTGGACAGGTCCATCTCCAAGTTTTGCAGGCATCACTGTTGCCATTGTGAGTTGTTTAACAATATTAGGATCCACTGAAGAAGAAGAGAGTCCTTTAATTTTTTTTCTAAGTCCTTTTTCAATCAATTCACCATGGGTTGCAAGTTGAATTCTATCATCTTTGACAACACTTGGAGGGATGAAGCTTAAGCGAAATTGAGATGGGTTCTTCTTTGCTGCAAATACTCTTGTTATTTCTTCCTGGTCTAACAGTGAGAGGCCTTCTTTCACACTTACTGCACAATCATCACCACTGCATACGATATCATGAGGAATCCCTTTTCTTTGAAGTACATCTCGCATCGTAAGATCAAAATCTTTTTTGATCGAATTAAAAGTCGCAGTAATTTCTTGTTCGCCTTGTCTAATCTTTCTAACTGCATCTGCAGCACTTGCGTTGGCATCTAGTTTCGCAAGGTCATAGGCGACTTGTTTAATGTTCTCTGCACCCATTCCTGTTACGTCGGCCGTAAGTCCTCCGGCCTGGGCGCCATCAAGGTTCGCAAATTCTCTTTTCTTTATCCAAAGGCCTGGCGTGAGCTCATTTAGCTCTTTGACATAATTATGTAAATTTTCGATTTCTGTTGCAGTTAACTTTAAATCATATCTTTTAGTGAGATCTTTTCCAAATTGTTGGTAATCATCAGCACCGGCCGTTGTTGGTAATCTTCTTATTTCATCAATAAGTTCTGAAGAAAGGGTATATTTCTTAGTGCCAGGAATATTTTCTAAGAAACCTTTTTCTCGCAGTCTTGTATTTGCTTGAATCTGACTTTGAATGCTCTCAATTCCTTGGAGTTTCTGTTTGATATTACCTTCGATTTCTGAAAACGTAGTAATTGATTTATTATCTCGATGGAGTTTTCTGGCCTCTTTACTGGCGGCGCCTGCTTCGTCGGCCGTCTTGCCTAGACCTGCTTGAAACCAAATAGCAGGGTTTTCTGTCAGTGGAATTACGTTGAGACTTTTGACCATATCAGCGTATTTCTGATTGGCATTTTTATAGACACGATTTAGATCTTCTATGAGTGCTTTTTTAGTTCTCTCATCTATATCTTTTGGCAAAAAAGAGTAACGAAGTGATTTGAAGTCACTGTAAATTTCAATATCAACTTTTGGGTACTTTGCTAACACGCCTTTCATTTCATTGTGTAAGATATCTTTATGAAGATTTGTCAATGAAGTTACTAAGTCTTTGTCGGCAAGAGAGTCATTTAATCTTTTTAGTGCGCTGTTTTCCACATCAAAATATAAACCGCCTTTGTTATTTAAAGCGTTATCAATCCAATTTGCATTTAACGTCTCAGTTGTTAATTCAAATTTTCCATATTGAAATTTTAGATCATTACCACTCTTAACATTTACACGCTTGAAATTATTCTCACGTATAAGCGTCATCTGGTGACGATACAAAGGGTCTTCAATATGGGGACTTGTAATAGGTGTATCTTTTACGATTTCACGAGTGGCCTTTCTCGTAGTCGTTACAGCTTTTCCTAAAAATTCACCACCAACTGCAAGTGGTGCCATTAGTAGTGTAAGCGTGAAGTCATCAGTTCTTGCTTTAATTTCTGATGCGCTCTTTAGACCGGCATTATATAGCTGAGTATCGTCGGCGAGTCTTTTATTGCTAAGATAGATACTTGCCCCTTCTCCAATTAAGGCAACTCCTGCTACACAACCAAAACCAGCTGTGAGAGCGCATACACCACCTCCAACAAGAGCACCTGCTGCGAGCGTGAGATCAGTCTTTAGCTCATCGTAAAAAAGTTTATCTTTGAATTCTTGTGCCATGTCACAAAGGTATTCGGGTGGACCATGTTCTTTTAGAAAACTTTCAACCATTTGTGTACCGGCCACGAGTTGATAGAGTTCTGCATCAGTATAGGAATGAATATTTTTTTGTGTTTGTTCAATATCTTTTTTTGTTTTATTGAGCGTATCTAATAACTGTTTTTTTATGATATTATCTGGCTCATCTCCACGAAGAGATAGCGAAGTGAGAAGAGGCATTTGTGTGGCCATCTTCATATATTCATTATTGATTTCACTTCTAATATTTTTAAGTTCTTTTTCTCTGTCAGATTTTATAGTATTTGCAAAATATCCTTCACATGAATAGGGACCACCAGACTTTTTGAATGTGTAGTTATTCTGCGTGTCTTTTTCGATACATTTATTTTTTTCGAAATTTTTGGCCATCCAATTTTGTTCATGGGCCTTGATAAATGTATTTTGGTAGTAGTCGAGTTCTTCTACTTCTTCTTTTGAGAGGCCTGGGACACGAGTTTTTCCAATCTTGTGGGATAGGGAATTCGTGTATATTTTTGCAGGACCATAGCTGTGAATGGGGGAGCTTGAGAGGGCCATTAATTTTCTAATTTGAATTAGACCATCTTTTGTCCCGTTGATTAATTTTTCATTAAGGGCAGCGCAGTTGGTGTCACTTTTTGCATCTTTGAGACAGCGTATGACTTTTTCATTTTGCTTATGTTGTTCGTTCAATGCGGCCAGGCCATACTCTTTTATGGCCAATAGAAAATTCTTTTTAAGTAATTTTGCCGAAATAGCTGAAGTGTCATTAGAAAGCTTATTTAAAGAAGATTCTTGAGTGATTTCACCCTTAGTACACGTTAGGTAATAATCTTTTTCATCATCTTTATTGAATTTTTCGCAGGCCTTGAACTCATACTCATCATTGGCCTCAATTATATGTTCGGCCCTCTTCTTTTGAAGTTCTCGTGTTTTTGAACGCGTTTGACCAGCGCCAAGGGCCAGGGCGTTTATGGTGATGGTCAAAAAAATTAAAACGATGGTTTTCTTCACAGGCATTCTATCGGTGAATAATTGTACTTTATTATAAGATATGTTGCCGATATCACTCTAAGTTTGTGAATTATAAGAAATATAAAAATTATTTATTGTTAAAACATATGGCTACATAATAATCCTAAGCAGATATCTATGATTTTATTGTTAATGGGAATTTTATTTGGCAATTTTTGGAAATTTTAACAATTATATAAAATTGAGAAATAAACGCAAAAATTGAACTCTAAGCTTTTGCATTTTCTTTATTTCTGCTTTTTTATTTTTCCAACTGGCCATGTGGCCTAGCAATAATTTTCAATTTCTCTACAATTGGCCCATGGATAAAAATAACAAATTTTCAGTTAAAGAAATTTCATTAATTTTTGTTCTCATCGGTGGTGTTGGCCTTGTGAGTATTAAGCTCATTGGTTCTAAGTATCACGGCCGTGTATCATCTGAGATGCGAGCAATTAAATCAATTCTTGATTTAACTCAGAAGACTCTCTCTAATGAGAAGGCATGTATTAATACCTTTGCTCAGATTCCATTATCTTATTCACAGCAGTCACTACATTCGATTGTTACCGAAAACAATTATAAAGAACTAAAAGTGGGAAGCTTGGTTTCGAATAATTATTTTTTTGGAGATATGTCTGTGCAAGTTGTCGATCGTAACAAGGATCAGATGACTCTTCTTCATAAGTTATCATTTAAAAATACAAATAACGGAAAGCTCGTGCGTATTTTTCGTTTCTTTCATACAAAAGTAGAAACAGGTAGAACAATTGCAAGCTGTAAAATGGGACGTACGATTACAATGTCAGGGAATGAATATGCAAAATAATCGCAGAAAAACTTTATTGATTAATCGAACTTTTCAATTAAGTTTTATAAAATTGGCCTTTGCTTTTTTATGCATGATTTATCTTTTATGTGTTGGTGTTGGAGTTTGGCTAATTAATCCTATTTTTGATTATGCCCAAAGTTTAGGTTCAAAAGAAATGAATGAGTTGACTCTTTTATTGGATGAATTGGCCTTCTATGGCCCAATCGTTCTTGGTATCCTCTTTGTGGTCATTAGTTGCTTTGTTGTTGCTGCAAGCTTACTTATGACTCATAAAATAGCTGGTCCCTTGTATAATCTTGAAGAGTCTATGAAAGGGATGCTCGAGAATAATGAATTGCGATCTATTCGCTTTCGCAGAGGTGATTATTTTTCTAATATAGAATCGAGTTTTAATCGATTTATAGATCAAATCACCCTGAAATAAATTTAAGAAGTTTTAGTTTCACTTGGAAGGATTTTTAAGACATGGTTCATAATTTCGTTGGAAGTCACTTCTTCTGCATTTATGACTGTGTCTCTTTTTCTTATATTCAGGTGGTCCTTGTCAGTAATAAATTGTGTCCTAATAATCACAGGAACTTTTGGAGCAAGGTGTTTTACGGCATCATGGATATGACGGGCGACTTTGGCCCCAAAAACGGCAATAATAACAATGCTCGCATCGTTAATGTGGGCCTCTTCTAAAATCTCAGTCCTTGAAGCGTCCCCGTATAAAGTTGTAATGTTATGCTTGTTCATAGTATCGATATTGGCATGATTTAAATCAATGGCACAGTGTCTGATATCTAGGCGTTTGAGTTCATGACAAATTCCTTGCCCCGTATGACCTAGGCCGATGACGATAATATAATGTCCTTCTACAGGGATATAGTTTTGATTCCATTCGCTCTCTTGAATATCACTTGGGTCACCTTGCTTCAAAATGAGATCGGGAACATTTTTTAAATTTTGCCAAGATAATGACTTCAACTTTGGAAAATGTAGTCCCCCTGTTTTAGGGGCCATATCAAAAAGAAAGGGCGTAAAGATAAGGGAGAGGATGGCAAGGGAGAGTACATATTGGAACTCGTCCGTTGTGATGAGGCCATTTTTTTTGGCCGCATCGGCCATGATAAATGAGAACTCACCAATTTGAGCAAGTATGAGTGTCACTGTGATGGCCACTGAATGGGGGAGTTTGTTCATGCGAACAATGGCATAATTTGTAAGCCCTTTAATAAAAAAGAGAAGGGCCACAAGAAATAAAATGACCTGAAGATTATTAAAGATGAATTGCACGTCTAATAGCATTCCCGTGGCCGTAAAAAAAAGTCCTAAGAAATTATCGCGAAATGAACTGAACTCTGAGAGGGCCTGCTTGCTAAAGGGCGACTCTGAAATCATAACACCCGCTAAAAAGGCCCCAATTGAAAGAGATAGTCCTAGGTTTTGCATTACAAGGGAGATACCAAAAACAATTGTGATGAGCATGAAGAAAAAGAGTTCACGACTTTTCGTTGCAACCACGGCCTTCATTATCGGTGGCAGTATATGGCGTGAAAAAAGCCAAAACAATAGAGGAAGAGCAAACAGAACAAGTACTGTGGACTGCTCCATCTTATTGCCTGATTGGAGTGATCCACTTTGACCCATGAGGGAGAGGATAATCATCATTGGTAACACAATGAGATCTTGTGCCAATAAAATCGTTACACTTAGATTTCCATATGTCGTACCTAGCTCTTTTTTTTGTTGTAATAGCTTGAGGATAACGGCGGTGGAACTCAAAGAAATCATCATACTAAAGATGATGGACTTATTAACATTGAGGCCGAGTAAGAACTTGAACGCAATAAAAGAAACTCCCATCGTCAATGCAACTTGCCCGATGCCCAATGTGATTAAAGGACGCATGATTTTTTTTAGATGGGCCAAAGAGAACTCGATTCCTAACGAGAACATCAAAAGAAGAATACCGGCCTCAGTAATAAGTTCTGTTACAGGTACTGAATCGATGAGGTTGAGCCCTGACTTTCCAATGAGAATTCCAGTGGCGATAAAGCCAACAAGAGTTGGAATGCGAAGCACGTGAGAGAAAGTTACGATGACAGTGATCGACGCCGCAACGACAAAAAAATCCATGAGTATATGATGATCCATAATAAATATTATAGAAGGCAAATGCCCTAAATAGCAAAACTTTTAAAGGATTTTCACCCAGGCCTGTGTTTTTCTCTCACTGTTGTGACATGGTAAACTTAGTGGGAGTATCCAATGAAAAACTTAATTTTGATCACGCTTATTTTCTCCCTTTATGGTGCGGATTTCACTCAATACAAGGATGAGCGAATGAATATGGTAGAAGAGTATTTACGAGAAGAAGGAATCAAAGATGAAAGAGTTCTAAAGGCCATGGCCGATGTGCCAAGGCATGAATTTATTCTCCAAGAGTATAAAAACTATGCTTACAGCAATATCGCTCTGCCTATTGGTTTTGGACAAACTATTTCTCAACCTTATGTTGTGGCCTATATGACTCAAGTTCTTGAGCTAAATAGCACTGATAAAGTTTTGGAAATCGGGACGGGGTCTGGCTATCAATCTGCTGTTTTAGCAGCACTCGTCAAAGATGTTTACTCTGTTGAAATAATTCCTGAGCTGTCTGAGCGCGCAAAAGAAACTTTTAAAAAAATCGGCGTCCACAATGTTTATCTCAAATCGGGAAATGGTTTTGAAGGATGGTCTGACTTTGCACCCTATTCGAAAATTATTGTAACCGCGGCCCCGAGAAATATCCCCAAAAAATTAATACAACAATTGGCCCCAGGTGGACTTATGATTTTACCTCTTGGTGTTGATGAACAAAGTCTCGTTCTAATCTCTAAGGGCATGGATGGAACGATCAATACTAGACCATTACTACCAGTTCGTTTTGTTCCTATGGTTGGAGAGTAGATAAAAAAAGACCAGCATGGTGCTGGCCCTTTTTTAATAGAAGTCATCATCTTTATTTTTTAGGGTTGGTGTGTCGTTGTAGTCGGGGTCACGATAAATTGGAAAAGGCGTAGGATTTATTGTGTATTCATTCAGATGTTTCAAACAACCTTCCCATATTCTTCTATGGACATTGACCATTTCATTATTTGGCAAATTATCGTGAGTTATTTTGACCATGGTCATGCCACCGGCACTCGGTTCAAAATCAACAGTTACGATGCTCTCTTCTACCAAAGAGGAACCCCAGGTAAATTTTAATCTATCTTTTCTTGGCGATACTTCTAAAAATTTACCGTCATGTGTGAAGCTATTACCAATATCTGTGAGCATTTCTATTGAGTACTTTCCTCCTGGTCTTAGATCCACATTGGCCTGTGCTGTCCAGTAATCCTCTTCGAAAAACCAGTGTTCAAGTTTTTCAGGAACCACAAAGTCTGAAAATATTGTTTCAGGGGTTCCCATAAATTTTTTTGTGATGGTTAATCTTTCACCCATAATTTTACTCCTTTAGATGACTTTTATTGTAATGAGTACAGTGCAATTAATGATGGGGAATTATGATGATTGGCCCATACTTTCGTTTTTACACCGTAAAGGCCATGGCCTTGATTTTTAAAGGTTTTTATGACAAATTCACGTCATCTTTTATGTAAAGGAGATTCTATGCTTTCTGATATTAAAGTTGTTGCCTTTGATGCTGACGACACTCTTTGGGTTAATGAACCTTTTTTTAGAAGTGCAGAGGCCAAGTTCTTTCAAATTCTAGAGGCCTATATCGATAAACGTGATTTCACTGAAGAGCTCTATGCCAACGAAGTAAAAAATCTTGGGCTATTTGGTTATGGTGCCAAAGGCTTCATGCTCTCGATGATTGAAACGGCCCTTGAGTTAACGGAGTATTCAATTAAAGGTGAGGATATACAAAAAATTATTAATATGGGTAAAGAAATTCTGGCCTATCCCATTAATATCTACGATGGAGTAGAGGAAGTGCTTAAGGCCCTAGAAAATAATTACCGAGTCATCTGTATTACAAAAGGCGATCTCTTAGACCAAGAGAGTAAAGTTGCTCGCAGCGGTCTTGGTGATTATTTTGAACGCGTTCATGTGGTTAATGAGAAGAACCCTGAAACCTATAAAAGAATTATCGCCAGTTATGAAATTGAACCCTCTGAATTTTTGATGGTGGGCAACTCTTTAAAGTCTGATATATTACCAGTCGTAGAGCTCGGGGCCCATGCTGTTCACATTCCTTGTGATGTTCAATGGGTACATGAAACAGTGGCCAAAGATCAGTATTGTGATAAGTCGTTTATTAATGCGACTTCTATCCGTGAAGTTCTAGGTCATCTGTCTAAAAAATAGTCAAAATAATCTCCCTTTCGCATTTCTGAGAGGGAGATTTTCGGCACTCATTTTGCACATCACTTTCCAAGTACTTTATTTAACCGGTTATAAATTATGAAAAAAGTGAATTCAATTAATCTTTTAGTCCTTCTAACAATGCTTCCCTCTATGGCCTACTCTTTAGAGTTGGATGTAAAGGTCTCGGAGCTTCGTTATGAAGGAGATAAGCAACCACATGAACTCGTTGAAAAAACACTTGTAGGTCATTTACATGCCCCAAGCTTTAGAATTAATACACCGAGAGCGAATTTTGTCTTAAAGAATAATTTTGAATTTTCGGGTGCTATATTTCGCAAAGATAATTGGTTGATTCTTGATAACGATATGTTCGAACTTACATATTCAATTAATGATATCCCAAAATTTGATAAAATCAGATTCGCTGATTTCAAGAATCTTTCTCTTTTTACAGATGATTTAAGTTTGAATCTTATGGGGGAAAGAGGAGAGTTTCATTTTGATGAGTCTACCTTTCTAATCGAAAATATAGATTTTGATTGTGGACTTGAAAATAATATTATTGATGGTTCCGAAAGTATTATTGAGTCTTGTTTAAACAATTCAACTATATCTAAGTTTGATAAAAATGAAAGTAACACGCATATTGTTTTCAATAGTGGACTAACACAAACTTCATTTCGTCTTGAAGATTTGAAGGTTCGTGAAAAAGAACTTCTCATTAAGGCCCAAAATTTGGCCGTGGCCAATGATACATTTATCGTTGGAACTGAAACTGTTTCTCTTGAATGTCCTAAGAATCATTATCAAAAAGATTTTAATGATAAATTAGCTGTGGCCACTTGTCTTGAAAGAGCAAGTATTCACGCTCCTCGTATCGTTTTTGAAGCACCTGATAATGACATGCGTGGGGAAGTTGAAGTTGAAAAGCTTATCTCTAATGGTAAGCGCATGCACTTTCTGGGCCCTTATGTTTCTATTGTTAACGGTGAACAGACCATCGAATTTTCTAACCTTGATGCTTTTTGTAAGCTTCCTCCTCTTGGGCAAGGTTTTGAGTATAATCATCTCATTCATGGCTGTATGGATTCATCTGCAATTGTTCTTAATCAATTCAATATGAATGATGCTAAAGGACATGTAAAAGTTGAAAGTGCCTCTTTGAAGTTTTTAGGTGATCGTCTCCGTTTAGAAACACCTGATATCAATATTTGGCGTGATGGTAGTCAGTATCGTATCAAAAATATTTCTTATAGTTGTAAAAATATTCCTTTTTCTGGTGGTTTTGAAAATCAACAAATTGCAGAGGGGTGTTTTGAAGAAAGTATTGGTTCAATAGAAGACTTCTCAATGGAAGATGCGAATTCGGCCATAGTCTTAAAAACAGCAAATTTAAATGTAAATAAGAACAAACTTATTTTTAATGCTCCCGTTTTAACTTTTTTAGATACTCTTGGATCTCTTAAAGTAGATTTTGTTCAACCTTCAATTGAGTGTTCACGTGTGAATACCGAAGATATTTCTGCTGAAAATATCCTAAGAGGATGTTTTGATAGTTCGAAGATTAATGTTCAATCAATTGATATTAAGCATGAAAGAATTGATAGTGAGATTCAGATTAAAGAAGTGTCAATTGACAAAAGAGAGCTACGTTTCAATAGTCCAAAAGGTAAGTATGTCCTTAATGGTTTTGATAACGTTTATAAGAATTTTAAAGTTAATTGTGCACTTAATGCCTCATATGATGTTGCAAAAAATTATGATTGGGAATCAATCTTAGAGAATTGTCTCCACTCAACAAAGATTAAACTCGATTCACTGCAGTCTATCTATAACGGTGATAGCACGATGAGAAAATTCGGTAATGCCGTTAAGAATTTCGGAATTAAAGGGGTTAATAAAGTAACATTTGACTCTTCGTCAGTTGATGGCACTGATTTTAAACTCAATATTAGTCCAGAGGTTTTCTCATTTATTCCTATCCACGTGACGATTAATGGAAATATCTACTACCTGAGAGGGGAGAAGAAAATTGTCATGGATGTTAAGAATACGTACTTTTATAAAATTATCCCAGCAAGATTTTTAGTTCAGCTTATTCTTAATGCTTTTGTGGCCGATGAAAATATTGAAGTTGATGATAATAAGATCATTATCAATATTCCAGTAGAAGACAAAAATTAATTTATCAACTTATAATCTCTGGAAGTTAATGTTGTAAACAAAACTTCCAGAGTTTCATTTTTATGTCATAATACCTTTAGTAGAATTTCTATGAGGTCATTATGATTAATTTTCTCTTATACATATTCACGAGTTTAACCTTTGCTCTTTCTCCAGGCGACTTGGCCCCAACTTTTTCTTTAGTAAACCAAGAAGGTAAAAGCATTTCTTTGAATGACTTCAAGGGAAAGCATGTTGTTCTAGAGTGGTACAATGATGGTTGCCCTTTTGTTAGAAAACATTACGACTCTAAAAATATGCAAATGACCCAAGAGCTTGCACGATCATCAGATATGATATGGTTAACAATTTCTTCATCTGCTCCAGGAAAACAGGGATATATTGCAAATTTTGAAGCGGCCAAATCTCAATTAAGTTCAGAAGATTCTAAGGCCCATCATCTGCTTTTAGACACAAAGGGTGATATTGGTAGGGCCTATAATGCTAAGACAACTCCTGAGATTTTTATTATTGATCCTAGTGGAAAGATCATATACATGGGGGCCATTGATAGTGTGGCCAGTGCTGACAAGGGTGATTTAAAAAGGGCGTCAAATTATGTCAAAGAGGCCATTGCAAGCATAAAAGAAGGCAAGAACCCTGCTGTCGCAAAGTCTCGCCCCTATGGTTGTTCAGTTAAATATTAACGTGACAGATAGTTGAAATTTGAGTTGATACAGCTTGTAAAGCCGTACTGTACTTTTGGTCCAAAGTTAAAGCAACTTGGAACGAAGATACCCGTTTCAAAACTTAGGCGTTGAAAATTGTTATTTACACAACTCGTGTAGCTTGAAGATACGTCATTGCCAAAGTTAAAACACGTTGGCAAAAAGATATTGAGTTCTCGGGCCATGTTTTGCGTATTGTAATTCACACAGCTCACAAAACTTGATTGTAGGTTATCCCCAAAATTGAAACATGACATTGGAACCGCTGTTTCTATGGCCAATCCAATAAGTGCGGGCAATAAAAAGTTCATTCAAACCTCGTTGTTAGATAAAAGAATATTCATTTATTAGAATGGATGAATTGGGAAACGTCAAATTACCTAAAAAAGTGAGATTTTCTTTTTGGGTTTTCCAAAGAATCTCACAACGCCACGATAGACGGCCTGGGCATAGTCTTCTTGGAACTTTTCACTTAAAAGCTTATCGACCTCTTCTTGATTTGAAAGAAAGCCTGCCTCCAAGAGAATGCTTGGGCGCTTTGATAGGGCCAAAACATAGAAAAGGGCCGGTTTTGTACCACGGTCTACAATTTTATAAGTGGGTACCACTCTTTTTTGGAGATTGGCATGAACATAGAATGCGAGCTTCTTTGAAATTGGTGCTGTTCTTTGAATAACTAAGTCCGCAAGAATTTGATTGATAATGACTTCTTCGCCTTTGGCGTCACTATTTTCTACTTTCTCGATTTTCTTTACGGCCGCATTGTCGTGATTGTCCAAGTAATAGGTCTCTACACCATTAGAACTGCGTGAATGACTTGAGTTAAGATGAATACTGATGAAAATATCAGCACCAATTTTATCTGCGTAATCCGCACGTTGTTGTAAAGTTAAAGTACTGTCCACTGTCCTCGTGAGATAGGCCTTAATGTGAGACGTCTTATTAATTTTTGCATGAATTTTTTTTGCAATTTCTAAAGCAATATCTTTTTCACATTGCACAATTAGCTTTTTATCTTTCCAAATTTGGGCCTTGGCCCCGCAGTCTTCGCCGCCGTGACCAGGATCAATGAGAACGACCCCGGCCTTTGCATTAAAAGTAATTATGAATAGTAGAAAAAGTGCCCCAAAATATTTCATGATCAAATGATAACTGAAAATCAAACCCAAGAAAAGAGGTGGCCTTTAGTTCAACTTCTTTAATAATTCATACCAAATCCAACCTTCGTAAGATTTCTCTTCCACAAGGTCTTTGTAGCGCACTTTAAGCCAGCCACCTTTTTGCTCAACGAGTTCTAGGACTTGATTTGGTGTAATCGTTTTAAGAAGTGCGCCCTCTGGAGATGAATTGTCTCTCATATTGGCAAATTTTGTTGTGACATACTTTGTCGTTTCAATTTTCTTCACTTCTTCTACTGGAGCTGCTGCAACAGCTTCTTTAGTTTCTTGAAGAGCGATCTCATTGACGTCAGTTTTTTCTTTTGTTGAAAGAACGGTCGCTCCAAGAATGATACCGACTAGAAGGGCCAGGGCCACAATAATATTGTGAATAGGGTAAGCTGGTTTTTTGTCTTCTGTAGCTTGCTTAGGAAGAAGCTCTTTTTCTACATTATTTGCACTTATGGCCTGAGACATTTGTTCAATCTTAGATTGAATGTCGCTAATTGTTTGTGTGAGTTTATCGTTTTTTTCTCTTTCAAGTCTTAGGAATTCATTGTGCAGAGTTTGATCATCTGGATAGCCTGCATTTTCTTGAGGCTTCTCAGAGATGGCGTTAAGATCTGATGCTGCTTGTCCTAGGAGCTTTGAAAGTCCTGAAGATGGTTTTTTGATTTCATTCTTAGTGAGAATATCACCTAATTTTCTTCCACCGAGTGGAAACTCATCGATTTGATCCATGCGTTACTTCCCTGTAATTATGTGTGCATTTGATAGAATAGGGAATTTAATTGCGATCGACAAGTACTTCTTTTACAAGAAGTCCAGTGCGCTCTCCAATGGCCACTTTCTCATTGGGAAAAACAATGCGTAGTCCATCTTCATCAGTGTGCCATTGCTGCTCGCCATCTGTATAAAGATGAGTGCCCTTGTCAAAGCGAGTGAAGTTTTTAGTGTTTTTATCAAAGTTAAATTTGAAGTCCTCGGACTTTTTTATGATTTCACATTTTACGTTATAAGCAATGGCCTTTTTATTTTTCATTGTTGGTTTTTTGTCTGCAATGAGCTCTATCAAAGTTTGCTTACATGCTACAAAACTCTCTCGCGGGTTTTGTCCAAATGGATGAACCTTTCCAAGCTCCACAGTTATGCCACAGGCCTTTAAGAACTCGCTTGTGTAGTGGGAGAATGTCGTTGCTTTTTTGTTCGAAAATAATATGGCCTCTATTCCCATGGATTCGAGATTATCCAAAACTTCTGTATTGAGTTCTCTTTTTTCGACAAAGGGATAGATCGCAAATTTTTCATGGGCCGATTCTTTAATGGCCGTATGTAGATCAAAATGAATGAGATCGTGATCCAAATATTTGTCTCTAAATTCACTGCAAACCTTCTCGAAGAGTTCGGCCCGCTGGGTTTCATAGCATGGGGCAATCTTTTGATGCCTACCACAAAAAAGACGATTGAGATTATATTCAATTTCTCTTACACTTTTTTTCATGCCCTCGATATTACCAAAGATAAAAAGTGTTGGATGAACAAGTTGAGTTTCGGCCCTTATAAGTTTATTGATAATATCGTTTAGAATTTCTATCGGTGCCGTTTCATTGCCGTGGATGCCTGCACTGATGATATAGGCTTTCTTTACATTCTTTGCATTCTTTCCATTCAAATGGAACTTCTCGGCCACGGCCGAACATTCTAAAATTCCTGTATCATGAATAAGCCAATTCATTTCATTAATGGTGGCGCTTTCTTTTGTTGGAGGAAAGTTATCTGATAAAAGAAGATCGAGACAAGTATGAGAGAACTGCAGTTTTGTTAATGTTGATTCCATAGTTGGATTTTAAAACTACGCACTCAATTTATCAACTTCTGGTCTTATAAACCAATTGAACCACTCTTCTGGATCACCTTGTTTGAGTTTTAAACACATTGATGGATGCCAATCGGGGATACGAGGTTCGGATTTTAATTTGTATTTAAACTCAGAGGGAAGTTTACTGCCTTTTTGGCCGTTGCACAGACGGCAACAAGTCACGATATTTGTCCAGGAGGTCTTCCCACCTCGACATTGCGGTATGACATGATCAAAAGTTAATTCTTGATAAGAGTGTCGCTCACCGCAATATTGACATGTGTAGTTATCTCTTAAGAATACATTTTGGCGCGAAAATTTAACAAATTGATTGGTGTGATGACGATTGAAAAGGCGAAGAATTTTTGGACGTGGAAAATTGGCGTTGACGGTCTGGATGTTGAGATCATCCTCATAGTGGTCTACCACTTCTGCTCGGCCAGTGAACAATAAAAGTATGGCCTTTTGCCAACTAATGATCTGGACCGGGTAGAAGGAGTTATCTAGTAGCAAGGTCCGCATATAAGCTCCTCTTCTTCTATCTTCATCTCCCAATATCTATTTTAGCACAAATTAATTTCTGGAAACAAATAGTGTTTGAAATTGTAAGGAATCATCCAAATATTACCCCCTTGAAAGTAATTAAATGTTAGAAATTGCACGGAAAAATTCTTGGCCAAAGTGAGGGGCAAATTTCTAAAATATTAAATATTTCTTAGTTTATGGAGGATCTATGAAAGCTATCGTACTTGGCCTATTTCTTGCCGTATCTACTCAGTCTTGGGGTCTAGGACTTGCAAGTGGAAACCATTTTGAAACGATTTCTATGGAAGGTCGTGTGATTGTTCATTGTTCAGAAAACAATCAAAGAGACACTGCTTATTACAATTGTGGTGCAGTCGCCCTGTCTCCAGTCGAATTTGATTATATCGTCTCTTCTGAATTAAATGCTGACAAAGTTACTGTGAATTATACGGACTCTCGTGGGAAGAATAGATCAAAGTCAGTAAACTTTGATGCTAATAAGCAGCGCTCAACGAAAAGAGTGAATCTATGGATTGGTACACTTTTGCAAAGACCACTGCTGCACTCAGGTGACAATCAATTAGAATTTGTGGCCACAAAAAATGGTCAAGTAGTTCGTCGTGAAAATACAACAGTTTCAGTTGTTCGTGGAGAAGATAGACAATGTACTTCTCGCACTTACTTTTCACGCAGCCTTCAGGATTGTCGTAACTCATCTTTTATTTGCCAAAAATATTTTCAAGACGAAAATTATTGTGATTAGTTAGTTAAGGGGAATTTATGCGAACGCTCACATTGTTAATTGCTGTTTTATTTTCTTCGCTTAGTTTTGCTACTGATGACACTGAAGCGGTTTCTCACTATGTAACAGAAGGGAAGTACCATAAAGGTGGAAGTCTTAAGTTTAAAACTTATGATGTTAATGATGAATCTTTCACTGCTGAGATTAAGTACAACCTTGATCCAAAGTGGTTTGTAAGCTTCATTAAAAAGAAATACCTAAATGGGGAAACTGTCGAAGTCCTTCCAATTGATTTCATCACTGAAGATGGTTATCTTCAGCTTGAAATTGAAAAAGAGAGAGAGTTTAGAGGGGCAAAACTTGTTCACGTTGGCCGTAAAGACGTTGGTCGTTTCAAAGACTGTCACGTTGTTGAAATATATCCAGCTTCTGGTAAGTGGCGTGGAAAGGTTTACTACCACCCAAGTATCAACTCTGTTGGTTGGGCAAAATTTGAAATTACTCTTCTTAGTGTCAAAGTTATCGCACCATATACAATGGTTTCTTACTACGACCCATCTAGTTTACATGATTAATATCAGGCCCAATCTTGGGCCTGTATTTAGACTCCTTAGAATTCAAACGTTTGTTCTTATGATATAATAATAAAAAATGTACCTACTTTTTCACGGAGTATTGTATGAAGGTTTTGGTGTTATTTGAGTCTGAAAAAGAGACCTATTCTTTCTCGCCGCTAATGAATGAACTCAAAGAAAGCTTCGATGCTGAATTGAGAGTTATCTCTGTTTACGATGACCTGAGAAAAGTTGAGAATATGTTGCATGGCCATGGGGCAGATATTATTATCGCGGGCTCTGGTCTGGCCGGTGCTAATGCTGGTATTGTCTCAGCACTTACAAAAGTTCCCGTTTTTGGTCTGCCTGTGGAAACTAATTTTGGTGGATTAGATGCTCTTCTTTCTATGATACAGTTGCCACTTGGTACTCCTGTAATGACAACTGGTCCTGGCCGTCATAATGCAATTTTGCAATTTCTCAAAGGGATGAGAAATAAAAAGATAAACTCTAATAATATAAATCTAATCGTAGATACTGGCGTTATGAACTATGAGTATATTACTCATGAAATAAATCGTACACGTTACTTGTGTGAAGATAAGGGGCTTACCCTGTCAGTAAGCGAGAGTGTAGATGAGAACTCTTTCAATATTTCTTTGGTAACTGAAGAAGATCTCATCCATGCAGATCAACTTTGCCTTCATGTACCAATCCTTGAAAATACTACACGCGACAAGCCCACAGAGGCCATAATGGTCTTTGAATGGATTGAAAAAGGTGGTATTTGGCTAGGGGTTAATAATACACGAAATGCAGTTTTATCATTTCTGCGTTTAAGGGCGGCCTTTTAGCAATGTCAGTAAATAAAGTAATTCTGGTTGGGCGCTTAGGTTCAAATCCGGAACTTAAATATGCAAAGAACCAAGTTCCCGTTTGCACCTTTTCTTTGGCCACAACACAAACTTGGCAAGGTAAGGATGGAGCAAAAAACGAGCGCACAGATTGGCATCGTATTATTGCTTTTGGCAACCTTGCTAAGATCGCCGCCGAATATATGACCAAAGGTAAAATGGTTTATGTCGAAGGCTCACTGCAAACGAATCAATATGTTGATAAAAATCAGGTCAAGCATACGATCTATGAAGTACGCGCTATTACCATTGACTTCTTAGAGCGCACGAAAGAAAAAACGCCAAGCCTATCAGAAATTAGAAAAGGTCTCGAAGAAGATGAGCAGGGGCAATTTCATCTAACGACTGATGATATTCCGTTCTAAGAAAATATGATTTATTTTTTTCGAATCTCAAAACAAACGTGTATCTTTTGATTTCTAAAATCTTCTGGAATTGTTTTAAGTGAAATATCTTTAACATCATATTTTTCTAAAATTGAGGGCTCAAGTTTGAAGCCTCTTTTATTGTTAGAAAAAAAGAGGACGCCGCTTTGGGTGAGTTTTTTCATACAACTATCGATGAGAAATTCGTGATGACTTTCAACACTAAATGTTTCAGTCATTTTCTTTGAGTTGCTAAATGTAGGTGGATCTAAAAAGATCGCATCATACTTTTGACCAGAACTATCTTTAAGGTATTCTAGGATATCCGCATTCACAAAACCATGCTTATCAGGATTTAAAGAATTGATAGCATAATTTCGCTTTGACCAATCGAGATAGGTCTTAGACATATCGACATTTGTTGTATAGGCTCCTCCGGCCGCGGCCGCAACACCAATTGAGCTTGTGTAGCTAAAAAGATTGAGAACTTTTTTATTCGCACTATTTTTTGCAAACCACTGTCTCATATAACGGTGGTCTAGAAAAAGACCCGTGTCGAGATAGTCTTTTAGGTTTACCCAAAATTTCAGCTCGCCTTCAGTGACGATAAAATAATCTTTTTGATCTTCGAGTTTCTTATATTGGCTAAGCCCTGATTGGCCTTTTCTTTCTTTTATGATGATTTGATCATCGCTGAAGTCTTGTAAAGAAATAACGGCCTCTTTGGCCATACCAATAACGTCGCGATCAAGATCACGATCATCTGTTTGATCATATATTAGAGCATATGCACCATAGATATCTACGATAAGGGGGAATTCCGGAATATCTCTTTCATAGAGTCTATAGGCCTCTATGTTTTGTCTCTTGGCCCATTTTTTTTTGTGTTTATAGAGTTTCTTTAAACGTGAGGCGAGTATATTTTCCATTTGAATTCCTTAATGTGAACCCTAGTTATGAATCAAAATGTGAGAGATGACAACGCTTAGTTTTTAGGAGGATGATTTTGAATATAAGAAAGGATATTTTTTATGGAAATGGGTTTGTAGAGGATGTCTGTGGCCCCCATTTCAATGACTTCTTCTTTTGATAGATTCTTATAGGCGGTTACAAAGACAAAATGGCCAAAGGGGCTTCCGGCCAATAGTACTTTTTCTAGGAGTTGAAGGCCTGAGAGTCCAGGCATTTTAACATCGGAGAAAATAAAATCGAAGTGCTTGTCTTGAATTAGGCCTAGGGCCTCCTGAGGGTTGCTTGAATAGGTGGCGTTAATTCCGTGTCTTTCCATAAAAAATTGGAAGAGTTCTAACAGATCAACTTCATCATCTATGAACAGGATTTTTGCATCATTGGCCATTATATATTCCGCTTTTCTTCTTTAGACCTGCGAGGTGTTCAAGATCATCCCATTTCCCTTTTCCAAGGGACTCTGCCTTATTAATTTCATTAATATCATCAATAATTTTTTCGATTTCATCGAGAGCATTTTCAATTTTAGCGATTTGTTCTTTGCGATTATCTACTTTGTAAATTTCAAGGTGACCTTTCGCCTTAGCAAGGGGGTTGATGATTTCATGATTGTACATCGTCACCATATCACATACTAGGCGCTGCTTTTCTTGTGAAAAGAAGATATCGATAAATTGTGATTTTTGTGTTTTGAAAAATGTTGTGGCCACATACACAGTATTGATTCCGAGAATTTGAATCATAAGTTGAATAAAGACAAATCTTTCAGGAAGTGCAGGCGGATAATCCTTTGTCATTGCGAACAGAGTAAGCACAGTTGCATTTAACAGAAATAGGAAAAATCGATTGGTGTTACGATCTAGAATCAGACCAAAAAATAGTGGAAGACCAATAAAGAGCATCATGAAGGGTGACTTGAAGCCACAGCACATCATACTCCTCCATACAATGAAGCTATATAGAACTGCACATGTCGCAATTGAGATTGGGCGGTGGTAATCATATTTCTTATGGATAAAAAGTAGTCCGACTAAAATGACCGACATTGAGAAACCCATAAGAGTAATTAGAGAGATTTCTGCAAAAATAATTGATTTTACAATTGATAACAAAATGGCCGAGCAACTGCAAAGGAGGATCAGTCCGATGAGAAATGATGATTTTTTCAGAGAATCTAAAGAGCTGGGACCAAAGTTCATCCCAGTTTTTAAACGATCCGGTAAGAAATAAAAAATAATGTCTTTTAACACTTTTCAACCTCTGCTAAGTCTTAAGTATTGTAACACTTATTTAGATGACGAAAAATGGCAAGGTTCTAAGATTTTTGTTAATAAATTTTGATAATTACTAAATATTAATAGATTAGGCCTTGAAAGGGATTTCAAGGCCTTGGAATATTTTAGAAGTTAACGATAATCACTTGTCTTAAAGAATTCAACCTCTGGATTTTTCTCCATAGCAAGCTTAAGGTCCCATTCACTTCTTACAGCGAAGCATGGCCTATTTTTATTGTCATACACGATATTATTGGCATTTTTCATAATAAACTCATCTTGCTTGAGTTCATTGGGAAAACGCAACCAACGTACACCTGTGAAAGGATATGATTCGTATTCACCACGTACGCTATATTCAGTTTCTAATCTGTGCTGAACAACTTCAAATTGAAGAACACCAACGGCCCCAAGAATCTTTTCAGTTGTCGTATGTCTTTTGAAGAGCTGAACAGTCCCTTCCTCTGAAAGTTGTTGGAGACCTTTATCCAACTGCTTTGCTTTCATAGGATCTCTTAAAAGCACTTTTTTAAAGATCTCTGGGGCAAAGTTTGGAATTCCTGTGAATTGAATTTTTTCACCCTCTGTGAATGTGTCACCAATTTGATATTTTCCAGTGTCGTGAAGACCGATGATATCTCCCGGTAGTGCAAATTCAGTGATCTCTCTATCTTGTGCTTGGAACATAAGAGGAGTTGCAACTTTTATTTCTTTTTCACTTCTTGTGTGGAAAATCTTTTGACCACGAGTAAAGCGACCTGAGCAAACTCGCATAAAAGCAACGCGGTCGCGGTGGTTTTTATCCATGTTGGCCTGAATCTTAAAAATAAAACCAGTGAATTTATCTTCTTCAGGTTGAATTGTTCTTGTTTCGCTATTTTCATTATAAGGAAAAAGAAGAACTTCTCTCTCTGCTGGACCAGGGCTTTCACTGGCGATCATGTCGAGTACTTCTTTAACACCAAAGTTGTTAAGAGCTGAACCGAAGAAAACTGGAGTTTGAATTCCCGCTAAAAATTCTTCTTGATCAAATTCTGGCATTAGCTCTTCTACCATTAAGAGGTCTTCTTTTAGTTTTTCAAGTAAGGCCGCACCGATATAATTTACAACCTCTGGAGAGTCCAAGTCAGAGGCATCAATTGTTACGGGATTAAATGGATCTTTACTATTTTTAAAACTTTGAATGATTTTTGTTCTAAGGTCGTACACTCCTTTGAAGTCTACTCCTGAACCAATTGGCCATGTCATTGGGGCACATGAAATTGAACACGTTTTTTCAACGTCATCAATAAGTTCAAAGGCATCCATTGTATCGCGGTCAAATTTATTCATGAAAGTGACGATTGGTGTATCCCTTAGACGACATACTTCCATAAGTTTTTTCGTTTGTTCCTCAACCCCTTTGGCCGAGTCAATCATCATGAGTACAGATTCAACTGCAGTAAGTGTACGGTATGTATCTTCAGAGAAGTCTTTGTGCCCTGGAGTGTCGAGAAGGTGCATGGCCCTTTCTTCGTATGGAAAACTCATAACAGAAGATGTAATAGAGATACCACGCTCTTTTTCCATTTCCATCCAGTCGGACTTAGCGTAATTGCCTTGTTTTGATTTTACCATTCCCACTTCGCGAATAACTCGACCAAACCACAATAACTTTTCCGTCATTGTAGTTTTACCGGCATCGGGGTGAGAGATGATCGCGAAAGTCGCGCGTTTTGCGTTTTCTGGAGAAAACTCTGACATATAGAAATCCTTTAATTTAAGTGCATTTTGGTTTTTTATAACAGTGCACTTTAAAATGGTCTATGTAATTATTACACCGTGTGTTTAATTACATGACACGCATTCAATTTTAGTATAAAACGCCCCTCATACTTCGCAGGGACCGATTTGGTTGCTTTTTTTATTTAAGTTGTTGTTGGTGTTTAAAGCTCAAAATAAAAAAGTTCCCATATGATGTTCAAGTTCGTGTGATTCCCAAAGTTAAATCATCGGAACCTGCGATTTTTATATAAAAGGCCCACTTATTAAGTGGGCCTTTTTTTTGTCTATGCCTTTTTATGGGCCTCAATGATTTTCTTGTAAACTTCAGTTGTCGGTAACTTCACAAGCTCCTTTGGAGAAACAACGTTCTTAGGAAGCGTTGGAAGTTTTGTGATTTTTTCTGTGATCATAACGTTCTTATTTGCATCAACTTCATCTACTTTAGAAATAGGTGTGAAGTGTGGTGCCGTTGTAAGAACTTCTGGGCTCTCGTTAACGATATGGTGAATGGCCTTTACAACTTCTGTAAATTCATCAAGCTCTTTTTTAGAAAAACTTTCAGTTGGCTCAATCATAAGTCCGTAAACTTCTGGGAAAGCAACAGTTGGTGCATGAAGACCAAAGTCTAGAAATAGCTTACCGATTTTTGCAATGGCCTGTGCTTTTGGTGTTCCGCCTTCTGCAATTCTTTTGAAAGTATCAGCTGAAATTGTCAGAATGAATTCGTGCATTCTTGGAACCTCTTCACTTTTCTCTGGAAGAGTAGGGTAAAGATCCTTTAGATTTTCATATAAGTATTTCGCTGCAAGTACGGCGATAGCAGACATTTGTCTTACACCATCAGTACCAAGGGCCTTAATATAAGTATAGGCCCTAACCTTGTGAGCAAAGTTACCGTGGTGTCTGTGGAAAGAACCAATACTCTTTGGTGCTTTTACAGATTTGAAAACGCCGTTTTCTTTTACAACTTGCATACCAGGAATGAAAGGAAGAAGTTTCTCACTTACCGCTACAATAGCATCACCTGGACCACCACCACCGTGTGGAATCGTCCATGTTTTATGGAGGTTGTTGTGAACTGCATCGACTCCCATCGCACCGAGATCAACCCAACCAGCGATAGCATTCATATTGGCGCCGTCCATATAGACAAGACCATCTACGCTATGAATAAGATCGGCCATCTCTTTAAATTGTGATTCAAAGATTCCTGAAGTATTTGGGTTCGTCACCATAATACCGGCAATGCGATTACCGAATTCTTTTACAACTTCTTCTAATTGAGGAAAGTTAATTTGACCGTGGTCATTGGCCTCAATTGTAATGATTCCGTATTTTACACCACCAACAGTTTTTGTGTCGTATCCGGCCATTGTTGCAGTTGCTGGGTTTGTTCCGTGGGCCGAGCGAGGGATAAGAATGATGTCTTTAATTTTCTCATTACCACGATCTTTGTGGTAGCCTTGGAACATTTTAAGACCAACAAGTTCTCCTTGGGCACCAGCAACTGGTTGAGTTACAACACCTGCAAGACCTGTGATATTCTTAAACATCTCCTGAATTTCAAAAAGAACTTCTAATGATCCTTGTGAATCTTCATCTTTTGATTGAGGGTGAAGATCCGTAAAGCCAGGAAGTGATGCTGCATAATCGTTGATATAAGGGTTGTACTTCATAGTACATGAACCAAGAGGGTAGATATTGTCATCTGGTGATACGTTTAGTTCACCAAGTTCAATATAGAACTTTTGAAGTTCAGAGTATTCAAAATTTGGAAGATCAACAGCATCTTTTCTCTTAAGTTCATAAGGTACATCGATAATGTTGGCCTCATCTTTAATGTGTTCAAAATTCGCACTGATGAAGGCGTTAAGCTTCTCAAGATCTGCTTCTTCTTGAAGATCTGAGAATGACATTTTTATCGCATTTTTTAGGCCTGCACGAGCAGAAACATTTACACCTAACTGAATGCCAGCAGCGTCAGCTTTTTTAATTAGTTCATCAGCATCTGTATCCACTGTTACAGTGAATTCATTGAAAAAGGGAAGCTCGTATGAAAGCGTAATTCCTTTGTGACAAACCATGTGCTCAAGGGCGCGTAAGGCATTTAGACGACCTTTTTGCATGGCCTTAGTCATACCTGTTTCACCACGTTCTAAAATTGCAGCACCTACAACTGTAGCCAGAAATGATTGGTTTGAACAAATATTACTTGTCGCTTTTTCACGTCTGATATGTTGCTCACGAGTTGAAAGAATCATGGCAAGACATTCTCTGCCTTGTGAATCTTTCGCTCTTCCCACATAACGTCCTGCTGTAGAACGAATTGAGATTTTATCATTTTCGTTAAAACGAATACCGAAAATTCCTAGACCTGGACCACCAAAGTTTGGACCTAAACCTAAGTGTTGTCCTTCTCCAACGAACATATCAGCACCTTGCTCTTTCGAACCGTACTTCGCTGGTTGAAGAAGTCCTTCAGTAGCAAGAAGCATTGGATCGATTAAGGCAACAGACTTGATTTTGTGCTCGCTACAGAAATCTGTAAGAGCATTTACATCTTCAAGAACACCAAGGTTGTTGACTTGAGCAAATGCAACAGCGGCCACTTTTCCAGCATGCTCTTGCATAAGTTTGTTAAGTGCATCCATGTCAGTGCGACCGTTTTTAAGAGGTACAGTGACAATTGTCATTGGAGTATGTTCAGCGTGAGTTTTCACAACTTCGATATCATTTGGAAAAATTCCTTCACTCACTAGAGCAACTGAAGAGTTTTTCACTAGACGCATGGCCGTGTTAAAGGCCTCGAATAAACATGTTGATCTATCGTAGAAAGAAGCATTGATGGCCTCAAATCCAGTCAGCATTGAGATTGAGCTTGCATACAACCAAAGTGTGTGAAGAGTACCCTGACTTCTTTCCGGTTGGTAAGGAGTATAGGCCGTAGTAAGTCCTCTAATTGAACAAACAAATGGCGTGATTTGTGGTACTTTGTATTGTTGAAGACCGTCACCTAAAAAAGAAGTTTTGATTTTATTTTTCTTTGCAAGGGCCTCTACATGATTGATAAGATCAGTGTATTCTAGTCTCTCTGTCACAAAAGGAGCTTTCTCAAAACGCGAGTGTGCTGGGATGTGTGAGTAAAGATCGTTAAGATCTTTTGCACCAATGGCCTCAAGCATTTCGTTGATTTCACTTTCTGTGGCACTAATATAGTAAGGAGTTAATTCTCTTTCCAATTTTTCTGGGTCATAACCCAATTTTTCAAATTCTTTTTTCATGATGCGATGTCCTTATTCATTGTAAAAAATGCACCTTGTTTTACCACGTTTAAAAAGGCTTTATCTACTATTAATCACGAGTATAATGGGCCTATGAGTATGATTATAAACGTGTTTGTCACAAATGAAGCCTCGCATAGCGAATGTCTCACTTTATTGCATGGTTTCAATCTCCCATTTTCATTAGAAATTCACACTGTAGCACAGCATCACAGTGGGGCCCTCAACTATGATCAGGGTCGTTTTTTTTATTTAGGTGAGGACGGACTTAAAATTAATTTTGATTGGATCTCACAGTGGCGCTATCACAAAAAGGCCAATTACTCACTTAAAAGTGAACCTCTTGCTAAGGCCGTGGGTCGTGCAAAAAACCCACGCCCTAAGGTCATTGACCTTACTTGTGGAACGGGAAAGGACTCGTTGTTACTTTTGATCTTTGGTTGTGAGGTCAGGGCCTATGAAAGAAATCCTGTGGTCTATCTTCTTCTTAAAGACGCTTTGCGCTTGGCCAGTGAGAGCGATGAGAGCATGGCCCTTGTTTTAAAAGATTCATTTCATCTCGAATTTGGTGCATTTTCTAAAGAGAATTTTAACTGTGCACAATGGACATTGTACTACGATCCCATGTATCCCAAGGTCCCTGAAAAACGTAAGGCCCTGCCACGCAAGGAAATGGTTGTCTTCCATGAAGTCGTAGGCGTCGATGAAGATAGCTATAGTTTTATGGAAGAGCTTTTTAATTCTGGAAGTAAAAGAGTTGTTCTTAAAAGACCAATTAAAGAGGAGGTGTTCAAGTCGCCTAGCGCGAGCTTTAAAGGAAAAAGCACGCGCTATGATATGTATATAATCAGCTAACAAGTTTTTGTAGAAACTTCTTTTGCTTTTTTTCTAAGTTTTCAATATCGATGGAAACAATTTGATCCTCTGAGGATTGATTCAGGGCCTTAAATTGAATGACATTTTTGTGGTCGTAAAATCTTAAGTCAACTTCGGTGAAAGAGTGCTTCTTTTTATCTTTGACCTCTAGACGAATTGTCTTTTCATCTACACTCAAAATTTCCATATCAATAGTTGTCATAAACTCATTAGTTGAGCAAAGAACACCTCTTTCTTGTTCTTTGTTTAATGGTCTTCTTAGCAGTTGATTGAACATAAATTCTCCTTCGTCCTTTTTGTTTTAAAGGTGTGTCGAGTTTGGTTCAAGTGGAGTTTTGTGCCTAGTAAAGGGTTTCAAGAACATAGAGATCTTCTTAATGAAAAATAAAATTTGATCAAAAATGTCAGAGCTTTGGCCCGAGGGTGCAAGATACTGTGAATATTGTAAACCAAGGGTTTTAGTCCAGTGAAAATGTTTAAAGGATTTTACTCATACTCCGTAACGAGAAATAAGGAATTTTTTTTTTAGGAGTTTACATGTTCAAAAGCAAAGTTTGGGCATTTTTGTTCTTAATGATGACAAGTGCATTATCAAATTCATTTGCTGATTGGAGCGATGATATTTATGATCATGCAGATCATTTTCCGATGCAGCTTCAAGGAATGTTCGCTACAACTTTAGTGGGTACATGTATGGAGCCGGACATTAAGTACAAGAGAATGAATGGACAAGTTGAAAAAGTTTCAATTCAAAATTCTTTTTTAGAAAGTGGCAAAATTGATATTAGAGTAGGAACGCCCTACAAAGAAGATGTAAAAAGTGTGATGAATTCACCTATCGTTTTTATTATCCCTGGTGCCTTTAACAATCTAGATGATTCCCAAGCAAGATATCTTATGAGTCTGCTCCTTAAAAAGGGCTACGTGGCCATTACTGTGCCAAATCCATGGGGAACTGATTTCATAAGTCACGGTGTAAAAAAACCTACGGGGACTGTGTCCTATGAAGGTGATGTTATCTATGAAACTTTTAAAAACTCTTATGCTTATTTGAAGCGCTTAGGTTTTAAAGGTGATGACGTTCGTATTCTAGGTGTTAGTTATGGTAGTTTCTTGGCCGCAATGGTGGCAGCAAAAAATAGTGAAGAAGAAAATCCAGTGAATATCGTTGATAGTACAATTCTTTCTCCTCCGTACCAACTGGGTGAGACTATTTCACGTCTTGATCATTGGGTGAGTGAATCACGTCCATTTATCAACAATAGTCTTTTAAGAGCACTTTATAAGTTGATTACTTTTTGTCGTGAGGCCAATATTTCAAACGACTCAGAGTTTGAAGAAAACAAGGCCATGAGTCTCGTTATTGGGGCTGGATTTCATCGTGAGCTTCTAAGGTCAGTTATGCTTTACGATAAAATGAAAAACTTAAATAAGATCCCGGGACGCAAACTTGGGACATTTTCTCGCAAGCATCTTTTGTGGCGTAAATATTTTACGTTCGATAAATATTTCGAAACCTATGCACCCGAGGCCAAGGCAGAGATGATGACTGAGATTGGAGACCTTAATTATTGGACCCAAAAAGCTCGAGATAATGGCTTTGATAATTTTAGGATTTTGACTTCTGAAAACGATTTTTTAAATGAACCTGTATCGAATTTCGCTCCTAATGAATCAACGATTACCTTAGAAACCGGTGGTCATTATGGTTATCGCGGAATGAGTTGGTATAAAAGACTTCTTGATATTTCTTATTAAGGACCTAGATTAGGTCCTTTTTTCATTTTCATCTTGATAATTTCTCAATTTATCTGTGTAAATTCTACTTGTTTACATCTTTTCTCATGTAATTTTTTGACCTGATGTGTCATGGCACAGCTTTTGCCTTTATAGTCCCAAGCGATCAACTGATCTGAATGAATCGGCTCAAAGTGATACCAAAATTTGCAAAAAGACTCGTTTTGCAAGTGTCATTATGACATTGGTGGCGCCTTGACACTAAAAAACACGCAGGAGAGAGGAATGGGAAAATTACACGTCGTAGCAGTGGTTGGGCTACTGGGGGCCATGAGCTCACAAGTTTTGGCCAACTGGGAAAAAGATTACATCGGAACACCAACATTTAGATTGATGGACGATCCAGAGCTAAGTTCTCTTGATAGATCTGTGAATGACAGACAAAGAAGTTATAACCAAGTTAAGCGCGTTCACGAAGATAAAGAAAAAGAAGTAAAGGTCGTTGGCGATCAAATTCAGGCCCAAAATGCGATCCTAAAAAAAATCGACGAGGATCAGGCCGCTCATTCCACTGAAATTCAGAACCTGCAAAATCAGATTACGGCACAAACAGAGTTGAAAAGAAAAAGTGAAACTGAAACGGCTTCTTTAAAGACTGAAATTCCACAATTACAAACAGAAGTTGAAGCAAAAAAACAAAGACTTCAAAAATTGTTTGAGAAAAAAACGAGTGCTCAATCAACTTGTAGTGCAACTCCAACTGAAGAGTGTAAAAAAGAGATCGCTGATCTCGATGCAAAAATTGATAATGTAACAAAAAATATCGCTGCAGATAATGAGAAAATTGCCAAGAAAAAAGCTAAAATTGAGGCCAACGATAAACTTATTGTATCAGCAAATGAGAAGATAGATCGCGCTCTAAAAAGAGTGGCGAATCTTAAAGAAGTTAAGCAAAAACTTGTTGAACAAAAATCACGTTCAGAACAAGAAAAAATCAGATTGAGAGGAGTTCTTACTCAAAGATCAAATGAACTCTCACGCATTGCAAATGATCTGGCGAAAGTTGATCAGGCCCTAAAGCATGCTGAGCAAAGAAAACATGTCTATCGCCAGTCTTTGGTTGATCGTGTGTTAAAAATTAACAGAGAAGGTGCTATTAGTGGTAGTGACGATGGTCGCTATGACGGAAGTGATCTTGCTTACAGAATTGGTGAAAGCGAAGGAAGAATGCAAGGTGAGAGAGATGGTCACTATGAAGGTGTTCGCGCAGGACAAAGACGTGATTATACAATTGGGCAAGAGATCGGCCTAAAAGACGGTGAGGCAAGTGCTCGCGTTGATGGTGAGAAAAACGGCCGTATCGATGGGACTGTAAAAGGAAATACTCAAGCAGCAAATAGAATTTCTGCCGAAGATGCTACGAGAGCGGCCAATGCTTCAGATGCTTCTGTTATTGGACAAAATCAAGGTATTGCAGCAGGTAATATAAGAGCTGATCGCGATGGTAAGGCCACTGGTGAGCGTGCAGGACAGGCCGAGGCCATTAAGAAAAATGAAGCACAAGGATTGAAAGAATTAACTGTTGGTGGTCAATTTGCGGGAACTTTTGCTCGTTCAATTCCAAGCTTTCCAAATGGCTATAAAGGAAACAAATTTCAGCCTTCAAAAATATTTAACAGAATGGTTGTGAGAAAGGCCTACGAAGATGGTTATCGTGCTCGCTACCAAGATTCAATTATCACAAGTTACGGTGAACAAGTTGGACCGGTGTTTGATCTAAACTACAATAGATCATACGATTCAAATTATGATCGTGCTTTCCAGACAAAGTATCCTGAAAGCCAAAAAGAGGGATACAGTGACGGACACAAACTGGCCTATGATAGAACATACCCAGGGGCCTATGAAAATTCTTTTGAGAAATATCGAACAGCATTTTCCCAAACACCAAATACAACAGCACCAGAGTATAAGTCTACTTATGCTTCTAATTATAAGAGTGTCTACTCATCAGTATATGAAAGCATTCGTTCTCAGTCATTCGCTCATCACGAGCTATTGACATATAACAAGCAAATTGGACCTGTTACTGAAAAGTATAGAAAGTCACGTTATGCAGAAGTTGAAAGTGTTTATAAGAACGGTGCGGTTTTAAAATACGAAAATTCTAGCATTACTGATGTTGGAACAACAGGTGTTGGTGTTAACGATAGCGTCATGATGCCAAATGAAGATTTCGTTGTAAGTGTTAAAGTTTCAAACTACGGCGAGAAAGAAGCAGTAGGAGCGAAGGTTCACTTAAATGGTGGAGCAGTTGTAGCTCTTCCTGCAATTCCTGCTAAATCTTCGGTTGTTGTTAAGGGAGCAGTAAAGGGACAGCTAAAAGAGAGTACAATCGGTCGAACTGAGACTATCTCTTCTTACGTTTCTTACCCGTTAACTCTTGAGAAGGCCATTCAAGGTCGCTACTTCAAAGATGCTGGAGCTGGTGTTTTAAATGGATATGATGCTAAAAACGTAAGTGTTGAGTACCCTGTTTCTCTTAGTGGATTATCTCTTGCTTCTGAGCTTGAGTACCAAAAAGAAAATAAGATCTCTCTCTCACTGACGAATAATAGCTCGAAGAAAATTGCATCTTCTATCAATGTTGAGTTGAGTTCATCTTCGCCAAGAACAATTAAAACAGGATTTACGCCAATTGCTGTTCTTGATAAAGCGACTAAGCTAGATTCAGCTTCTTTATTAGTAGATAATATTGCTGATGTATATGAAACCTTGGCCTACGACGTTACATTAAGCACAAATGGTGTTGTTATTGGTCGTCTACCGAGTAAAATGCGCGCTATGGCCAAACTTCCATATGCTGAAGCTCGCTCTAAAGTTGCGATTGTAGCAAACGGTGAAGAGTCTTCAAAACTTCTTCTCGATATGGCCAATGAACTTGGTGGCCTTGGAACTGTTGCTGTCATTGATACTTCTCTTGGAACAACAAGTGCTAAAGTATTAACAAATGGTGTAGTTGGACAGAAACTCGTTGTTCTTCCTTATGGAACAGCAGCTGCTCTTAATACATTAATGACTAAATCTAAAATGACGACTTTTATTTTTGCAGAAGAAAATAAAGACTGGTCTAGAGTACAAGGGAATTTATCAGCTCTGAAGAGTTCAAAAACAATTCCGTTTAAATATGGAACAAAAGGAAAAACGGTACAAACAGTATTAACAAATAAGTTGTTAAATAAATCACTGGCCGATTCAAACGTTGTTCTTGTTGCTGATAACTCACGCGTAAAAGAGCTCCTGCCTCTTGCAAGTGTTCTTACAAAAACAAACGATGAACTCGTAACAGCGCTTTCACGTCTGTCTGAAACAGAATACTTTGCGCTAAGTGAAGAAGCGAAACTTCTAGTGCAAGGATCAATGGTTCGCTCTCTTCATGAGAATCTTAGAATTAATGAACTTTACCTAGCAAGTGGAAGTACTTTTTCAAGAGATAAGGATATTGCTAACAAAGTTAAAGATGATTCATCACTTTTACACAATAAAGTTATGAAGAAAGTTGATACTAAAGCTAAAAAAGACACAATTGGACTTTTCCTTTTTGCCTACGAGCTTTATTATGTAACTTCAAGTGCGACAAGAGTTTGGAAACCATTAAAAGATGAATTTACAACGGCCCTTACAAATAGACTTTTCGGAGCTTTATTTATTAAAGCGGCGTTGAAAGAACTTAAAAATTCTGATGATCGCATTGAGGATTACAGTAAGTCACTTTATAAAAAAGTTGCTAAAGTAAAAGGGATGAACGCACCATTTGATTATGAAGAGTACGACCCAAATCCAAACACAAATAACTAAATTCTTAGTAAGGGCCTTTGTGCCCTTGCTATTTTATATCCCTTCTTGGGCCTCACCAGTTATTCGCATCAATATTATAGATGCTTTCTTTTGCGCAGATTCCTTGCCGAGTTCTCCAACAATTATAATCAACAAAGAAGTCCTTTTGGCCAAAAATGCGACCAAGCGCTGTGATCAAAAAGATTTTTCTATGGACCGTTATCACGGTCGTAAAGTTTTGGAGAGTTTCATTCGTGAATATAAGGGAAAAAGAATCATTGAAATCACTCCTATCGTTGTTTTTAACGATGCGGGTGAACATGATCTCGTGGCCTGGCAAGAGGCCTTTTCTAAGAAGTGGCAAGAGGGGAAGAGTTATAATTTGCTGGCCATTGGAATTCCCTTCGTTAAAAGAGAGGATTTTGACAAAAGTGAAATTGGAAAAAGGATTTCATTTGATGTGATGACCTATTCGGCTAAAAAGCAATCTGGTCGCCATGTGAGCGCTTCACATTTCGTCTTTCCAAGTGATCTAGAACTTTCAAAGGTGAAGGTGATTTCAAAAGAACATTTTCCTGATAGAAAAGCTCATCATGAACTTTATGGGAACTCTCTTTCGGTCGTGCTTGGTTTGGTTTATGAATTAAATAAATTGAATTAAAAAAAAAGGCCCACTGTGTGGGCCTTTATTATTTTTTAGAAACTTTTTTCTTTGTGACTTTTTTGGCCGCTGGTGCTTTGGCCTTCGTTACTTTTTTGGCGGCCTTCTTTTCAACTTTTTTACTGGCCTTTTTTGTTACTTTTTTTGCTTCTTTTTTAGGAGCTGCTTTTTTTACAGTTTTCTTTTCAACTTTTTTAACAACTTTTTTTGCTGCTTTCTTTTCAACTTTTTTCTCTACTTTTTTTGCAACTTTCTTTTCAACCTTTTTTACTGCTTTTTTTGCAGCACTTTTGGCAGCAGATTTAACTTTTTCAACTTCTATTTTAGCTTTATTAACTTCTTTCTTTACTTCTTTTTTAGCTTTCTCTACTTCTTTTTTAACTTCTTTTTTTACTTTTATGGCCCCACTAACAACACGCTTTGTCGATTTTTTGATGGCCTTGTACATATCAGCAGCAGGAGTTTTTGTCAGAGCTTCTTCTGCACGTTTTTCCATATCAACGATAATGTCCATTGGATTTTTTCCAATATTTTCAATTTCTGCTACAAGTGTCTCGTAGAATTTTTCAATTTTCTGTCTTTGTACATTTAATTTGTCATAACGAAATTTAAATTGATTATAAAGCTCTTCATATTTTTCATGACCTTCTTCCTTAAGGGCCTCAAGAAGGTGAGCACAGTTGTGTTTGATCTCTTCCGTTTTTGTTTTTAGCGCCTTTTCAATCTTTTCATTTTTCTTTTTAAGAAAGTCCTGCAATGACATAATCAATCCTCTAAATTTAGATTTGTGTGTTTGTTTTCTTATCGGTAAGTAATAGGAATTATTTAAAAGGTAAAGGGAAATTTTGTATTATCAAATGGTTAGCTTAATGAAAACTTTAGATTTGATCGTGTTTTCAGTACCTTGTGCCGTGACAAAGCAAATATTTAGATTTAAAATGGCCTCTTTAGACAATAGCGAAGGATTATTTATGGCAAAGTATGATGTCTATGGAATTGGAAATGCTCTAGTTGATATGGAGTTTGAAGTAACACCTGAATTTCTACAGAAGATGAATGTAGAAAAAGGATTGATGACTCTTGTGGATGAGAATCGTCAAGAAGAGCTTCTTAATAATTTAGATAAACTTGGTCACAAGCGCTCTTGTGGTGGTAGTGCCGCCAATACAATTATTGCTGTTTCTCAATTTGGTGGGAAGTCTTTCTATTCTTGTAAAGTTGCCTCTGATGAAACAGGGGATTTCTATTATACTGACCTTGTTAAAGAAGGCGTTAATACAAATATTACTGATAAGCGCGAAGAAGGTGTAACTGGAAAGTGTATGGTTTTTATTACTCCAGATGCTGATCGTACAATGAACACATATCTTGGTATTACAGCGACATTTTCTAAGAACGAACTTGTTTATGATGAAATTGAAAAGTCGAAGTATCTTTATATTGAAGGCTACCTTGTAACTGGACCTAATTCTTTAGAAGCAGCCGTTGAAGCTAAGGCCCATGCAGAGAAAACAGGTGTTAAAACTGCGCTAACTTTTTCTGATCCAGGAATTGTTTCTTACTTTAAAGATGGTTTTAAAACGATCCTTGGACAAACGGGAGTGGATCTTCTTTTTTGTAACGAAAGTGAGGCCTTGGCCTTTACTGATACAAAAACATTTGAAGAAGCGGCCAAAGAACTTAAAAAAGTGGCGAAGGCGTTTGCTATTACTTTAGGTCCAAAGGGTGCCTATATTTTTGATGGTCAAAATGAAATTCATATCATTACAAATAAAGTTGAGGCCATTGACACTAACGGAGCGGGTGATCTTTTTGCAGGTTCATTTCTTTATGCCATCACAAATGGACATTCATTTGCGAGTGCGGGAAGACTTGCCTGTAGCGCGGCCAGTGTTCTTGTGACACAATTTGGTGCACGTTTAGATAAAGAGCAAGCTCATACTATTAAAAAAGAAGTTTTAGCATAAATATTTGGAGAACGATTCAATGAGTTCAAGAATTGCAATTAAAAAATTATTTGAAACAAACCCAGTTGGTGAAACAGTAACAATTAAAGGCTGGATTCGCTCAGTTAGAAATTCAAAAGCTTTTTCATTTCTAGTAGTCAACGATGGAACGCATCTTGATAGTATGCAAGTTGTTGTTGATGCTTCTCTAGAGAATTATAGTGAAATCAGTGCGCTTCTTACAGGATCATCTGTCGCTATTACAGGACTTGTTGTTAAGTCTGGTGGTAAGGGGCAGGCCATCGAAATGCAGGCCTTCTCTGCCGAAGTTATCGGTGCAGCTGGAGAAGGGTATCCTCTTCAAAAGAAGGCTTCTTCACTTGAGTTTTTAAGAGATAACGCTCACTTTAGAGCAAGAACAAATCTTTTTGGTGCCATTTTTCGCATTCGTCACGAACTTGCTATGGCCACACATGAATTTTTCTCTAATCGCGGATTCTACTACCTAAACTCGCCAATCATCACAGCAGTTGATGGAGAAGGTGCAGGAGAGATGTTCAAAGTAACAACTCTTAATATGGAAAATCCTCCAAAAACTGATAAAGGCAATATTGATTACTCTAAAGACTATTTTGGTAAAGAAGTAAGCTTAGCCGTTACAGGTCAGCTTGAAGGTGAGTGTCATGCTCTAGGTCTTGGTGCCATTTATACTTTTGGTCCAACTTTTAGATCAGAAAACTCAAATACGAAAAGACACTTGTCTGAGTTTTGGATGATCGAGCCAGAAGTCGCCTTTGCTGATCTTGATGAAATTGCAGATCTTGCGGCCGATTATATTAAACATCTTGTTTCACATGCCCTTAATAAGTGTTCGCATGAGCTAGATTTTATCTGGAAACTTCCTTTTTCTGATGTGGATGCGACTCATAAAGATATTCTTGAAAACGTTCGCGATTCAGAATTCTTAAAAATTACTTATACTGAGGCCATTGAAATTCTTTCAAAAAGTGGAGTGAAGTTTGAATACCCAACAAACTGGGGTGATGAGCTTCAAACAGAGCATGAAAGATACTTAACTGAAAAGCACTTCCAGCGTCCTGTTATCGTTACAAATTATCCTGCAGGATTTAAGGCCTTCTACATGAAGCAAAACGATGATGGTAAAACAGTTCGTGCTATGGACGTTCTTGTACCAGGAATTGGTGAGATTATTGGTGGTTCTCAGCGTGAAGAAGATATCGATAAGCTTATTGCTCGTATGGATAAGGATGGAATGGATAAGTCTGGTTACTGGTGGTACTTAGACCTTAGACGTTACGGTTCTGTTCCACATGCTGGTTTCGGTCTTGGTTTTGAAAGAGCGATTATGTATATTACTGGTATGAGCAATATCCGTGATGTTATTGCTTTCCCAAGAACTCCAAAAAGTTGTGATTTCTAAAAAATATTGGCCCCAAATTCTTGGGGCCTTTTTTTTGTTTTTTTTCTGTGAATTGACATTGGCAAAAAATATAGTTGTCTTTGTTCCAGGTTTAAATTTCAATGTTCAAAAATTTTCTGAAATAGAGAAGGCCCTTGGAGATAACTTCTCTTACGAGTATTTCAATATTGATTATAATAAAGGAAGCGTTGCTGATTGGGAAAATGAGCGCGATCAATTCTTCAAGAAATTTGATCATAGTGAATCGAAGCTCTTTCTTATCGCTCAATCTCTTGGGGCGCTTTTGTTTAACCCGTCGTCACAGCGTTTTGAAAAAATTGTCTACCTCTCGCCAGCATTTTCTTTGAAATTGGCCCCGAAACTTATTTGTCTAATGGCGAAAATTCCTTTCTGGCATGATTTAAAAAGTCGCAATTATAAAGAATATAGACTGCACGATGAAACAACTCGAACGGCCTATGAGGGTTTATGCGAGTTAAATAATCGTTTTAATTATTCGCAGCTAGATTCCAAAAAAGCTCTGGTTGCCATCGATTTGAAGGATGAGCTTGTGGATGCGAAAGTCATTGAAAAGAACGTAACGAATTTAGTTCTCTTAAAAAAGGCCCTCGATAATAAATTTCATCATTTGATTGTTGACGAAAAGACTATGGCAAAAGGGGACTTTGATCGTTTTATTCATAGCTTGCAGATTCTCTTTACTCCTTAGGTCCCCTCGGAAAATTCTTCACAATTTCTTCTGTGCTCAAAGGTGGGTATTCTATTAAGAGTAAAGGAAGGAATCTATGAGCACAAATGCCATTGAACAAAATAGCCACTACTATAATCAAAGACTTCAGAAAATGGAGGCCACTCGTCGTGAGCAAATCGACGAACTTAGAAAGAATCAAGATGAAACACTTGAGGCCAAAGAAACGGCTGCTAATGACCGTGTTGATCGCTTAGAGACTGCCTATTCAAACGAGAAAAAAGATATTGAAAAATCTTTCTCAGTAAATATTGATCGTGCTGCTAAGGATATGAAACAAAACGTTGAGCATATCAAAGAAAATAATGCTAAAGAAAAAGTGGAAATCACGAAGCAATTTGAAAAAGAGCGCCGTGATATGCATGAAAAATTTCAACAAGAAATAGAAACAATAACTAAATCATTTAATAATGTTGTTGCTGGTAAAGACCGTGATTTGGCCGATTTGAAGGCCCGTTATGAAGAACGTTTAGTAAAACAACGAGAATTGTCTGACGAACGAGCTGAATCAATGCGCGAAGGCTTCGAAGAGCGTATTAATGAGATTAACGAGAAACATCAAGGCGATTTAAAGTCTCTCGTTAAGCGATTCAAAGTTTAATTTTCAGTAAGTCCAAATTTCAAAAATTCCAGGAGATATGATCGTTCATCTGGATTTAGTCTGATGGCCCTTGCTTGCATTGCGGGATGGGCCCCTTCTTTTTTTCTAAAGAGTCTGTATTGATTTGTCTCTACAAAAAGATTTTCAACGTAATTTGTACGATAAAGATTGTTAATCATCATCTGATCGTAATCATCTAGGGCATTAACGCCTTTTTCGTAGTGTTCAATAACTTGTTCTAAAGTTGTATAGACACCACTGTGAAAATAGGGAGCTGTTTTGGCCACATTCCTAAGGGGAGGAACCTTGAACATATACTTATCTTTGGCCCTACCTGTAATGAGAAAGCGTCCTTCGTCATTATTGAAAATATCTTTTCCTGGTCCAATTTGTGGTGCTGCGATATTTTGAAATGATTCATTCGTTAGATGGGCCCCGTTGTGACATAAGATACAGCGACCTCTTTCAACAAATACGATGGCCCCTAATTTTTGTGATTCAGTCATTGCAGTATCATCACCACGTATATATTTATCCCAGGGAGTTTGCGTAACTTGAAACCTGTAGCGAATGAATTCGGCCAGTGCTCGACCGATATGACCAATATTGTATTGCTCAGGATGATTAAAGGCCTTGGCAAAAAGAGTTTTGTATTCGTTATTTTCAAGAATTTTTTCTGTAATTAATTGCCAAGCTTCGAGATTTGTTTTTGCATCCGCGATGGGGTTGTCGCCTTTTTTCCCTCTCATTTCTTCATGAGATAAAAGTGGGAAAAGCGCCTGGGCCGATAAAGCTCCATCTAGTACGCTGGTGATATCTTCTCTTTGTGGTGCCTCTCCATTTAAGGCCTCTTCTGGAGTTTCATATTCCCAAGTGTCTGGATCAAAGGAAACACGTCCATCCCAAAAGAGTCTTGTGATATCTTCGTGTCCTTTATTAAAAAGATCAGGAGAGTTTCTTGGAATAATTTGCAGAGAATCTGTTACAATTCGCTCTTTTCCTAATCCTTGTGCTCCCTCTCCAATTGAAAGTGGGAGAGCGTCTGCGCTTGCAAGGTCTGGATGATGACATGTGGCACAGCTAATATTGTTATTTCCACTCAATCTGTTGTCGAAGAAAAGTTTTTCACCTAACTCATAGATTTGATCATTCTTGTCGTTCATTGGCTCCACGGCCTTGAATCGAAATTGTTTGATATAATGACGCAACTTCTCGTCAGTGGCACTAGCACCGAGGGCAAGTTTACAAGTCATGGACATAAAAATGACTAAGATGACAAAAATTTTCATTTTAAAAACTCTCTCTCTAAGGGACAATATATTAAAGAGAATAGAGTTTGATGTGTCAAACTTTTTCAAAATTTAATGAGGTTAATCATGAGAAATAGATCTTTTATCTGTGCTTTAGTGCTTCTGGGACTTACTTTTACGTCTTTTGCGGACTCAATTACTGTCAAAGGTGATGGTGTGGCGAGCTCCGATCCTGATCAAGCGGCACTCACTTTTAAAGTAACCACAAAAAGCAAAGAGGCGATGAAGGCCCAAGAAGAAAATGCGACAATTATGAAAAAGATTACAAAAGGTCTTCGTAAAAAATATTCATTACACGACAAAGATATTGTGACGAGCTCATATAATTTAATCCCTCGCTTTACTTACCCTCGTGATAAGGCCCCAGAATTTTCTGGTATGGAGATTCAAAATGAAGTGGCGATAAAAATCGCAAATCTTGAAAATGTATCAGCTATTATTAATTTTTTAACTGATAGTGGAGTTACTGAAATTTACAATATTCGTTTTTCTACAAGTAAAGAAGAGAAGTTAAAAGTCATGGCACTGGAGCTTGCTTATGAAAATGCTCTTAGTAAGGCCAAGGCGCTGGCCCTTAAGGCCAATAAAAAAATAGGCGATGTAAAAGAAATAAAAGAAGGCGCTTATTCAACTCCGGCCCCAAGACCAATGCATTTCGAGGCCAAGGCCATGTCTGCTGCCCCAGTGATTGAAGGGGGGAGTGTTGGTATTAGCGCGGCCGTGGAAGTTACTTTCGATATAAAGTAAGTATCTAAAAATACGGTATTTTATGGTCTTATCTTTAGGCCAATATTTGAAATAACCGACAAGTGTGGTGGAGAATTTTATGAAATTTAAAACCACACTTATTATAGCTGTCCTAAGCATTTGCACTAGCATTGTCTATTTTTCAAATGTCGAAAACTTCAGAGGTCTTGCTTCTGTTTCCACTCGTACATTTCCAGATTATTTTCCCGATTCCATCTATTTCTCATTAAATGATAAACATGAGGCCATAGAAGGGCCAATTGAGCGTCGAGATGATGAAGGTCGTTACATGAAACGAGTCTTTGGTCTTCTTATTCAAGCAGCTGACAAGCTTGCAAAAAAAGATTGGTACTATCCAAATGATAATGTCTATCAAACATATAATACATTCTTATTAACTGCGGCCATGGTTCCTTATCACGAATCACGCTATGTTCATCTAAGACAACGAGATAGTGAGCAGTGCTCTGTGAAAACAAATGGAGTCGTTGCCCATAAAACAAAAGAAGAGGCCATCACTGCAATTAAAGCTGAAAAAGATTTACTGCAAAAAGAAGTGGATTCGTATCGCTATGATCTAAATTTTGTGAATGAAGAATATAAAAAGAAAATGTCACGTGAAGATAATAGAAGAAATCGAGCCGAGGCCGCACGATTAAATTCACTTATTAAGGCAAAAGATAAAAGCATTAAAGAGTTGAATAAATTAATTACAGGCGGCAGTAACGCTTTGTGGAGTGCAAGTTCAAAATTCAAAGGCCTGATTAATCGTTCTGATATTTTTGTTCCATGTGATAGTGCAGGAGAATTTAAGCAGCTTCTTTTTTCATATGACTATAATGACGTTGGAATTATGATGTTCAATATGAAGGCCAATCCTGGTCCCTTTGAAAGAGGTTCCATTCTGAGCACGAATTTGATTATTTCAGAGGGGGTTTCCCTTCTTTATAAATCATTTAATAGAAATGCTTCAGATTACAAAACAAATAAATATCTCTCTTGTTTTCAAGGGAAAAATGGTCTCAATCATTTGAATCTCGTTCGTGGAACATGGTCAAATTATAATGGTGGTCATTTTGATCAAAGAGCGTGTCGCTTTATTGGAAGTATGAGTTGTTTAAAACATATTTATAACAATTATACTTCTGCTGTAGGGAAGATGAGCTCTGGTAGTGCCTCGGCCGAGGATAAGAAAATTTATAATGAGTATAATTATACATTTCAATCAAATGATAAAGCGCTCATTAAACTCATCACTGAATATGAGACAAATTCACTCGATGCAAATATTGATTTAAATTCTTTTGCCTGTCGTTTTAAAGAAAATGATTGGCATTTTTTCAACAATCTTGTGAGCTTCTTTTATAATGAAAATAGCTATATGCACAAGTTCTTACCAGAATCCAGTATTGAGCGTAAGGCCCTTGACGAGTTGATTACAAACGTTAAAAACAAAACAAATAAACGCCAATATCTTGATCAAGTCCTCGTGACAAATTATCAAGATTACCTTGATGAAAAGTATGAAGAAGGGCAGGCGCTAACTCCAGACAATAATTCTGATGAGAACAATTCTGAAGAAAATGAGATTAGGCCAGAGGTCATTGCTAAACATGATCCTGAACCAGAAGTTAATGATGTTGTTAATGAGGCGCCAATCGTTCAAGAGTATGAACCAGAGGCGACAATCGTCGTTGATGAAGAAGGGGCCCTTCCCGCAAAGAGTGAGGAGAGTAAAGTTTATATCCTGAAAGGACGCAATATAAACTTGCGCTATTCTCCAGAGATTGTTTCTTATAATCGATGTGGAAATACAAGTGATCTTGGTGGAAAGGTTGTTACAGTTGAGATTGTGGATAAAGAAGTCATAAATGGTTTTTATAAAGTTCATTCAGATCTATTTAATGAACTCTCAAGTGCAGATTGTGCCAAAGATTCTGTCGCTTATGTTTGGGCCGATTTTGTCGTAGAAAAAGAGAGTACTAAGGCAGAAGAGAAAGTTGAAGAAAACCTTCAGTACGGAACGATTTCAAGTGGTGTCAAAATTCGTACCACATATAAACGAGGGGCCTGGACTGGGAGAGTTCTCTCTAGAGGAGATCGTGTTGTTGTTATAGAAAAAGTTGTATGGGGAGATCCATGGTATCACATTGTCACAGAAGATGGTTTTGAAGGTTGGGTGTGGCAAAACGTAGCGTTGGAGTAAAGTTGTGAAGAAATTTTTTAGCTTAGTTCTTATCCTTGGGATTACGGCCCTGCTTTATATGAAGCGTGATATTCCTATTCCACAGGATACAGATTTAAGAACATTAGAAATGAAAGAAAGTGAAAATAAAAAAATTCAAGATCATGTTTCATCAGAAGTAGATCAGAGCATTGTTGCAAAAATTAATGATAGAGTTGATGATCAAAGTTCTGCCAAAAGTGATGGCCTTTCCACTGATGATATAGCTGATGTTGTTAAAGTCGTGGATAATCTAAGTGATTGTCTCTTAAAGAAGACTTGCCAAGATTTTAAAGAAAATGAGCGCTATTATGATCCAAATGAAGGAAGTTATCATAGGTCATTGGTTAAAAGTTTAAGTTTTTTGCGTGAAAGGGCCCAATATAATGATGATGTGACCATCACACCAGAACAGTTGCAAAAAGTTATGGCCATTTCCAATGATGAAGTTCAGGCCGAAGGATTACTATTGGCCGATGCTTTGAATAGCTCACAACTTGTGGCCGAGCGTTGTGGTGATTTTACCAATTCAAATATACTAAATGTACTCACGTTAATTGATAAACGCAAAGACAACACACAACTCATGAATTGTTTGAATAAATTTATTCAACGAGGCAGTTCAATGGCCCTTTATGATGTTGCTGAGTTTTTATCAAGTAGTGCTGTCGATGTACAAATTGCGGCCCAAACAAAGAAAACCTACTGTCCTTTGCTTGCATCTAAAGATGAGAGTTATAAGAGAGTAGGTTTAAAGTATCGTTCTGTAATGGAAAAATATGATCTAACTTGCCCTTAACTTCTATGTTCAAGGCCACGACCGACAGTAGTTAATAGCTTGATCATTTCATCGAAAACCTGGTTCTTCATGCCAATGAACACTGCATGAAAACTAGGTTTTCTATTTTCTTCACGTTCTTTGTTTTTGTCATCATACACACGTACGTGAATAGTTCCATCACTTAGGAATTGATAATTTATATCTAAGTTATAACAAAGAAGGCGTAGGACTTCTTCGTTGGTTCCTGGCCTTTGACCCATAAATAATACTGGATCAAATAATAGATCGTCTTCAACACTAGCGTGATCAATCGCCCTTTTTAGAACTTCAAAACTCACTCTTAACCACTCATGACCTTTTTGTTCACCCGCTGGATCGGTGGCCAATTTCTCATCACTTGTTTTTAGTAGATGAATATATCTTTTTATGTAGAGGTCTAAAAGTTCATGGACAAACAGATCCGTATTTTTCTGGGCAAGGTTGGCCTCGTCACTAAAGAGGCCAAATTTATTTTTGAATTTATTTACTGAACAGTTGATTTCACAGTCAGATTCTTTTTTTAAATAAGTTAAGGCCAATTGTTCTTCGCCATCAAGATTAATTGAAAGTTCATGAATAAAGGCATCTTTTTTAGTTTGATTTTTTGCAATTGCGAGCCAATTTGTTTTTTTAAAATCGGTTTTTGCGAGAAGTTCTAAGTATTTTTCTTGTGTAAGCTTTCTGTTAAATAGCATATTTTGTCCTAAATTCCTCAGGCGTTTTTGCAATCTTTCTTTCTGTATAATTGAAGAAAACCATTCCAGTTTTTATGATGGCCACAGGTCTATTGGTTTGTTCGTTATCAAGACTGTAGATAAAATCAAAACCATAATCTGTTATATCGTCTATGTATAGAGTGGCCTTAAGCTTGTCGCCGTGGAAGGCCTCGCTCTTATACACAACGGCGGCATCACCCATGATGAGGCCTTGTTGGTAAAAATTCATTTCACTGAAGTTTTGAGTTTTTAAAAATTGTAGGCGAATTTCATGGGCATAGCGCAGGACGCTATCGTTACTCATGTGATTGCCATAATTGATATCATCAATGCGCACATTCAAAGTAGTTTCAAAAAGCTTGTTTGAAGGTATTTTAATTTTTATTCTGGCCAAACTTTACTCCACAAAGCTTGTGAGGGTTGCTAAGATAATTCAATCAGTTTTGTCATCATACTTTGTGAGGACCTATTTGAAAATTGGAATGTTCGATTCAGGCATCGGTGGCCTGAGCACTCTTAGAAACTTGCTTTGCATGCGCCATGATTTAGAGGTTTTTTACTGGGCCGATGACGCACATGCTCCTTATGGGTCTAAATCAGATGAATATGTCAAAGATCGTTCTAAGGCCATCGTTAAAATATTTGAAAGCATGGGCATAGAATTAGTCGTTGTCGCCTGTAACACGGCCACCGCCATGGCCATCGAGGATCTGCGTGCCAGTTTTCCTCACATGACTTTGGTGGGAGTTGAACCCTACGTGAACGTGATTAATCATATCCCGTGGCAAAAAGAGCATCGCGCTGTTATTTTGACTACACCTTTAACTGGTCAGTCAGAGCGTTTTTGTCGCTTGCGAGAAAGATTGGACCCCGACAATAAATTGGATCACTTTAGCTGTCCAACTATGGCCAAACTTGTTGAACACGCTTTTTGGCATAAAGACACTCAGCTTGCCCAAAAAATTCAATTAGAACTAGCTCCAATAAAAGATCGCAATTACCAATATGTCATTTTGGGCTGCACACATTACCCCTTAGTGGGTCACTATATTCAACAGGCCCTTGGGGCCGAAGTTATTTCTCCATGCTCGGCCATTTCCAAAAGGGTCCTTTCTCTACTAAAGCTTGAGAGTCTCCCTGCTGGCACACAGAGTGTTAAATTTATGTTTGCCCGCAGCTCCAAAGGTGAGCAGTTCTCGCCAATGGAATTTAGTTGCAATGGGCCGTGGCCAGAGCTTTAAAGGCCAGTTATAATTTTCTCGATTATTAATTCCACGAAGGACGGATAAGCGTATGTCAAAAATTACAAAAATCATCGCACGACAAATTTTAGATTCAAGAGGAAACCCAACAGTTGAAGCTGAAATTCATACAGAAAAGGGAAGCGTTGCTTTAGCAGCTGTTCCTTCTGGAGCATCAACAGGAACAAGAGAAGCTCTAGAGCTTCGTGATGGTGACAAATCATATTACTGTGGAAAATCTGTTAGAAAGGCCGTGGGTAATGTTAATGATAGAATTCGTCCAATGCTTCTTGGTAAAGAAGTAACTGATCTTCGCGCCCTTGATATGGCGATGCTTGAATTAGATGGAACTGAAAATAAGGCCAATCTTGGGGCCAATGCTATTCTTGCTGTTTCGATGGCCGCTGCTCGCGCGGGTGCTATGGATGAAGGTATGCCGCTATTTGTTTATTTAAATAAATTTTTAAAAGTACCAATGGCACAAAATTCAATGACGCTTCCGGCACCACTTATGAATATCATCAATGGTGGCGCTCATGCTTCAAACAATCTTGATATTCAAGAATTTATGATTGTTCCTCATATGAAAAAATCATTTTCTGAAAATTTCAGAGCTGGTGTTGAAGTTTTTCATTCTCTTAAAAAAGTGCTTAGTGAACAAAACTACTCAACTAACGTTGGAGACGAGGGTGGATTTGCTCCAAATCTTCAATCTCACGAAGAGGCCATTGAATGTATCCTAAAAGCAATCAAACTTGCTGGTTATGAGCCAGGTAAAGATATTTCACTTTCACTCGATGCTGCTTCTTCAGAGTTTTACAAAAATGGTAAATACACAATGGAAGGAAAAGAACTTTCAAGCGAAGAAATGATCAAATATTACTCAGATCTTTGTGCGAAATATCCGATCTATTCTATTGAAGACGGTCTTGATGAATCTGACTACGACGGTTGGGTAAAATTGACTGAGGCCTTAGGGACAAAAGTTGTTCTTGTTGGTGATGATGTTTTTGTAACGAACAAAAAAATCTTACAACAAGGTATCGATAAGAAAATGGCCAATTCGATTCTTGTAAAAGTAAATCAAATTGGATCATTAACTGAAACTTTTGAAACTCTAGAGCTTGCGTTCAATAACAACTATAGTGCCATCATTTCTCACCGTTCAGGTGAAACTGGTGACAGTTTTATTGCTGATCTTGCCGTAGCTTGTGCTGCTGGTCACATTAAAACAGGTTCTGCAAGCCGTTCAGACAGAATGGAAAAGTACAACCAACTTCTTAGAATTGAAGAGGCCCTAGGAAGTGAAGCTAGTTTCAATGTTGTAAAATAATCATATTGAAAGGCCTCTATAATAGAGGCCTTTTTTATGGTTCATAAGCTAAGACAATTGGGACAAAGACTTCACATATACGATTTGTATATGGCCTTTGCTTTTCTTGCGAGTCTTTCTCTTTGGCTTGGTTTCTATTACAAGAATGACTTATTTCTCCTTCATTCATTTGTTGAATCTCTTTTTCTAGTAGGAAATTATTATTTCTTTTTAGGTCATTACCATAGGACTGAAGAGTATAAACTTCTTAAAACCTATCCACTTTATTTCCTTTTTCAGACAATTTGCTGCGTGGCCCTGACCTTCAAGTATCAAAATATGGGCGGTCTCTACTTAGGACTTGTGCCTTGTGTTTGCGGTACATTTTTCTTTATGTATAGAGATGAAAAGGGCATTGATAAAAGTGAACGCAAAGGGCTTTTTCTCTACCTCATGGGGGCCTGTGCATTTTTGGCCTTCTCTGCCATCAAAGATATGACATTCATCTCATATTCTGAGGGGATTCTTTTTTTCGTTTTTTCTTTCTGGGTTATGGGGCTTGTTTATTTGTCCAATGAATATGTACTTCAAAATCAACGCTCTTTAGTGGGTGTATTGTTAAAGAAAAAGACTGGAAATGTGGCCAGCGTTTCGAATGATAAAAAAGACAAACTTTTTTTTCACGATCTCATCAATCACACTCATGGGCTTTCTCTATTTTTAAATTCAAAAATTTCATCAGGCAAAGAAACATCTACAGATGAGAATCTTCTTCTTTTGGGTGAGCTAAGAATGATGCAAGCTCTGATCAAGGATCATTTTGGTCTAGGGCATAAGAATCTCCATGGCCATTATGATGTAGTGAGTTTTGATTTTGCTAAAATTGGTCTTTTGAATCTCGTGGATAATTATCTTCCGGAGTCAAATGTCGAAGGGCATTTCATTTTTAGAGGTGGAGCGGCAAGTGAGGCCCCTTTGGAGATTAGGGCCAATTGTATGGTTTACTATCCTATTTTTCATAGAGTCATGACAAATATCGTAAAGAATATCTCTGAAGCGAAATCGCGAAGTGCAGAATTCATTTTTGATTACAAAGAAGATGGACTTCATATTACGGTAAAAAACAAAATTACTCAGTTAAATGATCTTGAACGCTCAAATCTTCATAGCGATCTTGGAAAAATCATATTACTTGCCCAAAATGATAAGACAACTGGTCACGGGCTTGAGTCCATAAATACTCTGGTAGACAGTATTGGAGGGGACTTTTCTTTTAAAATTGAAAATGGACTTTGGATTAATGAAATTTTTCTGCCTCGACCTAGCAATGAACAATTAAAAAAATCTGCTTAAAGTTTCCTTTGTATCTTTAAACGAGGAAAATCTTTCAAACTTTGGCGCAAAGACAACTTTATTAGTATTCTATATCTATACACCAAGGAAGGTTATGAAAAAAAGAATACTGATACCCTTTTTATTAATTCCCTTAATGCCTATGGCATCTGCTCAAATGCTTTATCGTCCAGCGGGAGAAATCGTTCCAGAGAAAGGTTTTCAAATTGATGTAAGCGCTTCTCAGTACGAATCTACTGCTCGCATTGATGATGAAGGAAACGAGGTTGCCTTTGATGAGGGTGCAGGTTTTGCTAAAACTGATGTGGACTTTGGTGTTCGTTACGGATTTTCACGCAGTCTCGAATTTGGACTTGGTGGCCGCTACAGAATGGTGAAATCAACAACTGAAGCACAAGAAAATACTAATTCAGGCCTCGAATCATATTGGGCCTCTATAAAATATCCTTTCTCGCCAACTGGTAATATGCGCTATGCAATTAGTGGAAAGGTGCTACAAACTTCCTATACAAATACAAATTACGATACTGAGGACGCGATAGATTCCGAGGATCAAGTACTAGGCGATAGTGGGACTGAGCTATCTTTAACGTTAGATGCCTCATGGTTAAGAAAAAAAGATCATGCTTTTGATGCTTCTATTTCTTATGTGATGCCGGCCAATGAAATGAGTGCTGAAGTTCAATACGACGTCTCAACATTGTGGCATTTTACGCGCTTTGCTTTTGGTGGTGGTATGAATGGTGTCTATTCTATGGGGCAAGACGCAAGAGAGGAAAGAAGCTTCCAGGCCACAGGACAAACTCGTATGTATAATTCTGTGAACAGAGCTTTTGCGAGGGCCTATGGTAAGGCCTACTATGCTTTTGACAGTTTCAGAATTGGTGGTTTTTTTGGATCAACCTTACAAGCAACTTCATATGACAAGGGCTACGACATGGGGATTTCTATCACAATCGCCTCTAAGGGTCGTGATAAGAAGATTGATAAGGTAGAGGCCTTTAAAGAATATGATATTGAGGCCACTGTGCTAAAAGTTTCCCCGCGCGGTAAGTTTGTAAAAATTGATCATGGAATTGCTCAAGATGTCGAAAAGGGTATGAAATTCGATGTTTATCAAACAGATTATTTTGGAGGCAACACACTTGTGGCCTCTGGCGTGGTCGTTGAAATTGGAGCGAACTGGTCCATCATTAAGCTCGCTAAGATTTATAAAAAAGTGCCAATCATGAAAGGATTTGTTGCCAGAGCAACTAATTGAAAATTGGAAAAAAGGGCCACATCTTGGGCCTTGTGGTTAAGTTAGGTTACAATAAATTTGTCTCCAATATTAAAGGATTAACAAGATGCTTATGAGAAAGTTCTTATTGAGTTTCGCTCTTATTCTGTCACTGAGTAGTGAAGCGAAAATGTTCACAAGTGAGTTCACGGAGTTTCAATTACCCTCAGGTTGGGAATGTGCTCTAGAAGGATCGGAGTGGGTATGTCAGTCTACAAATACTGACAGAAAGCGCGAGGCCATTATTATTCTTGCTGCAAAATTGCGCGGGGATGAAGATACACTTTCGGCCTACCAAACATACTTAAAAAATTCTCGTGCCTTCAACCTCCCTGGAGGAAAGAAGCAAGTGTCTGAACCAAAGTATACTAATGCTAAGGATATCAGTGGCCACCAGTGGATTGATTCACTTCACCTAGCGAGTGAGGTTCCTGGTTTCTACACTCGTTATCTTGCGACTGTTAAAGGTGATCTTGGTGTTCTTGTAACTTTCTCTGTTTCAAAAGATCACTATCAGGCCTATCAAAAAGTTATTGATAAGATTGTTGAATCATTAAAAGTATTTGCTCAGATGAAAAAGACAGGGACCCAACTGGTTAAAAAAGGTAGTGGAGACTCACTTCCAGGTGAAGGTGCCTTCGTTGGTAGTGAAAATGATCTACTAGATATTTCAGTTTCAGGTAAGCAAAAACAAAAAGACAACTCTGGTGGTGGTGCTGCTGATATGCTTATGTATATCATTGGAGCTGCAGCTGTTGGATTTGCTGTCATGAAGATGAAAAAAGGCAAAGGTAAAGGTGCTAAAAAAGTCGCCAAGAAAAAAGTAAAAAAGAAAAAAGAAGACGCATAAAATAGGAAAGGGTGACGATGTCACCCTTTTTTAATTGTGTTTAAAAAGTAGTCAATTTCCCTCCAAAATCCCTCACATTACTGGCATCATTTTTGCTCATTAAAATTTAGTTAATTTATTGTCAGGACTATATTTATGAAAAGGCCTCATCTTCTATCGCTCCTAATTTTGAGCTTCAGTTTGAACTATTCATTCGCAATTGAAGAGGTCACAGATCAAGTGGTTGATCAAAAAACCATCGCCTATAAAACTTTGTGCAAGCAAAATGAGCTCTATAGTGAGAAGGCGCTGCCTTTAGATCAAAGGATCTCAATTGATTGCAATAATAATTACCATCACTATCATTCAGATGCCTCAAGAAAGTATTATAAGCGTGGTTTAAAGGCCTCTGGTGGCGTTAAATTGGCCAGCTTTAATGTCTGGCACCCTGGTAAATCGAATTCTCGTTTTAAAGATTTGACCCTCGTTGCGCAAATTTTAAATCGCTATGACATCGTGGCCGCACAAGAACTCCTACCAACTGTTGGTGATGAGGCAAGTGATAATGAGCGTATCATTTCAGAAATTCAAAAGATAACGGAGAATAAGTCTCTTAATACGACGATGGATGAATTGGTTCGCATCTATAATGTTCCAGGATATTTTAAAATTCTCATTGAACTTAGAAAGCTTGATCCTTCTTGGGCGCTGTTACTCTCTAGTAGAGGGGAGGCGCAAAAAGATGGTGACGTAGAAGAGCTTGTTGGTTTCTATTACCGAGCAACAAAGGTTCGCCCTAAGGTAAATGAATATTGCCGTGATATGGTGACAATGAATAAAGGTAATCCTGTTGCCTGTACTCCACACTTTTCAAAATTTGATAGGGGTTATGATTATAAAAATCTATTTTCTAGACGTCCTTTTATGGGAAGTTTTGTTTCTGGAAAGTTCGATTTCACTCTTCTTTCTGCACATGTGATCTTTACATCTCCAAGTGCAGGGGGGTTAAGAAAAGAAATCCTACAAAAAGTTTTCAATGTTAAAAGTATTGAAGAGCTTGGAAGTGGCGCCACTGCTGAAACATACGCTAGATTAGGTGAAGTAAAGATGACATTGGATTTTATTTCAATGATCAAAGAGAAATACCGTGAAAAAGATATTATCTACACGGGAGATTTTAATCTTGAGTCTAACAATGATGCCCTTCAGAAAATAATTCACGGGCATGAGAATGCTGTGCTTTTAAATAGTGATCTCTCATCTGTTACCGATATTCGCTATGATAGCAAGGGTGAGAAAACAGATGGTCATGCTTCTAATTATGATCACTTTATTCTTGATGAAAAAGAGACTAGTGAATGTGACTTGAACTCTGTTAAGGCCATGGATTTTATGACAGATCCTGTTGTTGATGAATATATTCGCGAGCACTATCTCATTCGCTCTGATGAATTACTTGAGGGTTATATTTATTCTCACAATGAAAGAGCAAAAGAGATTGTTTCTTTAAGGTTTTCAGAATTAAAAGATGAACTTTTAAAGAAAAAGCGCATTGTCCGCTCTAAGATCGTCGATACTCATGATGAGAAATCCATTCAAAGTGAAATGAAAGATTTTGCTTCAAGAGTTTTTAATTCGCAGTTTAGTGATGATTCTTATTACCGTGTCTACCGAGAACTTATAAGCGATCATTTACCGATTGAGATTAATTGTCGAAACTAGTTTTAGATAAAAGTGACCATTGTTTGTTCATATTCCTTTTTATATTGTGCCTGGCCAAGAAAGAGCAATATAAATCTCTGTTTATTGGTTGATCAGTTGGCATTGATCTTGCTCATTAGTAATTATCTCCAACCAAGGAATTCCTATGAAGTTTTTATTTTTAATTTTATCTTTGAGTACATTTAGTTATGGTGAGTTTTTTGATCTAGAGAGTGATCTTGTTTTGAAATATAAGAGTGTCGATGCACATAATTTGAAAACTGAATGTCAAGGTGGCGGTTTGGCCTCAGTTTGTCAAATAGAGCTTTCAAATACGCCCTTGGCCAGTGACTTAGGTTTCTTATTTCCTTATCTACCAAATATGAATGCTTTAAGACTTGCAAGTATTGTGGCCTTACATCATAACAAAAAAGTTGATCTTTACCAATCTCGTGGAGATCGAGATCACTTTATTGCGACCTTATCTGGTGAGACTATTGAAAATAGTTTGTTTAGAGATGATACTATCGTTTTGAAGAATATATCATCAGAAAATTTTTCATTTAAAAATCAAAATGTTTACTTATATGGACATCGTCTAAATATTGAAAATTCACGTGATTTAGTGAATATGATCAAATATTCAAATGAGCAATCTGGAAGTATTACAATGACTTTTTATGGTAACGATATTAGAAAACCTGAGTTTTTTGTTGAATAACAAAATACAAATAGCGACGTTCATTTGTGGTGAACGTCGCATGACTAATATTAAAAGCTTTTTTCATTAATAATATTCGTAATTTCATCTAAATTCAGACCAAATTCAATGGCCTTCTCAATTTGTTTTGAACAATTAAATAAGGCCCTATACTTACTTTCTAATTCTTCATCAAGCTCTCTCATCTCTTGAATAAAGGCCTCGACATCTCCAACTGCTTCTGGTGAGCATGAAAAAATAAGATCTGTTTCAATAACGGCCTGATTAATTGCGTGTTGAATTTCTTCTCTTGAAATATTTGCAGAGGAACTTAGAGTTATCAAGAAAGCACAAGTAAGCATTAATAATTTCATATTCGACTCCCATTGTTTATGTTGTTTGTGCTTTTATCGCTTCCCAAAAATTGTGCAACTGCATTGTTTTATTTATAAATTATTTTGTAGGGCAAGCTTGTCACAGCTCTATAAATGGTCCCAAATTGTCAGAACTTATCATAATACTAGTAACCAGAAACTGGCATAGTATTGGCAATATAAGGCCTTTAACAGGGATATGATTATGGAAGTTATTGAATTTTTGAAGAATTGGATGAGGAAATTGTCGATAGAATCGTCAAGTGTCTATTGTTTCATTTTTCTCTTAGCTCCTACATATTCATGGGCCCAGTTTTACTGTCCACAAAGAATAAAGATTTCACAAGGGGTTTATTCAATCCTCGCAAAAGAAGGTCTAAACTATCTCGAATATAGTTTCTGTGCCTCTTTGATGAGCGTTGATTTGAAAAAACCGTTTAAAAGTTCAGGAATTCCATTTTCTAGGATGAATTTTGAGGGAGCAAGGTTTAAGCAATCATTTGATAATGAAGTTGATATTGTTTTGAGATCACAAAGTATGCTTTTAGATAATGGGCATTATAAAGTTGTTTCAACAGATAATGGAGAAGTGCCATTTCAACATAAAAATCTTGATTTTGATTATAAATATGACTCTGGTTTAATATTAATTCCTCCTTATAGGAGGAGGGCCGAAAAAAGTACTTTTGAACTCTCACATTCATATCTAGAAAAATCACTCGACTGGGAAGCTATTTTAGAATTGGATCAGATGGCGAAGAAAGCATGGGATGACTATGTCTTTGAAATGAATAAAAAGGGAGTGTATGAATCAGGCGCTCTTAGAGAGCATTACTTTAACAAAGGTTATAAAAATAAAATTTTTGATAATTTTAGACATAGTCTAGTTATTTTTATGGAGAGTTCAACTGTCTCAGTCACTTATGGACTTAGCATGTTGGAAAACTTTCATCCCTTCTTTGTTCAAACTCTTTTAGAGTTTTCAATCTATTCTCAATATCGTCTTCGCTATGGCCTTAACCCAAGTGCTATTTTTAATAAGGCATTCACTGAAAGGGCCAGTATCGGGCAAGATGAAGGTCTTGTTTCTTATACATTTTTACTTTTAAATATTGTGACGGCCAATGATAAATCATGTTTGAATTTTGGTCTTTCTCCTGAGTATTCACGATCATTAGTAGAATATAGGGATTTCTTAGACCATGATATTCTTGATCATATTGTGAGTAGTTATAAGTACAATACCTCAAAAAATTGTGGGTCTTTCTATGAACATAAATTCTATGAGATTAACGAACTAGATCAAACTCGAGGAGTCCTTCATCAAAAAATGGGAAAAATCATTTTTAATAAGTTTGAAGAAATAGGGAATTATATTTTAAAGAAATATCATTAGAAGATGATATTAAGTTTTTTTAAATTATCTTCGCGGTAAATTTCATTGGCCTGTTCATCACGAGTGGCCGTTTTTTTCCAATCTGTTTCAAAATCCGATCCCTTTCTTGCAAAGGGGTCATGAAAGGGGCGATCTTCAACATAAGGTGAATTCTTTGTTTGAGAGGGCGCGAGTTCTTTTTGACGAATCTCTTTTTGTACTTCGACAAAGTGGCGATTGTTTTCTTTTAACTCCTCAACAAGATTTTCCACCGATTTAGATCGGGATGAATGCGTTAAGGAATTGAGAATTTTTTGTACTGAGGCCATAACAGCTTATCGACACTTTCTCTTGATGGTTTTAGTCGAATATATGAGATTCACGTTATTTCAGTAGGATAACTTATCACGAATCCATGTGGAAATGGCCATTGGGGACTCAAAATGGGCCTTGTGAGAAGCGTTTGGTATAAGTGTTAGTTCGGTTCCATACTTTTTAAAACGCTCACCAATGCCCTTATACTTCAAGTCATACTCGCCTGTCGCAAAGTATGTATTCGCACTGAAGTTTTCAAACTCTGGCCAATAATTTTTTTGATTAAATAAAGACATATATTCCAATGTCTTTTTAAAACCTTCGAGTTGGGAATATTTTTTATCGAGAAGTTTCAAAGCATTTTTATGATGAAGAATATTTCCAAAAAGTGGCATCTGATACCATTTTTTTAAAAAGTTCTTAAAGTCTTCTTCATTATGAATATTTTGGAAAAAAGATTCTTCAAATTTTTTTCTGTCTTTTTTTTCTTCTTCAGGAATGCCTGCATTGCCAGATTCAATGAAAAGTTTTGTGATAAAAGAAGAGCATTCTTTCAAAGCAATGGCCACGCGTGCCCCTTGGGAATAACCGTAAAGGATTATATCCCTCTTATAACTTTTAAGTTCGCTAGAAAGCTCATTTATGAGCGATTCCCAATTTGGGAAATGAAGACCCGAGCTCTCTCCATGTCCAGGAAGATCAATGGCCACACAAAAATAGTCTTGCCATAAATTTTCTATCACTTCATTAAAATCTTCTTTTTGACCCATGAAACCATGAAGAAAAACAATCATAGGCCTTCTCGGATCTCCATAGCAGACTTTTCTAAATGCGCTCTCTGGTAAAGAATGCTCTTTTGCAAGAAGCCTGTTCTTTTTTATTCCTTTTTGTAAGTACTCGCTATTGGTATTCATATAGAAGCATTTAGGAATTTTGTATGAAGAGAGCCTTGTTTTTAAGAGTTCTTTATAGAATAGAGCATTTTCAATTTTTGAAACTTCAATATGGCATACGGCCACTTGATCAAATTGTGGGTGATGAACATTTGTAATAAGAGCATCTTGAATTCCTGGCAGCTCTAGCAGTTCTCTTTCTATTTCTTCAGGATTAATATTTTCTCCGCCACTTTGAAAAACCTGATCTGTCCTTCCTGTTACGTAGAAAAGATTGTTTTTATACTCAAAAGAGTCTGTTGGTCTTATTTCTGTTAAAATTTCTTTTTCATCCAAATGACCCATCATAATTCCTGGAGAGGAAATAACGATGCTACCTTGATCGAATTTAATATTTCTATAGGGCATGATTGTGCCAACGCTTTCCAGTACAGAGAGGTTTTTAGTAAAAGCAGTGGCCATTACCTGGGCGCATGTTTCACTTTGACCGTAAGAATTCGATAACAAAAGATTGTGAGACAAGGCCCGCTCTAATGTTTCTTTTGGTGTACGGGCCCCACCCAGAATTATCCCTTTTAAATTATGTGTTGGTTTATTCTTTTCCAGGTATTCACATAGTCTTAATAATTGTGTCGACACTAGGCTGAGGTAATTAATCTTTGGATCAAGAAAACTCTTCACATCGCTAGGGTCACAGATTTGTACATGTCCTTCACATAACTGCATTCTTAGGGCAATCATAAGACCGCCAATGTGAAAGAGTGGGAGTGTTAGGCCATAGGTTTCATCTTTTTGAAAATGATAATGCTCACAGGAGCTTTTTGCTGCAATTAAAAGGTTTTCTTTTGAGTGAACGATTCCTTTGGGAGTTCCTGTTGAGCCTGAAGTGAAAACAACTAAAGCAAAGTCTTCTCTTTGTGATTTAAGAACTTCTTCTTTTTGACGTTGCTTTTCACTCTCTGGGGAATGAGGATTTAATGCGACAAAGGGAATATTCTCATTGAAGCACTTTAAAAAGCTCGCAAGATATTCATCGGGGTTTGTGTTGTCGCAAAAGAAAATATTCATGAATAAAAGCTATCATTTTGCTTTGTTTGAGGCAAATATTCTTGAGGGTTATGAGATATTTGCACAAATTTTATAGTGGAAAATCAAATGAAAAAAGATCAATTTCATCCTGTGCGTCACTGCAATTTTCTGGTGTGGCCTCTTCAAAACGAAGCCCAACTCCAATTAATCGAACAGGAATGGGATTTCTCATGTAGGCCTCAGTGAGAAGCTCTTTGAAATATTCTATAATGTCTGCATTAATAGAGCCGCTTTGCCAGAATTGATCAAGCAGGTCATCGGTGCGGGTTTTTTCAACCGTGACTGATTTAAAATTATGAAATTTTAGCTTTATAAATCCTTTTTTTAATCGCAGGGGTCCACCCCCTTTACTCTCATGTTTTTGTTTAAAGCGCATGAGTCTGTCCGTGACCTCTTCAAGAAGCGAGGGGACTTCAAAAAGACAGGCGTCTAAATTGTCGATGTCACTCATGTAAGTTTGTTCACAACTTAAACTCTTTCTTGTCCAATCCGTGACAACGTCGCGATTATCTATACCATGGGCGTAATCCCACAGAGTTTCTCCAAAACTTGAAAAATGCATTTGCAATTTTCTGAGTCCAAGTTTTTTTATATCGCCACAGGTTTCAATTCCCGCTTCTTTCAAGCGAGCTGCGGTAACTGGGCCAACACCATTAATTTTCTTCACTGGCAAAGTGGGAACAAAGTCCATGACTTTATCAGGCGTAATGACAAAGAGCCCATTGGGTTTATTCCATTCACTGGCCACTTTGGCCAAGAACTTATTAGGGGCGACGCCAGCGCTTGCTGTCAGGCCTGTGCGCTCAAAGATTTTTCTTTTGATTTCTTTCGCTATTAAAGTCGCACTGCCGTGACATTCTGTACAATTTGAAACATCGAGATAGGCCTCATCAAGACTTAGAGGTTCTACGAGATCAGTGTACTCATAGAATACTTCTTGAATGATTTCACTTTCTTTTTTGTACTTATGAAAATTGGGTGGCATAATAACTAGCCCTGGGCATAGTTTTACGGCCGTATTGCTTGGCATGGCCGATCTTACGCCATATTTTCTTGCAGTATAATTGGCCGTGCATAGAACACTCCTCGTGCCTGGTTTTCCGCCAATGGCCAGAGGAATGTTCTGGAGTTTTGGATTGTCTCTCATTTCAACTTGAGCATAGAAACAATCCATATCGATATGAATGATTTTTTTTGCTGGATTATTCATAAAAGCGCATGAGTCCCACAAGAACTCCTGCAACCTTAATATCCTGTTCATTTGGATCAATGATAAAAGGCCTCATTGTTTTATTGGCCGGGTGAAGTTCTATCAGATTTTTCTTTTTAAAAAACTTTTTAACAGTGGCCTCACCATCAACGACAGCAACAATCGTTTCACCTTGATTGGCCGTCACTTGATGGCGACAAACAATGATATCACCATCGAGAATACCATCTTCAATCATGGAATCACCCACTACATGAAGAGCAAAAAGCGGACCTCTTATTTTTCTCATATGGTCAGGAATTGTGATCGTATCGCTTGGATTTTCAATGGCCTCAATTGGAATCCCTGCAGCGACATTTCCAAGAAGAGCAATCTCGTTGTCATTGCGCTCTTGTTTTGTTGTAGCAGGCTTAAGTCCGCGTCGAGCATTCCAATCATTTTCTAGTAGACCTGCGTCACTGAGATAACTGATATATTTTTGAACTGAGCCAAAAGATTTAAAAGAAAATTCCTCTTTTATTTCTTTTTGAGTGGGAGATACGCCGTGTTCTTGGTAGTATCTGCAGATATAGTCGTAAATTTCTTTTTGTTTTTTAGTTAGTGCCATGGACTTATTTTGTGCGTAAGTTGTGCGTAAGTCAAGCACTTTTTTGGTCCCATTCTAGGGAGGATATATGTACCAATCAATTTTAGATTTTTTAACTCATGAAGGCGCAAGCTATGGTGATGTTCGCGTCCACTTGGTGGATGAGGCCGAGCATATTTCAACATTAAATGGTTCAGTTCGAAGCTATACTCTAGAATCAAAAAAAGGATATGGTATTCGTGCTTTGTTCAATGGTGCGTGGGGGTTTGCAAGCTCTGAAGATTTGAGTGAAAACGGTATGCTCTCATGTGCAAAATTGGCCCTTGATAAGGCACGAGCATCATCGCTTGCTGTTAAGTTTCCAATTCAACTATCTGTAAAAGATATATTTAAAGATACTTATAATACAAAAGTTGAAATTGACCCTTTTTCTGTTCCCGTTGCCGACAAGGTTGAAAGACTTTTAAGTATTGATAATAAACTTTCACATGAGCGTTTCGATTTTTGGGGGACCTACGTTTCTTTTTATAAAAGAAAGATGATGATTGTAGATACTGAAGGTTCACAGATTGAAAGAAATCTTATGGAAATAGATGGGTCTATTTTTGTTTCTGCAAAAGATGCTGACGGACTTACTCAAAGAAGAACCCATGCTCTCTACCTTGATCACAATGGAACAAGTGGTTGGGAAAACTTTATGACAGATCGCTTTGATCAGGCCTTGCGTATTAAAGATGAGCTTCTTGCTGTGCTAGATGCCCCTGTCTGTGAAAAAGAAGTTGTTGATCTTATTCTTTTAAATGACATGATGGCCCTGCAAACTCATGAGACCATTGGTCACGCGCTAGAGCTTGACCGCATTCTTGGTTACGAGCTCTCTTATGCGGGCGGTTCACATATTGATCTTAAACATTTTGGTTCTTTGAAGTTTGGTTCATCGAAATTGAACGCAAGGGCCGATGGAACTGTCAAAAATAGTCCTGGAAGTATTGGTTATGATGACGATGGTGTTAAGGCCAGAAATGTTCTTATGATTGAAAATGGTATTTTAAAAGATGCGATTACGTCACGCCAAATGATTACTGAGGCCAACGCTGTTGCTGGTAGAGAAGTTTTTAGTGAATCAGGGGCGACTTGTCGTGCTGAAAGTTATAATCGTATGCCTATTGAAAGAATGAATAATATCAATGTTGATTTTGGCCAAGATGGAAATCTTGATGAGCTTATTTCGAAAGTTGAAAATGGGATCATTATGGATGCTCCTCGCTCTTGGTCAATTGGCTCAAATCGTGAAAATTTTCACTTCGCCTGCGAGATTGGTTGGCGTGTGAAAAACGGTAAAATTACAGGTGTTGTAAGAAACCCAAGTTACCGAGGGGATAGTTTAAAGTTTTGGAACGCACTTAAATATGTGGGCAATGAACAAACTTGGAAGCTTGTTCCTGTTTTTAACTGTGGCAAAGGACAACCTAATCAAGTCATGAGACTTGGTCATGGTGTTCCTGTTTGTGTTTTTTCTAACGTTCAAGTCGGCGATTAAAAAAGGTTTATTTCTATGATTACAAATATTGAATCCATTAAATTGGCCCTGGAAAAATTAAATGGGCAATTAAAAGAAAAAAATATTGAAGGCTCTCTAACTTATAGAGGAGAAGTTTCACACCTTATTCGTGCTGGGAGATCGCAAGTATCACTTAATGTCAGTGAACAAAATGACACTCTCTTTGTGGAGCTTTTTAAAGGTAAAAAGAAGATTGAAGGCTCCATGAGTATTCAGTTGGAAAATGGCACTGAAGCTGCTTTAGAATTTGTTGAAAAACTTTATGCTTCGATTGATTTTTTACCAGAAGTTCCCCATATGAGACCAATGGGTCCTGTGGCAGAGGAAGGAAATTTATCAGTACATAAGTGTGATGACGAAATTGTAAACTTTGAGGCCTCTCGAGTTGTTTCATTTTTCAAAGATCTTGCTCATAAGTTTTCTAAGTATTCTGTTGATGTCTCAGGTGCCTTTAGTGCTGGTGCTAATGCCTATTGTGTGGTCAATACTCTTTCTACTCACGCTCACTATTTCTTAGGAAGTGATTGGAATATCGAAGTCGTTTTGCAACTTGTGAATGACGATAAAAAAGAAATTAGATCTCACAAAATGGGTGAGACGATGAAAGAGTTTAATGAAAAAGAAATTATTGATGAACTTATGATGTTTCTCAATATTAAAAAAGAAACTCCTAGGCTCAATGTTGAGGCCGGACCATACGATGTCATTTTCTCAAGTGACGCTCTTGCAGAGATGGTGAATTATACTTCATGGCTAACTTTTTCTGGTGAGAGTTTTGAGTATGAAGCGGGGATGCTTAAAAAGGGTCTTCATAAAATCGGTTCAAAGATTTTCGGAGACAATGTCACGATTGTTGATAATCCCAATGATCCGGATATTCTTTATTCTCGCCAAGTCGGTCTTAATGGTGTGAAAAGAGATTATTTCCCACTTATTAATGAAGGGGTAATTCAAAATTTATTCTATTCTGACAAAGACACTTGTGATCGCTTCAATATGGAAGTGAATAATGATATGAGTGTGGCCCAAATCAAAGTCATGGGTGGTGACGGCCCAAGTGATCTAATGGAAATTGTCAAAAGCACTAAAGAAAGAACTCTCTATATTGGCTATATTCACTATATGAATATAACCAATGCAGCTAAAGGGGAGTTTACTGGCTCTAGCCGTTTTGGAACTCTTCTTATTGAAGATGGACAAATTAAAGGCCATCTTTACAACCTGCGTCTTAATGATTCCTATTTTAATATCTTCAATAATATTGAATGGTTTTCAAAAGAACTTACTCATGTGAATACGGCCACAACATATGGCCATCGCATGAGCTCAAGCATCACATGCCCTAAATTTACAAAAGTGCACAATGTGCAAATTACGGGCACAGCTAAAATTTCTGAAGAATAGAGCAAAAGAGTAAGGTTTTCTTGGTTGACGGTATCGAAGCATTTCGATACCGTTTTCCATCACGATTTTGAATATTTAGGATGGAATTATGAGAAAAATCACACTACTTACACTGACTCTTTTTTTTAGTGCATGGGCGCACGCAACAACAATCGATTTCAACGTAGCTGCTTTCGAAGGTTACCAAAATGTTGATACTAATGATTATTTTTCAATTTCTGAAATCACTGTAACTGAAATTGAAACTCTCGATAGTTATGATGACAAAGATATCGCGGGTGATATCGGTTCTGTTATTACTATTGTTGATAAGCTCATTGCTCTTGGACAAAAAGTATGGCCAATTATCAAAGCTGGAAAACCAGTGATCAATAATGGCATGAACAATTTCAAACCCATTTATGTGCTGCCTGAAGTTGCTGGGCAAGATGCTGCCTTTACATTCTATTCTATGAGTGATTGGGATATGCCGGTTTCTAAGTCTTATCGCGTTTCTTATAAAAATGGATTTGGGGCCGAAGTTATTGGTTTCAATTACACTGTGCTTGGACAAGGTGGCGGAAAGTATGAAGGTAAAGGAAGTTACGTAGGTAACGTTCAGGTTGTTGCTTCTAATATTTCTGTTGCTTGGGGCTTTGAGTTTAGCGCGGATGTTTCCTTTGTTAACGCTATGAACTTAGGGTCTGTTGACAGTCCAGTTGCGGGGGCCATGCTGAAGATTGACTATAAAGCAAAATCACTATTCAAAGAAATTGAATCAAGTGAAATCTTCACAATTAATGGTCATGGTGTTATTCAAAAAAATTAAGAGTTTTTTAGACCGCCTATTTGAAGAGCTGCCAAATAATGGCGCTCTTCATAAGCGTGGCTATCAAACACTTATGTTCAATGGAGATCTTTTTTTACGAAAAAAAATAGGTCGCTTCACAATTAGCCTCTATCAAAGCATTGAACCCCATCATCCGGTTTATAAGCAAGTTGTAGACTTCGATATCGATTACGCATGTGTAGTTATTGAAAATGGTGAGGAAGATATTTCTTCTCATTCAACTTTTTTAGAGATTAGAGAGCTTTTTGATTATTCATTCGAAAGGGATCGTTTTCTTTTTTCAATGGACAAGAAAATGGACTTCAACGATCCCAAGCATCTTACTAGGCTTTTGCAGATAGAAGAAATTTTAAAAAGTGCACAAGGTCTTTCTTGATTTTTTCCAGATCAGCATGAGTCGTAGTCATGGCCTCCGTTATAGAAGCGCTTAGAAGATTTTGAATTTGTTTCGCAAAAATAATGGCATCTTCTCTATTGAAATCTAGATCATCTTTGAGAATACTCTCTATTTTTTTTAAACCCTGCTCACGTATATCATCATTCAATATTTTATACTCTTCATTCACGCTGCATTGATAATATAAAAGCAGCATTACACTGACTTGCTCGGGATATTTTTTGGCCCAGTCAAATATTGTTTCAACATATTTAAGTAAACGTTCTTGTTTGGATTTTGCTTTCTTTAAGTTTTGTTCAGAGAGTTCTTGGTAAACGGCGAGAATGTAGCGTACAGAGCTCGTGAAGATGAGTCCCTTGTCCTTGAAATAATAGGCGACATGGGCCCTTCTAGTGCCGATCATTTTTGCGAGAGTTTCATAATTTGTTTTCTCGAGACCATGCTGTGCAAAAGATTGAATGGCCGCTTCAATGATTTCTAAGCGTTTAAAATCACCCTTTGTTGGTGTTGAACTCACAATGTCAAAAATTTTAGATTCAAGATTCATGGGAGGTTTATAACACAAACTTTACAGAAGTTTAATTAAAATTGTACGCCCGTATAAAAATATTGACAAAATTACTCATTCAATGAGATTTTTTGAATTCTGTTAGTTTTTGGTGAGGAAAGAGCATTCACATGAATTGGAACAAAATGAATATTGAAGGCATTTCTGTAAAGGTTAAAGGCCATGGGCCCAGCTTGGTGTGTATCTCTGGGTTCGGCTGCAGCGATTGGAATTATGACCTCTTAAAAAATCTATTGAGCTCATCTTTTCAAGTTGTCCTAATCAATAACCGTGGAATGGGTGAATCAGCTCCTTCTGAAGGTGAATTTGATTTAAAAGATCTTGCCCGTGATGTTCTAAAAGTAATGAATGCTCTTTCTATTTCAAAGTTTCATGTAATGGGTGTCAGTATGGGCGGCTTTATTGCCAGTGAACTTACGCTTATGGCCCCACATCGTGTGCTCTCGCTTATTCTTGGCTGTTCTTTAAGTGGTGGAGAAGATTTTCCTAAACTTCAAAAAATTACTGAGGAGGCCATTTTAAAAGGAAGAGAATTTCCCGATGAAATGCGTGAGAGTGCAGTTTTAAATGCTACTGTGCACCCCGACTTTTTCGGCACTGATCTTTTTAATCATATTTTAAAATTGCGTTTAGCAAATATTCCAGATGTTGATGCTGTTTTGAAACAAGTGCGTGCTGTAGATCTTTTTTTAGCACGTGAACAAAATCTGCATGAAATAGAAAAACCTGTTCTTATTTTAACTGGTGATAGCGATCGTTTTGTACCGCCTGTGGCCAGCGAAATATTACATAAGAAAATTCCCAACTCACAATTGATTTATATTGAACGTGCTGATCATCACTTTTTCCTTGAAAGAGCAGACAAGGTGGCCAGTATTGTGAATCAGTTTATATTAGGAGAAAAAGATGACTACCAACATCTCACTTAAGCGCGCGGCCGTATGGTTGCCAGAAGGTTATGAAGACTCTCACTATATTTCTGAAAAATCTGGAATACCAGAATTTGTTGTTCGTGAAAAAATGGGGATCGTTCGAAAGTGTCGTGCTGATAAAGAAACACACCCTTCATATATGGCCATAGAGGCATCCAAAAAAGTTCTAAGAGGAATTGATCCAAATAGCATTGACCTCATCATTTGGACAGGTTCAGAATATAAAGATTTTCCTGTTTGGTCTGCGGGAATTTATGTTCAAAGAGAACTTGGCCTAAAAAATGCTTGGGCCTTTGATGTTGCTGCCCGATGTTCTACTAATGTTCTTGGTTTGAAGCTTGCTAAGACTCTTATGCAAACAGATTCATCTATAAACCGTGTTCTTCTATGTGGTGGTCATAAGACGGGTGATCTTGTAAATTACAAAGATGAGACGAGTCGTTTCTTATACAATCTTTCTGATGGTGGATCGGCCATGCTTCTTGAGCGAGGTGATGAAAATCCTATCCTTGAGTCAAGTGTAATTACAGATGGTGCATTTAGTTTAGATGTTATTATTAAAGGTGGAGGTACGAAAAAACCATCTCGTAATGGTCTTAGCGATGAAGACACTTACCTTACATGTCCAGATATAGAAGGTATGAGACAAAGACTTGCAACTGGTTCAATTGAAAACTTTTTAAAAGTAATTAAAACGGCCGCTTCACGCTCAATGCCTGAAAGACCGATTGATTACTTATCACTTCTTCATATGAAAAAATCAGCTCATGATGAGATTGTTCGTGCACTAGAGCTACAAGACGAACAAAGTATTTATATGGATCATTACGGCCATTTTGGGGCCCCTGACCAGGTTTTGTCCCTTGGACTTGCTGAGAAAAAAGGTCTTCTTAAAAAAGGGGATCATGTTGTTCTAGCTAGTGCTGGAATTGGTTATACATGGTCTGCTATTTCACTTCGTTGGGATACTGATACATTTTTTGAAGAAGATAAAAACGAATTACGATTTTAATATAATTATATAGGAGAACATGATGAGAGGATTGTCGAATAAAAGAGTATTTATTACTGGTGCTGCTGCTGGAATTGGTCTTGCTACTGCCACTCGTTTCTACGAAGAAGGTGCTAACTTAATTCTTATTGATATGCCGCCAATTGAAGAAACCAAACTTAAAGAACTCTTTCCTGAAAGAATGACTTATCTCCAAGCAAATGTAACTCACAAAGATTCACTTGCAATGATTCAAGGTGAAATGGATAAAGGGATTGACGTACTTGTTAATAATGCTGGTATTACTCGCGATGCCACTATTCATAAGATGACAGATGAACAATTTGATCAAGTTATTGACGTTAATTTAAAGGCCGTTTGGAAGCTTTCTCAAATGGCGTCACTTTATATGAAAGACAATGGTATTCAAGGGGCGATCCTAAATGCTGCAAGTGTAGTTGCCCATTACGGTAATTTTGGTCAAACAAATTATGTGGCCACAAAGGCCGCAGTTATTGGGCTAACAAAAACACTTTCAAAAGAATTGGGGAAATATGGTATTCGTGTTAATGCCGTAGCTCCAGGATTCATCGGTACTGAAATGGTTCGCAAGATGCCTGAGAAGGTTGTTGCCATGATGAATGAAAAAGCACCATTAAAAAGAATCGGTGAGCCAGAAGAAATTGCGGCCGCTTATGCATTTCTTGCTAGTGATGATGCTAGGTTTATCACAGGAACGACAATCAATGTTGATGGGGGCCTAGTATTAGGTTAGAAATTTTCTCCCATATTGATATCTGCAAAAATAATGATGAGGCACCTTGGCTTGTTTTGGTGCCTGGTCTATTTGCTGAGCACTCTTCTTTTAATGAGTTTAAGACGATGCTCTTAGGGCATTATCATATTCTTAGCTATGACCCAAGAGGACTTGGGAAAAGTGAGAAAGCAAAGGATAACTCTTATACATTAAATGATCATGTGAACGATCTCGAAGCATTATTACAAAAACACGAAATCAAGAAGTGCCACTTCTTTGGTCTAAGTAATGGTGGTCGTGTTGCATTGACATTTGCCATTAGTAATCCTGGGAAAGTGATCTCCGTTTCTGTAAGTGATACCTATTTTACAGTTTCTGAACTTTTGAAACTTAAGCTCAATTCATGGTATGAGGCCCAAAAAAATGGGGGAGGATTACTTCGTTTTGATGTGGCCACTCCTTGGATTTGGGGAGAGACCTTAGTGCAAAAGAGACCTGAGCTTGTTCAGTATTACCGTGAAAGGGCCAACACAATTGATGGTGATGTGGCCCTAGGTTTAATTGAAGGGGCAATGAGTGGAGAGATCTCTCCTTCAGAGATTAAATTTCCGCTACAAATTCTTGTTGGAAATGAAGATCTTTTGACACCCGCTTCTTATCACGAAAAATTTTATCAACAATTGCAAAGACAAGATTGTGAATACGCCCTTCTTAGTGGTGGTCACGGTGCACCGTTAGAGTATCCTTTCCAATTTGCAAAAAGAGTTCACGCCTTTATTCAAAAGTTTTATGGGAATTAACGATGGCCTGGATTGATTTTATTGAACAGAACGCAAAAAGATTTAATGAAAAGCTCGCCCTGAGTGACGCTGTCACTGGTCGCGATCTTTCATATCAAGAACTAAATAATATTGTGAATCTATATGCTCAGTCTTTTTATAAGCAAGGAGTTCGCACAGGAGATCGTGTTGCTTTTTTGGCGACAAATCGACTCGAACACATTCTTTACTTACTCGCTTGTGCAAAAATTGGAGCGATTTTTGTTCCTCTAAATTTTAGACTTAGTGTAGGTGAGTTAGAAGTTATATTAAATAAAGTTGAGGCCAAGATATTTATTGCGAATATGTTCGTCTCAGAGCTTTCTCGCTTTAACCCCATTCATCTTGATGAATTTTCGATTGAAGATGAAGTATTAGAAAATTTCGATACACTACCGAACGAAATCTCTGATGAAAATCCCGTGCTCATGCTCTTTACTTCTGGGAGTACTGGTGAGCCAAAAGGCGCGTTGTTTTCTTCTCGCATGATTTATACGAATCAAGTTGAGACCACATCTGCATGGGAGATCACTGAATCAGATAGTACGGTGGTTGAGACACCATTTTTTCACACTGGTGGTATTAATGTTCTTTTACTCCCTCTGCTTCTCGTTGGAGGGCATGCTTATCTCGCACCAAAATTTGAAGTCGATAGCGCTTTCGATTACTTTGAAAAAAAGCATATTACAATTTACTTTGGTGTTCCAACGATGTTTCAACTTCTCTTAGAACACCCGCGTTTCAAAACTTGTGACTTTAGCTCCCTACGTTTTTTTCTAAGTGGTGGAGCCGCTTGTCCGGTATCAGTGATCACGGCCTTTTCAGAATGTGGTGTTGGTATCAAGCAAGGATTTGGCCTTACTGAAGTCGGTCCTAATTGTTTCGATTTACCTGAAGAATTTGGAATTTCTAAAAAAGGTTCAATCGGTCGTCCCATGAAACACTCTGATGTTTTGGTGATGAATGAAAGTGGTGTCGTGACAACTGCTCATACTCCTGGAGAGCTACTTATTCGCGGCCCTCATGTTTTTAGTGGTTACTTCAAAGATGAGAATAAATATCATGATTCTCTTTTTGAAGGATATTTTAAGACGGGAGACCTTGTTCAGTTTGATGAAGAAGGTTTTTTCTATGTCGTTGGCCGAATTAAAGATATGTATATTTCTGGCGGTGAAAACGTTTATCCAGGTGAAGTTGAAAAACAAATTCTCACTCATCCCTTTGTTCGTGAAGCCGTTGTTGTCTCAAAAAAAGATGAGCGATGGGGCGAAGTTGGCGTTGCGTTTGTAAGAGCAAATTCACCTGTTTCAAAAGATGAAATGCGCAATTTCTTATCAGATAAGCTTTCTCGTTATAAGCATCCTCATGAAGTTGTCTGTTTAGAGGAATTTCCATTACTTGCGAATGGAAAAATAAATCGCCAAGAATTAAAGAAGTTGGCCTGTACTAATATGGCCTAGACAATGATTGTCTAAAAAGGTATGACTAAAAAATGAAAATGAATTTCCTTCGCATATTCCTGAGTGTTCTTTTAATAATAACTAAGGCCCATGCCTATAGTGAAACACCTCTAAATGTTGTGAAAAGTCCTGTTGATAAAATTACGGTCTCAGGTCTGTCGGCCGGCGCTTTTATGGCCGTTCAGCTTCAGTTTGCTTTTTCAAAAGATATCTCTGGTGTTGCTGTTGTGGCCGGTGGTCTTTTTTATTGCGCTAAAAATCAAATGTGGGAAGGACTCACAAAATGCATGAGTGGAGAATTGTCAGAAGGGGATATTCAATTTTCAATTCAAACATTAAAACTCTATGAATCAACGGGATTAATTGATCCCCTTGAAAATGTAAATGATGATAAAGTTTTTCTTTTTTCAGGAAAATTTGATCGCGTTGTTAAAACTCCAGCTATGGAGGCCCTTGATAAGTTTTATACTCACTTCGATGTTGATACGTTAGAGGCGGATTTTTCTTTTCCAGCAGGCCACGGTTTTGTGACTTTAGACAAAGGTTCAACTTGCGAAGAGACTAGTTTATACAATAGGCCATGGCTTTTAAATTGTAATAGGGATCTCGCTAAAGAAATTTTAGAAAAAACTCTTGGCCGCAAACTTTCTCTTTCTAAAATGGCCAATAGAAATAATCTTCATACATTCAATCAAAGGCCTTATGCTGACATGCTCTCAGGGATGGCGAGTACTGGGCACGTTTATATTCCCGAAGCTTGTAAAGAGGGCCATGGAAACTGTTCGGTACATGTTGCTTTACACGGATGTGATCAAACACCAGAGACAGTTGGAGATGCCTTTATTTGGCATGCTGGTTACAATAATTGGGCCGAGTCAAATAATGTCATCGTTCTTTATCCGGCCATTACAAAGACACCACTTTTTCCTTATAACCCAATGGGCTGCTTCGATTGGTGGGGCTATAGTGGCGGCCAATATGCCACAAAAAAAGGCCTTCAGATGAAGGCCATTATGGATATGGTAGACGTTATTTCTAAGCGCTAGCTTCTACCGTAAAGTTCTTTTTTAAGCTCTTTTAATGAGTGTTCTAAATTACGACTTTGTTCAGTTAGTTCTGTCGATAATTTTGCTGTTTGCTCAGCAACTGTTGAGTTTTGGTGAATGGCCGCATCGATTTGGTTCATGGCATCAGTGATATTGCTAACACCTATGGCCTGTTCATCTTGGGCCTTTGAAATTTCACCCATCATACCAGTCATCTCATTCACGTTCCCCAAAACCATATCTAAACTTTCTCCACATGTACGTGCAACACTTACACCTGAATCTACTTTTGTTTTTGCGGATTCAACAAGCTTTGCGACTTCTGAACTTGTTTCACTAATAATCTTTTGAACAGTCTCAATACTTTCTTGCAACATGCTTCCGATTTGTGTTGCCGCATCTCCAGAATTACCTGCAAGCTTTCCAACTTCTTCAGCAACCACTGCAAAACCTTTTCCATGTTCTCCGGCCCTGGCCGCTTCAACAGAAGCGTTAAAACTTAGAAGTTTTGTTTGAGATACGATTTCATTAATAACCATCGCTTTATTTGAAATCTCATTGATAATCGTTACAATTTTTTGAAATTCATTATTAGATCTTTCGACCTGATTCATTACGGCATTGTTACTGTCACGGATTTCTTCAATCACACGAATCATATTTTCAACAGCTTTTTTACCTTCACTTGCAACTCTCAAATTGGCATCAGATCTCGAACTTGAGTCTCGCGCCACAATCGCACTTTTTTGTGACATTGCATTGATTTCATCTAGTGTCGAAACTGTTTCTTGAATAGAGCTTGCTTGTTCGGTAGCGGATTCGGCCACTTGTTCAGAAGACTCTTGGAGTTTTTTAGAGTTTCTATTAGTAACTTTAACAGCTTCACCAAGTTCATTTTCAACAGCGATAAGTTTCTTGTAACTTTGATTGATAGTGAAATAAACAATAGCAACAATGATTATGGCCGATAAAACACCTATGAGAACTAGGTTGATGATACTTTCTTTTACTTCTTGATCAATGACGGATAAGGGGATTTCAACAACGGCCAGCCAAGATGGGTTGTGTTCACCTAAATGTATTTTTGCTACAACTTGAAGATTGTTTTCATCTTTGAAAAAATATGTTTTTTGATTCTTTGCCGCAATGTCAGCGAGAGTTTTTTCAAACGACTTATTTTCTTCAGCAATCATTTTTCCAACTAAGTCTTTTTTACCAGAATATCCCGCAATCATTCCTTTGGCCGAAATGAGGATCATTTTCCCTTTGTTGTCGTAGATATTGATGGCATCTGTGATTTCTTGCAATCTATTAAGGGCAATGTCTGCACCTGAGAGTCCAATGAATTTTCCCTCTTTAAGAATTGGAGTCGTGAGGGAAGTCATAAGAACATCTACTCCTTGTACTTTATAGACAAATGGTTCTGTAAATGTTTCTTTCAAAGTATTCTTGGGTTGCAACCACCAATCACCACTAAAATCACTAAGAGTTTCAAGAGCAATCGTCCCATCTGCAGATTTAGTCATATACGGAATGAATCTTCCTGCATCACTATGACCAGGTTTTCCCTTGTGAAGAGAGTCACTATCGTGAAGAGAGCCTTCATCAAGTCCAACATAATTTCCAATCATGCTGTGATCACGCTCGAGGATATAGCGTAACATGGCAAAAATCTCTGATCTTTCAAACTTTGTTTTTTCTTCACCATTAAAGCTCGTTTCCATGACTTCTCTAACAGTTGTCACTTTACCCATGGTCTCGTTAAAAAGTCTCTCGATGGTAAGAGCACTTTCAATTGCATTACCTTCGGCAACAGCATTGGCCTTTTCATAGGCAAGGTCACTATTGTATTTTGCACCTATTCCAATAATAAGGGCCGAGAGAATAAAGATCCCTCCAATAACAGAAAATAAAAGCTTAAACTTCAATGAACGCTTGTCAAAGACCATGAACAAATCCTTTTTAATAAAAACATTTAATTTATTATCGTCTGGATTTGGTATTCGGATAAGTGTTAAATCAATAATTTAAGAAAAAAAAGGCCACTTTTTCAAGTGGCCTTAAGATAGTTGATTGTGTGAGTTGGTTTTCTTTAGAACCAGAAACTAATTCCTGCGGCCAATTGATATGCCCACTGGAATCCTTTGTACAAATATTCTTTGTCTGATGCTGTTTGGTTCTTTGAGCTTGGGTTTCTTGCTTCCCAAATATACTTTCTCTCGTAAGTTAGACCAAGTTTGAAGTCAACACTCTTAGCAAGTCGCCATTTTGCTGCCGTCTCAAGCATGTAGTTGTTAGTCTTTGCAACTTGACCATTATTGTATCTGCTTTGGCCATAACCACCGTCAGCGGATTCATTTGCACCGTTATAGTCGTTCTTGTCGTGGTTTAATTTTTTTACAAGGACGGCCTCACCCGAAAGAGCAAGTGAGAATGTTTCAGTTAGACGGTATTCATAACCCGCTTGGATATAGTGCTCCCACTGTTTCTTTGCAGTGTACTTATCGTTAGGGTGTTTAGAAGTGAATCCCCACATATATTCAAACCAATATTCTCTTTCATCATTTGAATCTGTCATGGCCAGATCTAGTGCCCAGTCGGCCTTTGGATCGATATCGCGCCAGTAGTAGTTCCCAGCAACAGAATATTTTACACCGTAGGCCGGAGTATAAGTGAACTTGTTAGCAAAACCTCTTTGTTTTTTTGTTTCAAGAGTTTTTCCTGTTTCATATTCAATGGTGCCATCGCTGTATTTTCCGAAGTACGGGCCTTCAGTTACTCTATCAACTTTTGGGTTGTTGGCATTACCCCAAAATGTGAATTCATTGATCCAACCTGAGCGGTAAGATCCTAGTTGAACTCCAAGAAGGATTTTGTTGTCTTGATCTCTCCAAGAGTTAGATGAGAAAAGAATTGATCCACCATCGATAAATGATGGTCTAGCAGCACCAAAGTGCATTTGGTGAAAAGGAACTTTTCCCTTACCAGCAGTGATGCGCACATTGTTTGAGTGACGGTATGTCACGTTTGCTTCTTCGTAAATTTCTTGGTTGTCTTCAGCGATTGAACCATCAAGGTCGAGTTTAAGTTTTGCTGACCAATTCTCGTGACGAAAATAGAATTTAAGATCTAATGTGATGATTTCAGCATTGATTTCTTCGTTCTTCTCTTTTTGCTTTTCAAAACTTAGGGCATCAATAACGATAAAACCTTTAACATCAAAGTCAGCGGCCTTTACCATTGTGCTACCTAATAGCATTGCAGCTACGATTGCTAAATTTCTCACTCAATCTCTCCCTTATATGAATTCGTGTTACTGCGATTTACCAAAGGCAGTTGAGTTTGGCCATGAATAGTTTTGTTAGGGTTTTATAAGGACTGAATATTGTTAGGAAAAATAGCTTTCTTACAAAAAAAAAGGGGCCTTTTTGACCCCTTTTTTACTTTAGTAGTTGTTACAGCGCTCGTAGTGATCAAAGTAGCGATACTGATCTTGGAAGTACGATTCATCACATGATGATGCCGGTTTCCTATTTGAGCTTGCGCAAGAGGCCAATGTCAGAGCAAGCATCGATAGGGCGACAATAGAAATTATTTTTTTCATTGCTATCTCCTTTAATTTACCTGCTGGCTTATCGGCATATTACGTTGATAAATTTAGTCTACTATAGTGTTGGAATTACTAAGACTCGGCCGATTGTCCACAGCAAGACTTCTTATCTTTAAGACTACACTGTTTTCCGTCTTTTTTCCCCTCAGCACATTTTTCACATTTCGAGCCCAGTTGACACTGTCCCTTGTGAGCATGGTTATGGTGTGCGCATGAAACGCTTAACACTAATGTTAGGGCCAAAAATAGATTTGCTAATTTCATAGTTTCTCCTTGATTGATCTCTGAGAAATTATACAGGAGAAACTGATTTTAAGCGTTGAAAATTATTTGCCCATCTCTGTAATTTAAAGTGTTTGGAATGAATTCTAAGGGAAAATACTTTAGAGTATCAAGGCCCATGGCCGTGTCTTTTTGGAGGGTACTAAGTTTTATTAATGCGAGCAATTGAAGAGGGGTTTCAAAGGCAGAGCTCACAATGATGGATTTTGTCTTCATGAGCTCCCTCGTTCTTTCGATACCAAACATAACGCTTGGTTTGATGACAAAACTTACTATATTTTCTGGAAGTTTTTTGTCGATAAAATTTTCTGAACTTTCGTCAAAAGCAATGGGAATAAATTCTTTAAGAGATAGATGGGCCTCACCATTAACTAAGGGTTCTTCAAAGTACTCAATGGCCGCATGATCTTTAATGGCGTACCAGTAATGGTATAGTTGTTCTTCACTTAGTGATCGATTTGCATCTAAGCGAAGTTTGTATCCTTTTTGAGTTAAATGATTGATTGATTCAATATCTTTTTCAAAACTCGTGCGATTGATTTTTATTTTTAATGTTTTATTCTCGGGAAAATCGCTATCATTATTTGGAATATAAAGAGCATTTATTAAAACACTCATACTTTGGATATTATCTATATATTTTGCGCCTTCATATGCAAAACGAGCACTTGGCAGCATATTATCCGTTCGACCAGCGATAAAATCTGTAAGTGATTTTTGAGCATCATCGAGACTTTCTTCGTGTAATCCCTGAAGTGGACTTAATTCAAATGAATATGTTTTATTATTTTCAGAAAAAGAAAAAGGGAGAACATCTTTGTGTGCGACTAAAGTGTTGCCAATTTGTAGGGGTGACGTGAAAGGGATTGAATAGCGCTTATGAAATTCAATCATGAAAAATACAATCCAATTCCCATGGCCACAGAATATAAAAATAAATATTTTCCAGTATTGGCCAACATCATATTCATTCTTTCATCAATAGGTGCACGTGCTACATGTATCCACGTTTTTCCCATAAGATAAAAAGGAATAAGGGCAACAAGAACATAAGAGCTGTGAGTTTCATTCATCACAATAAAAGGAATAAATGTTGAAAGCAGACACAATGTTAGTGTGAAAGCACGAGCACCTTTTTCACTTAAAAGTGTGGCCACTGTTATTTTACCTTTTTCACTATCACTTTTTCGATCTCTTAAATTATTGATCGCCATAATCGTAGCAGAAATTAAACCAACTCCACTTCCTGCTATAAGGGCAAGTTTTGAAGAACTTCCGGTTTGGAGGAATGTTGTACCCCATACAGCGACTGGTCCGAAAAAAGTAAACGCGGCCACTTCTCCTAGAGCGAAATGACTTAGAGGAAAAGGACCCCCAGTGTAGGCCCAGGCAAAAAATAATGACAGCAGACCGATGATAATAATTGGTAGGCCACCAATATACATTAGATAAAGACCAAGTATGAAGGCCACAATCGCAACAAGAAGAAAACCCTTCTTTACTTTTTCAGGTGTTAAAAGCCCTGTGCTCGTAACTCGGGTTGGGCCCAATCTCTTTTCATCATCAAGGCCACGAATACCATCATAGTAGTCGTTGACTAAGTTTGACATAACTTGCATTAAAACCGCACATAATAAGGTTGTTATAAAAGCAAGAGCAGAGAGAGATTTTGTTGTGTAAAAAGCAATGGCCGTTCCAAGGAGAACGGGACCTGCACTGGCAAATAAAGTTTTTGGCCTTGCGGCCAATATCCATGGATTCATCTACATTTTTACCGTTTTTAATTGATCGTAAACTTTAATGTTCTCATCATTTGAAATGACAACTTCTAAAACACGTGCCCTCGGATTGCTAAAGAACTCGGTGTATTCTTTTTTAAAGTCTTCTTTCGTGTAAACTCTTTTGTGTTCAAGGCCAAAGGCCTCGCTGATTTTACAGAAATCCATTTCATGGGCGGTTACGAGATGTTTCAAAATTTCTTTCTCTCCGGCAACAGGCAGGAGAGTGAAGATTCCGCCGCCGTAATTGTTTACAACAATAACTTGCACTGGAAGATTATCTTTTTTCAAATAAAAAAGTGCATTGAGATCGTGATACAAACTTACGTCACCGATGATAAGAGTCACTGGTTTTTTAGTTATATCTGCCACACCAAGAGAGCTACTTAGTAGGCCTTCGATTCCACTTACGCCACGATTACAATGAATCTTAAGATCTTTAGAATCACTAATATGCATATAGCTATCAAAAGAGCGAATGACAGTGCTGTTTGCAATGTAAAGGGTTTCATTTTCTGGGGTAAGTTCAATAATGTTTTTACTTATGTAGGGATAAGACAGCTCATGATTTTCAATGAGATTTCTTTTTTTCTCTATAAAGTTTTCCCAAACGTTCTGTGATTTTTCATCACGCTTTTCAATTAAGGGTAAAATCTTTTTACAAAATTCTTCCGTATTACACTCAACTCTGCGACCAACTCTGTGGGCCGGATCTTCTTTTGTTAGTGCACTGTTAATTGAAATAACTTCGATATCTGGGTTTTCACTTAGATATCTATAATAGTGTTTCCCTGTGAGACGTCCACCAAAATGGAAGATAACATCTGGTGGGTTCTGTTTGAAATATTCATAAACTTCAGGGTGATCCATACTCGGTACGGCCTGACGTCTTAGGGGAAAATGGTATTTGATAGAACTAGAGACATCTATAAATGTCCATGCATTCGTGTATTGCAAGAATTCAGTGATGGCATCAATTTCATTTTCGAGAGTTTTGCCAACGACGACAAATGGTCGTTTCGCGCTATTAAAAGTATTGGCCAGATCAGCAAGTACCTCAGTGCTTGGAGCAATAACGACACTATTATAATTTGTCGCTGGGCCTCTTTGCGTAAAATATCTTTTTGCCTCTTCGATCATTTTATCGGCAATAGGGGCCGTTTTATTATCTAGGGGTTCTCTAAAAGGAGCATTGATATGAACTGGTCCTTTTTCTGGAAACCATGTTGATTTCAAGAGATGACTGATGCTTGTTGCCAGCGACTTAAGTCCAAAGTGTTCATTTGGAGCATTTAGATTTAGTGAACCTGTAACAAAATCACCATAGAGATTTTCTTGGTTAATTGTTTGATTCGCATCACTAATTGCCAGCTCTTTAGGTCTATCTGAACTAATAATGACTAGAGGGATATTGCTTCTTCTTGCTTCAATTACAGCAGGCATATAATTGGCCATGGCCGTACCAGAGGTACAAACTAGGGCGACAGGTTTTCCTAGGGCCTTTGCTGCTCCAAGAGCACGATAGCTCGCAGCACGCTCGTCCATTCCTTCAATTAAAGTGGCATTATCATTATAGGTAATTGCGGCCGTTAAAGGGGCGTTTCTCATACCTGGGGACACATAAAAATGAGTCACTCCATTGCGAGTTAATTCAGTGATGATGACACTTGCCCAAAGTCTTGATGTGTTTTCGTAAAGAGCACTCATCTAAATCTTCCTATGCCTTATTATGCGTTTGAATTTCCAAGTATCGTTAGGAAATTATCCATTTTAACACCCGTTTCTTCCCATTCACTTTTTGGATCAGAACCCATAACGATTCCTGCGCCTCCATAGATATGAATGCGCTCTCCTTCAAGTAGTGCTGAACGAATGGCCACGGCAAATTCAGATGCCTCGCCACTAATATAGCCCATTGGTCCAGCATACAGCCCACGGCTATAAGGCTCGAGTTTTCTAATAAGGGCCATGGCCTCTTTCTTAGGCTCTCCACCAACAGCAGGAGTAGGGTGAAATGTATTAATCAAAACTGCAAAGTTCTCTTTTTTTGAAAGAGGTGCAGATAGTTTTGTGTGGAGATGTTGAACAAATTTAAGTTTTAAAACCTGTTCTTTAAATAAAAATGTTGGATTGATTCCAAGAGAGTTGAGTCTTTCACAAATTGAATTTGTCACAAAACGATGCTCTTGAATCTCTTTAAATGAACTTTTTAAATCGTTTTCAAGAAGCTTATCTTCAATTTCATTTGTAGAGCGTCTTCTTGTTCCAGCTAATGAATCAATTTCTAAGCAATTGTTACTCATCTTGAATAGTCTCTCTGGAGTAACAGAGATGAATGAGCAGTTGTCACTAAATCTTAAGGCCATGATATAGGCCTGTTTTTGTGATTCAACTAGGGAAGAGAACACTGGGGCCAGTTCAACATCGTCGCTATAATGGATAATATTTTTGCGCGATAAAACAACTTTGTTCAGTTGATTGTGCTCAAAACTTGAAACACAAGTTCTGATCATATTGTCCCATGAATTTTGCTCAGGAGTTTCATTTTTTTCAAATGTTTGGGGAAGTGTTCTTGTCATTGATTTGAAATTTAAACACTTCTCTAATGAAAATGAGAATTTTGCTTTTTCTCTTTGGTCTTTAAGACATTTTTTCGGCAATTGAATTCGGACAATTGTCTCAAGTTTATTTTTTATAAAACAAATTTTTGGGACAAAGAAAAAACATTCACTAAGAAATTTCCACTCGCTTTCATTGATTTTTTCATTATCAAAGTTTTGAGCACCAAAAATATGAATATCTGGCCACTTCTCAGTTATATCTAAAATTTTATTGTAATCAGTTTTCCTTTCAAAACGTACGTTTTCGCCAAGGCAAAGCAGCTCTTTTGGCCCTTTGTCTAGTTGGGCATCAAAAGTACGCTCTTTAAAATAACCTAGTGGTGCACTTGTCGCATAGGATACTAGCTGTGATAATTCTAAATCCATAATCTTCAAATCGAAGCTTATGTATTCGTTGGCCTTAATTTTTTTTAAGACTTCCGCATCAAAGTCGGCCTCACAAAGTGAGCTGACCTTTTTTAAGATGGTTGCTTTTATATCAACAAAATCCAGCATTAGTGCTTGTCTCCAATATAAAGAGTCGCAATTCCAAAAGTGAGTTCTTTTCTATGAACATTTTTAAGGTTTGCTTTTCTCATCATATCTTCGAATGCATCCCCATAAGGAAAATCTTCAACTGATTCGTTAAGGTAGCTGTAAGCATCTTTATGTTTAGATACAATATTTCCAACAAAAGGAAGAAGGTGTCTAAAATAGAAGAAGTAGATTGCTCTAAAAAATGGATTTTTTGGAAGAGAGAATTCCATGATCATACAACGTCCACCTGTAGTTAGAACTCTTTCAATATTAACTAGAGATCTTTGGGGATCAGGGAAATTTCTAATTCCAAATGAAATTGTCACAAGGTCAAATGTTGAGTCTGCAGCAGGAATTTCTACTCCATCCCCAATATGAAGTGAAACTTTATCATCAAGTTTTTTCTGAGCAATTTTCTTTTTACCAAGTTCAACCATTCCTTTAGAAAGATCGAGACCCGTAACTTTAGTAACTCTTTTATCTTTAACAAGAACGACAGGAACATCACCTGTACCTGTTGCAAGATCAAGGGCATGAATTTCTTTTTTATTTGGAAGATTTTTTAGAAATTTAGTGCGCCAATAGACGTCAATGCCAAAAGAAAGAAGGCGATTTAAAAAATCATATGTTCCCGCGATTTCATCGAAAATTTTGTAAGATTCTTTTTTTCTATTATCAAGGGCCTTTGTCTCTAATGATTGTGTCATTGCGCTATCCTCTAATCTTTCCAAGTCTTTAATTATCAATGCTTTTTACCCCTAAATAGGTGAGCTTTCAAGCAAAGTTTTATACTATGCACCGAGTATATAAAATCTGGGTTTGGGGCAATTAGTGATTTACAAAAGAGGCGCCCTAATGTTACAACTTTTCAAAATTATTAGCTTCATAAACGACTCAATTGATTTTATGTTACACGAATTTTTAAGTTCCATTCCTGAAGAGATTTTAGAGACCGTAGGCGAGCTCGATTTAAATATTGAATCGAAAGACTGCAATACGGCCATCAATGATCTGCTAACTCGCACAGTTCTTGTGGGAGGGAAGAGGCTACGTCCACTTTTGACGTATATTTTCGGTAATCTATTCTTTGTTGAACCAAGTAAACTCATACCATTTGCACGTGCTATTGAACTTGTTCACGCTGCAAGTTTGGCCCACGATGATGTTGTTGATAATGCCAGCACTCGAAGAGGTGAGCCCTCTATTAATGCTCTTTCTTCAAATCAGAAGGCCGTACTTGCTGGGGACTATCTTCTGGCCGATGTTATTCATTCACTTTCATATAAAGGTGATCTGAAAATTGTCCGTGAAATGAGCCTTGTTATTCAGGCCCTTGCCGATGGTGAGTGGATTCAATTAGACGCTTCTAAAGAGAGAAATTACTCTCATGATCTTATTACCAAAGTGGCCATGAAAAAAACGGCGAGTGTGATGGGATGGTGTTGTTGGATCGGTTCTTATGTGGCCGGAAAAAATGAAAGTATCCAAAACTATGCTAAGGAGTTTGGTGAGAAAATCGGTGTGGCCTTCCAATTGATGGATGATACCCTTGATTTTTCTAAAGACTCTAAAAAAGACGCTCTATTAGACGTTCAAAATGGCATTATAAATTCTGTTCTTTATGAATGGTTGCTTCTTCACCCTGAAATCAAAGCACGCTTTGAAAATGGTGAAAACGTTGCTGATCTTTTTGATGGTGATCGCATTGATGAGGCCTGTGCAATCGTTGAAAAACGTGCCCTTGATCTTCTAACTAGTGCAAGAGAGCTTCTTGTTATTATTGAAAAGGAATGCGCCCTAAACTCTGAAGAGCTAGAGCGTTTTGAAAAGGCCAAAATTCCTGTTTTTAAAATTCTTGAATACCTCGCAGGTCGCAAGTTCTAAATAACTTGGCGGTCTGCCGTATAATCTAAGACGTGAGATAAATCTTTTTTGTAGGCCTCATTCAACAGAGGACTTCTAATAATGAAGTCGGCCGTGGACTTATTGCATGCAAGAACAGCATTCCATAAAGTCGCTACCCTTAGTAGGGCCTTGACATCAGGATCATGGGCCTGACTTGTGAGAGGGTCCCAAAAAAAGACAAGCACATCGAGACCTTCATCCACGATGGCAGCTCCAATTTGCTGGTCACCACCAATTGGGCCACTCTTGTATCTTTTTACTTTAAGACCTGTTGCATTTTCTATTTTTACACCAGTTGTGCCCGTTGCAAAAAGCTGATGCTCCTTTAGGATATCTTTGTGCTTTTCGATCCATTTGATGAGATCATCTTTTCTTTTATCGTGGGCGACAAGGGCAATTTTTTTTTGGATTTTCATTGTAGACATTTATTTACCTATTTTATGCATGTAGGAACGCGAAATGAAATATCGTTAAAGGCCATATTACAGCGCTCCTTACCTTCAAAAGTTTGGCGAGGAAATTTTCTTAAAGAGTGTTCTTTAAAAAGTATTTGATCGTCTTCTGTAGGTTTTTTTTCTTTTGCGAGTTTAATTTCTATTTCTACATAACATTCTTTGTACATCTTCCCCGATGTTTCTACATTCATTGTCAGGTAGAGGTCGCGGGGAACAATTTCTCTTGCAGAATTAAAGAGTTCAAAATTATAACCGCGCTCACTTAGAAGAACTTCCAGTTTTGAGTAAAGCTCTTTGTTACTTTTTGACGTTGGATCAATTTTTAAACGGCACGTATTGTGCTTTATCTTATTGTATTGAGCATATGTTGATGTCGTAAAAAGTAGAATGAGCGCGATTAATTTCATAGTAAGAATTCCTTATAATCTTTAGCACAGGCCTCTTCAATTTCTTTGATTTCTTTTGGAATCATTGCCGAAAGATTCTCGTGGCCGTTTTGTGTGATAAGAATATTGTCTTCGATACGAATTCCAATTCCCCTTAAATGCTCAGGGAGAGTGGCATCGCTTTTTGGAAAGTAAAGACCAGGCTCCACTGTGAAGATGACTCCATCTTCAAATTTTGTTTCTTCGTATTCGTCTGTCTGGTATGGGTTTTGATCGTGAACATCTAAACCTAGCCAGTGACCAGTTCCATGGGGATAATATTTTCTAAACGCTGCTGTTTCGATATTTTCATCGACTGAACCTTTTAGAACTTTTAAATCAATTAGACCTTGAGTGAGTACGCGACATGTATGTTCATGAACTTCTTTAAGTGTACGCCCAATCCACGCATGTGAAATGGCCGTTTTTTGAGCTTCAAGGACAATTTCGTAAACTTCAGCTTGCACGGTAGTGAACTTGCCATTTACAGGAAATGTTCTTGTAATATCTGTTGCGTAAAGATTTAATTCACTTCCAGCATCGATAAGAAGTAGGTCGCCGTCTTTTAATTCAGCATTATTTTCGATGTAGTGGAGGATATTGGCATTATCTCCGCTAGCGATAATATTATCGTAAGCATTGCCTTGTGATAAATCCTTCGTGAAAAGATATTGCATTAGAGCATTGATTTCTTTTTCATTTCTTCCAGGAGCGGCCAGTGCCATGGCCGCACGGTGAGCTTTGTTTGTTGCGATCATGGCGGTTTTCATAAATTGAATTTCGTTCTGATCTTTTACTAATCTCATTTTTTCAATTAAGGGATTTACATGAAAGAAGTTTTTCGGAGGTGAACTCGCGCGAGTTTTCTTTCTGTGGTAAAGTTTTTTGCAAATATCTCTTACCATCGCAAACGTTTTTGGCTCATCAAATAGATCCATATAGAGTTTTTCGTGACCTAGAAGGAGCTTTTCAATCATTTCTGGAAATTTTTCAACAGTATATGTTTCATCAACTTCTAAAATTTCGAGGGCCTTATCTGGTCCCATTCTTCTGCCTGACCACATTTCCATAAAAGGATCTTTTTCTCTTACAAAGAGAATTGATTTTTTATCTGGATATGAAGTTAATACTAAGATTGAATCCGGTTCATTGAAACCCGTAAGATATTTAAAATTACTGTTTTGACGAAATGGATATTCCGTATCATGTGATTTTGTTACATGGGTTGCACCAGGAATAATCGCAATTGCATCTGTAAGTGTATTAAGAAGTTTTTCTCTTCTTTCTTTGAAATTTGTTGGGAACATTTATAACTCCATTAGGCCAATAGCTTTAGGAGTATTTTACCAGAAAAAAAGGCCAACACAAGGTTGGCCGATTTCTTTTGAATGTTATTTCATGCTTTAAATAAATCTATTTAATTAATTTAAAGACGGATACATCTTTGGTCACCCCAAGTGTTGCGACGACATTCTCTTTCAGCTTCTTGACAAGCTCTTTCTTGAACACCAGTTCCTTGACGACCTTCTAATGTCGAAGTGAAACGATCAAGTCTTGTTCCCCAGCGATCAACTTTTACTACAGTACATGATCTTGTAACAGTTGGATCTGGTCTTGGGCCTGGGTAAGGATTGTAAGAACCTCTTTTTTCACAGTAAGCTCTTGGGTTTCTACCAGATGATCTTCTATAGCGTAGTTCGCTTTCACATTTTGATTGAGCATCAATACATGCAGAGTATTCTGAGTAGGCCTCTTCAGTGAAAGACTCTAGCAGTGTACCATTTCCTCTTTTAAGGTCATATGTACATCTTTCAACTCTTGGATCTCTTCCTCTGCCTGGATCTCTATAGTCACCGTCAGTTTCACAGAATGCCGAGAAGCTATTTCCGTGACTTCTGCGCCTTGCTAATTCTCTATTACATGTTTGTTGAGCTTCTCTACAAGCTTCTCCTCTTGTGTAACCCCAACCAGTGAATGAGTCGAGAGTCCCACCAGTTCTAGTTCTCATATAGCTTGTACATGTGTCTGCTAGTGCAGCAGTAGAACAAAGTGCAACAACTGCAAAAAGTAATTTCTTCATATAGGCCCTCTCCTTTTTTGTTTCTGAGTTTTAACTCTTATAAGGCCAATCTATGAATTTTGAGTGGGCTTGCCTATGGCCAGCAAAAAAAAGGGCCCTAAAAAGGCCCAAATGTAATATTATGTTGGAAAAATTAAAGTCATTTAGTCGGCCAAGGAGGCAGATTGACCCCTTTTATGCCGATTTTTGTAATAAATTCCCTTCTATTATTAGACGCAGAACTCTTTCAAAACGCTCTGGAGCAACTGGTTTGGCCATCAAATAGTAAAGGTTGTCTTGAGAAAAGTTCAGTGAATGAGGAGTTCCTGAAATGATAATAATAGGAGTTTTATGGTTCGGGTTATCGCGATCATGAATTTTCTTAGTAAGGCCAAGTCCATCCATATGAGGCATATTAATATCACTGATGATGAGATCAAATTTCTTATTCAAAGTTTCTTCTAAGGCGCTTAGACCATTATCTTTCACTGTGAATTTAATTTTCTTATCGTCAAAAAATTCATTGATAAATTCTACGTAAAAATCGGTGAGTAGTTGTTCATCTTCGGCAATAAGAATATTCAATTCCACTTTTTCCTCTCTTTTATGCGAGCTTTAATTAAAGTCTTATCGACTATTTTAATGAAAAATGGAGTTGGTAACTTTAAGAAATAGTTAAGAATGAATGGGCCCCTTAATAAAAGGGGCCAATATCTTGTTATTTGATGAGTTTTAGAACACGTTCTTTGCCGATTGTTAGAATAAAACCGGCAAGTTTCGGACCACGCTCTTTTGAAATGAGGGCGCCATAAAGGGCCTTAAACGCCTCTGCGGGTTCAATTTCACTGGCATGAATGAGTTCATAGATTTTTTCGTGTAACTCTTTATCTTCTGTAATTGCATCAAATGCACTTGATTCCATATATGAGGCCAAAGAGCTTAAGAAGTTTGTGGCCCCTGCACTTAAGTCTTGTGCTGGTTTTTGCTCATTTACCTTGAATTTAAATTCTTCTGGAGCATGATTTTCGAGCCAATAAAGAGCACATGTTGATCTTTCAACAAAGCGTCTTTCATCACGAGCATTTTTAATATCGTTTGCATATTCAGAACGTGTCTTTGCAATATCACCATCGTTAATTTGAAGAAGGTTACAAAGGTGTCTAAATGACGGTTGAAAAGGACACTCTTTTGGCATCTCTCCAATTTGAGAAAGCTCAAGAACTCTTTTTGCCATTTCTACTTTTTTCTCAGCCCCAGCTTCAACACCGTAAGCAAGTCTTTCTTGTCTGTCGAAGTCTTCATAAGTTTTTACTACGTCTAAGTCGAAGCTTACTGCAAAATCTACGTTTGATTTGTAGCTTGCAAAAATCCAACGAATCATTTCTGGTTCATATACTTTTAAAACGTCGTTTACTGTAACGAGGTTTCCTTTTGACGAACTCATTTTTCCGCCAAGACCTTTGATCGATACGAAATCGTATTGAAGATAAACTGGAGTATCCCAACCAAAGATTTTAACAATATCTTTTGCCGTAGTATAAGATCCCCCTTGTGAAGAGTGATCTTTCCCACCTGGTTCGAAGTCTACTTTTTCAAACGCCCATCTCATTGGCCAGTCAACACGCCAAGGAAGTTTAACAAGTGAAGTTGTGTTTAAATCAATAACACCTTCATAACCTGTTTCGTTGTGCTTATAAGTAATTTTGCTCTCACCATCCCAACCTGTAACAGTTGTTTTATCTGTTTTATGTTCTTCACAATATACACTGATAGGGAAGTATTCATCACCATAAGGTTCAGAGCGGTATTGATTTAAGATATCGCGAATTTCTTTTCTTTTATTTAAAGCAAGTTTGATATCTTCTTTGTAATCACCTGCACGGTATTTTTTTGCTTGGTAAATTGGCTCTACTTCAATTCCCATTTTTGCTAATTGAGCTTCGAAGGCCTTTTCGTGGTGAGCTGCATAAGACTCGTGTTCACCGAATGGATCTGGAGTATCAACGATTGGTTGATACATATATTTTTTAAGCTCTTCTTGTTTTGGAAGATTTAGGGGAACTTTTCTAAAAGTATCGTAATCATCCCAGCTGAAAATAAAGCGAACTTTTTTACCACGTTCACGAAGGGCACGTGCCACTAGGTCTACAGTGATAACTTCTCTAAAATTTCCAAAGTGAACAACACCAGAAGGAGTAATACCACTGGCCAAAACGTAACCTTCCTTATCACCCTTCTGCTTTATGATGCGGTCAGCTGTCATGTCGGCCCAGTGAATAAGTTTTGGCGTATTTTGGTTGTCACTCATAAGATCTCTCTTTTTTTCGTTAATAGAAGGCCTATTTATAACATAAGTGCCTAAAATGGTACAGAGTTGTTATTGAGAAATTTGACTTTGAAACAAAGCTTCATTATTTTAAAACCACAATAAGCGAGGTCGCTATGTTAGTTTCTGGATTAATTAAATTTGCCTTTTTTTATTTAGCATTTGTCGTAATTAAATCTTTGATTTCGAGTGGGAAAGAGAATGCGAACAGGGCAAAACAAAATGCAAGAAGGGCCCCTTCTGCTCAACCAAGTTCTAGTGATGGTCAAACATTTGAGGCCGAATATCGAGTGATTAAATAAGGCCGAGTCTTTGCTTAAGTTCGTCCTGAGTTATTTCACCTCTTTTAACGGCCGATTGCACAACCATTAGGGCCTTTTGATACTCAAGTCTATCAGGGGCATTGATCACAGAAAGATCAAGGTGCTTTTGGTTTTCGATTGTTGAATACTTAACAGCATTTTTTAAAAGCTCAACGGCCTCATCAAAAGTCGCCAGTGTCTCCACGCTATACTCCTTTTCTCGCGCAATAAATGCGGCCCCTTAGTGTCCTAAGTAGGCCTTTCTAATTTCTTCATTGGATATTAAATCTTTTGCGGCCCCTTGCATAGAAATTTCTCCCGTGGTGAGAACATATCCACGGTGAGCAATTTTGAGTGCAGCGTATGCATTTTGTTCAACAAGAAGTATTGTCATTTTTTGCTTTTCATTGATTTCTTTAATGGCCGAAAAAATGGCCTGAACAAGTATGGGCGCAATTCCAAGACTTGGCTCATCCAATAAGAGCAGTTCAGGTTTACTCATATACGCCCTTGCAATGGCCAGCATTTGTTGCTCACCACCTGATAGGGTACCCGCAAGTTGAGATTTTCTTTCTTCAAGTCTTGGGAAGAGATCAAACATATAACGAAAGTCTTTGGCGATCTGATCTTTGTCGTTTCTAAGATAAGCGCCCATTTCAAGATTTTCTTTTACAGTGAGATCTGGAAAGACCATTCTTCCTTCTGGAGAATGGGCCATTCCTTGGGCAACAATTTTATGGGCCTCAAGGTTTTTGATGGATTGACCTTTAAACGAAATCTCTCCCTCACTTGGTTGCAGTAATCCTGAAATCGTATGAAGAGTGGTCGTTTTTCCTGCTCCGTTTGATCCTAGAATCGTTACAATTTCACCACGATTTATATGAAGGTTTATACCGTGAATGGCGTGAATAGATCCATAGTGTACGTGCATATTGTTAATTTCTAGAATTTTTTCACCACTCACAGGGCCTCCTCATCACTTGTTCCTAAATAGGCCTCAATGACTTTTTTGTTGTTTTGAATCTCCTTTGGAAGACCCATCGCAATTTCTTCTCCGTGATCAACAACATAGATGCGCTCACACACGTTCATGACAAGTTTCATATCGTGTTCGATGAGAAGAATAGAAATTTTAAAATGATCGCGCACCCAGCGAATAAGCTCTGTGAGATCATTAGTTTCTTTTGGATTCATCCCTGCAGCAGGTTCATCTAAGAGAAGAAGTTTTGGTCTTGTCGCCAGTGCGCGAGCAATTTCGAGTCGTCTTTGTTCACCGTAAGGAAGATTTTTTGCAAGCAAAGTTGATTTTTTCTCAAGGCCAAAGATTTTTAGAATTTCCATGGCCTCATTATAAATACGCTCTTCTTCATTTTTAAATTTTTTATTACGAATAATAGAATCGAATAGTGAGTAGTTTGTACGGTAGTGGGCCGCCAATTTAATATTGTCTATGACACTAAGATCTTTAAAAAGACGAATATTTTGGAATGTTCTCGCAATTCCTTTTTGAGTGATGTGTGAGACGTGCTGTCCTACAATCGATTTTCCTTCCAGATCAACAGAGCCTGAAGTTGGCACATAGACACCTGTGATCATATTGAAAATTGTCGTCTTTCCTGCTCCGTTTGGCCCGATAATACCAATGAGTTCACCTTCTTCAATTTTCATATTGAAGTTATTAACAGCAACAAGTCCACCAAAGCGAATGGTCAGATCTTTTGTTTGCATGATAATTTTTTTATCTACTGTCATTACTGTGCCTCCTTCTTAGAGAATAGGGCAAGTACATTAAATTCTTTTTTGCCAAATATTCCCGATGGTCTAAGAAGCATAAGAACAATAAGAAGCACAGAGTAAATAAGCATGCGCCACTCTGAAATAGTCTCACCCATAAAGCGCAGAAGCTCTGGGAGAATAGTTAGAATAACTGCGCCTACAATTGATCCAGTTATTGAGCCAAGTCCTCCGAGAATAACCATAATGAGAATGATTACTGACCACATAAATGAAAAGCTATTGGGTGAAATAAATTCTTGATAATGAGCATAAAGTGCTCCAGCTATTCCCGCAAAACCTGCACCTAAGACGAAGGCCAGTGTTTTGTACTTAAAAGTGTAAATACCCATACAGTCGGCCGCAATTTCATCTTCTCGTATACTAATAATGGCTCGACCATGGGTTCCACGCACGAGATTGGCCATGAATATGATAGTGATCACAACAAAGAAGTAGATGAGAGGAAGATTTGACCATTTAGGAATTCCCGTAAGGCCTCTAGGTCCACCAACAACGTCCATATTCATGATAATGATACGAATGATTTCACCAAATCCTAGGGTTGCAATGGCCAGATAGTCTCCCCGTAAACGTAAACAAGGAACACCAATGATAAGTCCAGCAAGACTTGCGGCAACGAAACCAAGCCCACAACTGATGGCAAGGTTTAAAAAGTTCGGTAGGGGAAGAGCGTAGAAAACTCCATAAGACCCACCCACATAGGCACCTATGGCCCAAAAACCAGCGTGTCCAAGGGAGAGTTCTCCACAAATACCGTTAATGAGATTTAAGCTCACGGCAAGTATGATAAAAATTCCCGACATAATCATTAAGTGAGAAAAATACTCTATATTCATTGAAGCAATTCCTTTTAAACTTTTTCTTTAACGTTCTTTCCAAGAAGGCCTGCGGGCTTCACAAGAAGAATAATAATAAGAATGGCAAAGGCCACGGCATCTCTGTAAGTAGAAATCCAAAAACCAACAACAAGATTTTCAGCAATCCCTAAAGTGATCCCACCTAAGAAGGCCCCTGGAATAATTCCAATTCCACCGAGTACGGCCGCAATAAAGGCCTTAAGGCCAGGGATGAGCCCCATCATTGGCTCGGCCGTGTTGTAGTACATTCCAACCAAAACTCCGGCCGCACCTGCAAGTGAGGCGCCTAAAAAGAAAGTAAAACTAATAATTCGGTCAGTGTTTATTCCCATGAGTTCAGCTGCATTTTTATTGAAGCTAGTGGCACGCATGGCCTTACCAATTCTTGTTTTGTTAACAAGCCACCAAAGAAAAATCATAAGGGACACGGTGATCGCCATAATGATCATTTGGATATTTGAAATAAAGACATTGCCGTCGAAAAATTCAATCCCATCTCCTGAGATTAGTGTAGGAAAGGCCTTTGGTTCTGCTCCAACTGTTCCTTGTCCGAGATATTGGAAAAATAATGAGGCCCCTAGTGCAGTAATAAGTGCAGAAATTCTGCCGTGTCCTCTAATGGGCCTGTAGACAAGCTTTTCAACAATCACGGCCACAACTCCTGATCCTATCATGGCCACTGGCAGGCCAAGAAGTAGAGCTGTTGTGGGTGATAAGTTTATTTTTAAAAAGTATTCGCAAACATAAAGTCCAATGAAGGCGCCAATCATATAAAACTCACCGTGGGCGAAATTGATGAGTTTAATGATCCCGTAAACCATGGTGTAACCCAGGGCCACGAGAGCGTAAATGCTTCCTTGAGACAATCCGTTTACAAGAAATTGTAGAAGATCATAAAAAAAGAATTGAATATCTTGCACCGTCACTCCCTAACTATTCAAGATTCATGAAATGTAAAAGGCACTACTCATCATAAGTAGCGCCTTAGAAATGTTATGGATTAACTTTAGTTTTAAATACGTTTCCAGCAGGTGTTGTTTCAAGAACAACGGCACTTTTCTTAGCATTTCTATTGCTATCGATAGTGATCATTCCTGTTACTCCTTGGAAATTTTTAGTTGCAAGGATGGCCTTATTAAGAGCTTCGTGATCTGTTGATCCCGCTCTTTTGATAGCGTCGGCCATTACAAGGATGGCATCATATCCAAGTGCGGCCATGGCCCCTGGGTTTGATTTGTAAGTTGCTTTATAGCTTTGAACAAATTTTTGTACCATTGGATCTTTGTCATCTGAAGAAAAGTGAGAGCTAATATAGTTTCCTTTTACAGCTTCACCTGCAAGCTCTTGGAGAGTTGGTGAATCCCAACCGTCTCCACCTAGGAATGGAAGATCGATTCCACTTTGTCTGGCCTGCTTAAGAATTAGACCAACTTCTTGGTAGTATCCAGGAAGAAAGATAACATCTGGATTTGTTCTTTTAACTTTTCTTAACAAACTTCTAAAGTCTGTATCTTTTTGAATATAAGAAAATTCAGTGTCGATAACTTCTCCACCCATTTTTACGAATTCTCTTTTGAAAACTTTTGCAAGACCTTTTGAGTAGTCTGAAGATGTGTCGATAACGATTGCAGCTTTTTTCTTTTTAAGATTTTCAAAAGCAAATTTGGCCATTACAACACCCTGGAACTCATCTGTGAAACAAGTTCTACTAATGAAGTTACCAACCTGAGTTACTTTTTCATTTGTTGAAGCAGGTGTTAAGAGAGGAACCTTCGCGGCCTGAGCAATTGGAGCTCCAGCTAGTGTATTTGTTGAAGCAACTGAACCAATAACGGCAGCAACTTTATCAACTTCAATAAGTTTTTTCGTGGCAGAGGCCGCATCACTTGGTTCTGAGCGGTTGTCTTCTACGATAATTTTAATTTTCTTGCCGTTAACACCTGTCTTATTGATATCTTCAAGGGCAAGGCGAATACCATTCACACTTTCTTGACCATAAGTTGCAATAGGACCTGTCATCGCAAAAACTGTACCGATTTTAATCTCTTCTTGGGCGTTTGCGCTGGCAAGCGTGGCCACTAGAAGAATACTAGCAAAAAGTTTTTTCATTTTCTCTCTCCCTAAAAATGTTCAATATTAAAAGTTTAGGGAAGTGTATCGCTTTTGTAAAGAATATTCATCGATACAGTAAACAGTCCTCTCGGTGTCCCATATACTGGTCCATTCCTTTCTTTTCGAGAGCTAAAAGCTCAGACAATGATCCGTTGTTTTCGGCCCAATGGCGCAAAGTTTCATTGCCGTTGATATAGTCTATGGCCAGACGGTTGCTCTCATATTCATAAGGTTTATCGTTCCAAGCAAACGAAGTTCCAAGCTTGTTGATAAATTCACGCAAAAGAATTTGTCCGACTCGCCAAGAGTAAAACGATTCAGGTTTTGTTGGATGAAGATGTAATCCGCCACAGGCCTTGCCCACATGCTTTTGAAATGTTGGCATGAAGACCACTGGGCGCGCAACAAACCCCTCACTTGCCGCGTGAAGTTCTTCCTTGATTCCTTCGTAAAAACTATAGGCCTCAATCTCTGGATGTCCCACAACTTCAAGGGCCCTTGTAGTCCCGCGCCCTTCTGAAATATTAGTGCCTTCATAAAGTACTGTGCCACAGAAAGTAATAGCACTTTCTGGTGTTGATAAGTTTGGAGATGGATTTACCCATGGTAAATGGCAATCGTTCCAAAAGTGTGATCTGCTCCAGCCACTCATTTGCACAACTTCTAGCTCGCAGTTGATATTGTGGTATTTGTTTGCGTACAGGGCCATTTCCCCCATGGTCATACCATGGCGTTGAGGGATGGGGTGGCGCCCAACAAAAGATTCGAAACCCTTTTCAAGGAGGCATCCTTCAATGATTTCTCCACCGGCCGGATTAGGGCGATCAAGGATGACAACTTTGATATCATTTTTTGCACAGGCCTCCATTAATAGAGACATAGTCGAAATATAGGTATAGACCCTCGTTCCCACATCTTGCAGATCAACTAAGAATGTATCAATTCCTTCCAACATTTTATCCGTGGGGATTCTTGTTTCTGAGTATAGTGAGTAAACGGGGATTTGAAAAAAAGGATGAAGATAATGATCCGTTTCTACCATATTGTCTTGAACATCACTTACGAGTCCATGCTGAGGTCCGAAGACTTTTTTTAAGCGAGTTCCGAAGATTCTTTGTAGGGGTGTGATTCCGATTTCAAGGTTCGGGTCGACAGAAGCACTGTGACAAAGATAGGCGATATTTCCTGTAATGCGATCTTGAATATTTTTGTCATTAATCAGGCGCTCAAGCCCGGTTTGTATTGCTTTCATATGTTTTAAACCATCCTTAGTTTTTTAAATATATGTTATCGTTAATAATTTTATTCGTCCATTTAATTGACCGTAACTTATCAGAGGATTAGACTATTGGGATAAAAAGGAATTCCATGGAAAAAAATGTACATCTCGTTTTTATTGATGATGAGCCTAGCATTATTGAGCTAGTCGAGGTGTATCTAAAAAATATTTCTCATTTAAAACTTACGGGACTAACGACATTAACAGAGGCCCATGATTATATTATGAGTAACCATCAGAATATTGATCTTGTTGTTTGTGATATCGGCCTAGATGAAGGTGAAGATTTTAAAGATGGTCTTGCTCTTCTTAGTCATTTACGTGATAAGGGGGTAGATATCAATTGGTCGTTTTGTTCGGGTCACGCCCATCTTAAAAATGAAGTCCTTTGCAATGATAAACTTTGCGTCACAGCATTTCTTGAAAAGCCTTTTACTAAAAAAGAACTCCTTGCCTTTATTATGAATTTGATTCAAGATTAGCTTCCGAGATTCCTGTGCTTTTGCCTTATATTCTAACGAAGTGAATATAGACCTCTCTTGTAAAAAAAGAGAGAATGAGGAGTCACACACACGGAGGAGAAGACATGCAAGCATATTTAGATCTTTTAAAAGATGTTAGTGAAAATGGAACTGATCGTTCTGATCGTACGGGCGTGGGCACGAGAAGTGTGTTTGGTCGTCAAATTAGATTTGATCTTTCTAAAGGGTTTCCTTTAGTAACGACAAAAAAACTTCACTTAAAAAGTATCATTTATGAGCTCCTTTGGTTTTTAAAAGGAAGCACAGACAATAATTGGTTGAAAGAGAGAAAGGTTTCTATCTGGAATGAGTGGGCCACAGAATCAGGGGATCTAGGTCCCATTTATGGAAAGCAGTGGCGCTCTTGGCAGACTCCGGGTGGGGCGACGATTGATCAGATTAGTGATCTTATCACTATGATTAAAACAAAACCGAATTCAAGAAGACTTATCATTACGGCATGGAACCCTTCAGAACTTCCTGATGAGAGTATTTCTCCACAGGAAAATGTTCACATTGGAAAAATGGCCCTGGCCCCATGTCACTGTCTTTTTCAATTCTTTGTGGAAAATGGGAAGTTGTCTTGTCAGCTCTATCAAAGAAGTGCCGATCTGTTCTTAGGTGTTCCTTTTAATATTGCTTCATACGCTCTTCTGACTCATATGATTGCCCAGCAATGTGATCTTGAAGTTGGAGACTTTGTTCATACATTTGGGGATCTTCACCTGTATAAGAATCACTTAACTGATGATATCGTTTACGAGCAATTAAAACGTGAACCAATGGCCTTACCAAAACTAGTCATCAAAAGAAAACCTGACAGTATTTTTGACTATGAATTTGAAGATTTTGAAATCGTTGGCTATGAATCTCATCCAGCGATTAAGGCGCCGATTGCTATATGATTATTTCGATGATTGTGGCCCAGGCCAAAAATAGATGTATTGGTATCAATAATGATCTGCCGTGGAAGTTGAGTGGTGATTTAAAGTTGTTTAAGGAAACAACGATGGGTCACCATCTCATTATGGGAAGCAATACTTTTAAATCCATCGGACGCGCTCTTCCAGGGCGCACCACTTTGGTTTTGTCGCGCACTGAAATTTTTGAAGGTGAGCGAGTTCACACATTTTCTGATATTCACGATGCTCTAACATTTGCTCACGATAATGAAGATGAAGAAGTCTTTATTATTGGTGGAGCAAAAATTTATGAGCATACATTAGATATTATTGATCGATTGTATTTAACTGAAGTTGATGCACAAGTGACAGGCGATGCTTTTTTTCCAGAGCTTGATCCAAGTGAATGGGAGTTGTCTGAAGAACTTTCTCATCCAAAAGATGATAAGAATGAATACTCTTGGACGAGAAAAATATTAGAGAGAACCTCTAGTCTTGACTAGAGGATATTAACTCCAAGTTTCATAAGAGTGCTTGCAACACTTAGAAGAGGAAGTCCGATAATTGAAGAGTGATCTTTGCATTCGATTTCCTCAAAAAGGGCAATCCCTAAAGTTTCTAGCTTGTAAGCACCACAGCTCCACAGAGGTTCATCTTTCAAAACATAATTTTCAATTTGAGATTTTGTTAATTCTCTCATTTTCATTTTTGCGATAACTGTATGTTCAAAAATCTCTTCACCTTTTATGATACAAATACTTGTGATCAATTGGTGTGATTTTCCTTGTAGACGTGACAGGGTTTCCATCGCCTTTTCATTTGTCAGTGGCTTATTAAAAATTTCACCTTCAAATTCTAGAACTTGATCACCACTGATGATGATATCTGTAGGGTATTTTTTCTTTACGGCCAGGGCCTTTTCTTTTGACAGGTGTTTAGATACTTCTAGGGGAGTTAGACCCATCTCTTTTACTGCGTCCTCATCAATATCTGGAGAGTAACACTCAAATTCTACTCCAAGCGTTGTCAATTGGGCCTTACGAAATGCTGATGAGCTACCGAGAATAATTTTACTCACTTAGAATCTCCTCTAAATCAACTAGGTTATAAACTTATGTTTATGATTCTTTTTTTACTTTCAGTCAACGTCAGAGGGTGGCAAAATAGAGAAGATCTGATTACCTAGGGGTATATATGACTGAAAAAACAGATTTTCCTTACCTTCACGGCTTCAATCTCACAGAACAAGAGCGCCTTAGAAAACAAAGCCGCTTTACAGAACACACTGTGTATAAAGACATTAATTTATCAAGCGTGAAAAATTTATTAGAAGTTGGCTGTGGCGTCGGTGCTCAATCGGAGATCTTGCTTCGTCGCTTTCCTGATTTGAAACTTACAGGAATTGATCGAAGTGAAAAACAATTGGAAGCGGCCCGAGAAAGTTTAGACCAAATCGCCTATGCTAAAGATCGTTTTACTCTTATGGAAATGGATGCAACAGACATGGAGTTTAATGAAAATCAATTTGATGGTGCCTTTTTATGTTGGGTGCTTGAGCATATTCCAAATCCTAGTAAGGTTTTAAGTGAAGTGAGAAGAGTGCTCTCTCCTGGTTCACCTGTTTACATTACAGAAGTTTTGAATTCATCCTTTTTTCTTGAACCTTATTCTCCCAATGTTTGGAAATATTGGATGGCCTTCAATGATTATCAATACGACATGAAAGGGGATCCTTTTGTGGGAGCAAAGCTTGGAAACTTGTTATTACAACAAGGCTTTCGCGATATCAAAGTTGAAACAAAGACATGGCACTTAGACAATAGAAGACCCGGCAAGCGAAAGGAGTATATCGACTTTTGGCATGAGTTACTTTTATCTGCGGAAGAACAACTCGTTTCCAACAACTATGTTGATCAAGAAACTGTAGATAAAGCACGCGCAGAACTTAAGCAAGTGGCCCGAGACCCGAATGCTGTTTTTTATTATTCATTCATTCAGGCCAAGGCCAAAGTTATTTAATTAAAGAGATATTTCTTTGTATTCGAAATTAAGCCACTTCTCGATATCGGTTGTATACCATTTCGAGAAGCGGCGATCACTAATACCACCTGCTAGAATCGAGTAGGTTTTATCATTGCCCATATCAGTGATATAGCGCCATGAAGGGCAAAAACTTGAGAGTCTGCCATGGGCGCGATATAAGGCCCCTTGAACAATGGTCGCTCTATTTCCTTCTATTTGGATTGGGCCATAGTCAAATCCAAGAAATTTTGGAAGTTTTCCATCGAAGAAAATATTTGTCATAAAGGCCGTTTGTTTTTCGCCCCATGATGGAATTTTATTTTCTTTTAGGAAGTTATTTGTTTTTGTTAGGGCCCTTTTTAAAAATTGCTCACGACTTGTTTTTGCAAACCATATTTCATTATTTGAAAAAATGATTCTGTCAAAGTTGCCATAATAGTCGACAAGAAGATTTGTCTCGGTCTTTAGGTGAGAGTAGGCCTTTTGATCTAAAAACTCTTCAGTGAAAATTTCTTCTAGTAAGTTGTGATAAAAGATTTCAAATTTATTCGCCTGAATTGATTCTTTGTTATAGCGCAGGTCCCATTCAGAAAGTTCTTTCAGTTCACTATAATTTGTGATTTCATCTCTTATTAACTCTAGGTATTGTCGTGCTTGAATGCTAACGAGATCGCACTGAATTTCTCTCATACGTTCAGCTGTGAAATTATTCTCGTTTTGCAATAGTTCACTGATGCGATCCTTACGGTATGATCCCATAGGCATATTGATAGAAAGAGGTTTTCCTTCTTGGTTCATATCGTTGTTTGCCGTAGTGATAAAACCACAATCAGGGTTTTCAAAATGAGCGAGTTGAGTATCTTCGTGGATTCCTTGCCATTGTTGTTCTTTAATGTAACCAAATCTAGGGTAGAGACCTGAATGTGATCTTTTAGGCAAACGACCAGATTGTTGGTAAGCAATATTGCCATCAATGTCGCTGACAAGCCAGTTGCATGAGATCGTCACTTTCCTTGCGCATAATTGAAATTCTTTTGCTGATTTACAATTCAATAATTCACGAATGGCCTCTATGGACTTTGCACTTCCGTCTTTATGATTGGACCATGCACGAGAAAGATATAAACCATCTGGTAGTAATTGTTTTGAAATATCAAATTCAATCACGCCATTGCTAGTCTCCCTGATATAGACTTCTTCTGGATGGTGTTTTTTCCTTTTAATGATTTCTTTACGAGTCATGATGGCAGTGAATTGATCTTCACTTCTTATTTTTCCACCCTTGGCCTCTTCTATAAAATAATCGATCATATCCATGAAACCGTAAGTAAAACCAAAGCTGATATACTTGCTTCGACCCATGATAAAACCAGGGAGTCCTGGCATGGTAATACCAAAGAAAGTATTATTTGGTGTAGTCGCTTTGAGTTCGTACCAAATGGCCGGTAATCTATTGCATTCCAAATGGGGATCATTACACTGAATGGCCCCGCCTGATTTTGTTTTCTTTCCACTTATAACCCAGTTGTTACTGGCAACAATCTTTGGAAGGGCCGAGAGTTGTTTAATCTCTTTAGGGACTAAAGGGTCTTTGAGATGTGTTTTTTTCAGTGTCGAGATAAGTTTTTCATCAACGCCATCAAGATGTGGCGAAAAAAGCTCCTTCAATTTTTGTATAGGAGTATCACTTTTCATCATTTGAATAATGAGCTTTTCAATGTCACCTTGCGTTTGAGCAAGCCCAACGTACGACATGATTTTGATTGTCACAAGTGAGTCTTCAATTTTCCATTCTTCGGGATGGAGACCTACAAGCTTGAACTCAAAAGGTCTTGAACAACTTTTTAAAATAGTATTGACACCAAAGGCATAGGCCTTACAAAAATTAAAGTCATCTTCACTCAAATTGACGATTTCTTTTTTTGCCTCATGATAAAGGGCCATTTCCCTCATAAATTTGTCAATGGCAAATGTCTCATCATTATCTTGTAATAATTCACAAAGACGACCCCCAGCAATTGTTCTCACAAGGATCATTTGCATGAGGCGATCTGTGGCATGGATTATTCCTTGTGCAAAAGCAAGTCCAATATCGGTTTTCGCCTCGACTGAGATCGCACCATTTTCTTGTCGTGTGATGGTGATATCTTCATTTTTATATTTTAACTTATTGATTCCAATTTTAAGTTTCATAACTTTATATCCATTACTATCATTTACGTGAGTATCAATAAATTTTAAATCTTGATTGATCTTATGTCATCTTTTCTAGGGCAAAATAGAGATATTAATAGTTCTGGGAGGGATTATGCGACATTTATTAATCATAGAGCCGGATCTTTTTGCTCGTGAAGTTTTGGCCATGAAAATTGATGACCCTTTTACAGATATTCAATGGGCAGACGACACGGATGAGGCGCTTTTTTTAATCGAAAATGGCCCCTATCACGAAATTTATTCTCCTCGAGAACCTCCATATATGCTTTGTTTTGATTTTGCTCATTTGTTACAGCAAAAACAAAAAGAGATTACTTATACAGTTTATTTCATCGACAAAAATAATCATGTCCATTTTCATCCTATTATGAATTTGCAAGGGATTGACGGGTATTTGAATAGTTTAATTCTCAGTGAAAGTGGAAATTTCAAAGGCCCTACTGTGCTTTTTGCTGATGATGACGATGATGAGCATTTACTTTTAGAGCGTTTATTAAGAGATACCAAACCTAATATCATTCATTCTTATAATGCCACTGATGTGGTGGATGATTTTAAGCTCATTGATAAGGCCCATCGAAAAATAAATTTGGTACTACTGGATTTGGAAATGCCTGGAGCAGGCCTTAATGCTTGTCGTGATATTAGAAAATATGAACAAGTTTGTAATTTACAAAAAACACCAATTTTTGCTCTAACGGCCGTGAGCAACCATGAAACTTTGGAGCAGTGTCATGAAAAAGATGGATTCACTGGCTATATATATAAACCATTCGTGCGCGACTTTTTAAGACGCGCAATAAATGATTCATTTTTTTTATGATTGATTAAAGTTTTTCTGCGAGAAGATCAGTGTCGAGACGCGCAACTTCATCGCTGATGAGTTTATGACATCTTTCCATCAGAGTGAGCATATCGTCTTCACCCATGCCCGTTGTATCAATGGCCTCTAGGACACTCACTCTGATTTTTCCCGAATTCCATTTATGAAGATTGAGGTGCTTGTCATATGAGCTTACGGCAACTGGTACAATTGGTACTTGTGCCTTAATGGCCGCGTAGAATGCGCCTTTTTTAAATCTTTGAACACCTCGACCTTTGCTGCGTGTGCCCTCTGGCATGATCCAAACAGAAGTATTCTCTTTTGTTAGTGCCCTGATTGCGCCATCCATTGTGGCCCAGGCCTTTCTTTTATTAGTTCTATTAATAAGAATATTTCCTGAGAGCCAATACGTTAGGCCAAAAAATGGAATCCAAAGAATTTGTTTTTTTCCCATGCTTACACATCTTTTGGGAACAATTCGTCCCATGGGAAAAACGTCCAAATTGTGTTGATGGTTAGAAATAAAGACGGCTGTACCATCAACGCTCAATCGCTCTTTGTTAAAGATTTTAAAATCAATATTTAGAATATTTAATCCTAACGAATAAAAGCGCGCTATCCCCAGTGTGTTGCTGGGATTAGTTGGGCGAAATAAGCAATAAATCAGTCCGAAAACTCCGAACATGATCGTTAAAATGATTAAAAGTAAGGCACGAATCGCAAATATCATAAGAACCTTTATTTTGGCGTTTAATTCGTCCAATATCCTAGGAAGGTTTCTCGGATGTGCCAAGTAAAAACATTTCACGCTGGAAAAGGGCCTTGTCTATATAGGTCTGTGTCACTTTTGCATCGCTATGATTAAGATAATCACGCACAAGAAGCAGGTCTTTTGTTTTACGATATAGATTTGTCGCACAGGCCTTTCTAAAACTGTGGGGACTTAGCCCATCACTAGTATTGGCCTTCTTCAAAAGAGACATGATTCGATTGGACATGGTTCGCGACGTGACGGGCAGTCCATTTTTATTGGCAAAAAGATACTCTGAGGGAGCTTTTCTTTGCATAAATTGAACATCCTTATAGATCAATTCAAAATTCTGCAAAAATAGTTCATGGCGCGAGCCTCCTTTTCTAATGAATGTGACCGATCTTTTATGTTCATTAAAGTCACTGAATTTGAGATGGGTGATTTCGCTCAAGCGAAGACCTCCAAAATAGAGGAGATTAACGGTCAAGCGCTCTTGTGTACGCCAGCAGGCCTCTTTCAATTTCATCCAATCTTCGGCCCCCAGCATTTTTGTGTGCTCAATATCTGCATCTTTCAGCTTTATGACGTGAATTTTGGACTTCACTGGATTGACTTTAAACTTCCCGCCTTTATCAGCATGAATTTCCTGCAAAAATGTAAAAAAATTTTTAATGGCGCTTAAGTGGCGCTTTCTTGAGCCGATGGCCAGAGCATTATTTGGAAGAATTCCTGCTTTTAGAACACCATACTTCTTGCGACCCATACGAAATTTAAGAATTTGGATGAAAATAAGAGCAATTTTCTCAAAAAATCCTGCTTTTTTATAAAGAATGTCTCCAGTCATCAAATAATGCTGATAATTTTCGATGGTTTTTGTATTGGCCCTCGCTAAATTGAGCGTCTGAGTTTTTTCATACCAATTGATGAATTTTTTTAAGTCGCAATGATAATTTTCAATTGTGCGAGGTGAGTGGTTGGTTGTTTTTAAAGAGTGAAGGTATGTATCCACTAAGTGTTCATTTTCTCGAATCATTTTTATTAACTTTTTTGGTTTAGATTACGATAAGTCTTTATATTTTTAGGAAACTTAATACGACCATGCATTTTATTTAAAATTGTTTCCTATAATTAATATTATAGGAAATTAATGACTTGTAAACTATTGATTTAATTAAAAAAGCTCTAAAATCGATTTTAAGGCACTTTTTTAAGAAATGAAGGGTAACACTAGGGTTAATGGTAGGAGTTAATTTTTTTATTGCGCTCTTTGCCATATTATTAGGGCAAATTCCTATGAGTAGGCACAAATTAATTATTTATATTGAGCTAAGAATAATTGAATAATTTTAACAATTTGCGCACGGCGCCCAAGAAGAAGTACTTCAGATTATAAATAAAGCTTATAATTTCTTTAAAAATCAGGAAATTAGTTATGAAAAAAATAAGAGACATTCGAAAGAAAAATCAAAAAGGTTCTGCGGCCATTTTCTTTATGTTCACAGCTGCAGCGGCCTCAGTATTTTTTCTCGCCAACATCAATTCGATCTCTGATATGCTTTCTGGCGTTAAGAAGAGTCAGCGTAAAAGTTATGAGATTGAAAAATTCTTGCACGGTGTCTTAAACTACACAGTTTATGCTGTTAAAGAGCGTTGGTGTATGGATAGTAGTTGGGGGCAAGACGAGACTTGTGGTGGTACGGCCATGAAGGATCAAGTTCTCAATAAGCTGAACCTTGAAAGACTACTTTGGTCACAGACGGCCAATAATGCTATTAAGCAACTTTATCAAACGACTTATAGTGCTGCGATTCCTGAAAATCCGGCCATGAATGAAATTAGCGTTAAGGTGCCAATTTCATCGCTATCTGAACTTGAACTAAGTCACCCTTTAAATTTGTCGTTAAGTGATCCTATTAAAAGATGTCTATCTGAAGTAGAGATCAAACTCAATCGTTCGACAAACCCTTCAAATCAGCCAGTAGGAGATGAGAAGGTTATTACTATTAATATTCGTGGAATTAAATCAGATGCAAAAAACTGTGAATCAATTCCGGGAAATCTGTATTTAAAGTCGACTGTTGCCTTCTACCCAAGAACACTTAATCAGTTTGCTCTTATAAAGAGCGGTAATCTTGATGTTGAAGATTTTAAAGGTCTTGCTTCTGATAGAGGTGTTCGTTTTCATAGTGGTGTTTATGTTGAAAATGATTTCATCCTTCGTAACACTGGGACATATAGAGTTGGATTCTATGATGCTGTAAGGGTTGGTGGGGGAAATATTCGTTTGAATATGGATCTATTTAACCCAAAATCTTTTGGACGTAGTGATGAGAGAATTTATGATCAATTCCCTCATGTCATGGCCATCAAAGGTGGTATTACGCTAGAGAATAAAGTCGATACTGGTCTCTCTCCACTTTTTGGTTCTTCATTTACCTATCCGGCCAATACTCTTTTATCAGTTTGTATTGAAAGAGCGGCCCTAAAAGATAATCCAAGTAGAACAAAAAACTCTCGTCTATGGGTTAAGGGAAAAGATGGTAAATATGTTTTTGCCCTTTCTCAGGATAATGAATTTAGAGAGTACTCTTATCCATACGCTTTCACAAAACCACACGAGGTTTTTGCTTGGGATAACACAAGCTATAAATCAAATTTCGAAGATTACGGACGTGAATATCTGAAAGCAGTTGTCACCAATACAGGGGCCTCTGAATTTCCGATAATGAAGTTTGGTTCTCGCGTTTATACAACAAGTGATTCAAATTCAGTTATCCGTGAAAGTAGTGATGATGATCCATCAAGTGATGCAGGAAGTTTCGTTCTAGGAAGAGACTCTGAAGGAAAAGTCGCAATTATGGATCCAGACTTTTTAACAAAACTTGAAACAGATCTACTGGATAAAACTAAGTATCTTGATCGCAATGATGACCTCCTTGATAAATATAAAGACTTAGAAGGTCTCAAACAAAAGCATAGCGATTTAAGAAGTGTTTGTCGTGACCTAAGAAATGACTTTCCAGATGTTGGAAGTGATGCCTGTAAAAAGGTAAGAAATGAATTCAATGATCCAAGTAAAGATAAAACTTGTGACGATCAAAGTCCTTCAGATAAGCCTAATTGTGAGGCCATCGTGGCCCAAGTCACAGCAAAAGAATTAGATTTTGAAACGGCCAGAGATTTGATTCAAGGTTATGTTGACGAGCTTCAAGATACTCCACCAGAGATCAATATAAAAATGACGCCTCTTATTTCTAATAAGCAGGATGTGGAAATATCAATTACTAATGAAGACAAACTTAGTAATCCCCTTGTTAAAGATATTGATAAGGTTCGTCTGACAGTTGATGCCTTTGATTTTGGTGTTGAGGGATCTAATAATGCAGTTACTGGTAAAAGAACTGACTGGAACCACTTGCCAGGACCAAACGACCCTCAAGATGGAAATACTTATAGAAACTACATCAACTTAAATATTGAAAGATATTTTGGAAGTAGAGGTTTTAGAAAAGTAACTTTTACTAATGGTGATAATGACGTTTTAACTGATACAAATTCTGCCAATGATGGATGGATGCTTTTAAAAGAAGATAATTATCCAGGATGGCAACCTGATGATCCTCCTAAGTACTGGGACAAAGATAGTGGATGGGTAGTTTATTTACCAGAAGACGGGATGACGATTGCTGATGCTAAAAGATACGATACTGATTGTAGTGGGGTATCTGATGCTTCAGCGGCAGAGTGGGATATTTCATTCACAGATAATACTCAATTCTCATGGCTTTATAGTGTTCAACACTCTGGGGTAACTATTGATGATCCATCAGCTGTTACACCTAAGCCTTCACACGAATTTTTAGAGTATGATATGGACCCGAAAAACTATAAAGGTATTCCAACAATATCGATTGTAAAAGATTGTATTGTTAAATCGAATGTCGAGCTTGTGTTTGGATTCTATGTTTGTGAAACATTGACGATTCAATCAAGAGGTAAGGCCCTTAGATTTATCGGAACGATTATTACGAAAAATATCAAAATTGATAATAGTGCGAAAAAATATGGTATTGATTTTTTCAGTGTCTGGCACCCATTGGCCACAGAGTTTTTAAGAATTCGTGGTGACTTGAAAAAATCAACAGATGCTTTCAATAGCTCTAACAACTGTAAATTTAATGTACCTGGTTGGTCACCATTTTTGAGTGAAGACGAACAGAAAGAATTTTTAAATTGTTCACCAATGAAATTTGTTATTCAAGGGGCGAATAATTTTAACTGGACAACCGTTGACCCAGAGATTGGTATTCCATCATCTGGTTCAAGTGTAACGACACAGTCAAAAATCCCTGGACGTTATAGACGATTTGTAACCTCTACGATGTGGATTGAAACGGGGGTTGAATAATGAAGTTCTTAAAAAATAAAAAGGCCCAACAAGGTTTTACTCTTGTTGAAATTATGGTGGCCACGGCAGTTTTAGGGGCGATTATTTATTCTTTCACTGGATCGAGTCGCTATATCGATAGAAGTGTTAAGAAGACTGAAAATGATATCGTTATTCGCCGTGGGGTTTTGGATCTCTATGAAAGTATCCGCTCAACGGGGGCGACATTTCAGGTAACCACAGATCCAACCATTTTCAAGCAAATGACTTCGAAAGATACTTTGATGAAAGAGCTTCCATTAGCATGGAATGAAGATGGGATAATTGATGCAAGCTACTGTGAGCAAAAGGCCGCTAGTGGTAATTGTGATCACTATAAAGGAAGAATGGGATTTATCGTTGAACCCCATCCAAACCCTAAATTTCGTGGTGTTTATAAATTAACGATTAGAGTTGTCCATAAAGACTTGATTGAGAACTTTGAGGACTACGAGTTTATTATTAACGGTATATAGTGCGGGAAACGAAGATGAAAAGAACGAGAATAAATGAACAAGGTTTCTCTCTAGCGGAGGTCATGGTTGCGGCCGGACTTGCTGGGGTGGTTTTTCTCTTTGCGACTCAATTTTTTACTATCGTTAATAAGGATAGTGAGAAATCAAAAGATAGACTTTTGAAGTCACTCAATAAATTGCAATTTGAGCAAATTATTAGATATGACCTGAGTGCTGCAAAACCCTCATTCGGTACTATGGATTATCCAGATGACAAGGATCAAAACTTTTTTGATTATTTCTTCGATGCTCCATGTGCTGCTGCTGACTGTACAAGAGAAGTTACACTAGAGATGCCTGCAACAGAAGGTGCTTATTCGAAATCATTCTACATGATGATCACAGACAATCTTTTTAAGAAAGAGCTTGTTTATGATCCAAAGGAAGCCTACAGCAGTTCAGGTTTAACATTTGATTCAATCAATAGAAATAATATCCTGGGTCTTCTAACTCCGTCTCCATGGGATGCTGGAAGCTTAATGCTTTTATATTCTAAATATGCTGTAAGAGACGATAGTACAAAGTATGATCTAGAACCACCAAAACTTGTTTCTTATCTTGGTTGGTTAATTGATGTGAATAACAAGTCTCTTAAATATGAACCAATAAAAGATGATAAGGAAGCGATTTATTATTTTAGAGGAACAAAGCCAGTTCCTGGTACAGACATTTCGACAAATACTGAGGACAAGTTCTTCAGAAATATTCCTTATCTTGAAGGTCTTCCAACAGAAGTGTATTTGTCACGTGTAAAAATCGTTCGCTTTAGAGTGCAAACGATAAAAGAAAAAGGAATCCTTTACGGTAAAGTTTTAAGAGGGACAAAAAATGTTGGCGGTGATTATCGCGAAATTGCCATCGCTGATAAGGTTAAGCTTCTGAAATTTCAAAGAAGTAATATTTCGACTCCACAAATTACAATAAATCTTCAGAGTTGTGATAAAAAAGAACTAGAGGAAAAGAGGTTATGCTTATGAAAAAGATGTACGTTTATCTGTCAAGCTTAACTCTACTGGGAAGTCTACATGTTAGCGCCCAAGAGTTTTCGGTTATCCCTAAAAACGCCCTATCAGGGGCCGCCATTAAACAAATTGGTAATCAGGCCACACGCAAAGGCTGTGAAGGTGATGATCCCAATTATTTAAAGGTTGCTATTTACCCTTCTTGTTATGGTGCGAACCTGCGTGGTGGTGGGAGTACGATTAACCCGACGGGACAAAATGTAAAAATGCAATTAACAATTACAAACAACGGTGGGACTTATTCCTCTGATATCGTCTTCCCGCCAAAAGTTACATGGCCAGATAATTATGGTCAAAGTTGTACTTGGGACTCAACATCGGGTCACAAAGTATCATGTCGAGTTTTAAATTTAGTAACGAATGCTTATCAAGATGTTCCTTATACATGTGATTACAACAATGCGAGCTGGTTTTTAAATGATACTCTTGAGTGTACTAGAAATTCTGACATCGCATCACAGGGTACCTTGAATCAGAAGATTAGTTGTCTTTTCTTCTACAACTGGAAAGGTACTGGATACGCAGCAACGGCTTCATATAAGAAGCAACCAGGGATTGCAAATTGTGGTCTAATGGAAGCTCAAGATATGGGACCAATGGTTGGAGTAACTCCAACTGGTGGTTCAAGCTCTACTGTTGTCTCTAAAAGAGGTAAGAGAGGGGAAGTTGTTGTTGAATTAGATGATCTTAATCTTAATAAGAGAAGTGTATTTAGAAATCTAACTACAGGTGAATATCAAAGTTCTGGTAAAGCAAGTTCTGTTAAAGTTAGCTTCTCTCAGCTTCAAGCAAATGGTACTTGGAAGCCGCTTTCTGTTAAGCAAGAAGTCAGTCTCCATGAGTTTGAGCAGTGTCTTAACGTTAAACCTGCATTCTTAGGAACTAACCAATTTTGCGGAAGTTATTATTCGCCACTAATGTTCTTCTTTGACGATGATCTACCTAACTTTAGAGGAGTGAGTTCATTCCCACTTCATAAAGATACAACTGTAACAAATTGGGTAGAGCCACAATCAAAAGGATACTTCCTCGCTTACGATGAAGATGGTGATGGAAAAATCACTTCTAATAAAGAGCTTTTTGGTAATGGTGATAGAATTGATAATGGTTTTGAGGCGCTTAAGCTTCATGATGAAAATACTGACTTTGTCATTGATTCCAAAGATCCAATCTTCTCTAAGTTAGTACTATGGAGAGATTTAAATGGTAACGGAATCTCAGAGAAAGAAGAGCTAATCTCTCTGTCTTCAAAAGGTATTTCTGCAATTAATCTTTACTACAAAGGAAACAATCTTCAGTTCCAAGGTAGAGCAGAGATTAAGCAATCAGGTGACTTCACTTACGTAATGAAAGGTAAGAAGAAAAAAGGTATTGTTCACGACGTATGGTTCTCACCAGTTCAATTCTAAGATTAATAATATTGTTAATACAAAGGGCCCCATACTCAGGGGCCTTTTTTATGTCCTGAATATCAGGGCATTTTCTACTTTTTAAGTAAGTAAAAGAATAAAGTCTGACGATAAGAGATGGGTAAAGGAGCGCTCTTATGAAAAAAATCATTATGCCATTACTTGTTGCTTCAACTTTGGCGTCTTGTTCGAATACAAGTAATTTTGAATGGCGTGGCCCTGCCAGTGTACACAAGCACAAGCTATTTGAAATCTTAGAAGATATTCAAATATCTCTTGGGAAAAATCAAAGTGCTAAATCATGTCACAAGACCATTGAATACTATTGGCAAAAACTTTACGAGATTGATGTTGATGTGGCCTCTCTTGATCAATTGTCTGATGAAGAATTAAATGACTATATTAAATCCTCATTCTATATCCGACTTGGGATTAAAGAGCGCTTGAAAGAGCTTAAAAATGAAACCGAGGACGATCAAAATTGTCTTCGTTCAATAAAAAGAGCATTCACGGCCCTTCGCTATGTTGAAGATTATCTCATAGAGTATCGCTACACAAAATCGAGTCCAGACAAAGATGATAAAGACTATATTACTTTAACTGGTAAGGGTGGACACTTTTTAGTTAATCCAAAATTTAGTGATTTTGAAAGTTGGAAAGATTTAAAGTCTGGAGATGCTCTTCTCTCCAGAGGAAATGCTTTTTCTTCTGCAGCTATTGCAAGGATAGGTCTCACTGATACGCAATTTTCTCATATGAGTCTTGTCTATAAAGACAAAAAAGATCAGCTTCACACCTCAGAGGCCCATATTGAAATTGGAAACGTCGTGGCCCCAATATCAGTTCACCTCGATCAAAAAAATGCAAGAACAGTTGTATTTAGAACTGATAACGAAAGGCTTGCCGATGAGGCCGGTGCTTATATGTATAAGCTAGTAAAGACTCAGCAAGATAAAGGGAAAAATATCGAATACGATTTTGGAATGGATTATAAAAATGCAGATCGACTATTTTGTTCTGAAGTTGTCTATCTTGGTTATAAAGAGGCCGCTAAAAGGCTTGGATTGGCCGGAATTGAAATTCCTGAATATAAAACGGCCTTTCATAAGGGACTGTTGAAATTCTTGCAGACACTTGGAATTAAAGTCGACGAAAAGAATATTGAAACATTTAGGACATTTGGTCCTGGTGATATTCAATTTGATTCACGCTTTGATATTGTAGCGGAGTGGAGAAACCCTGTTAAACTAAGGGATTCGCGCTTCAAAGATGCAATTCTTACCAAGCTCTTTATTTGGATGGAAAACGAAGGTTATAACTTCGACCCAAGTACTACTACTGGAATCTTGTCACGTTTCTCATATATGGCAAGAAGAAGTGACATCATGATGTCACTGCTAAAAAAGTTTGCTAAAAAGGATCTTGAGCATCAATTTCCACTCAATATGTCGGCCAAACAGATGAGTCTTTTTCTTGTGCTAGATGAAGTGGGTGAGTATTTTTATGGAGAACTTGATAAGCTTGAAAAAGAAAAGAAGAGACCTCTCGGGCTCAAAGAAATGTTCGATCATTTAGATAAGCTTAAGATTGAAGACCATGCTCTGTGGCAGAAATGGCGAGCTCAAAGATATGTTCCACCACGCGACAGAATTGGACAAAGAATTGCTGAACCTAAGTTTCATCGTCGTTTTCATCCAAAAAAATAATAGCAAAGGGCCTTCGCGGCCCTTTTTTTTGACATGAATTCCTTAGTATTGTAGTTTAGTTTTTTGTTTAATTACCGATAAGAAAATATATTCCAAACATATAGAACTCATATGAGCAAATGTTCATCTTCATTTGAAAAAAGGAAGTGTATGACGATTAAAGACAATAAGTTAATTTCTCTTGAGCACAGAAATTTTAGAAACGACGATTTCTGGAAAGAGATTCCCGCTTGGGAAAGTGTCACTCGTGGCGAATTCGCAGATCAATTGTGGCAACAAAAAAATTCTATTCGAAAAGTAGAGCAAGTAAAAAAAGTTTTAGGTGATAGAATTGATGAAAGTTTCTATCTTGATATTGTTGCGGCCATGCATGTTGTGCCAATGAATATCAGAATTACACCTTATATTTTCGCACTAATGAATTGGAAAGATCCTTATAATTGTCCTCTTAGAAAACAATTTCTTCCTGTTAAAAGTCAACTTCTTGAAGACCATCCATTTCACGAGGCCGATTCTTTGCACGAAGATGCAGATATGCCTGTTCCGATGTTGACACATAGATATCCTGATAAAGTACTATTTTTACCAACAACAATTTGTCCAGTTTACTGTTCATATTGTACACGTTCAAGAATCATTGGTGGTTCAACTGAAGCTGTTGAAAAAGAAACATATGGAGCAAATCAGAAAAAATGGGATGCTGTTTTTGAATACCTGACACGTACTCCTCAAGTAGAGGACGTCGTTGTTTCTGGTGGTGATGCCTATATGCTAACGGCCGCTCAAATTCGTTATATCGGTGAGAACCTATTAAAGATTCCTCATATTAGAAGAATTCGTCTGGCCACAAAAGGTATCGCAATTTTCCCTATGAAAGTTCTTACTGATGATGATTGGTTCAATGCTGTATGTGATGTCGTTAAGCTTGGACGTGCTTTTGGTAAGCAAGTTGTTATCCACACGCACTTTTCATCTCCAAACGAAATTACAAAGTGGTCACAAATGGCCATGGATAGAATTTTTTCCGAAGGGATTATTGTTAGAAATCAGGCCGTGCTTCAGGCCGGCGTAAATGATGATGTTGAAACAATGGTTAAACTCACACGTCAGGTTGGTTATATGAATATTCAACCATACTACGTTTATATGCATGACATGGTCCCTGGTTGTGAGCATTTAAGAACAACTCTGCGCGAAGGCGAGGAGATTGAAAAGGCCGTGCGTGGAACGACTGCTGGCTTTAATACTCCAACTTTTGTTTGTGACCTTCCTGGTGGGGGAGGAAAGAGAAACGTTTCGAGTTATGAATATTACGATGAAGAAAATGGGATCTCTGTATGGACTGCTCCTTATGTAAAACCGGGTCAGTGCTTCACTTACTACGATCCAATTCATAAGCTTAAAGAAGATGCGAGAAAGCGCTGGAGTGATCCAAAAACGCGAGAGGCCATGGTCGCTGAAGCAAAGAAAAAAGCTGGATTTTAAATAAAAAAAGGGACCTTATAAAGGTCCCTTTCTTATTTCTCAGATACTACTAAAATTGGGGGGATTAGTAGTACCAAGTACAATGTGCGTTTGCCCAACCACCAATAAATGGATCAGCATAACCAGAATAAACATAGGCGTAAGCATACTGTCCTGGCCAAATGACTTGGTTCCACATAGCTCCATTGAAAACGTTTCCATACATTGTTCTACCGTATACATTGGCGTTACAAATGATAGGACGTCCATAATGGTTGTAAACCGAAGCTGAAACAAGTGTGCGGTTATAAGTAACGTATGCTTGAGTTGGCCACCATGCAAATGTTTGAAGTGATGCCAAAGCAATCGTTAGAGCTAAAATAAGCTTTTTCATTAATTTTCCCCTTCACAAGTTATGTGAAGAGATTATGAAACAGAATTTATTATGACAAGACACAATGTAAAAAAGTTATCAACGGACCTAAGAAGATCCGTTGATAATAGTCTAACTACCTGAAATATTTAGATCACTGAAGATGATTTTCGGAGCAAAAAATGTATTTGATGGGTTCGGGTAGAGTTTATCTCCGACCATTTTAACGTTTTTGATCATATCATAGAAGTTTCCAGTCAGTGTGACATTCTTAAATTGCCCTGTCTTTTGCCCATTTTTCCAAATATGACCTTTAACAGGACACGAGAAATTTCCACTGAAAAAATCTGTTCCAGAGTGCGTTCCTTGGATGTCGACAATCTCTAAATATTCTTCCTCTTGAAGGATATCTTCGCTCGTTTTCCCACTTTCAATTATGAGGTTTGTAGTTGTAACACCTAGAGCTGATTTCGGAGAACGATTTGCACGTCCATTGTTTTTCATTTCTAACTCACTGGCGGTTGCACTATTGTGAAGAAGTTCTTGAAAGACACCAGCGTTAAGCAATGTAACTTTTTGTGTAGTATTTCCTTCATGGTCAAAGTCATACTTGTAATAGGCCTCTTCAAATTTTGGATCATCAACAATTGTGATTAAATCTGATGCGATCTGTTCTCCTAATTTTTCCTTCATTGGATTTAATCCACGAACGGCCTTTTCTCCAGAGAACATTCCTAAAAATGGAGACAATATTGAACTTAATGATTCATTATTAAAGACAATATTGTAGCGTCCTGTAGGGATTTCTTTCCCATTTAATAGTTCTAGACCTTCTGTCGCACAGGCTTCACACATCTTTTTAAATTCAAGATCTGTGAATTTTTTAGTCGTCGTATAATCATAGACGGAAGAATTATTGTGACCGTCATCAATGAGGGCCGAGCACACGATGCGATAGTACTTATCTTGTCTCTCACAATAAGTGCCGTTGGTATTCAAATAGAGAAATTGATTATAAATTTCGGCAACACCATTGTAGGGAGAGTTTTTAATTCTTTTATCGAGCGCCAACATATAATTTTCATTTTCAAGACAAAGCTCAATCATCTTTTTTGGATCAGCATCTGTTGCTTGTAAGACATCATTATTGATCACTTCTTTTTTTGGCGCTGAAATCTTTTCAAAAAGATTTTCTTTTGAGTATTTCGCATTTGTAAGAGCTTCATTGACCATAAATTGCAAAGAGTCATCATCAAGGGCCTCTGAAAAGGCCTGACCAACTCTGTTGTCCTTGATAACTCTTACACCAATAGTGGCCCCATTATTCACTTCGTACTTATCAAGCTCACCTTGATGGGCCTTTAGGCTAAATGAATTAGCGCGAGTAAAAATCACGTCTCCTTGGGCCTTGCTTTTTTGAATAAGAGTAATGACTTTTTCTAGTACTTTTCTTTCATTTGAATTTTGCATTACTTTTGCCCTCCAACTAAAATCTCATCAACTTTCAGAGCGGCCTGACCAACGGTAACAGGTACTGATCCACTACTACTCCCACACATTCCCGTGGCAAGATCGAGGTTGTTTGCAACCATTGATATTTTTGAAAGTGTTTGTGGTCCTGTTCCAATTAAAGTGGCGGCCTTTAAGAGCTTTGTCACTTTGCCATTTTCAATTAAGTAACTTTCATCTGCGCTAAAGTTAAATTCACCCGTACCAGGATCGACAGAACCACCACCCATTTTTTTACAGTAGATTCCATGATCAACAGTAGCAATGAGGTCTTCTAATTTATGGGGACCGGCCTCAATATAAGTATTTCTCATACGAGAAGTTGGTGCGAATTTGTAACTTTGGCGACGTCCTGAACCCGTTCTTTCAAATCCTGTTTTCATGGCCCCTACTTTATCAACCATAAAGCTCGTGAGTATTCCATCTTTGATAAGTTGTGTTCTTTGAGTAGGCATTCCTTCATCGTCAATATTAATAGAACCCCAAGCGTTTTGAATGAGGCCATCATCAACAGCACTTACTGCACTATGAGCGATTTGTTCTCCCATCTTATCGTGAAAGACAGATGATTTTTTTGCTACAGATGTCGTCTCAAGTAAGTGGCCACAGGCCTCATGGAAAATAACACCACCAAAACCATTATCTATAATGACGGGCATTTTACCACTTGGACAATCGGCAGCACTTAATTTCTCTACAGCTCTTTTTGCAACGTTAATGGCCATTTTTTCAGGATCAATTCCAGCTGCGAAGTCCCATCCCATAAGAGCACCTGGCCCATCGTATGATGACTGCTGATTGTTGCCATCTTTTGCGTAGACACTGGCCACGAGTCTTGTGTAGTGACGTGTATCTGTTGCATATAGTCCTTCTGAATTGAATATTTCAATTTTTTGTTCTTTTAAATTTGTTAGACCATTAACTTGAGAAATTTTTGAACTGACTTTTCTAGCAGCTTCATCGATTGTCATCAAAAATCTAATTTTTTCTTCTGTCTCCACAGAATTTGAACTCAAACTTAGAAGTGTAGGGTGAATATTTTGAACTTCAAAGGCATGAAGTGGTAAGGCCGTTAAGATTTGTTTCTTCGTATCATTGGCCACAAGTTTTTTTACAACGTCGATAAGATCTTTTTCTTGAAAAGAATTTGTATATCCATAGAGTGCTTTGGTGCCATATAAAATTCTGACTCCAATTCCTGAGTCAATCCCACTATTGATCGAATTAACTTTCGAATCAAGGACGTTGATAATTTGAAACTTACTTTTTTCCACAAAGAGCTCGCAAAAATCAGCCCCGTGAAACATCGCATAGTCAATGACATTCTTAGCAATTTGATTATTTAGCATTATTCACCTCTCGAGATTTTTTATTTTAGTAGTGAACTCCCATATTTACCAGAAATTAAGGTCAATTTTGTGTCAAATCGGACGGCCAAATATTGACTATTTCCTAGGACATATCAAAATATGGGTAACTGATTTAATGGAGAAAAAACGTATGTTTAAAAGAATTGGACTCTTTTTATTAACAAATATTCTGATGGTGGCAACAATTGGTATTGTTTTAAACCTTCTTGGGGTTAACGGTTATTTAACGGCCCAGGGGATCAATTACCAATCGCTTCTGATCATCTGTCTTGTTTGGGGTATGGGGGGTTCATTTATCTCACTTATGCTCTCAAAGTTCATGGTCAAAATGACAATGGGTGTCCAGATTCAAAATGAAAATGGTCCTTATGGAGATTTAGTGCGTAAAGTTCACGTAATTGCCAGACGCGCTGGAATTACAAAAATGCCAGAAGTTGGTGTTTATGACTCACCTGAAGTTAACGCTTTTGCGACAGGGCCAAGTGCTAACAGTTCTTTAATTGCTGTATCGACAGGACTTTTGCGCGAAATGAACGAAGATGAAGTGGAAGGTGTTCTTGCTCACGAGGTGGCCCATGCTGCCAACGGAGATATGGTCACCTTAGCTCTTGTACAAGGGGTAGTGAACGCCTTTGTTATGTTCATATCAAGAATTGCCGCCTTCGCTATTTCTAATGCCCTTAGAAGTAACGACGATGAAGATCGTGGGCCGTCGCCGATGATTAATTATATGATCGTTATGGTGCTCGATATCGTTCTTGGCCTTCTTGCGATGCCAATCGTAATGTGGTTCTCTCGCTTTAGAGAGTATAGAGCTGATAGCGGTGGAGCCTCTTATGTTGGTAAGGATAAAATGATTCGTGCTCTTGAGTCTTTAAAAGGCCAACAGGACCGTATCTTAAGTGGGGCCGACAATATGGCCACAATGAAGATTTCAGGCAAGGTGAACTTTGCTGAAATGTTCTCAACCCACCCAACGCTTGATAAGCGTATTCAAGCTCTTAGAACAAGTCGCTAATTATTCGATTTTACAAGGTTCGGGTCTAGTAATTTTAGGCCCGAACTTATCTGATCCGATAAGTCGGATATGCTGTACAAACATCTTAAAATTTTAGGCCTTCTTCTCTTCTTTGCTGTCGTTGTTAAAGTACAAGGACCGCTACATCACATTGACTCAGGTCGAAAAATTGCAAGTGTTGAGCAAGTTAAAATTGCCAATAGTGAAAAGCGCCCTACGATTAAAAAGATTTTGCAATCCCTTGATGGAATAGAAGAAATCGAAGATGAATCCATCAGAAATTCAATAGAATTAAAAGTTAAAGAAAAAATACCCAAGATGATCGCCCTTATTGATAAGCATTATCCAGGGGCAACTTTGGCGTTTGTGGGCAGAGATATTGCGTATGAGGCCGATATATTTGAGGCCATTCTCGACAAGTGGGGTAACTCTGATCGAGTTGTGAGAATTGATGCCAGTACGGCAACTTTCAATCACGCCTCAGGATCGCAATTAGTCGAATTTCAAAAGGCCTTTGGTATATCCACAGACTTTCTAAGTATGAAAAGACCTGTTGTTTTCATCGATGTTGTTTCAAGTATTCATGGTGGCAATCAACCACGAATGCTCATGAGTGCTTTATGGAATGATTATTATAAGAAAAATGGTGATGCGAAAATATTTTCAGAAAAAATTGGTTTTATAGGTTTTGCCAATGGAGGATCAGACGGAGCAAATCTTGATAAAATAGAAGAAGTTAAAGACAAAGTCGCAAGGGCCCTCATGAATGTCGATGATAGCGCTGGTCCTGAAGTCTTTACGGGGCTATTTCCCATGGCCGCCATTGAAGATATTGGCAGTGCAATAAGTTACAATCTTCCCGAGTGGCACGGGTCTTTTAGTGGTCTTACACACAGAGAGAATGGGAGCCTTTTATCTAATTCTGGCCCACAAAGCTCACTAGAGACTAAAAAGAAAGTTCTCTCAATAATGAAGACCATCTATGAATTTACCGAAGAATTTGATGTCAAAAAAACGGTTATCGAAGAAGCAAATAATCTTGGTTATGATTACAATAAATTTTTGATCAATGGAATTGACAAGAAGAAATCACAAACAAAAAGTGCAATAAGTTCTATAGAGCATTTTGCAAAAAATAAATTTCCACCTTTGCCTGAAGAGATGATTGAGTATATTAAATCGAGACCTGAGACTGAACAAGAAGATATTGTTCGGGCGGTGAAATCAACTTTGCAGGAGAGTATTCAGGCCCGCGCTTTTATGACAAGTACTGGGGCTTCGGCAGAGCAAGTTTATGATCTTTATGATAAGTTTTTGAGTTTTCAGGCCTTTGAAATAATCACTTATCTTCTCGAGAACCCAGAGGATGAAATTCGTTTATTTGCACGTGATATGGATGATATCTATTATCGTTTAGTACAATTTCTCTCAGAAGATGATTTTACTTTAACAAATTCATTTGCCGTAAAAAAAGAACTATTGAAACGAGTGCTTCCTGTAAATATCTCTCGCGATGTGGCCGCAAAGCTTGTTCAGGGGCAAATTTCCGATAAAGATAAAATGGCCATTTTGAGGATAGATGAAAATAAAATAAACGAAAAAGGTGAGCTCATCCTTCTTGATCTAGGTTATCAAGGAACAATTCCCGATAAATTGTCACAGTCACTTGAGGGGCTTGCTATTGCGGATAAAGTAAAGTGGAAGTTTATTTGGAAGAGTGAAACTGCACCAAGTTATATTGAAAAATGGAATAACAATGCCTTTGAGATGTATGCCCGTAAAAAGGGAATTAATGTCGAACAGATTGTAAATGGTGGTGGGTCGGCAAGTTTTAGAGTGAGCGTTTTAGAACATCAGCCAAAATGGAATAACAGGGCCATCGATTTTGATTTTAAAAGCCGTCCCTTATTAATCACTGACGCTACTTTTACAGAGATTCCTAATTTAAGTGAACAAGCTATAAAGGTTGGGGGAAAATACTTCTTTTTGTCCGATGCGCTTAAGGATTATTTACAAAGCGGCAGACCAGTTGTTTTTAATATAAAAAATTCTGAGCTTTTATCATATCTAAGAAATGAACTTAAACCAAATGAAGTGGATCAAAAAAGTGATGCTGTTTTTCTAAATGGTGCAAAATTTGATTCTAGTCTAACATCCACGAACGCCAGATTTCAAAAACTCGAATTAGAATTTGAGCATAATTTGACAAGGGCGTTGAATGAGAGCTATTTAGAAAATTTCACTTTCACAAATGATGTAAAGAATTTCAATCAATCATTTTTTCATGTTCTATCATCATACGGAACCTTAAATCTTTCTCATAACAATTATAGAATTGCAGAGCTTAAAACAGTTTCTCCTGCAGAGGAAGAAGCGCTAACTTATAAAGTTCTCATAGAAGATCTTGTTCGAAATGGTTCATATTCTGATCTTGTTGAATTTCTTAAAATGAAACCAAAGTATACTCCGGCGTTTGTTGCAAAGAGTATTATCGAACACGCGCAGACTCATGGAGCGAAAAATGTCTCATTGCTAACTTCACTGATGAAGATTTTTCCCAATTATAGTGCTTCTGAATTATTTACTAAAGAAGTTGTCATAACAATTCAAGAATTGAGTCATGCAGATGTAAGAGTCTTTTTTCATCTTGAAGATTTCGTCCTTTTAATGGAGGCCCTAAAAGATGACGAACTCCATGAGAATCAAATTGAATTACTAAGGGCCATGGCCTCATCATTTCTACAGTCAAATGATCAGAAAACTAAAAAATTTGTAAGTTCGATTAAATACAGTACTTGGTCAAAACTCTTCAAAGAGGATGAAGGGACTTTGCTCAAATCGAATTGGCCATTTTTTGCTAATCTCGCAGATAACGAGAAACAGTTGACAGAAATTTTAGATGCCATGTTTCAAATCGGAGATATTGAAAAAATTTCGGATCAAAATGCTATTGAAGAGCTACTTTTGAAAGTGAAATTTAATACGCAGCTAAAAAGTAAATTGAATAGACTAATCATTAAGGCGGGAATAAACGATATTCGCTCAGGAAGATCTATAAATTTTCATAAGAAAAGTCTTAGTTCGTCATATATTCTTAATAGATTAAGTGGTGACGATGAACATTTGGCCTACAGTACTTTTCGTAGAGTTCTGCTTTATATAGATGCTTCAGAGAAACAAAACGACAGTGATAAAAGTGTCGTTTATGATCATTATTTCAACTCATCTCTTTCATCAAAAGAGGTCAAAAGACGTCTTGACCTGTTAAGTCCAAAAGAAAAGATTGATCTTTTTATGACCATAGCTAGAGATAGTTCAAACTTTGTGAATTTTGAAAACGATTATATGAGAGTTGTTAAATCGAAGGCCAATTACGACTATTTTATTGAGTCAGTGTTAAATTCATACAACAAGACTGGCTCCTTAAGTAGTATAGAGAAGACTCTCTATCTTCCTTTTATGTTGAATTCTATTCTTCCTGGAAAAATCGAGATTTCAAAGTCCCATCTCCAAGAATATGAAAAACTCCTTAAATTAGATAATCTCATCTCTATGGGCAAAGATGCTGATAATAATTTATTCTTTAAAAAAATCATTTCATATAATAATGAAAAGCTAGCATCGTTTTTAAATATTACAGGAATAAAAGACCTTGTTTACGATAATCTCTTAGCTTCATCTGTCGTCTTTGGAAACCAAATTATTGCTCCTCACGTTTTAAGTGAACTAAATATTGATGCAGATGCTATCTATGATGACGCAACTAAGGCCTTAAAAAAGTTGAGTGAGGCCCAGAAATTATTTCTTGTTAAATACCCAATGTATCCGTTTGAGTATCTAGAATTAACTAAGGAAGCAAAGAAGTATGATGTAAAAACATTTAGTGCTTTTTTTGAATTCTCAAGTGTCCTGAGTGATGCACTCAATGTCACTAATGCATTACCCGGTCAGGCCATCAAAGGGCATTTACAAAAATTTTCACTCAACAATTTTGATCAAAGTACATTTCTTTCGATGTTAAAGGGACTCGAAGCTGCTTCAATTAAAGACAAAGGTATAGTCTTTAATTCGCTAGTCGATGTTCTAGAAAATTTAAATGTAACCTTAGATAGTAAGACCTCTGATTACATTCTAGATAAATTTCTTACTCCAGAAACGATTCAAAATAAATATTTTCTTACTATACTAGGTCAATCAAAGAGCTTTGATCATCTAGAAATTTTTCTAGCAATTTTAGAGAAAAACAGTGCATTGGTTAAAAATACAAATTTTAGAAATAAACTTGTTGATGTCATTTCTCAGTTTACGGATAAAGACTTAGATCAATTTATTGAGTATTGTTACGAGAATGGGAAATCTAAAAGTATTTCTGAACTTGTACTGGGCATTTTGAACAAAACGAGTGTTCTACGTGAACGTTTAGTTTCAGAGGTTATTATTCCTCATTTAGAAAACTATCCTAAAAATATTGTGGAATCTCTGCGCATCTCTCGTAAGTTGCAAGAAAGCTCGAGTTATAGTGAGAGCATAACAAAAATTCTTAATCATACAGATAGGCCATCTGACTTAAGTACTTTTTTATATCGTGAAGTAGGTTCTATTTCAGGAACCAAATCAAAAGATATTGCTGAAAAGTTTATTATTGGTTTTCTTGGAATGAATGAAAAGAATTTGAATGGGAAAATCTTTGAAACGATATCAAATTATCTTGTTAGTCCAGAATTAATGTCTGGAAAACTTTATGAATCATTCATTTTTCGCTTTATTGAAATGACGGAAAATAAATACAAGGGTAAGGCCATCTCTGTTACTTATTATGGTCATTTACTAAAATTAATCGCTGATGGCAGTGAAGCCAAAATGTTGAATGCGAAAATTGCCAATAGAATTCGTAGTCTAGCTCCAATTTTAGGTCCTAAATTGAACAATCTTGAGTCTCAATACTTGGCCTCTTACGCGCATTCAAGTGAACAAACAAATCCACAGACTAAACCACGCGCAAAGGCCTTGGAAAAAAGCTCTGCTAAAAATATTGATCTCGATAGTTTTGCGAAATATGTTCTCACTAAATCTCCCGAATCTGGACTTATCATCGAGACTAAAGAACTGGGGATTTTGAATTATTTAGGAAGCGTTCATGAGAATTCGAAGATTCTTGTTTATCACTTTCAAGATAAAGCAGGAATGGATTACGTTGTTAAAGTTGGACGTATTCTTGAGAAAGATCTCAGTAAAGAGAAAAAGCGTGTTGAGGCCTATGAAAAGATTGGTTTAACTCATGCCGAATATTACATTGGCTCAAAAAACTTTTCTGTCAGAAGACTTATTGAAGGTGAAAGTGGTGAGGACTATATTAAAAACTGGCTGAATCAAGGGGCGAATATGCAGGATTATAAAATGCAAAAGCTCTTTTCTATTGTAAAGAAAATGATTCAAAATGAAGTTTACTTTGGTGACTTAAGGCCAGCGAATCTCATCTGGAATGATGTGAGTGATGATTGGGTCATTATTGATTCAGGGTCTGCTCAATTTTTAAATGATAAAAATAAAGTAAAGATGAAGATTCAGACATCTTTTGGCAGAAAGTGGTTTGAGAAAATGCTTGATGCCACAACTGCCAAAACATGTATGTCTTATTTAGAGGCCTTTATGAAACCCTTGTAAGGGCCTTGTGATATTCAGAAATTAGATCTTGGACCAACTGTTCGCATGTAGGTATATCTTTTAGAAGTGCACTTACTTGGCCAATTTCTAACTCTCCCATATCCATATTGCCTTCTAGCATTCCGGCCTTGGCACGGCCTTTTCCAAGAAGTTCATTCATCTCATCGTTTGTCGCACATCTGTTTTCTAGCTCAATGACTTGGTCGTAGAACTTATTTTTCAACAAACGAACGGGCACAAGCTGTTTCATTACGAGTTTTGTATCGCCACTTTTTGCATTTTGTATGGCCTTTTTAAAATTGTCGTGAGCACTTGATTCAATAGTAAGAGCAAAGCGCGTTCCTAGTTGAACAGCATCGGCCCCTAGTGCAAAGCTAGCAAGAATCGCTCTTCCATCACCAATACCACCGGCCGCAATAACCGGAATTTTTAAAGAATCGACCACTTGAGGAATAAGGCACATCGTGGTTATTTCATCACGCCCATTATGACCTCCGGCCTCAAATCCCTCAACAACGACAGCGTCACATCCGGCCTCTTCGCATTTTTTTGCAAGTTCTGGCGTGGATGTCACATGAACGACAATGGCGCCATGATCTTTTAAGTATTGCGTCCATTTTTTTGGAGAACCGGCACTTGTAAAAAAGATTTTTACACCTTCTTCTAAGCAAACATTAATTTGCTCTTCCACAAGATGGTACAAAAGAGGAATATTTACCCCAAATGGTTTTGATGTTAGCTTCTTTGCTTTTTGTATTTGTGATCTCAATAGGTCGGGCTTCATTGAACCGGCACCGATGAGTCCCAAGCATCCAGCATTACTTGCGGCGGCGGCCAATTTTGCTCCAGAGACCCAGACCATTCCGGCCTGGATGATAGGATATTGAATACCAAATAAATCCGTAATTGGACTTTTTGGAAACGGAGATCTTGTCATGATAAATCCTAATTATTCCTAAGAGTTTTTAATTGTCTTTTCTAAAGCATGAATAATATCTTTCATCTTAGAAACATCATACTTTTCTTTTAGGATATCGACAATAGGACGTGGCTTGCGACCAAGTTCTTTAAAGGCCAAAAGCTCATTTGTAAACTCCACAGCGACAATAAAGATTAGGGATAATTTTGGAAAATCTGTCTTGTTATTTTCAGTGGCAAACCCACGGCCATTAGTTGTACCGTGATGATTTTTGATAATTGTATCAACATCAAGAGGAGCATCTTCAAGTTTTCTTACAATATTTGCGGCCTCTTGGGCATGATTGAACACGAGGTCCCAACTAAACTCATCTAATTCTGATTCTTCGAGTGCATTGAAAGTTGAAATTTTGGCAAGCTCTTCATTCTCAACAAACGCAATGTCTTTAAAAAATGCGGCATAGGCCATGGTTTCATGGAGTTCTTTTTTATCACGCCCCATGTTTTTCAAAATCTCACTAGAGACAATTGAACACATATGAGCGTGACGGTAGAGGTATCCCGTTTTAGAGTTAATAATTTTAAATAATAGGGGAGACATCTCAGGATTAACTTTAAACGTGTCAATCATCGAGTGGACGATACTTTCGGCCAACTGAACTGTTGCGCTTGTAAAGCCCATTTTGTAGATCTCTTGAAGAGCGATACTATAACCTTCGGCCATAATATCAATTTTCTCATCTAGCTTAATACTTTTATCATTAAGTTTTTCTACAAGTTGATTTGAAACAAAGTTTGTAAAGTTCTCTTCATATTCTTTGGCAATATAAAAGTGCTTTAGGCCTTGGTTTATATACTTATTCACAACATCCATTGGATACTTTTCACCTTGATGGATACGTTTTACAAACTGATAATCACCTGGTCCCTTTTTAATGCGAATATAGACATCACAAAAAGTTGATTCAAGTGAGAGAAAATAACGAGTGGGAACAGGAACAAAATCAGGACTCATTTTCTTTGTTAATGATTCTTCTGAAACCCCTAACGACTTACAGGCCGTTTTTACAATTTCTTCCCAATCTTTTGTATCAGACACTGTTGTGGCGATTTCTTCAATTCCAGGATAGTCTTCTTGCACATCACCAACGATGATCACAGGTATATCGAGTCTGTTATCGATTAGAAAATCGACAATTGCGTGAGGGACATTTTGATTTTTGATATAATTTTTTGCAATGATAAGGTCTACAGAAGGAAGTAGTGAGAGAAGGTCTATAACTTCCGCTGCGTTCTCTCTAGGAATAACATCTGCACTTGCGAAGGTTTTTAAATTTAACGTAAGAAGATCAAGCATTGTTTGATTATCTTCAACGACTATTACCTGCGCCATGTTTCACCCTTTTCTTTTTATTATAACACATTGATTATCGGAAAAAAGAAACGAGATATTAGTAAATTATAAAAAATCCTTACAGATTTTGATCAACTAATGCAACAACAGGTGAGCGTGACAAAGACAGAAGAATCTCATCACTAGACTCTCCTTGACTCTTTGCGATGGTAGCGTGTCTTTTTGTCCCAAAACCTTTGCGATTAAAAACGGCCCAACCTGCTTGTACAAGGGATTTTCGAATGGCATTGCTACAAGAGTAAGTTGACAGCACTGCTTGGTCTTTTGCAATGATCTTCAAATCTTCAAACCATTCCACCGTCCAAAGTGCAGGATTTTTCTTGGGACTAAAAGCATCTTGATAAAAAGAGTCTATTAAATGATTCTCTTTTTGAAATTCTTTAATAGTCTTGCGCGCATCACCAATAAGGATTTTAAATGTTAGAAGCCCCTCTTTAAAAACAAAATGTCCGTTTTCATCGCGTACAAGATTTTTTAGAAAGTCTTCTTCTGAATTGTCGCGAACAAACTCTACCAAGGCCGGGTCTAGTTCTGTACTTATAAATGACAAGGGGGCCTTTGCGCCTAATTCACGCCATTTGTTTATAGTTAACTTTGGCCCTATTCCGGCGCCAAAACCCACTTCAAAAACACTGCAGGGTCTTCCTTCTGTGAGTTTAGGTAAAACCTCTGCACCTTCTAGGTAATTATAGATGGTTTCGTTAATGGCACCGGCCAAAGAATGGCAGTTTTCATCGAAAAAACCTGACCAAATGGTGAGACTTTTATCTTCAGTTTCTCTTACGATGTATGTGCCGAGCTTGCCTTGAAATGTTTTTTCCATGGTTGCTTCATATCGCAAAATTGAAAAAAGTTAAAGTTGATTTTTAAGGTTCCGATAATATACGTAATGAGAAGGTTATTTATTGTCCTTACATTCACTTTACTTACGCTTATGAGCTGTGGCCGTGATAAGAATCGCGTCTCAAATTATTCAAGTGGCGCCATCGGAACAAATTATCTTATCTCTAGTACTTTTTCATCTGAAGATGTCACAACACTTAACAAGGTCTGTACTCTTTTTAGAACAAAGAGAGTTAGCTTTACAAGTTTACAAAGTTCTAAAATATTTAGCACAGAAATTAATAATAAAGATTGTGAGAAACCGCAAGGTGTAAAGAAATACAATGGTGACCTAGAAGTTAAACAGCTTTTATCTTCAGGTCCTATTTATCTAGATGGTAGCCTTCCCATTTCATATTTCTCGATTATGCAAACGGATCGCGATGGTGAGCTTAAAACAATTTGTGATGATGTTCTTAGCGATAGAACACCCAAGAAAGTTGTAAATGAGGGCAATGATAGCACAATGTATCAGGTTCTCTTTGCCAATGAATATGGTGGAGTTGATGTCATAAGAAAAATCAAGGGCCCTAGAAGTGATGCAAGTAGCAGTATTTTGGCCAAAGAAATTGTTGAATTAAAAGTTATTAGTTCGTCTGATAAATTTACGGCCGGTGTTGTAAAAGAAATCGTTAAAAAGGTTCAATGTTCTGAATATCCAGAGCAGTCCAGTGTCTTCATTCAAACAGTTCTAAGCGAAACAAATTAAAAAAAAGGGCCCCTTTCGGGACCCCACAAAATCAAAGATTAAGTTCTTACTTCCCAATCTGTATAGATGGCCTCAAGGCGCGGAGTAATCAGAGTATAGTATCTGTTGAAAAGCTCTGAGCGCGATGAATCTTTTTGTGCATGCTCACTTAGAACCCTTAGCGTTTCAAGGTAAGAGAGACCTTGGCACAGAGTTTCTGCGTGAATCATGAGCTTATCAATATTTTCTTCCGTGGCCCATGCTTTAGCATTAAAAAGATTATTTGAAGTCTCTGGTTTAAGAGTCTTAATAATCAGACCAATCATCTTCTTTTTGAAGCGGTATTGAGAATTTTTCAATTTCTTTTCATAGGCAGAATTTCCACCAAGAAGGTTGATACCTGGGTGCTTAATAAAAACGTTGCTAAAGAAGCGCTTAGGGTCTTTCATGGCGTATTTGATGATATCTTTAAGGGCCATCAGGGCCTGAATCTGACTTGTCCCTTCATAAAGAAGTGGACCGAAAGAATCACGGTGAAATCTTTCTACTGGGTATTCATGCATAAAACCATAACCACCAAGAACCTGAATAGCTCTTTGAGATAGGTTTGTCGCTGCTTCACACGCGTAGTACTTTACTAGAGGAGTTCTCTTTCTCACCCATAGACTGGCCTCTTTAAAAAGAACTTGTTCTTCTTTAGAGAGATCGTTTGTTTTTTTCTTCTTTAAATCTAGCTTTTGGAAGATGTCAAAGTGAGAAACGGTGTCTGTTAGAAGAGCTCTAAGAGCATCGCGCTCAGTTGTAAAGTCTTCGAGGTTTCTTTTCATAAGGGGAAGTTCTGCAATTGGTTTTCCAAATTGTTGGCGCTCATTTGCATATTTTACAGCATAAGAAATTGCTCCTTCAATTGTTCCTAGCGCCTGAAAGCCTACAGCAATTCTTGCTTCGTTCATAAGGTGAAGCATGTATTTGAAACCTTCGCCTTCTACACCAACAAGGGACGCAACCGAATTTTCATAAACAACTTCAGTCGTAAATGATCCGTGCATTCCCATTTTGTGTTCATTCTTAGCTACAATATAGTTAGGACCATCTTTTTCTGGAATATCTTGCTCACATAGGAACATTGAAATTCCAGCAAGGCCCTCAGCCGCGCCTTTGATACGAGCAAGTACAAATCCAACACCGCCACCGCCGTTAGTGATGAAAATCTTGCTTCCATTTAGAAGGTATTTTCCATCTTCTCTTTTTATTGCAGTCGTTTTAATCATTCCAAGATCTGATCCACAACCAGGCTCAGTTAAATTCATTGATCCACTAAGCTCGCCAGCGATAATCTTTGGAATAATTCTTTGTGCTGTTTCATGATCGCAAAAGCGGTGAACCATTTCTGCAATAGAAGTGAAAAAAGCAAGTTGAGTTGATTGTGATAAACATGCTCTAGAGAGTTGGGCCAATAAGAACATAAGGATCGTTGTTGGAATTCCTAGACCACCAAACTCTGGAGGAATTGGCAAACCAATCACCTGAAGCTCTGCCGCTTCTTTGTACAGGGCAGATAGTTCTGGACCTGGAATAGTTCTTCCATCGACAACTTGACCTGCACCATTTTGATCGAGTTTTTCTGCTCTTTGGCTAACGGCACCGCCTGTCCATGCACCAGTACTATTTAGTATTTCTTCCATAAAAGAGATGACGTCTTCTGGTTTCTCAAAACCTTCCTCAGTCGGGTAGCTTTGATAGTAAAGGGGAAGGATTGTTTTCCAATCAATTCCATTTTTAAAGAGCCATTTCCAATCTTGTTCGTCTTCAAAGAAGTTCATTTAGATATTTCCTTTTCCTCAATTAATTTGTGCCTTTATTTTAGGGCCACCATCTTTTTTTGTATACAGATGAATGACTTGACCGACCGAAAGGTCAGGGAGGGTAAAAGTGCCAATAATTTTTGTCGCTATTATTGTGATAAGGGCCATTATATGAATTTTTTTAATTTTTCGAGAAAATAGCCGATAATTAACGTATGAAATACCTTCAAAAGCTCATTTTATTTATATCGTTAACCACTCTCCAAAATTCTTTTTCCGAGGAGCAAAAGGCCATTGAAAATAAAACAATGGACGCTCTTGCAAAGGCCATGGAAATACCTGGAGTAAAAGAAGTTTATACCAACTGTAAACAACCAGGGCGTAGCAATTCAGATGTGAGTGATTGTCTTTGGAAGAATTTGGATGATGGTAAAAAAGAACAAGTTCTTCAAGTTATAGAGCAAACAAAAGATGGGAAAAAACTTGATGCACGTTATGAATCAGTAAGTACTGGTGGTCTAGAAGGTTCACAAAAAAAAGGTTTTGAAAATTTAGAGAAGTATCTGAATGAAAAACTTTCGGCCGTATTATTTCAAGAAGTCTCTGGAGATAAAAAGTTTATTCAACAAAAAGTCGCTGGCCAGGAAGTTTTTTACGACCTTTTTAAAACTCAGGTTGGTAAAAATATAATTTCTGCCTTCTCATCAATCTGTCTAGATGCTGAATATGATACCAAAACAACTATTGGGCCAGATGGTCAACCTCAAACAACAATTTCATATTCTATTGATAGCGATTCCGCAAAAAGAAAGGCCGCTCGAGATAAGAACTTGCAAGATGCCGCGAGTTTTTCAAGTAGTTCTAAGCAAAATTATATGGAGTGTATTAAGTTAACTCCGACGTATTGCAGTTGTACTGTAGACCCTGCAACAAAGACTTGTGTCGATAATATGAAAGATGGCTACACAAAGATGAGGGCCTGTGAGGTTGTAAATTATATTAAGGCAGCAAAGCAAAACCTCATTGCAATTGATAAGATTAAAAAAGGTTATGACGAACTGAATATGGTTGAGACAAATGACCCAAGTTATTTCTCTGGTAACGAAAAAGGAAAAACAGTAGATGATCTCACTACTGTGACTTCGGGAGAGTTCGTTGCTGAGTCTAAGTTCCATGAAGGTAGTGTCGCAGATAAAGAAAAGATCGAAGAATGTGTTAAGAATAAAGATCTTGGTGAGGAGTGTTCTCAGTTTCTTGAAGAACAAGATGAAGACTTTATTGGGGAGCAGATGCTTCGTAATAAGGCCCTTGCGGAAAAGCTAAAAGAAGATCTTAAAGATGATGGTAATCTTGAGAAGTATCTTAAAGACCAAGGTTATAGTGACGAAAAAATTAAAGAAATGATGGCCGGAAATATTGAAAATCTTAAAGCTGAGATCACTGGTCGCTATGAACTACAAAAAAATCAAGTGATCGAATCCTTGTCAAAGAAGTTGGCGGCCGCGACCAATCAAAATACTAACCTTAGTCCTGAGCAAGCAGAACAAGAGAAGCTAAATCGCCTTACGACTATAGGACATGAATTGTCACAAAAAACTGAAAACTACGCCCAACTAATTCACTACTCAAACGTTGTGGCCGGTTATCTAGATGTTCAATCAAGCGGACAAAACGGTGGTCGCGATGTGGCCAATGATAAGCAAAACAACACTTATTCAATCTCTAAGGAGCTTAGCAACTCGGCCTTCTCAGAAGAAGGAACAGAAAAGGCGAGAGAGATTATTAATACATTTAACAATAACAACATCGTTGTTAATGCCGAAGAAGCAGAAGAAAAACTTGAGGCCGCTGGGATTAAGGTTCAACATAATCCCTCTGAAAATACGGCCAATAAGATTATTCAAGTCGAAGAAATCAACAGTCTAGTTAACGACTACACTGTTGAAGAAGAACTCAGACAAAAAGAAGAAGAAAATAATCAATAAATTAGGGCCTGATTAATACCAGGCCTTACATTTTGTACGTCTTCCAATATTTTCACCCCAACGATTTTCTAGAATATCATTCGGATGTGACGATAGAGCATGAGTTCTAATTCTAATAAAGAGCTCTGCAAGATCGATCGACTTATTTGCTTTATAGTTGATCGGACATGTTTCAAAAAGAAGATCTTTTTCCGCACTATTTGGTTCGTATAAGTGAGGTTGATTCGTACTTCGGTGCCAGAAAACAGCATTTGCAAGCTTATAGGCGTTGCTATTTGGAGACACAGTTCCTTTTTCAACGATTTCTTTGAATGAAATCCAAAGGGTTTCAAAAGCGTCTTTAAGGGCCTTATCTCTCGCTGGTGTTGAATAGGCATCATAGTCAGCATAGTCCATACACTTGCCACCTGTTTGCGCCAGACGATCAGCAGCTTCATTAACATATTGAATACGAGCTTGCGATTCAGAGCACACGTTATTGAATGCTTTAATTAAAACAGCTTCATCAGTTTCATCAACAATTTTGAGCTTATTTTTAACAAGCTTGAAAAAGCTGCCCGTATCCATTTTACTCGCAAGTTCAAATTGTTCAGTAGAATAGCGCATTTCACTCGGGTATTGAGAGTAGCTTACTCCGTGAAGATTTGGCCAAATGAATGCCTTAAATCCCCATACATCATGAGGCTTTTCAACGATTGGTTTTTCCTTTCTGTAATTCAAAGGAACGCCAGCTTTTCTAATGGCCTGAGTTGAATAGATAAGATCAAATGTTCCCGTGTCATTTACGTTTTTGATATTGTAAACGTGACGAATCCACTTACCGAAACGTGCCTTAATTTTATATGAGAAAACGTTTCCGGCCTTAATTGAATCAAGGGCAATAGGATAAGTATCATGACGAGTAAGGTTTTCTGAACCGACCATATCAGCAATATAATTTAAAAAAGCGATAACTCTTTTTGGTCCCGCTTGGACATAATCAAATTTATTAATGCTATTTGTGAACAGACTGAATTTACCATTTGAGCCTGTTGGGTTTTTGATGGCAAATGGAAGTGAGTTTTCAAAAGAAAAGATTGCTCTTAAAGCATAGGCCGCATCGGCACAGTCAAAACTTCCACCATTATAGGCCGAGTTTTTATTAACAAACATGGTGGCGTAAACGTTGTCTGATTTCATCCAATCAGCATATTTTTGTTCCCATTGCATGTCCCATTCATTTGTGGACTGCCAAACGGCCGCGTGAGAACTAAGGCCTACAAATAATAGTGCGCTTAGAAATTTCTTCATATGGTGTTCTCCTTGTGATTACAGGAAAACTCTCGTTTCAGGCGGGAATCGTCAATGAAATATGTTCACGTTCACAATAAATGTGAACTAGTGTGTAAATATGAAACTTGCAGTGCGTTGTTTTAGTGTAATTATAAAAAAAGGGCCCCAAAGGCCCTCGTTTTATTCTTTAATAGATAATTTTCCGCCACCAGTGAAGATGAGAGAAACAAAAATGAAGAGATACATGAATGCGAGTTCTTTTCTTTGCCATGGATCGGCTCCGTGAACAAGAATCCCAGCAACGGCCATTGTTACTGCAGCAGGAATAGCGGCAAAACGTGTTTTGATACCAAGGATGATAAAAATAGGGCACACAACTTCACCAAAAATAGCTAAAACCAAACTGGCGCTAGCACCAATACCTAATGGATCGCCAAATTTTGGGGCCAAAACAGAGTAATTGGCAAGTTTCGGCCAGCCATGGGCCAAAATCATTGATAAAGATGCTGAAACTCTAAGAAAGAAAAGCCCTATGTTAATTCCATGCTTTTGTAATGCTTCCATAATGGATCCTTTTTCATTATAAAGTGTTGTCTTAACAAAATATGATAACGGAAAAAATAAAAGTGGCAAAGAAAGAAAATATGACCAAAAGAACTAGGCGCCAAACAAGTGTCGATCGCTGTCCAAAATGTAAGGTAAATAAGAGCATTTGTTTTTGTCATGAAATTTCGACAATTGAAAACAAAGTGCCTGTTCATATCATCATGCATGCCCGCGAAAGAAAGCTGCCAAGCAATACCGCAACACTGGCCGTTCATACGTTATCGGATTGTAAAATACATATTAGGGGATTAAAGGATCACGAATTAGAGCTCGAAGGTCTTTTTGATGATTCATACCAATATCTCTTTTTATATCCTGATGAAGAAGCAATTGAGCTTTCTTCTGAGTATATTGAAAGTTTTGATAAACCAGTGGCCATCGTTGTGCCAGATGGAAGCTGGCGCCAAGCGAGAAAATTTAAACAAAGAGAAGCTGTTCTTCAGAATATGCCCTCAGTGAAAATCCCTTTTATGGGCCCATCTGAATATAAGATGAGAAAATCTCCCTATCTTGAAGCTGTTTGTACTTATGAGGCCATCGCTCGCGCTTTAGGTGTAATAGATAAAAAACCAGTACAGGAACACATGGAAAGAATTTTTAGAATTATGGTCGAGCGCTTTTTAAGCGCCCGCTATGGTACAAAAATTAATGACAATGAGTCGCTTTAATTTCATCAAATACAACTTTTGCCTCATCATGACTAATTTTACCGATGATCTCTCTTTTTGAATTATTGTTTAATTCAACAGAGAGTCCGTCTGTAAAATAGGAGAGTGCTACATTGTAATCACAGCCATATTGGATGAAATCAAGCTTTAATTTATCAAGGCCTGTGTATGTTCTTGCATATTGAAGCGTTTTTTGTGAGCTTTTATATATTTCTCTTGTAGCCTCTTTTTCAAAGATGGCCTGATTTTCCAGGAATCTTAGTGTTGTTTGACCAAGTCTATTGCCTGTTTCGCGCGCAATAGACGAAAGTCTTTGAACCACTTCGCGATTGACCAAATCACTTGCACAAAGCTCACTCAATGTAATGAGATTTTTACGAACAGATTCATCGATATCGAGATTATAGGGAAGGTGTCTTATATAAACACTCTCCGAAAGAACTATTTCAGATCTTTTTTGAAAATTTTCAACCTGAACACAGGCCTTGTTTCCATCAAACTCATCTTCATCTGCCGTAGCATGAAGTTCAATTAATGAAGCAATCATCTGTGTAAGCTGGACTTTCATTTCATAGATAATATTATCAGTGTAGGCATGAACGCTTATAGCGTTCACATTTAACAGCATAGATACGATGATTTTTCTAACCAGATGTTTCTTTAAATTGAAAAATTTCATGGGCCCATCCAAAGTTTGTGGTGGGTGATCTTAATGGGGCCATGATTTTTTGGTGTGTTTTTGAAAAACTTATAGGTTTTTTTAGAGGCCAAACGCTAAAAGGGCGTCCCTAAGGGCAAATTTTACTACCCCATATAATGTTAATTATGTGGGGTAAATTGGTATATCCCATAATCTATAGTATCATGAAAATATTGAACTTTTAATAAGTGGTCAATTCTGCCGACAACAATTACTATTGATTTATGATGTTATTGCTTAAAAACCTTTATCTACGATTCTTTCGGTTCATCGTTAATGTCGACGACCATTATTCTCATGTTCGTTCGTTAAAGGTTCATCTGTTTTTGGCCGTGGCCTTTCTCACAGGAATCCTAATGTGGGCCTATGGATTTTTGGCCTATAATTTCATCGATCATCATACGATTAGATATACGGGTTTTGCCTATGCATTTATCCATTTATTAGCGCCATTTATGTACCGTTATACAAAATCACTCACGGCCGGTGTCTATACGATGTTAATTCCCGGTGGCCTTTTTCAAGTTCATTTTTCATGGCTTACGGGTGGATTTTTTACATCGACAATAATGTGGGTTGGAATTTTGCCCTTAATCGCGGGAATTTTGACCAGTAAAAGACACACAATTATTTGGGCCTTATTTGCAACAATATCCATAATAACCGTTTTTGTCGGTGATATTCTGATGGGGCCTTTGCCCAATTATTTCAATCAAAATGGTCGGATAATCGCTCAATTTCAAGTGGTTTTTGGCATGATTTTATTAAATAGCTGTTTTACGTTATTTCTGTTGGAATTGGCCAAAAGATCTACGGAAGAAATGGGTAAGAGGGCCTTATCAAAGCAAAATCTTCTAAGAATTATTGCCCATGATATCACCAATCCCCTAACAGTTATCAGTTCAGCCGCTTTTTCCTTTAAAAGAGCAGAACTTCCAGAAAAGCTTCAGAAAAAATCAGATACTATCGAAAAATGTGTAAAATCAATAACGGCCAGTATCGAGTCCATACGTGATATTGAGGCCTATGAATCAGGCAAAAAAGAGCTTAATTTTGTACCAGTTAACCTTAAAAACTGTGTGGAAAATGCAGAAGTTAACTTACAATCATTAATTGATATTAAAAAGGTTAAATTAATTAAGGACATTCCCAGCGATGCATGGATAATGGGGATAGAAAGTATTGTTGAGAACCAAATTATTGCCAACTTATTATCAAATGCTGTGAAATATTCAGAACAAGGTGGCAATGTTGAAGTTGTTGTGGAGATCAATGCAAAAGATATTTGTTTGAAGGTAAGGGATCACGGTATTGGAATCCCCTCTTATATTTTGAACAATCTTTTTGATCCCTTCGCCAAAACAAATCGTGAAGGAACTGGCGGTGAACACGGAACAGGATTTGGTATGCCAATAGTGAAGAATTCCGTTGAACTTCTCAAAGGCAAAATTGATGTGGAGAGTTTTACATCAGAATCAAATAACGGACAGGGTTCAATTTTTATATTAAATTTTAAAAAAGCTGAAAGCATAAATTTATGATAGACCAACAGAAAATCTTTTTTTGGAAACTTGTTTCATACTTTATTAATGAAAAGTCTGAGACTTCTTCAAATATCATTGAGCGCTCAAACTATCGCATCTTGGTCGGAACTCTCATCGTTACAATTATTACTTTGGGTTTTTTTGGCCTTATGAACATTAATGCCAACAATCACAAAACGGCCGTGTTCATTTTCTGCTGTGTCTTCGTGAATAGTTTTGCTCTTATATTTTATAAGAAAACTGGAAACTACCTAACTACGGCAACTATATTTGTTATGACCATGGGCCAGTTACTCTCCTATCTACAGGCCCACGCTCCTATTACGTTCTTTACTAATTTCGTATATATGCCTCTCGTGGCGATCTTTGCCGTAATGCTCTTGGGAGAAAAACGCGGGCTTATAGTTTGTGCTATTACCGGTTTTACTATGGGAATAGGCTATCTTTTACCAAAGTTTATCGAGATTAAACCTGATAATTTCACTGACACAGATGTTCTCGTTTTCAATTCTGTCACTGTTTTTACGTCATTTGCTTTTTATTACATCGTGATCCGCATCTTTTTGCGCCAAAAAAATAATGCCATTGAAACTGTCGATGAACAGCGTGAAAAACTTTACTTCTTAAACGAGAGAAATAAATCACTGGTCTCGGTTCTTTCACATGACTTGGCCAATCCCCTATTTGTAATCAAAATCCTGACAAGAAAACTTTTAAAGGGAAATATTTCAGAATCGGGTAATGATCTAAAAGAGATTTCTACGAAAATTGATCTTACTGCCGCAACGATGGAACATATTATTGATAATATCCGCTCTTTGCAGGCCTTTGAACTTGGTAAGCTCAATCTTGAAAGATTTCCTGTTGATTTAGACGAAACCACTCGTGAGTCCATAAAAATGTTCGATGAAATGGCCAGGACAAAAGGTGTAAAATTTGATTTCACTGTGGATGAATCGGCCAACAAAATGGTTCTTGCTGAGAAGTCTTCCCTTAAGAGCAGTATTATTTGTAATATCCTCTCAAATGCCCTGAAGTTCTCACCACGCGCTGGAGTCATATCGGTTGAGATGTATAAAGAAAATGGTCAAACAGCACTTAAAATTACTGATAATGGCAGTGGAATTCCTGATGAAATCCTTCATAATCTCTTCAAGCTAGATGTTTCGACTTCTCGCTTAGGGACTTCTGGTGAGCTCGGGACAGGTTTTGGGATGCCAATTATGAAGCTATTTGTAGACGAATTCAAAATTAATCTTGATATAAAAACCAATACTGATGTTCTTAATGGCCCAACAGGTACTAGTTTTACACTGGTTTTTGAAGCAGCTTGAAATCAAACTCAACTTATTATATAGATGTGGCCATGCAAACAACACTGGCCACAACATTACGATCTGAATACGAAGCACGATATGGGCGCAACAAGGCCTATTCTCTGCGCTCTTTTGCACGTGATCTAGATCTTAGTAGTGGTCGCTTATGTGACATCTTAAATAAGGAATCTGCCGTCTCTGAGAAGACATTACAAATTCTTGCCGACAAATTATCTTTTAGCGACGAATTACGTCAGCACCTGAGTGAGCAAGAAGATAAGAAGCGCCGTGGAGTTGCGGATTTAAAGCTTATTGAAATTGGAAATCATATTAATGTTTCGGCCAAACACTTGGCACTTCTCTCATCTATTACGAGTGACTACAGCGCTTTGAATGATCTTAGTTACTACGAAGGAAATAAAGATATTGTAGATGCCATTGCTTATGAACTCTATGATTTAGAAATGATTGATCTTCAGTTAACAGACAATAATATCTTCGTTAAGAAAGTGGCCCCTGATCTCGGAAAGCTCATTTTTGATGAAAATTCGCGCAAAGAATACTTCAAGGATTGTTTTAAATCTTCATACGAGTCATTAGATTCATGTGAAATGGGAAAGAGAATTCATTCATCATCAGTTCTGCCAATTGAGCAC